>CAVZFI010000018.1:0-10542 GCA_963774465.1 uncultured Methanosarcinaceae archaeon | reverse complement strand
TCGCAAAGCGACCGGTGAGAGCCTGGGGTTAAGAAAAGTAATTCCTGAGGACTGAGCAGCTCCGGGAAAAAGAAATTACCAGCGGTTATCAACCGGTTATTCCCTGTTATGAATAATCTCATAGCTAACTCTTCCTCTGCCTATGCAGTCCCTGACGAGCTTTTCTCTCGGGGAAAGGGCACCGGTTTTTCCCGACTTGACCTCGACAAAGACCACCTTATTCATTTCTCCTTCGGAAAGGCCGTCAAAGATTATAAAATCCACAGGGGTGCCGAGGAAACGTGCATCTTTGGGGTTGTACTCGAAATCAGGGAAATAAGGGATAAGATGTTCAGTGACCTTGCCCCGGATAACGGCTTCGCTTTTCTTTACCGCGTCCAGGCGGATTTTTTTCTCCTCGTCAAGTTTCCACGTCCGAAAGAGAGTATCGGCTTTTTCGGAAACCTGGCGGTCCATCTCCCTCGCTTGCCAGTCTTCATACATATCTCTGGCACGGGACTCGACCCGTATTTTTAGCTGGATATATTTCAGGAGCAGGTAAACTATAAGGAGGGCAAGAAAAAGGATAAGGGTTGAAATCATCCAGTCATCCACGGTTATTTCTCCGGAAAAAGTTGAGTTTTATAAAGAAATTAAGTGAAAATTTAAGTGAGGAACTAAGCGAGAAATTCGTGCCAAACGGTACTAAATAGTGCGAAATGGTACTAAATAGTGCAGGATCGTGAAAAGATCGTGCTAAATTACTGAGAGATTACTGAGAGATTACTGAGAGATTACTGAGAGATTACTGAGAGATTATCAGGGAATTATCGAGAAATAAATTCCAGAGAATAATTTCAGACTCTATAAATGGGTATAAATATTTAAAACTTCCAGCTTAAGGCTTTCGGTTTAAAGCTTCCAGAAGAATTTTTTCCTATCAGGTTAGACTTAAAGCTTCTTGCTCCTATTCTGCTGCTGTCCTGCTCCTGACTGAGACCTCCTGTCCTGCTCCTTAAAACAGCTTAATTTTGGAAAAAACATTAACAGTACCTGTTAAATACGGCATCTGTTAAGTATAATATAAGAGATATAAGATAGGGGCAGGGGATAGCGTGGGGATTCAGCAGAGCGGAGAGAAGGATTTCGGCGAGATTCTCGGACTGCGGGACGAAATAGGAGAAATCCAGACAGCAATTGCTGACTTTGAGGTTGGAAAAAAACTCAACATAGCCATTATAGCCGGACTCCTTGGTGGAAAGACTACCCTGATTAATGAAATTGAGAAACTTAACTTAAACAGGGTGACAAAAATCACTTTCTCCGGGATTGTCCGGGATAAAAAGGAGATTTTGCTACCCGAGGATACGAAGAGGATAGTACTTCTGGATAACTGTCACTTTCTATACATAAGAAGACCCGGCGGCTTTGATATATTTTATGAATTTCTGGATATGATTAGCTCTCAGGACAGGATATTTATCACTACATGGAACCTTTATTCCTGGAAATACTTAAACGAAGCTTTCGAGCTTGGGAAGTACTTTCCAGTACAAATTATCATCCCTCCTTTCGAAAAAGAAGATCTCAAACTTCTTATCCTTAAAAGATACGGAGAAGGAGAGATAATATTTAATAATGGTGGAGAGTCCGAAGAAGAAGCTCTCATATATGTGGTAGAGTATCCGCTTGAACTGGCCTCACTGGGCAGAAAAGTTGTCATCCCGGTTCCGAAAATAAATATCCCATATTTAAAGAGACGCTTTCTGAAGAAAAAAGAGAAAAAAGAAGAAGAAACCGCTGAGTACCGGGTGTTTGAGAATATCCACCTGGAATCAAAAGGTAACCCTGGCATCGCCCTGAGGATCTGGGAACTCAGGCTTGACTATCCTCACATAAAGCCTGAGGATATAGGCCACTTTTCGTATGATATAGAACTTGAATATGATGAGGCTTTTGTTCTACGCCTGATTCTTTCATATCAGGGCCTGAAAAAAAATGAAATTGCCGACATGATAGGCTCTAAGTCAAGAGTGAATGAAGCTATCTTCCGGCTTCTAAACCAGGAACTAATTTTAGAATTTGAAAACGATATCCTTTCGCGTCAGACCCGAAGCCCTGCGTAGTGTCATTGCATATCTGGAAAAGCTAAGGCTGGTGTGGTAAATGGTAGACGGAGAGATAAGACAGGGAGCAACTTCTGGAAACACTCAGATCGATAGAGACTCAAACCCTCATAAACATGCTTCTGGTTTTTTTCGTTGCATACGTGCTCGGCAGAATTATTACCACAGTTTTATCGAAGCTTTCGGAAAAATTGAGCCGCAGCGGCAGGATAAAAGTAAAAATGATTATCCCTGCAACAAAGTTTGTAATCTATATTCTGGTTTTTTACTACGTCCTCAGAGAAATATTCAAAATTTTCGGACCGGAACTATTTCTTCTGACAGGGCTTCTGGGTGCAGCCATCGGTTTTGGAATAAAAGACCTTTTTGCGGATTTTGTCGGGGGAGTTGTAATTACTTTTGAAAAACCATACCATATAGGGGACAAAATTACTATTGGAAACTATTACGGTGAGGTCACGGATATAGGGCTAAGGGCAACGAAGCTGGTCACACCTGACGATAACACGGTTACAGCTCCAAACAGCCTGATTTTCAATGAAACCGTTGCCAGTGGGAACTATGGGATTTCCGGAAATGATGGTTGTAATAGATCTGTATATTGCAGGAGAATCAGATGTAAAAACCGCAATGAGGATTTTGCGGGAAGCTGTCGTGAGCTCGAAATATGTTTACATTTCCGAAAGAAGCCCTGTTATCCTGTTACATAAAGCCCTTCCGTTTTACACCAGGTTAAGGGCTAAAGCTTATGTCAACGACCTTAGAGACGAATTTGAATTTGAGTCCGAAGTACATACAAGAGCCTGGATCGAGTTCCAGAAGAACGACATCAGGGCTCCACAACTCCATGTCCTGAATATTCCTCCGGTAGGAGACGTATATGAATCAGACCCCGCTACCCGCCGAAATACCAGGTCAAATAAAAGAGCCGGGAAAGATTCCGAATCAAACACGGGCTCCCGGAAAAATTTCTGAGTTCTAATTTTTTAAACTTTTAGCCCGGCAATATCAGGTTCTTTTCCCTCTTTCCCGGACTGGCTTATAATTGAGAAGCTGCCATCAGTCTCAAGGACAACAGCTTCCACCTTTTCAAGATTGGCGTATCCCTGATTCCGCACAGACTGCTCAATTTCAGCTTCAATCACTCTTGAGCGCTTCATAGAATCTTTAAGGAATTCCCCATTGTAATATACGAGGGACGGCTCACTTTTTATTATTCTTTTTAATAGCCTTTGACCTTACAGTTAACCAGGAAACTACATACTGCATGCCTATAAGGACTGTAAAAGCCATTACTCCGTCTGCGAGTGAAATGCTTTTGTTCAGAATAAATGATCCGAATGTAGACCCAAGTGCAATTGTAATTACAAAATCAAATGCATTAAGTTTAGAAAGTGTACGGTTTCCGGACACTCTTAACAAAAGTACAAGTGAGATATATCCCAGTATTCCGAGAATTAAAACCCTTCCAAGATCATTCCAGCTATTGAAGAATAGGCCCACAGCTATAGTCTCCTTTAAAACGAGTAGGTTTAAGGATGCCAATTACAACGGATTGCGTCTCTTTACAGCTAATTATGTCCCCTTACACGGATTACCTCTCCTTATATTATATCCTTTGTGAAGATAAATAGATTTTACAGGCACCCGTATCTGCTTTAACATCTCAGTATGTGAAAAACTAAACACTGAAACAAAAAAGTAGAAAACAGTGGAAAGAAAGTAAAGAAAAGTAGGAAAACGCAGGGAAAAAGTAGAGAAAAAGTAGGAAAAAAGTAGAGAAAAAGCACACGGAAAGAGGACAAAAGCAATAGGGTCCGATATACTGGAAGGAAAAAACGGAAGAAAATGTTGTTATAAATGTAATTTGTTATCCTTTGTCCGGAGAATTCATAAGATCGATACTTGTTGCGGTTCCTACCATAATATCTTCTTCTTTCTCAAGAGCCTCAAGAATGCTTGAAATTAAAAGATGGTTGATTGCTCGTCTTTTCCTGGGCTCTACCACATATCTTAACCGCATTTCGATCCAGTTTTCCTGCATTTTCATATAAAGTTTTGTCTGTACATCGTAGGTAGTAAAGAAGTATTTATCTCCCATAAGCCGGAGTTCTCTCCGTGCCAGGTCTTCAAACTCCCCTACAATTGGACCTGCAGCTTTGAAAGCAATTTCTTCGGCTTTTTTCCAGTTGCTGCCGTAAATCAGCAGAATTCGGGCTTCATCCCAGATAAAAGAATAGTCCCTGGTATAGTTTTTTATCGTCTTGTTTAGAACAAAACTATTCGGGATATTGAGAATCCTGCCCGTATACTGGTCTGCATCCACCCACTCCCGGATTTCCATAATTGTGGTGCTGAAACTTCCTATGTCCAGCACATCACCTACATTATCTTCCACCTGAATCCTGTCTCCTGCTTTAAAAGGACGAGCTACAACCAGGAGAATTCCTCCGGCTATATTCCTCAGAACGTCCTGAAGTGCAATTGCAACTCCGGCACTGAAAATCCCATAAGCAATAAAAAGAGTACTTGTTCTCTCAATCCAGATCGCAAAAAGGGAGGCAAGAGCAAGTACTGTAATAAGTATAGATGCAGTTTTCCTCAGAGTGTATCTGTCTTTGGCAGTCGACACTCTTCTAAGAATAAGATTTCCGATGATGGAATTTATTATTTGGGCTAGAAAAACTACAATTAAAGAGATAAGAAGAGCATCCAGTAGAGACCGATCCTCAAAGATATAAAAGTCAGTCAGGTACCGGATATATGCGATAAAAACTATCAAAATGAGCAAGATAAAAGTAAACCGCGAATTCAGTCCCCTGATAACCTTCATACGGATAAATATAATGTCAATTATATATCAATATGGTAGAAGCGGCAGACGTTTTCCAGTGTTTGATCAGGTCAAAATTTGGTTTAGCCTGGAAGATTATCCCTGTCAAAATATATGTAAGATTATTCTTGAAAAGCCATATGAAATTGTAAATCCGGTCAAAAACTGTAAAAACAGTTGAAAATTGTAAGAACTGCCAAAAATTTAAGGATAGTCAGCCGTTGCCAGATGCAGGATAGAGGATTCAGTATATCTATTAACTATATTTAAATACTATAAATATAATTTTTGTTTTTCATTCTTCAAAAAAGATTACGGCATACAGGCAACAGAAAAAAGACATCTCCGAAAAGGATCTCGCAAGAGAAACAGAAGAGAAAGCATGGCAAGAAACGAACTGGATAAACAGGAAGCAGGCGAACAAAATAAAGACCTTTTCATGAGCGCCTTCAAGACTACAATTCCTGTTTTACTCGGATACATACCTCTGGGAATGGCGTTCGGATTTCTGCTTGACGGTGCAGGATATCACTGGATCTACACTTTCCTGATGAGCCTTTTTGTCTATGCAGGCTCAGGCCAGTTTCTGGCAGTAGCTTTACTTGCTGCCGGCGCAGGATTAACTGAATTTGCTATAGCCACTCTGCTCCTTAATCTCAGGCACGCTTTTTACGGGCTGTCCCTGCTGGAGAAGTTTTCCGGGGTCGGAAAGGTCAAGCCTTACCTTGTCTTTGCGCTAACCGACGAGACGTACGCTCTCCTTACAACAACAGAAGTCCCGCAAGGCAGCTCGAAATCGAGGTTTTACTTTTATATTGCAGCCCTTGACCACCTCTACTGGATCGCAGGTTCCGTGCTCGGGGCTGTACTTGGCTCTGTCCTGGACCTTAATCTTGAGGGCATGGGCTTTGTGCTGACCGCTCTATTTGTTGTGCTGACCATAGAGCAGTATTTCAACTCGGAGGCACGTTTTCCCTTCCTGGCCGCAGTGGGTGCAGGAGCCCTTTCCCTTGTACTTTTCAGCCCTGACAATATGTTGCTTGCCTCAATTATCCTCGGAACCTTAATCCTGATGGGCAGGGAAAAATCAATGCAAAGAATACAGAGAATGCAGAGAACACAGAGGACGCAGAAAACGCAGAGAGATTCACAAACGAAGAAGGAAATCAGGCCGATTCATGCATCCGTGCAGCCTGTTGAAGACAAAATAAAGGAGGAAAGCTGATGATAGATACCCTTCAAATGCTCGTAACAATTGCGGTTATAGCTCTTGCGACCTTTGCAACAAGGGCTCTTCCGTTCATGTGTTTTGGCTCAAGAGAACCACCTGCCATGCTCTCAGTTATTGAAAAAAATCTGCCTCCTATGATCCTCCTGCTGCTGGTCATCTACTGCTTAAAGGACGTGCAGTGGCTTGCAGCTCCATACGGGGTTCCGGAACTGTTTACCATAGGCATTGTTGCCGGGCTGCACTTCTGGAAACGAAATGCCATGCTCAGCATCTTTACAGGGACAGCGCTTTATATGATACTCGTGCAGTTCAACGTTTTTTCGTTTCTCTGACTTTTTCTGGTTTTTCTTATTTCCCTGACCTTTGAGGTTATTTCCTTATTTTCTCACATTTTCCCTTATTTGCTTTCTCAATTTTCCTGCATCTCTGTCCTGATCAGAGAATAATCCGTAAATGAAAAATCAATAATAATTTTATATACATTAATAATAATGCCTTTTCAGCAAGTGACCTTATATGAATGAGAAAAAGATTGATGAGTCTTTACTCAAAAGTAAAGGATTTCTGCCTCAGAGGCAGGAAAACATGGTTTCAATGCGGGTTAAAGCTACTGGCGGCAGGGTTGACGCAGAAAAACTGCGTGCAATTGCTGATGCTGCCGAGAAATACGGACATGGATATATCCACATAACCTCAAGGCAGGGAATTGAGATTCCTTTTGTCAAACTCGAAGAGGCTGAAGAAGCAAGTTCTGAACTTGAGAAGCAGGGAGTTTTGAGAGGCTCGTCTGGAAAGCGAGTAAGGGCAGTAGTTGCCTGCCAGGGGAATGAGGTTTGCAGATATGGGTTGATCGACTGCCAGCAAATAGCACACAGGATAGATGAAAAATATTTAGGAGAAACTGTTCCCAAAAAACTCAAGATCGCAGTAACTGGCTGTCCATCTGCCTGCGTAAAACCCCAGGATACCGATTTTGGAGTAATGGGTACGACAAAACCACAACTTCTCTCAGAAAACTGCGTTGGCTGCAAGCGCTGTGAAAAAGCATGTAAAATGGAAGCAATAAAGGTTCTGGAAGATAAAGCCAGCATAGACAGGGAAAAGTGCATCCTTTGCGGGTTATGTATAGCAGCCTGCAGGAAAGATGCGCTGAGAGCAGAAAAAACCGGATGCACGATCTTTGTCGGAGGCAAGCTGGGACGCAAGCCAAAACACGGGACAAAGCTTCTTGAGCTTGCGGACGAGGAGCAGCTTTTCTCAATTCTTGAAAAAACCTTTGAGTATTACAGGAGAGAAGGCCTTGAAGGAGAAAGGATAGGAGACCTCATTGACAGGCTCGGAATTGAAAAATACAGGGAAGAAGTTCTTCCCTGAAACTTCTCTCCCACTTTTCAGTTTTTCTCCAAATTTCCAGGTTTTCTCAAGTTTCCAAATTTTCTCAAGTTTTCCAGTTTTCTTCAATTTCCCTGAAATTCTGCCTGAAAAACCGCACGGCTAAAAAAAGAAATTTGAAAACCAGCCCGGTTAACTTGTCGCTCTTGAGCGTAATCCAAGCCAGGCAACGATCACCCCTAATCCGATAACCAGTGCAATAAAGCGTATGAACCCTCCAACTAAGGGAATTTCATATGCAATTGCAAATATAACTGCTCCGATAAGGTAATAAACCATTTTTCCGGCTTCCTTTTTGAATATTTTAGTATAAATTATCTCCCCTGCAAGCAATTTCACAGGTACTGTCGCGATAAGAAGTGCAAGTACTAGGAGCAGGATTGTCAGAACCGAGAGGCTCCACCCGAAGATAGTAATAAGCAGAATTATTGAGAGTATCGGAATGAAAACAAGAATCAAAAAACCCAGTACCCGCTTTGAATGCAGAATCTTTTACGATTTTCGCAAGTTCACTTACAAAACCCGGGAAAAGATAGATAAGGATAAAACCAAGAGCAAGGGCCGCAAGCAGCTCGAGAATGAACGAGAAAATACCAAATCTTTCATAGACGTCTTGATACTGGTCTTCCGTTGCAGGCCTTGTTGTGATATTTAGTTTTCCTCCTATATTATCTCCCAGATTGGAGGGATAGTTTTCTGCTTGAAGTTTAAGATCCCCTTTAAGTTTGAAACCATCTCCGGTTCGAAGTGTACCTGTTGAGATTTCTCCGTTTCCATTAACGACCCCGTTAAGGATCACTTCTCCTCCGCCCAGCAGGATATCCCCTCCTACTACACTGTCCCGAGAAAGGAAGATCTGGCCTCCTACTGCTGCTACATCCCCACCTACATTCCCATTTACCTTTATAGAGCCGCCAGCTGCGATAATATTGCCTGACACGTTTCCGTTAACAATTATATCCCCACCTGCACCAATAAAATCGTCTCCAGTATTCCCATTTATTTCCAGTAGAGAGCCTGCAAGCACCAGATCTCCCTGAATGTCCTGGTCAATCTGAAGATTGTCTCCGCCTCCGAAAGCGTTTCCTGAGCTCGTATGTTTAAGAAAATCTTCATCGGCAGCTCCTGCTGAATAAGGCAGTGCAGCAAAAAGCATTATAAGTAAAATAAGACCTGATACCAGTTTCTTTTTCATAAATCAGCCCTCTTTACAACTAAACTACTGCTTAATTTTACACTTAATTATCCTCTTTAATTAAAGAACGTTTCCAAAAATTATCTGATATTTAATATAAAAGTTCAATCCGTAAGGATAAAAAGTAAAGGAAAGCTTCAGCGAAAATTAAAACGGTATGAACTATACCTTTCAGTAACATGCATGCCTCCCCGTTATTTAGCTGGAAGGCGGCCTGATTTCTACCAGGCGTCATTATGGATTCCGGAAGTTTTACCACGAATTACTATGGATTCTGGAAGTATCGTACCTCAGCCTGCCTGATTTTTCCTCTGCCGGATAACCCATTGCAATAATCGAAAACGGAGCTACGTGCTCCGGAATATTTAACAAACTCCTGAGTTCCCGGACCATCTTTTCAGCGGGATAAACCCCGATCCAGACGGCCCCAAGCCCGAGATCATGGGCGGCAAGCAGCATATTTTCACTCGCAGCTGAGCAGTCCTGAATCCAGAAGTCTTTGAATTTCGGAACGTTCTGATCCCCGCAGACAAGCACTGCAGCGGGCGTATCCTTCATCATTTTTGCATATGGATGTACTCTCTGAGATTTTTTCCAGCAGGTCATGTTGATCGATTATAACAAAATGCCAGGGCTGCTCGTCTCCTGCGGACGGTGCATTCATTCCGGCTTTTAAAACATTCTCAATCACATCCCGGTTTACCGGGTCTGGCAAATATTTCCGGATACTTCTTCTGGTTAAAATCGCGTCCATTGTTTCCATAAAATTCCCCCGATCGCTAATGTTTTTTATAGCGGATAAACTTCCCGGTTAATATTTTGTATTAAATAGACATATAATTTTCAATACATATAATTTAGTTAGATATCACAAAAAGATAGTGATATAGAAACACTTTTGGAAGCCCTAAGAGTGCTCAAAAAAAGGTACCGGAGACTGTTCTCTAATATCACTAAGAGGATGATAGATGCAACAGCCCCCATCAGGGATAAAACTTTGATTTTCTTCTACCCGCCTTCGGCAGAGATTCGCGCCCGCCCAGTTTCAGGAATAAACTAGCATATCCTCGAAGATTTAATATTGGCACTACAAATAATCGTCCGACTCGAGGATACTTGCTAGGCCGGCATAATTATTCCAAACGTATCCTCAAAACCGCCTGCCAAAATATATGTTCCACGTTCAGAGCTTGATTAATAAGAAGGCGATTGAGATATCACTAATAAAAAATCACTAGCATAATTATTATTTATTCCAGTAGAATCATGAGTCATTTAGTGAGCATGAGATCATCATTCTTCGGAAACTTTTTCTGACCAGATGTATATGGCCTCTCTGTGGACAGCCCATTTATCCAGGCCATATTTTTTAATTTTCCTGATGTTGTTTTGTGGGGCATTTCCATGAAATGGTCTAAGAAATTCAAAGTTATTACATGCTTCCAACTCCTTGCATGCCCAACAACCCTCAATTCCTTTTAAATTAACACATTTTGCAATCTCACATCCCTGTGCACACCCACCGCTTCCCGACCTGCAAGAGAGATTGCAATTTAATTTGCAGATAGCCTCGAGGGCAGAGACCATTGCTTCGTAATTCCCAAGTTCCTTAACATCCTTCTGTTTGACCTCCACATAGTTTTCGTATTTTACTTTCCTTAACTCATTTAATAGCTGTGAGGCTAAATCAGAGGTTTTGCTCATATATCGGATGCAATCCCCACAAAAAAGTCCGCAATATGCCGTCAGTTCATTATCTTGCTGTTTCATGTTCTCCTCATTCTAG
>CAVZFI010000017.1:0-19624 GCA_963774465.1 uncultured Methanosarcinaceae archaeon | reverse complement strand
AATCGATCAGGGAGTAAACTATGTTGATACGGCCTGGCCCTATCACATGGGAGAGAGCGAGCCTTTCTTAGGCCGTGCTCTTGCTGACGGATACCGCGAAAAAGTGAAACTCGCAACAAAACTTCCTTCGTGGCTTATAGAGAGCCGGGATGATATGGATAAATATCTTGATGCTGAGCTGGAGAAACTCAAAACGGATCACATCGACTATTATCTCATACACGCTCTCGTTGGTGATCTATGGGACAATATTGAAAAGTTGGGTGTGGCTGATTTCCTTGACAAAGCCAAAGCTGATGGCCGCATCAGGAATGCAGGTTTCTCCTTCCACGGCGCAGGGGAGGATTTCAACCGGATAGTGGACGCTTATGACTGGGACTTTTGCCAGATCCAGTACAACTTCCTGGACGAAAAGAATCAGGCAGGGACCGCCGGTCTAAAATACGCTGCCTCCAGAGGTCTTGGCGTTATCATCATGGAGCCCCTCCGCGGAGGGAACCTGACAAAAACCGTGCCTCAAGCCGTGAAAGAGATCTGGGGCGAAGCCTCGATAAAGAGGTCCCCTGCGGAATGGGCACTCCGCTGGGTATGGAACCACCCGGAGGTCACGGTCGTCCTTTCCGGTATGAATGAGGAGAAGCACATTCAGGAGAATCTCAGGATTGCAGAACAGGCATACCCGGATTCGCTGACAGAAGCGGAACTGCAGCTGATAAAAAGAGTGGAGAGCAAGTATCGTGAACTGATGAAAGTGGGCTGTACCGGCTGCCAGTACTGCATGCCCTGCCCGGCGGGTGTGAATATTCCACTCTGTTTCGAGGAGTATAACAACCTGTACCTGGTCGGTAATCCCGACGAGGAACGGTTCATGTATGCAGCAAGGCTGGGAGGGGCTGTCGCTCTCGGGGAACCCGAGTTTGCATCCCTGTGCGTCCAGTGCGGACAGTGCGTTGAGAAATGCCCCCAGCACATTGACATACCTACGGTTCTCAAATCCGTTGTGGAAGAACTGGAGGGACCCGACTTTGAGCAGAGAGTTGCCATGGCAAAGGAGATGTTCAAGAAGCAGACTTAAAAGCGAGAACGATTCGAAGTGTCAAAAAGACAAAATGAAGATATTGTTTAAGCTGACTTTATTGAATGATTAAACAATATCTCCATTTTCCGCTGCTCATCCTCAAGTTCAGTTAACTATACTTATCCAGCTTTAGAATTTTTTACCTCAAATTACAAAGCAACAACCCAAATAATTATAAAAATCAAACCTGTACGAGTTAGCACGAAACTCTAAGAGCCTCCAAACTAATAAATTGCATCTAACAACTTGGTATTTAAACTGTTTATTGCTAAAGTATCTAATTCTTCTAGGCGAAGGGTGGTACATGGACCTCACTGATATACTAAGGGCTGTCAAAGACGGAAAAATGGATGTTGAGACTGCGGAACAGCAGGCCCGTGGTCTTGGTTTTGTATCCTATATGGATATAGCAAAACTTGATTCTCACAGGAAAAGCAGGACAGGAATAGTCGAAGCTATCCTTGCCGACTGCAAAGAACCTGAAGATGTAGTGGAGATTGCCAGGATCATGGTTGCAGAGAGCAAAAGAGCCCTTATTACGCGGGTCTCGCCACGGCATGTTGAAGTCTTAAAGCAGGCTTTCGGTCCGGATAAACTTGAGTGGAACTGCAGGGCCCGCACAGTTATCATCCATGACGGCACTCCTGCCCCCAGAACAGGTGGCGTCGTAGGAATTGTTTCGGCAGGCACGGCAGATATCCCGGCTGCGGAAGAAGCCAGGGTTGTGGCTTCAGAAATGGGCTGTGAAACTATTACTGTTTATGATGTTGGAGTTGCAGGAATCCACAGGCTGATTCCCGAACTGCATAAGCTAAAATCTATGATGCCTGGAGCAATCGTTGTTGCAGCCGGCAGGGAAGGAACGCTCCCCACAATAGTCTCAGGACTTGTCGATGTGCCTGTAATCGGGCTTCCGGTCTCTACAGGTTATGGAGCAGGCGGCGGAGGAAAAGCTGCCCTGCTGTCAATGCTCCAATCCTGTTCCACACTTGCAGTAGTAAATATTGATGCAGGCTTTGTTGCGGGAGCATATGCAGCCCGGATCGCAAACATGATTGCTGCTGCTGGAACTCACGGAAAGAACGGGAATGAAGCTCAGGAAGGATAAATAAACGTGGGGATAAATTGAACGCGAAATGCAGAAAGGAGTCTTTATGAAAGCACTTATATTCAATCCTTTTTCAGGGGCAGCAGGGGATATGATCCTCGGATGCGCTCTCGATCTCGGAGCTGACAGGAAAGCGGTTAAAGAACTGATAGAAGCTTCTGTCGATGTGTCCGTGGATATAACAGAAGTTCTGAAAAGGGGGATAAAAGCTCTGGATGTCCGGATAAAAGTGCCCGGAAAAGAACCTGTCCGCACATATCCGGAGCTTGTGGACGCAATAAAGGCTGCAAAATTGCCTTCAAAGGTGGAGGCAAGCGCTCTTGATATCTTTCTTAAGATGGCGGAAGCCGAAGCTTCAGTCCACGGGCAGCCTGATCTTGAACAACTCCATTTCCATGAGGTGGGGCAGAATGATGCCCTTGCCGATGTAATAGGCTCTTCGGCAGCTATACATGCCCTGAATTGCGGTTCTGTTTACTGCACCCCTATAAATGTGGGCAGCGGGACAATAGAATGTGCGCACGGGACTCTGCCTGTGCCAGCTCCTGCTACCCTTGAACTTCTCAGGAGAGGAAAACTCTATTTCAGGGGAGGCGGTGAGAAAAAGGAACTTCTTACCCCAACAGGGGCTGCTATTCTTGCCCATTTTGCAAGGCCAGTGGAAACTTTTCCTCAGGGCAGGGTAATTTCAATAGGATATGGGGCAGGAGACTCAGACCTGGCCGGGCCCAACGTGCTTCAGGGAGTGCTGTCCGAGCTTGACTCATGCCTGATCCCGGATATAATTGAGGTGCTTGAAACTAATGCTGACGACGTGAGCGGAGAAGTCCTGGGCAACCTGTTCGAGGAACTGCTTGCGATGGGGGCAAGGGATGTTGCAATTATCCCGGCGACAATGAAAAAAGGTCGTCCTGCTCATATTATCAAGGTAATTGCAAAGCCTGAAGACACTGCGAAGTTAGCCCGGAAAATTATCATAGAAACAGGGTCTCTGGGGATTAGAGTTATCCCTACCCGGCACAGACTGATGGCCGCCCGAAAAATTGAGACTGTTAAACTCGAGATCGAAGAGCAAATATATGAAACTGCGGTCAAGATTGCCAGGGACTCTGAAGGCATCCTGCTCAATATCTCTGCTGAGTTTGAGGATTGCAAGAAAATAGCAAAAACCAGCGGTGTTCCTGTAAAAGAAGTCATGAGAAGGGCAGAAGAGGCGGCAAGAAAGCTTTTTTCCTGAAAAGCTCAAAAGACATGAAGAAGTAAAGACAGACGAACTGCCTGATTTAATCACAAAAAAAACCGGAGAATTGAAAAGGATTCAATTGAGCAAGACCGTAAGTTAGAAAAGTAAATTGCAAAAGTGAAGTGGAAAAGTTAAGTAAGAATGTAAATTGAGAAAGTTAAGTAAGAAAGTAAATTGGAAACGATAAGTCGGAAAGTAAATTGGAAAAGCAAAAGCTTCAGGGACTTAGACTTTTGCTTTTCACCTCTTTTATTCTCTTAATTTTAATCAGAGCTTGCCCATGGAATGTAACAGTTCCGCATTCAGGACACTTGCCCCAGCTGCTCCGCGGATGGTATTATGTCCCATTGCGATATAACGAATTCCTTCTCTTATCCTGCCCACTGAGACGCTCATGCCTTTTCCCATACTGCGGTCAAGACGCGGCTGAGGCCTGTCAATTTCGTCTCTTACGATTAGGGCTTTTTTAGGTTCGGAAGGAAGTTCTCCCAGCCTGGGGTCGAAGTTCAGGAAGGCTTTCCTTACTTCTTCAGGCGCCGGTTTATCCCTCATTCCAGCCCAGATAGCTTCAGTATGCCCATCGATAACAGGGACTCTGTGGCAGGAAGCGCTTACTCTTATGTCTGCAGGCACGATTTCGGAGCCATTGAACTCTCCAAGGAGCTTTAAGGTTTCAGTCTCCATCTTCTTTTCTTCGCTTCCGATATAAGGAATTACATTATCATAGATTGCCATTGCGGCAACTCCGGAAAACCCTGCCCCTGAGATCGCCTGCATTGTGGCTACCTGTATGGTTTCGAGCCCAAACTGCATTAGAGGCTTTAAGGTAAGGGTCATGACTATTGTGGAGCAATTAGGGTTTGTGATGATATATCCGTCCCATCCCCTTGTATCCTGCTGGACTTCGAGAAGCCCGAGATGTTCCGGATTTACTTCGGGGATTACCAGAGGAATATCCTTTTCCATCCTGTAGGATGACGCATTGCTTGCCACTGCAAACCCGGCTTTTGCGAACTCGGGTTCTACTGTGAGTGCAAGGTCTGCAGGAAGTGCCGAGAAAACCACGTCAGCATCTACGTCTTTTGGGTCAACAGGGACAACTTCGATATTTTCAACACTTTCCGGCATAGCTGTGTCTAACCTCCAGCCTGCAGCTTCTTTATATGTTTTGCCGGCGCTTCTCTCGGATGCTGCAAGGGCTGTAATCTCAAACCAGGGGTGGTTTGCAAGTGCTTCTACAAATCTCTGCCCGACAGCGCCTGTAGCGCCTAAAATACCCGCTTTAATTGCTACCATCTAAAAAGCTACCTCCGGAAAGATAAAAAATGATTGATAAAAAGGAAAAAGAAAAATGGAATAAAAAGATTATTCCAATTGATTACCGTTTTACTCTTCTACTTTAATTGCCTGGTTCGGACATGCCTCTTCGCATGCACCGCATTCTACACATTCGTCCTGGTCGACTACTGCAATTCCCTTTTCTTCATCAAGAGTAATTGCTTCAGAGGGGCACTCATCGACACAGCTTCCGCATCCTGAACATTCATCTGCATTAACTAATGCTGGCATATTTTTTCACACTCCTTTTGGTTGCTCGATATATCTGGAAATTAAATAGGGCGTTTTTGAAACTTCCATAGGATATCGAAAAGTTTGGTCATAACGCCATTGACAAGACAAACATAAAAACTTATCGCTTTTTAGCAAAAGGCAGCCTTCTGAAATCAGGATGGAGTTAACCGGCCCGCGACCAAAAATTATATTATTGAAAGTAATAAATAGAGGGAATGTTAAAAATGTTTATTTAACACACAGAATCGTGCATAGCAATTCCGGCATCCGTCAGGCGGTACATTCCTTCTTCAGATTTAAGGAATCCTTCTTTTAGCAGGAAATCCATATGGAACTTAAAGAAGAAATCGTTTAATCCGGATTCTTCCTTTAGCTGTTTTTCAGTTTTCCCGAAGATTCCTACAATCCGGAGAAGCTTTCTTCTTGCGGGATTTATGGAAATCTTTTCCATCATCATATGTTCCAGTTTGACAGCCTCGCCTTCAGTAGGTTCGCATTTTTTGTCGAAATAAGCGTCAAGTTCATCGATCTCCTCGTTCATACAAAACTCCATCTCTCATTTTTATTGATTTAAACCGGATTTTTTGAAAGTTCCGAAAAGGCTAAGTGTTATTGGCTAAGTGTTATTATAACTCTTCCCGGTTAAGTTCCAGGTTTTCACCTTATCTTTAAGTTGAATTTCACATTATTTTCATTCATCTTTCCTGTATGTTCCGAAAAGGCTAAGTGTTATTGGCTAAGTGTTATTATAACTCTTCCCGGTTAAGTTCCAGGTTTTCACCTTATCTTTAAGTTGAATTTCACATTATTTTCATTCATCTTTCCTGTATATATCTATCCTGCACATTTGATCCTTTTTATGCTCATCATGATCTTCAGTATCATGCTGATGTTCGTGCTCGTGAACCTTTTTCTCAAAAGCAATTCCTGATTTCCGAAGGTTCTTTTCGAGAGTACTCTCAATGATCTCTGTGAGTTTATTTTTCGGGACTTTTGTAATTGCTGAAAGCAGCCTGAGTTCATTTTTCTCGCTCTTTCGATCCGGAATAATCTCTACCTGCGGCAGTTCTTTAGAGGAGGTAACACTGCCCTTGACCGTAGACTCCGGAAGTTTCAGGGAAAGCTTTACATGCCCTACAAACTCAGAATTTATTTCCCGGACTCTGTCCTGAATAATCTTAAGGCTCTCTTCTATAAAGCGCGCGCTTTTTTCAGGGTTGATAGTGCTGGATGACAGGATATAGAGAACTGAGTAAGCCGAGACTTCAGAAAGCTCGATTGAGTTTTTCTTCTCTTCTTGAGGCTTTTTCAGCCCAGGCACGGCAAGATGAAGAAGCAGCTTTTCGAACTGTTTATCTCCATGTTTTGCCGAGAATTTCAGAATCCGTGCTTCAGGGTTTATCTCATGGAGCATTTTCTCGGTGGACAGGATAGTCTCTACAGGCGTTATATCTATCTTGTTTATGCAGAGGATTTCGGCTTCTTTTATCTGGGTCTCGATAAACCTGGGGATCTCTTTTGCTTCGGTTCCGAAACGGCCAGGATCTACAAGGGTTACTATCGGGGTAAAGGAGAGCTCTGAAAGCCCCATTATTTCTATTTCTTCCCTTATCTGCCCTGGAAAAGCAATTCCGGTCGGCTCGATAATGACAATGTCAGGAGCAAACTCTTCCTCAAGCGTCTGAAGGGTGTACTGCATGCTTATTCTGAGTGTACAGCAGATACAGCCGCTTGTAAGCTCCTCAGTTACAATGCCCGGGATTGTGAGGAGGTCACCATCAAGCCCGATTTCCCCTATCTCGTTTACAATGATTGCAGTCCTTTTCCCTGCGCTACTGAGCTGCCTGCTGATTTTCAGTATGGTAGTTGTTTTCCCGCTTCCGAGAAAACCCCCTATGATCATAACTTTCATGTCTCTCTCCTTTTTTATTGCAATAAAGTTGTTTTTTAGGCGGCGGTCCGAAATGTATAATCTATTTACTTATATATAAAATTGGCAATACATACCTAGTTGCGCCACCCTAGTTGCGCCACCCGAGTTGCGCCACCCGAGTTCCGCTTCGGGAGCACGGGGTCCGTTTCGCTTCGCTCAAGCGGACTAATTTAGGGGCTTGTAAAATTGGATTTCAACGAGTTCAAGCAGACTAATTTTTAAAGCTAAACCTGTTCCACGTCTTCGGTTTTTCCGTGGTTGAAAAATTAGGGGGTGAGTTTTTCGTGCCTTTTTGTATTTTTCGAGTTTGTATAATTTGGAGCAGTTCTGTGTAGGTATTTATGTTTGAAAACGCGACCAGTACCAAAAATAATCCAAAATAAAGTTCAAAAAAGAATTGTATCTAAACCGGATTTAGCTAATTCAGATTATTTTTCATAGTAAGAGTATCTGGTCTGAGAAGTGAACTTTGTCTGAGAAGTGAACTTTTTCTGAGAAGCGAATGATTCGAAAAGAAACCAGTGATTATTGTAATATTTTTGAAAAATAGATTTGCGTTCTCACCCAAGAACCTGGAAGTTCCGAACGGTATTAAGAGATGCTTTTTATTTTTGTCTGGGAAAAGATACTGAGGTATTGGACTCACGGGTTGCGAGTTTTTGTTATTTTATTCCTTTCCTTTTATCCCTTTTCTTGTGGAGTAGATATTAACTAGTGGGGTGTTAAAAGGATGAGAACGCAAGTTATACTACGCACTAACAGTATATAATATTTTTAACACATAATGCTATTTTATTTGTCTAATATTAACATATCCTTATAACATTGGTCCATCCTTTTAATGTTATACTATCGCTATAATACTATCCTATGCCCTATCCTATGCCCTGTGAAAATTAGGCTTTTCCATTTTTTATTCCTGCTAATCCTGAAATTTAATTGGCGCTCAGGTATGGACGATTTTTTTTCCGGCTTTATATATCAGGTTTGCAGAATAGAATGTTTACCCCTAAATTCAGGCTTAAGGTACCCCAAACTCAGGCTTAAGAGGACAAGTTTAAGGTCTGAGAAAAGCTTTTTCCGTGTTTGGGTCTGGCTGTCAACAGCCTATATTATATTCACAGAATAATTTATATACTTCTTAGTGAAGATGAGAAAAGGCCGGAGCTACAGAAAAATTATAATATTGAGGAATATCCGCATGCAAAGCAAGCCAATCAAGCCGGAAGTGAAAGCTTTCCTTATTTCCATAGGTTCAGTTTCCGTAGATCCTTCACTTATCCCAAAGGCACGCGGCTCCACTGCGGGTCCCGGGGCAGGTACAGGTTCCGTTTTCTTCAGGTCAGGGGAAAAGCGGGTAAGACTCAGCATAAAAACAGATTCTCCGCTTTCCATTTTAAAGGCAGAAGGTGAAGGAAATGTTGCGCTTTTCTATGAGGGAAAGGAACTTGCGCTGGGGAAACTTGAACCTTCTCCTGCCCACTGTCCTGATCAGGCTTTCATAACCCTCTGTGAAAGATGCGTATTTGACTGCAAATACTGCCCTGTGCCCAAATTGCAGGGGCATGTCAAGAGTGAGGAAGAAGTCCTGAGCATAATTGACGAGGTCCTGAGTACAGGAAATCTCAAAGCCATTTCCCTCACCTCAGGAGTCGAAACCTCAATAGAAGGAGAAGTTGAGCGCGTACTCAAACTACTTCCTGCACTCAAAAAGTACAATGTTCCTGTTGGAGTCTCGGTATACCCTGCAGAAGGCTGTTCCAGAAAATTCTACGAAGCAGGTGTTTCCGAAGTCAAGTATAATGTTGAAACTATGGACAGCGAGATCTTTAAAAAGGTTTGCGGGGATCTTTCCCTTGACTATATTCTGGATAAACTCAAAGACGCTGTGAATATCTTCGGGAAAAATCGGGTTTTCAGCAACTTTATAATAGGGCTTGGAGAAAGTGATGACTCTGTCAGGACCGGGGTCGAGACTCTTGCAAAAATGGGAGTAATTCCTATCCTGCGGCCGGTAAATCCACACCCTCTCAGGGTTGGAGATTGTTTTACAGAACGTCCGTCCCCTGAGCGCCTTCTAAAGCTTGCAAGGATTGAAGCTGAGATCCTGAATAAGTACGGGCTTAATCCAGGGCTTGCAAGAACCATGTGCCTGAAATGTACAGGTTGCGATCTTGTTCCTTTTGTTGACTTTAATTCCTAACTTCGCCTTAATTTTTCTCTTATAAAAGTTTAATTTTCTCCAGTGTTATCCTATTTTTATTTCAAGCCTCTTGAATTTTTATTCAAGTTTTAGTTTTTAATTCGCAAAATTATTTTGTTTATTATGAAAACCCTTTGAGTTTTTAATTTTTCTTTGATTTCTTCTAAGAGGGACCCCCTTGTTTCCACTGGAAACTTTTGCGGGTTAATTTTTTTACTATCATTGTTTCTTTTATTTCTCTCTTTTTTGCTTCTCTTCTATATATTCTTTAATTATTTCTCCATTTTTCTCTTATATTTTCATTTTTATGAAAGGGTGTTTCTCTTTTCCTTTTTGATGCGATTGTTAAGCGCTCGGAGGTATTTTCTTCTTAAATTTTATCTGTTATAATCCACTTACTGTGTGCGGAAATTTATTCTGACGGATGCATTCCCTTTCATCTTTTTATTCCCTTCCCTGAAAGCTTAAACGCCCCATTATTTCTACTGCAATCTATGGGTTAACCGCCTAATTTTCATGGAATATATACGCGAATCCCAGTTTAACTCAACATTTTTCCAGCGAACATAAAAATTACTCCAAAATAAATTCCTAAATGTTTAAGGAAATACTTCTTTTAATTCTTATTTATACGCTTGAAACGGTATTCTTCATAGCCGTTGTTAAAAATATGGCTTCACGGCTTATAACATTGAAAAAAGAATATAAAATTCAGAAAAAGAAACTAAAATTCAGAAAAAGAAACGAAATGCTGAGAAATAACTCTCAAATGAGAGATTTAAGTGGATCCAGGGTCTCAAATTTAAATTTTTGGCTCAGTATTATTTCTTTTTCCTGAAACTTAACCGAAGCCTTATTCAGGTTCCTTATTTTTATTCCTTATCTCTCTAATGGATCTTTCCTTCTAAAATATAACATCCCTTTCATTTCCACTGGAACTAATGAATTTTCTCTTTCTCTCTTTTTCTCTCTGTCCGGTTATTAAATTCAGTTTTTACTTATCTGCCAGGCTTTTCCTTCAGGCTTACTTGCCCATTTTCCCTAACTCTTCTGCACTCACGCCCCCGTGAACAATTTTTGCAATTCTCCTGACAAGTCCTGTAGGGTCCTGTGCCTGAAAAACGTTTCTTCCTATGGCAACACCCTTCCCTCCGGATTTGAGAGATCCTTCAATCATTTCCAGCAATTCCTGCTCAGAGTCCACCTTCGGGCCGCCTGCTATAATCACAGGCACGGGGCATCCGTCAACCACTTCTTTAAAAGTCTCAGGGCTTCCCGTGTAATTTGTCTTGATTATGTCTGCCCCAAGCTCGGCTCCGATTCTGGCTGCATGTTTTACGACATCCACATCATATTCGGATCGAACTTTTTTCCCGCGCGGGTACATCATGGCAAGGAGAGGAATTCCCCATTCATCACATTTTCCTGCAACATAACCGAGCCCCTGCAGCATTTCGTACTCGTCTTCAGCCCCGATATTAATGTGAACTGATACTGCATCAGCTCCTACTTTTATAGCCTCTTCTACGGTTGTTACAAGAACTTTATGGTTCGGGTCAAGGGCAAGGGAAGTTGAAGCTGATAGGTGGATTATAAGACCAACATCATGCCCGTATCCCCGATGTCCGTGTTTGGCAAGCCCCATATGTCCGAGCACGGCGTTTGCCCCTCCCTCTGCGACCCTGTTAACAGCCTCCTGAAGGTTTTTAAGCCCTTCAATCGGACCTGCACTAACTCCGTGGTCCATAGGAATAATAATGGCGTTACCTGTATTTCGATTGAATATACGTTCCATCCTTACGGATTTACCTATAGTGCTCATAGGCTGTGATATTGCGGATTAATAATATATAGTTTATCTACATTTTTCTACGGATACAGGTTTCATTATTTTTTTATTACCCTGGGAGGAGCTCGGCTTTCACAGACCCCATGCTAAAAAACGTTTTTAAAAACTCATTTCGTGTTTTCGTTCTGGTACACACCTGAATATCCGTTTTCTACTTCCGTGTCCAGAGTATAAAAGAGGAGCTGCATAATCCTGGCGTTTTTCTTTAGCCTGAAGCCTGAAGTGTTGTAAACTACCAGCATTGACTCGCTACGTCCCCTGTATCCTGCATCCCATACCGCGGTTTCAAGGGTAACTCCGCAGCGAATCAGGCTTGACCTCGGCTTTGCAATTGCAGCAAGGTTCATGGGAATATTTACGATCTCATTGAAAAGTACCTTATAAATCCCCTCTGGAAGGTGAATCCAGCCGTCGCTCCCGAATTCAAGGGTTTTTCCAGCTGGAAGTTTTCTCTCCGAATTATCAAAATCCACAGCTCCAGGGCCTTCTATTGTTTTTACCTCTTTCAGGGTAAGTTCAAGCCCATTAGGCTGGATCTGGGTTTCTATGTCAACCGCATTTTCAAGCAAAGAAGGCTTTGCCTGTACAAGTTTTCTCAGTTCGGTGCTGGATAAAAGCGTCATCGGAACTGTAATTGCAAAGATTCTTTATTACAGTTTCGGATTTCCTGTTCTTTCCGGACTTCGCCATTTTTCAATTTTTATCACAATTACTAATATCATTATCTTTATTATTTTAGACAGGTATTTATGAAAAGGTTTATTGTTTTTGGGTAAATAATCATTATCTGTAAAGGTCTTGATATTAATACCTGATCGGGTTTGATAAAGGGCTTACGAGAGGCTGCTAATTATGGAAAAAAGATTTACCGTATGCGGGATTGTTTTTGTATTTTTGATGTTATTATTCACAGGCTGCGCCCTGGCTAGCATGGATGACATGTGGACTCTGTCCTCGGGCGATAACTCATGGAATAACTCCCAGATAATTGTCATTACTGAGAATGCAGGTAAAACCCTGACAGAATACCCTGTCCCCATCGGTTTGAACTCTTCGAATTTTGACTTTTCAAAGGCAAAAAGCGACGGCTCAGACATTCGATTTTCCTCCGGGAATAAAACGCTCAATTACTGGATTGAGAAGTGGGATCTTCAAAATAAGGAAGCTGTTATCTGGGTCAGAATTCCATCGCTCCCTGCAAACGGAACCGGTAAAATCCTCATAAGATATGGAAATCCTGGGGCTATGGCTGCAAGCAGTGGAGAAAATACATTTGATTTTTTCGATAATTTTGACGGCAACAATCTTAACGGGCTTGATTGGTACGCTGAAAGTGCAGGCGGTGGCATGGTTGAAGTCCAAAATGGAATCTGTAAAGTTTCAGCTCCCAAGGTCCATGCTTATGACTCTTCTATGATTTACAGCAAAGACAGTTTTAACATCAATTCTATGTTTGTGGTCAAGAGAATGAAAGTTACCACAGGCACGGATAACAGAGGGCCTCTGCTGTGGCAGGGTTTCATAGACCAGGTAGACAGCAGAAAAAACGAGATAAAGCATAAGACCGAGCTTGCCAATGAAAGCCGTGTGGGCTGGGAAACAGCTTACAGGAAGGAAAGAAATAATCTCTTTGATCTTACTGACGTCAATGTTCCTGAAGGAGAATGGTATGTCTCAGGGATTGCATGGTACGAGGAAAATGATACTCGCAAAGTAGCCTGGTTTAAAAACGGGGTGCGGGACTCAAGAATGGACTTCGCCTCAAATGATTTTATAACCAATTTCCCAATGCACGTTTATCTGTATGCTGCTTCCTATAAGGACGCCTCTAAGAATACGGGCCATATGGCTGTTGACTACGTCCTGGTTCGCAAATTTGTCGGAACCGAGCCCACGGCCAGAGTAATTTCAACCCAGGGAGAACCCGAAGTTTATGTAGAAAATATTTCTGAAAATCTCTCTGAAAATCTCTCTAAAAACGTTTCCGAATCAGGGGTTGTTTCTGAACCGGAGGTTATTTCCGAGTCTCAAGCCACGCCTGGATCTGAACTGAATTCCGAAACCTCTGCTTCCGGGGGATTTGCGCAGGCACAGGAAAACCTGAGCCAGGAAGCAGGTGCTCCAGATGTAAAGTTTCCTGAATACAATGTAGGCCTTTCCGGAATTAAGCTCTCTTCCCCGTACAGGTTCGACGACTTCCCTGCTCTTGTAAAGGAGCTCAATTCCTCACGCATAAACACCATTTTCCTCAGTGTGAACAGTAGTGAGAACGTCTGGAAATATGAGCGCTTTGTGAAAATGGCTCATGAAGAAGGAATCTCAGTACATGCAGTGCTTCTGGAAGACCTGAACTGTACGGAAAAAGGGGCTGAAGATGCCTGTCAGGAATCTTTGAACAGCGTACTTGATTATAACGAAAAGTCCCTTGCACCCTTTGACGGGATCAATATCTACGTAAAACCCTCTCCAGAACAAAGCTCTGAAGAAAGCGGAATTGATTACAGGACTCTGTTTGAAACTGCCAATGGAAAGGCAGGTGGAAATGTATCCATCTCAGCAAGCCTTCCGCTCAATTATACCGCGCAGCAGATTAAGGAAATAGCTCCTTTTGTCGATTCTTTTATTATCAGGGCTTATTCTGGGGACCCTGAAGAGCTCAACTTCATGTCAGATATTGTTGATGCCGTTGCCCTCGAAATGGGAGAGATAAGAGGTGCAGGTTCCAGAGGGATAATCGAAATCTCTGTGCAAGAAGGTTTTAAAGATAAACTTTCAATACAGGAACTCTTTGCTGGCCTCGCAGATTATTATTCAAACGATTCTGCTTTTCTTGGGGTTTCGATTTCCAATTATGATACCTATACAGCACTGCCTCTGAAAGCAGAGCCGGAAGAGAAAAAGTCTACAATTCCAGGATTCCAGGCACTCTCTATATTTGTTGCAAGTCTTGGAGCTTTCGCCCTTTTAAAATTAAAGAGAAATTAAACAAAAACAGAAGAAGAGAACCTAGAAAAAGAACCTAGAAAAAGAATCTAGAAAAAGAATCTAGAAAAAGAACCTAGAAAAAGAATCTAGAAAAAGAATCTAGAAAAAGAACCTAGAAAAAGAATCTAGAAAAAGAATCTAGAAAAAGAATCTAGAAAAAGAATCTAGATTTCTTTTCCTTTTTCTCCTCGGCTTTCCTTTTGCTGGCGGGCTTTTGAGGTGAACTTACTTACTTTTTTAAACAGGAGAAACATTTTTATGCTGATCGGTCATTTATACCTTTGTTTACTTTTGTTTGAAACTCTAACTTTTTAAACTTTTGAACGGGGGTTCTAACATTAAAATTCTTGGATTGGTGGGTAGTCCTAACACTAACGGAAACACTGCAAAGCTTGTAAACGCGATTCTCGACGGAGCTGCCGAAAATGGTGCAGAAAAAGTAATTTACAATCTTGCTTCTCTGAATATTAAAGGCTGTGATGCCTGCTGCAAATGCCAGGAATCAGGCTGCTGTATCATAGACGATGATATGCAGGCGCTTTACAAGGAAATCCAGACTGCGGACGCTGTTGTGCTCGGTTCTCCTGTCTACATGTGGCAGATGACTGCCCAGACTAAATTATTTATTGACCGTTTGACAGCTTTCTTAAAGCCTAATTTTTCGAGCAGACTTGATAACAAAAAATTGATTCTTGTCTTTTCCCAGGGCAGTTCGGACAGGGATGCCTTCAAACCATATTTTGAATATACAGCAGGCCTTCTCTACTATATGGGTTTTGATGTCCTGGAAACCGTCATTGCGGCAGGCACGGATAAGCTTGAAGTCTCTTTCAGGCCCACGCTACTTGAAAAAGCAAGAGAACTCGGAAAATTGGTCTCGACTTCTCCTCTTCCTGGGCCTGAATTTCGAAGGGCCGAGTCAAGCCTGGCTCCTCCTTTCTGAATTTCTTTCCTGCAGTTTTGCTTTTTTAAATCTACTTTGCCTTTTTCAAACCTCAAGGAATTAGTCAGAATATTCTACAACCCCGCCTGTATTTTCAAGCGCCCCTTTTTTTAATTCTAGCGCCATAAAAGCTTCAGCCGGTACGCCGAAAGGATCTTTTATTCCCCATGTATTTGCCTGCTTAAATCCGAACTCAGGATAATATTCAGGATGCCCGAGAACGATCGCAGAATCATATCCTAGCTGCTTGCAGGCTTTGAGCCCTTCTTTTATGAGTTCTCCTCCTATTCCCTGTTTCTGGAACTCAGGCAAAACTGCAATCGGGGTAAGTGATATTGTTTCTTTCCCTTTTCCGTTCCCGGATTTGATTACTACAGGGAAAAAGAGAATATGGCCAGCTATTTTTCCATCAACTTCAGCTACGAGCGAAAGTTCGTGGATAAACTTCGGGTTTTTTCTCATATTTTCAACAAGCTTTCCTTCAGCAGGCTGCCCGAAGGCAAGATCGTTTACTTCTGTCACGGCCGGATAGTCGGAAGGGGTTTCGGGGCGGATTGTGAGGGACATATCTTCCTGTATATTTCTTGTGCAAGTCTTCTTTCTCCTTGTATTTTCTTGCAGTAGCCATTTATTTATTTATTTATTTATTTATTTATTTATTTATTTATTTATTTATTTATTTATTTATTTATTTATTACTGTCAATATGGAATATCTGGATATTTCTATTCTAGTAAGAAATTTTATCTTAAATTCTAAAAAATCTTTTATCTATCTAAGGAGCGATATTCTCCTCTTCAGCAGAATTTATATGTTTGATGTATTCATTTAAAGAAAGTTTAAGGAAAATCAACTTCATCTTATTTCTTTGTTTTATCCTTCCCCCATAAAATCTGTAAAACGGAGTTCTCGTTATGATCCCCCTTTTCAGTGCAGGAAAGATCGCGCTTGGAAGCATTACAAGTGCAAAGCTGCGTTCAACCCTTACAGTGCTCGGAATCGTCATAGGAGTCGCTGCTGTGATTGCAAATGTGTCCCTTGGGGCAAGTTTCAACCAGCACTTTACGAACGAGGTAACCAATCTCGGGTCGAATTTCATTTTTATCCAGGGGATGCAGCCAAAGCTTTTTTACGCCAATGAGCTGAAGACCGTTGAAAATACACCAGGGATTTCGGGAGTTTCGCCTTTGAAGTCACAAACGGCGGAAGTCACATACATGTCAGAAACCAAGAATATCATGGTCAGCGGCGTCGGGAAATCTTACGATGAGGTGGCAAACACAAAGCTTCAGAGGGGGGATTTTATCGATGACAACGACGGGTACGTGGCGATTATCGGCCACAAGGTTGCAAATGATAAGTTCGGCCGGAATATTTCGGTCCGGAACTCCATAAACATAACCTTCAGGGTAGGAGAAGAAGAAAAAATTACGAAGACTTTCAAGGTTAAGGCAATAATCGAGAACCCGGAGAATACCGTTGTCAAGGCGTACGACGATAACGAAGCCGTTCTGATCCCTATCGATGTCATGAACGAGATTCTCGGTGAAAAGGACTACGGCGGGGTTTTTGCAATGGCTGAAGACCCTGCGACAATTCAGGAGACCTCGGATGAAGTAGACGAGCGCCTTGCCCGAAGTTTTGGGATTTCCGAAAGGGAACTTGAAGATAAAGAGTCGCGCCCGTATGTCCTTATCAATCAGGCTGAAATTCTGAAACAAACCGATATGATGGCGGCAGCCCTCAGTTCTTTCCTGACAGCCGTTGCCCTTATCTCCCTCCTTGTCGGCTCGATAGGGATCATGAATATCATGCTTGTAAGCGTTACAGAAAGGACAAGGGAGATAGGAGTGCTCAAGTCCCTGGGATTTACAGGTTTTGATATCCTGTTCCTTTTCATGGTTGAGTCAATTCTGCTCGGAGTCTTCGGTGGCGTTCTCGGAAGCACAGTAGGAATCGCAGGCGCGTACAGTGTTGAAACCTTTCTCAAACTGCCTGTCGTGTTTCCTTTCAGCCTTATAGCAGCCGGATTCTTCGTGGCTGTTATGGTAGGTTTTGTATCAGGGGTCTACCCTGCAAGGAAGGCCGCAAAAATGAAGCCTGTAGACTCACTCAGGCACGAGTAAATCCCGAAAGAGTAACTTTACTGAAAAAAGAGCTTGAAAAATACCAGGATCAGGATAAATAGCCCAAACCCTATCTGGATGAGAACTTTTCCACGCTCAAAGGGTTCTTTTTTTGCTTTAACCGCTCCGTAGCAGACCTGCCCCAACCCTATTCCTGCAGGAAAAACCAGTGGCCACATGTAGATTCCGCTTTCCAGGTTTCCTGTTATGTACTGATAAAAAAGAACGAAGCCGAGCATGTTAAGGGTCCAGCCGAGGGAAGCGAGCCATTCTCCGACTTTATTTTGCGATTCCATAGCTGTAGCAAAGAAAAACATTCCTATTACCATAAGATAAAATGGAAGCGTAAACTTTCCAAGGTTAATCTGTTTAGAAACGATAACCGCAAAGACCGCCGCAAGAAGTAAAAAGATAGGTGCAGCCGCTATTATACTGTGGTCTTTTCCCCTTGCCAGATTCTCTCCCATGCCGCCCCAAACGAACAGGTTTTATTCCTAAAACATATTATATCAATTAGGACTCACGCAGATCAGGTCTCCGAAAACTTAAAATCATTTGAAATATAATTATCTAATGATAAATTATAAAATTGGTCAAAGTCATGTCAATAAACTCATCCAAATGCACTGACCTTGATTACATTAATTTTCTTATTGCCGCATCTACCGTTTTTAGTTGTAGTGAGGCTGCTCGCGGTTACCCTTCTACAACTGATGCTCCCTTCCAAGATTGTTTCACTCGCCTTCTTCAAAAGCAACCTTCTGACACTGAACCTTTATGGGACGAAGTAAGAAAATTCGTTATGCTAAAAGAAGGTTATCTGATTGTCGACGACACAACATTGGACAAGCTCTATTCAGAAAAGATTGGTTTTGTTCGCTATCTGTGGAGTGGAAAGCATCATCGTAGTGTTAAGGGAATTGGTCTTGTTACCTTGCTATGGACAGATGGCAACAAAATCTTACCTGTTGATTTCCGTATCTATAACATCGATGAAGACGAAAAAACCAAGAATGATCATTTTCTTGATATGCTTGACACGGCCAAAGAACGCGGATTTGAACCAAGGTTTGTCATGTTTGATATATGGTATGCAAGCATAAAAAATCTCAAAGCTATCAGGAAAAAACAATGGCATTTTTTAACAAGATTAAAATCAAATCGTTTAGCGAATCCTGATAATACGAAAAATATGCCTCTCGAGACAACTGATATACCTCCTCAAGGAATTGTGGTTCATCTCAAGGGATATGATTTTGTAAAAGTATTTCGGATAGTTTCCAAAAACGAAGACACGCAATACTGGGCAACAGATGTGCAGGATATGGATGAATCAGAGAGAGAAGACCTGGCTAACAAGTCATGGAAAATTGAAGAATATCATAGAGCAATAAAACAATTCTGTGGTGTGGAAAAGTGCCAGGCAAGAAAAAAAGAATCACAGAGAGCACATGTAATGTTATCATTGAGAGCTTTTCTAAGGCTGGAAGTACAAACGATCAGAAACGGGATATCTTGGTTTGAAAGTAAAACAAAAATTCACAGAGTAGCATCAACGATATATTTAAGCAAACCAAGATACAACTTAAATTTATAGTGATATTTTAGATGTTAGGGGAAAACGATGCGCAGTGCCTCAGACTGCGTAAGTCCTAATATACTTCAGGACAACAAAAATCGATAACGAAGATTTGCTAGGTAGTTCATTATTATACCTAATCGGTGGATTAATTGCGACAGCAGCGACTGTCGTTTCAATGCTGTTTAACGACGAAAATGTGTCCACCTTTGCAGGCACAGTATTTGCGGGAGTGGCTGTAATTTTTTTTCCTGTGCATAATCAAAAAAAATCAGTACTCACAGAAACATAAGAATGATTAACATGAGCCTTCAAACTCTTGAGTTTCCGTAAGGACCTCACTCTGAACCATCGTGACCACCGTCTTTCCGAGTTAGTACAACTGCTCTCGTAAGGGGATGATCTTGCCTGTAGGCTTCTATCTCGTCCTCGATAGGGCTATCTTCTTTTCCGAGGATGAAAGCTTTACAGACAGGCTCATACTTATAGAGAATCGTATGCTTGATTTCTCTTATTTCTTTTCTTATTCCCAAGAGATTCATTTTGACCTTCCATTGATATTGCCCTTTTCGACCAGCTCCCTTAACTCTTGAAGTTCATGTCTGACCTCATCAAGCTCAATATCTTTGAGAATGGCAGATTGAAGAGATATAGCGTTGGTCAAACATCGGACATATCCGAGTTTCACAGAATCACCTTCAGCCACACGGAAACGCCGGGCGCTAACCCTTTTCCGAAAGTCAGAAATCAATTCAGCATTGGTCTTTAGCAGGCTTTCCCGGCTGGAATAATTTTTGATTATTTCAGGTTCGATGGTATCGGTTTGCACGGTTCCTCTTTATATACCTTCAAGAGGTTTTATATTTAGCATCAGTTTGATTACGTTACTGCCAATTTTAAGGATGCAATAGATCACACACCACTTTTCGGATAGGCTCTTAGAGACGGATAGGCTCTTAGAGAAGCAATTTTGAGTTTTGGGATCAGCTCAAAATACAAATCGGC
>CAVZFI010000016.1:0-90654 GCA_963774465.1 uncultured Methanosarcinaceae archaeon | reverse complement strand
ATTAAGCTCAAAACCGAACCTGCATTTTTCTACTCCTGTTTTCCATTCTTTTTTTCTCATTTTTCTTTCTCATTTTTCCTTCTCATTTTTTCTGCTGTGATCCAGGTCTCAAGAAGGCTTATTTCATAGGCAGGATGCATGAGATTGAAATGATGATTTTTAAGTCTGAATATGATTATTTAATATAATTTATAATTCTTAAATTATATACGAATCAATGGGGGGTAAGATTGCTTAAACTAGGATATAAAATTGCGCCTGAACAGTTTCCTCCGTCGGAGATGCTGCAACAGGCTATAACTGCTGAAAAAGCAGGCTTTGAAAGTCTTGATGCCAGTGACCATTTCCATCCCTGGAGTGAAAGCGGACAGGCCTGTTTTATCTGGAGCTGGCTTGGTGCGGCGGCTGTGAGCACTCAGAGCATAGAACTGGGAACAGGGCTGACCTGCCCGATTCTGCGATATAACCCTGCTGTTATCGCCCAGGCTGCTGCAACAGTATCTTCGCTTGCCGGGGGGCGAACATACCTTGCCGTCGGAACAGGGGAGGCTTTAAATGAATATCCCGTAACTCTCGAATGGCCGGAATACGAGGAGCGTCAGATACGGATGGTAGAGGCAATAGGACTCATTCGTGAGCTCTGGACCGGACAAAAGGTCAGTTTTGACGGGTGTTACTACCAAACGAAGAAAGCCAAATTATATACACTGCCAAAGAACGATATTCCGATCTATATCTCCTCTCTAGTGCCTGAAAGTGCCTATATTGCAGGTTACTATGGAGACGGCCTTTTGACCGTAGGAGGGGAATCGGATATGCAGAAATATGAGCAGATTCTCTCCCAGTTCGAAAAAGGGGCTCAGGATTCAGGTAAGAGCACAGAAAACATGCCAAAGGCAATAGAGCTTTTTGTCGATTATGGGGTAGATCCTGAAGTATCTATTAAGAGTTTTATGGAATTCTGGGCAGGCGCTCTCGTCCCTGCGCTTTTCGCGAATAAAATATATACTCCCGAGATGTCTGCTCAGAACGGGAAAATTGTGAGCCCGGAGGCAGTTCGAAAACATGTTTGCCTTTCCGAAAATCCTGAAGACCATATAAGTTTTGTGAAAAAATATCTTGATCTGGGTTTCACACATATTTACTTCCATTCGGCAGCCCCTGACCAGATAGCTTTCCTCAAAGCTTACGGAAAAGACATTTTACCAGCATTAAAAGAGATGGGATAAGTTCCCTCTCAGAGTTCCCTCTCAGATTTTCATTTGGCATGAAAGCTTTCAAGTACTTTCATTTATTTGTGCCTGTTATTCGAAGAATTTCATGTTCGTTTTTTATGAAAAATACAGCTGTAACAGGCCCGATTAAAAGAAATTTTTATAAAAAAGCTTTCAAGTTTACTTTTTATCAAGTTTACTTTTTATCAAGTTTACTTTTTATAAGGAAAACCCGATAATCAAAGTCATCTGGCTTTCTCGTCATCCTCCCATAGCCCAAAAGTGTTATTTTCCGTATCCATGCAGAGTGCAAGGTATCCCCAGCCGGGAACAGCGGTTTTGGGCATTAACACTTTGCCTCCGAATTCTTCAACCTTCAGAAGGTACTCATCCACTGAGCTGACACCGATATAATTCACCATCCTCTGGTCTGCAGTTCCCCTTTTTCCAAGGCCTCCACCTGCCCCAGATTTTCCTTCAAGGTCTTCAGTTTCAACGAGATAGTATTCCATTGTTTCTACAGGCTTTTCAAACGTCCATCCGAACAGCCTGGCATAAAAGCTCTTTGCCCTCTCAGGATCGTCTGCCGGAATATCGAAATGAACAATCGTTGGCATATTATTTCTCCATTTATATTGGTTTTGAAGGATTTATTTCTTGAGGCCGCGGAAAATTGTTAAGAGTATGCCAATTGAAAATTCGCAAGGAAACAGGTTCAGTATCGAGTATCAGCACTTCCTTCCTGGTAAGCCGAAATTGAAGGCCGGATTATCTGTCTAATATTATCCTTCAAACTTATTTTGTATGGCAGAATGTCTGTCTAATATTATCCTTTAAATTTATTCTGTATATATTTATATGTTTCAGAAAATATCTTTTTGTTAGGCACAATCACAGAGAATAAGGATCATCTTCCAGGCTTTTATTTTTCAGATGTTTTGACTCTGGTTAGTTAGTCAGGTCAAGCAAGTGTAAAGTCATGAAAAAGTGATTTCATGGTAAACGAATATAACCAGAACTTAAAGTGCGATTACCGCGACAGAAGAACCTCTCTCAAAGGCGAAGTTGAGCGCCAGTTGATACATCTCTTCACAGGCATAACTTTAATTCTCTTAATTTGGGCAGCTGGAGACAATGCACTGCCTGTTCTGGTGCTCCTGCTCGCCTTCTATGCGGCGGTTTCAGTCGTGATTATGCTAAATATGCTTCCGCTTTCTCTATCCACCTTTCTGTGCAGGTGGGGGAGGCCTTCGAAGCAGACTATGCCTCTTAAAGGAACTATCCTGCTCCTTTGCGGAATAACTCTTTCTTTCGCCTTATTTCCTGAGGAAATCGCATATGCTTCTATCGCGGTAGTCGCATTTGGAGACTCGGTAGCAACAGCAATAGGAGTCCTGATAGGCAGACATAAGTTGCCGTATTCGGAAAAAAAAACCGTAGAAGGAACACTCTCTGGTATGATCGCAGCTTTTTTAGCAGCATCCATTTTTGTGACTCCTATTCAGGCTCTTTTAGGGTCAGCAGGTGGAATGTTGCTGGAAAGCATTATAGACTTACAGACAATCCGCGAATTTAACTCACAAATGGTATTCAAGTTCTTTCTTAACGATAACTTCTTAATTCCTTTATTCTCAGGTTTACTCATGTTTATTATCGCTTGACCTGATACTTGAGGATTTTACCGAAGCAAGCCGCAGATTTAAATTCTATATATAATTCTATATAAAATTATATTTTATTCATCTATAAACGGGGGTAAATAAAATGACAGTCGGGATTATAAGATTGATTATTGGATTAATCATCCTGCTGATTCTAATACGGATATTGATGAATTTGCTTTAATTGGCAAGAGAGCAACACCGACTATGCTGAATTGTTATTTTTGTTTTTTTCGCAGGCAGCTATAAATATCTGTTTTTTATTTTGTTAATTCTGGGACTCTGTTGATTTCAAGAAAGTTTTTCTCTATATGTGGTGAACTTATTTCCTGATGTAGTGAACTTATTTTCTGATGGAGTAATTTTTCCAATCCGACAACCTTTGTAAAGAGACTTTTCTCTCAATTCTTCCTTTTTAAATCATGCTATATCCTGAGTCTGGGTTCACAATCGGAGTTAGCTCAAAAGCCTAGTTCTCAGGTATCCTCAGTTTTCAATACTAATAAAAAATGAAGAGCTGCTAGACCTAAATAATCATCTTCTTCCAAACGTTTGGTTTGAATTCTTTTTTATATTATATATTACATAATACTGAATGGAGGGTGGGTAACTAAGTGGGAAAGGCAATAGTTACCTGAATCCAGGGAGGTGAACTCATAAAAAGGAAGCTGCATCAGGTTGAGGAGTTCATAACCATCAGGAGAATAGGTTATCCTGCAAAACAGAGATGACCTTGTAAAATTTGCCGAAGGTAAACAGGCGAACGGTATTTTCTGGATCTTCTGAAAGGGGATACCTGAAAGAGTATAACACCTCTCATCATGTTACTAGGGAAATCGAACGTCTGGAATTCGAACGTATCACACCACCAAAACCAAAAAAGTACTGAATTTTCTGACCAGCAGTTTAGAGTAATGTAACATAATATCCAGGCGGTTATCTCTGCAAAAGGATGACCTTTCGACGATTATCGAATATGCCAGGAAATACGGTGCTAGATAAAGTTAATAATAATATTAGAAAAGACCTTCTGACATAGGTATATTGATACCATCTTTGTCAGTAATGAACTGAGCAAAATATACAAAACATGGGGGAAATTTATGCAAACAAGTCCTATTGAAGTTCAGAAGTCTCTTAAAGATATAAACTATCCTGTAAAAAAGAAGGAACTCATTCAGCACGCTAAAAAGCATGGGGCCAACAGTAAGGTAATTGAGGTTCTTGAGGATCTTCCGGACAAAGAATACAAAAATGCTGCAGATGTAAGCAAGGAATTCCAAGGCAAATAACCAAAATGGGGGGAAATTATGCAAACCAGTCCAATTGAAGTTCAGAAGGCTTTAAAAAATATAGATTATCCTGTACACAAGAAGGATCTTATTAAGCACGCTAAGAAGCACGACGCCAGCAAGGAAGTAATTGAGGTTCTTGAGGACCTTCCGGAAAAGGAATACAAAAATGCTGCAGACGTCAGCAAGGAATTCCATGGAAAATAACTCTACTATGAGTAGTAAGGCATCGTATGGGGAGCGCGCAAAAAGCTCTCCTTGATTCAACCAAAAGTAGGAGGCTAATAGACCTCCTTTCTTTCTCTGGGAATCAGTAACTGACCGAAATTTCCGGGCTGTTTTTATGACAACATACGCTGATAACATTTTTCTTGAATGTAAATACAAATATTACGGCCTTTTGCCGAAACTCTTTGACATTAATTCTAGAGACTCGTATCATTGACTGGAGTTCGATTCAGGAAAATGCTGTAACAACGTGGAAGGAACGGCATAGCCTACAGGAATAGATTGTGATAGATTGTGATGCATTTGGCTCAAAAGGCACGAGATTGTTAAAACTCAAATACAACAACAATAAATATTATCATAACAAATATTGGTTATTCAATAGTTCATCGGGACCCACCAGGGAATAGTCTATCCGTAAGTGCGGCTCTTTTGAATGATTTGATGCTTCTCTAAAGTATGAACTTTAACGGAAAATTATACAGGGGAAAATATAATGGAAAGAAAAAGTTTCCAGAGTAAAGATCGGGGTTCCAGCAGAGAACGCGACTACGGTAGAGGGCCGCAAACTATGCATAAAGCAACATGCGCAGACTGTGGTGAAGAAACAGAGGTGCCTTTCAAACCGGATCCTGACAGGCCGGTCTACTGCAGGGAGTGTTATGCGAAGCGCAAACCTAAAAGGTATTAAGTAACGCAACCAGGTACTTAATCCGATTGTGGTTTCATTCCATATTATAATTTTTAATTTGTTTGCTGAGGTTTCTATCTCACCTCAATTTTTTTATCTTAACTTTTATCCTTTCACTTCTCAACTTTTATCCTTTCACTTCTCAACTTTTATCCTTTCACTTCTCAACTTTTATCCTTTCACTTCTCAACTTTTATCCTTTCACTTCTCAACTTTTATCCTTTCACTTCTCAACTTTTATCCTTTTATTTTTTCCTTCGGTTCTGAAAATATGATGGGAACCATCTTATGGTGGTTATGATCTTCTTATGGTGGTTATGATCTTCTTATGGTGGTTATGATCTTCTTATGGTGGTTACGGTGGGGATTATCGAAGGTGAAACAACCTTAAGTTTAAAAACCTTAAATTTAAGAGCATTATTCCTTTTCTTCTGTTTCGAGTTCTCTTTCTAACTTCGTTATATCCAGTGATACCCGAAAGATAGCATCCCTGCCTGTATCCCTTACATCGATTTCTATAGGCTGAGCCAGTGTAGCTTTAACGGCTCTCCATTCTTCCCTAATAACATCAACTATTTCCCAGGGGCCGGCTGATTTGTTTTCCACTCTATCACGGGCAAGCTGCAAAAGCAGGTGTTTCCTTTCCATAGGGGTAAGATCCTCTATTCCCTTGACTTCTAATTCACTTACTTTAGCTTCACCCATTTTGGATTGAACTACCATGGGCTCTCCTGGTTCGTCTTTAACTCTTTTTTCCATAAATTTCCCCTCATGTATTAGAAATGCTCACGGCATCGGGCTGAAGGTCCTCGGGTCAAGGTAAATATTTCTCTGGCAGTAGCTGCATACGGTTTCAAGGTGTGTCCCTGCAAGAAGAGCTCTTTCTACCTCTTCTTCCGGTGAGATATACTGGGTCATTTCCTCTCCGCAGTAGGGACATTTTATCTTCAGCCAGTCCAGTTTTGTAAGCTGCCTTATATTCTGTATTATTCTTCCAAGGGCATCTTCATAGGCCTCAGGGTAAAAGCTAATAGGTTGAAGATGGCGCAACAGAACAGGTAACTCTACTCCTGTCTCTACGAGCGGAATTATTAGCTGATCGGTCCCTACAGCCAGACCTATCTCCTGGTTCACTTCCGGCGATGCTATGCCCTGCTGTGTGAGAATCGGGATAAAACAGTCTGATTGGTGGATCCCAAAACGTATTCTTTCTGCCAGGGAAAGAATTCGAGCTTTCCTGTACAGGGATGAAAAGCTCTCCAGTTCCACTGCCCACAGAGCTCGAGCCAGTTCCTGGGCAAGCGGTTCATCCTGCTCGCAGTGAGCTATATAAACTTTTGTGATCATACCTGCTGTGTTTTAATGCAGTTACCTTTTTTTCTTTGACTTGTTTTCATGTTCCGGTTCTGGCTCCGGGTGAGGTATCGGTTCAGGCGAAGGAACCGGCTGAGGTTCCGGTTGAGGTATCGGTTCAGGTTGAAAAGATGGTTCTTTGCTTTCTTTTTCCAAAATGGCTCCTCCTTTATCAGTAATATGGCTCTCAAAAGAATTTGCTTTCTTAGATACCGGTTTTCTTAGAAATTTGCTTTTTTATGAATTTACATTGTTAAATTTTCCCTGTTAAAAAGTAAGTTACCAGGAATCTATTTTAAGCTAGTAAGAATTTTTTTGATAGGGCTTTACATCATGCAGTACTAAATCAGGCAGGTCAGTCAGAAGCTAGCATTACGCTTGTGGCTTTAATTACTGCATATACCTCATGCCCTTCTTTCAAATCCAGATTTTCGACAGAATTTTTTGTGATAATAGAGGTAATTTCCATACCACCCGGAAGTTCAACTACTACTTCCGAGTTGACGGATCCGTGTATTATTTTTTTTACTCTGCCTTTCAAAACATTCCGTGCACTTATTTTCATCTCTACCCCCGAATTCAGGTATTGATTTTGTTATCAATAAGGTTAGTCTTGTCAATTATAGAAGCATAGGAATCTGGTTTCCTGATCTTAAATCAGATATTACAAATTTTTATTTATATATTTTTGAATCTGGACTTTCCATACGAATAATCCTTTGAGAACTGCATATCATAGAAAAAAGAAATAAGTAAATCTCCAGCTCCGTCCTGAATCCATGGATTGTGAATACCTGGCGCTTTTAACCGATGTAAAATCAGCAACTCTTGAAAATGGACAGCTTATTCTCTATTCTGGAAACGCAGGTGATAGAATGTTCTTTAACAACGGAGGGCAGGCTGAGCAGAAAGTTTAATCGAAAATTAAATCCGGCATTTTGAAGCTCGTATTTACAGAGCTTTTTTTCTTTTTTGGATATTATAGGATTTTCTGGATTTCTCTTTTCTTATCCATCTTCATTAGTTTCACCCATAATATTACTTCATGACTATCCGTTTTCCAGCCTCTCATCAATTCCAATAACTTTAAAAGCAATGCCAATTATCAAAATGTGAATTTTAATTCCGACAGATCAGGGTTAACAATTCCCTTGTTTATTTCTGAAAAACCGGACTGTTTTCTCCGGACTTTCAACTCTATAAGCTTTATGAGAGATTAAAATGGAACTTGATGAAGTCATAATCACACGGGCAATTTTTGATGAGTATTCTAAAACCTTCCTCGACTACACGGATATTGACGTGGCACTTGTAGGAGGAGGGCCTGCAAACCTGGTGGCTGCAAAGTACCTGGCTGAAGCAGGGGCAAAGGTCGCTATTTATGAGCAGAAGCTTTCTCTCGGGGGCGGAATGTGGGCTGGCGGCATGATGTTCCCGCGCATAGTTGTGCAGGAAGAAGCCTGCCGCATCCTGGATGACTTCGGGATCAGGTATAAGGAGTACCAGCCAGGGTATTATGTGGCAAATTCCGTAGAATCTGTCGGGAAGCTGATAGCAGGTGCAACTTCAGCCGGGGCTGAGGTCTTTAATCTTGTGAGCTTTGAAGATGTCATGATCCGAGAAAATGACAGGGTTACGGGAATTGTTATCAACTGGGGGCCTGTCACCACCCAAAGGCTCCATGTAGACCCTCTAATGATCCGCACAAAACTCGTAATCGACGGGACAGGGCACGATGCGGTTGTATGCAACACGATTCTCAGGAAAATTCCCAATGCAAAGATCGGGGAACTCGGGATGCTCGGGGAAAAACCCATGTGGTCAGAGGTTGGCGAGCGCCTGGCTGTTGATGCAACACAGGAGATCTATCCTGGCCTGATCGTTGCGGGCATGGCTGCAAATGCCTCAACCCGTGCCCCGAGAATGGGTCCTGTCTTCGGAGGCATGCTCCTGTCTGGAGAAAAAGCTGCAAAACTTGCCCTCGACAGGCTAAAGGGACTATGATATCAATCAAGGAGTAATTTCAACCCAATTTTGCGCATCCTGAGTGCCGGAAAGCAAAAACCTTCCTTTCCCTGAAGAGAATCTCCTGCCCTTTCCGGCAAAAACTTTATATAAAAAAACTCCTTCTATAGGTTGCTTCAAATCTGAAGTACCAGACCCTGTGGCCGGGGTAGGGTAGAGGCCATCCTGTGGCCCTGTGGAGGCTACGACCCGAGTTCGATTCTCGGTCCCGGCCCTAATTATTTCTTTTAGCTAATTTTCTTTGTTTCTAAGGCAGGTTTTTTAATTTTCTTTTTGTGAGTGCCTTTTATATCACTTCTAACTTTTATCTATAATTATGACTTAGATATTTTCACAACTCAGCTTTCTATAACCGTACCCAGCGCTGAAAATTCCTATCTTCAGCAGTCTTTTCGTTTTAGATGTCTCTAGTAAAACCGTATCAGCTGTTAATACCTGTAATTATTCACCTGTAATTATTCACCTGTAATTATTCACCTGTAATTATTCACCTGTAATTATTCACCTGTAATTATTCACCTGTAATTATTCAACTGTAATTATTCAACTGTAAAACTACCTGTAATTTAATATCTGACTTTGTTGCATATGCTTCAACCTTCGATTACCAAACAAAGGAAACGAGAACTGACATGAAAGCACTCATTATAGACGGCTATGTGGACGAACCTGCCTGTCTTGGGGTTCCTCCCTACCTTTCACCCTACCCTCGGTACATAGCAGGCGCCCTTCGAGAACGCGGGCTTTCCGAAAAGGACATTCACTACCTTACTATTGATTCTCTAAGGGGAAATCCTCCCGGTGCCGGGGAACTCATAGGAAAAGCAGATCTCCTTATCATTATTGCAGGCATGACCGTACCTGGAAAATATCTTCGGGCTTCTCCAATCACCCCCGGGGAGATCGGGGCTATTTTCCGGGCTGCAAAAGGAGTAAAAGTGATAGGCGGCCCTATAAGGCTTGGTTTCAGCAATGAAGGCGGAAGGGCTGCAAAAGGTATGGAAGGCGGAATAAGCCTTGAAGGTTCAGTGCTTGCCAGAATGGATATAGAATCCTTTGTCTATGACCTATTCGAGGATAGGGGCGGCATTCGTAGAAGCTCTCCTTCCGGGTTGAGAAACCCCGACGCTGTAGAACACCGTTTCAGGACAACAGCTGAAATCGGGCGATGGGGGCATAAAGGAGCTTTTCTGATCAGGCAGCACCCTGATTTTCCGTACTGCATGTGCGAGCTTGAGACCTACAGGGGCTGCGGCAGGCAGGTACACTGTTCTTTCTGCACAGAGCCCTTTTACGGAGCTTCTGATTACCGGCCTGTTGAAGATGTGATATTTGAAGTTTCCTCCCTTTATTCCCACGGAGCCCGCTATTTCAGGATCGGAAGACAACCTGACCTCTTCTCGTACTATGGGACGGATACCGGAGGGCCTGTCCCGAAGCCTTCTCCCGAAGTTATAGAACGGCTCTACAGGGGAATCCGGAACTCTGCCCCTAACCTTTCCGTGCTCCATATGGATAATGCAAACCCGATAACGCTTGCAACTTATCCTGAAGAGTCGGAGCAGATCCTCAAGACGATAATTAAATATCATACAGCAGGCGACGTAGCTGCTTTTGGAATGGAGAGTACCGACCCGAAAGTGATTGCAGCAAATTCCCTTAAGGCAACTTCCGAGGAAGTCTTTGAGGCAATTAAACTTGTAAACAGGTTTGGGGCTGTTCGAGGGGCAAATGGGCTTCCTGAAATTCTTCCGGGAATCAATTTTGTGCATGGGCTTATGGAAGAATCTAAAAAAACTTTTCAGCTTAACTATGATTTTTTGAAGTGCGTGCTTGATTCGGGGCTGCTCCTGCGCAGGATTAATATCCGACAGGTCATGGCTTTCCCTGGAACGCCTATCTACGGAAAGGACGAAGCCGCGAAGAAACACAAGAAACTCTTTCTGGACTATAAGGAAAAGGTCAGGAAAAACATTGACCTCCCAATGCTGAGGCGCATTGTTCCCGAAGGCACGGTGCTCAGGGATGTAATGTGTGAGGTACAAGAAAGAGGAATTACTTTCGGAAGGCAGCTCGGTTCATACCCTCTGCTGGTAGGAATCCCTGCTTCCCTGCCTTTGCGGAAATTTGTTGACATTACCGTTACAGGGCATGGGATGCGCTCGATAACCGGCATTCTCTACCCTCTGCCTATCAACAAGGCTTCGTCCTCGCTTATCAGGGAACTTCCAGGGCTTGGCAGGAAAGCTGCGGATTCGATAATTGCCGGAGTTCCCTACACTGATAGAGATGATTTTCTCAGGCGCGTGCATGAAGGAGAAAAATTGCTCAGGTTTGTTGAAATTTGAATTATCAAGACCTGACGTTTTATTAGAATCCAGATGCTTTGGTTTGATTCCGGATGCTTTGGTCTGATTCCGGACAATTCCAGAGCCCACAACCTTCAAGATTCTCGGGCTCAGGATTTACTGGGGTTTTTGGCATCTCTCTAAAACTCTCTCTTATTCATATTTCTCTGGGACCTCTAGACTCTGGTTTCAGATAAACACTTATTTATCCGATAGAGAATCTTTTTTTACTGGGGACTTTTATGGAGGGGATTGTTTGAGGGACATTTTTTTGAGCGAAAGCGCGGAAAATTTATACAGAGCAAAGATTGCTCTTCAGCTAAGCTTCATTTTCTGGGTCATGCTTGCGATTTTCATATTCTATGCCACATTTGAGGCAACAGCCAGAATGTATGGCACTTTTCTACTGCTGCTTATGGTAATAATTTTTACTCCTTTTCTGCCGGACGGGGCAGGTTATGAAGACGGAAAACCGGAATGACCGAAACATAAACCCAACCTTCTCCTGCCAGTGCAGGCAGATCTCAAAATTTCACTTTTTTGTAAAAAATTTTCTTTATCGTCTCAGCAGTAAGGACGTACAGTCCTATTATTGCTCCAATGATTAAAATAATCTGTATTTGGAGAGGTTTAAAGCCAAAAAGTGCTGCAAAAGGTGTCAGAGGGAAGGCAAGCGTCAGAGCTCCAGTCAGCACGGTAGCTGCCAGCAGGTATTTTCCTGGTCTGCTCCCGAAAAAAGGTTTTCTGCTTCTTATTACCAGTACTATCATGGATGCCGAGATAACGGATTCAACAAACCAGCCTGTCCTGAATTCTTCTATCCTCCCAGGAAGAAGGAAAAGCAAAACACCGAAAGTCAGGTAGTCGAATATCGAACTGGTTAAACCAAAAACTATCATAAATTTGCGGATGAAACCGATATCCCAGCGGTGTGGATCTTCAACTATTTCCTTGTCAACAGTATCAGTGGCTATGGTCATCTCCGGAAAGTCAGTCAATAAATTAGTTAGCAGGATCTGCGTAGGAAGCAGGGGAAGGAAAGGCAGGAAAAGAGATGCTCCTGCCATGCTGAACATATTCCCGAAATTTGCACTGGTGGCCATGAAGACATACTTCAGGGTATTGGCAAAGGTTTTCCGCCCCTCCTTTACCCCTTCAACAAGTGCATCCAGGCTCTTTTCCATCAATACAATTTCTGCAGCCTCTTTGGCGACATCTACAGCACTGTCAACCGAGATTCCCACATCTGCTGCATGAAGAGCAGACGCGTCATTAATGCCGTCTCCCATATACCCGACGACATTTCCGCTTTTCTTAAGTGCAAGGATAATATGCTCTTTCTGGCTAGGCTCCACCTCGGCAAAGACATCATTGTCGTTTACCTGTTTCATCAGGGCCTCGCTGCTCATCTTATCAAGTTCGCTTCCGGTTAGAACCCTTGAGTTCTTAAGCCCTACCTCCCGGCTGATACTGGCAGCCACAAACCTGTTGTCTCCGGTAATAATTTTCAGAGAAATTCCAAGCTGCCCCATGCTTTCTATCGTTTTTATAATGTCAGTCTTTGGCGGGTCAAAAAAGAAGAGGAACCCGAGAAAGATCATCCCTGTTTCCTGTTCTTTTCCGATAGTTTTCTGCTGCCCCATCTCCCTGTACGCAACCCCCAGCGTTCGAAGCCCTTTTTCGCTGAACTCCTCAAACTGCTGCTCAATCCATTCCTTTAACTCGGAAATTTCTACAGTTTTTCCAGGTTCAGCCTCTGCCAGGGAGCAAATTTCAAGAATATTAGGGAGCGCACCTTTGGTTATCATCAGGTTCGTGCCGTTTTTTGAGACGAGAATGCTCAATCTTTTGCGCACAAAATCATAAGGGATTTCGTCCAGTTTCTCATACTCGGCCAAATCGAGTTTATTCTGTGCAAGAATTGCCCTATCAATCGGGTTTTCAAAGCCTTTCTGGTAATAGGCGTTAAGGCTGGAATAAAGTATAACTTTTTCATTCTGTTCTCCTTTGAGGTCCTGAAATGATTGGAGTTGAAGCTCCCCTTCGGTCAGAGTGCCGGTCTTGTCAGAGCATAGCAGGTTCATGCTGCCAAGGTTTTCAATGGAAGCCAACCTCTTGACAATCACTTTCTTTTGCGCCATCTCTCTTGCGCCGTGGGAAAGGTTAGCACTTATAATTGCAGGCAAGAGCTGAGGGGTCAGTCCCACTGCAAGAGCCAGCGAGAAAAGCAAAGAGTCAAGGATCGGGCGCTGGAGATATACATTGATCGCGAAGATAGTTATTACCATCAGCATCGTAACTTCCATTAGAAAGTATCCAAAATGTGAAATCCCCTTTTCAAATTCCGTTTCTGGGGGCCTGAGTTTTAATTTCTCTGATATTTTTCCAAACTCAGTTTCCTTCCCTGTGGAAACTGCCAGCACTTTTCCGCTGCCGCTGACCACGCTAGTTCCCATCCAGAGGGAATTTGTGCGCTTCGCAAGCGGGATTTCTGCTTTCAGCACGCCGGCGATTTTTTCTACAGGATAAGTCTCTCCTGTGAGAGTTGCTTCACTAACGAAAAGATCCTTTGAGTCCAGAATAAGGCAGTCTGCAGGAATTATATCGCCTGCGTTGAGGATTATTATATCTCCTGGTACTATTTGTTCGATAGGAATTTCCTGCTCTTTCCCATCTCTGAGCACTGCCGCCCTTATTTGCACAGCAGCCAGAAGGTTCTCAAAAGCATCAGCAGCTCCTTTTTCCTGCCAGAATCCAAGCAAACTGCTGACCAGAATAATAACCGTGATGATTATGGTGTCTGTCGGTTCGTGGAGAAAAAAGGCAAGTCCAGCTGCAAAAAGGAGGATAAGGGTAATTGGACTCCTGAACTGGGAAAGCAGAAGTGTAAGGGTATCGGACCGTTTTTTTGGTTTAAGAAGATTGGCACCATATTTTTTAAGGCGTTGACTACTTTCGGAACCGCTCAAGCCTTCGGCTGTTGTTTGAAGCTTCTTTAACATTTCAGGCACAGGAACGCCCCAGAATTCAAATTTATTCTGGCCTTGCATCAACAAGATCTCTCCTTTTCGCCTGCTTAATCCTCTTAGGGTTCAGCAACTCTCAAGATTTTTGCAAGTTCCTGTCCTTCATTTCCTGTGGTCGAGAGTTCACTCGAGACTTCCGACTTCTCCAGATATTTTTCTGTCCTGATTCCTTCGGGCCCTTCGATCTTGATAGTAATTTCCCCTTCAGTATATCCTTTTTCAATGCATTCATTTACCAGTTTTCCGTATATGGAAGCAATTAGCTTGAGGCAGTCAAAAAACCTGTTTTCGTCGATTACATTTTTGCCGTCAAGCATAATGCGCCTGAGATTCTTTGATCCCACGGATTCCGTAAAAAGCTCTTTGAGCTTTATTATGAACGCATCGACAGAGTCCCTGTTTAAAGCGGCGGCCAGTTCTTCATATCCTGTAATCTCATAATCCTTGTGCACGATCAGGAAGGTCTTCTCATCCGCCGAGATTGTGAATCTGTTTTCCAGATCTTTGTTGTCTTCAAGTACAGCTCTCAGGTTATTTCCTTCGTATTCGACATTTGTGATATAAAAATCGGATACGTCTAGTCTCTTTACTTTTTCTTCCCTGGTCAGGATTCCGCTCTTTGACCATATAGGCAAAGTCAGGTTTTGCAGGTCTTTTACCTTTAGAGTGTCCTGTGTGAATAAAAGTTCAAACTCGTACTGCATGCTGTCAACAAAACCGACCTGTTTTCCTCTCAGCGTTTTATCCTCGATGTAAGCATAATACGTGTTTTGGGCTCCGTATATACTGTCTTCAAAAAAAGGGCTAAGAGCCGAGAGTATCCTTGTATCAAGCTGCTGAACCTCCATAAGGTCCAATTTATTCTCCCTGTCGAGCTCTTCGAGTTTTTCATTCTTTTTTGCCAGCGCTACTGTCGAGGAGGCCTCAAGAGTTCTGGCTTTGACATCAAGAATCTCCACAGTATCGATTCCTGCTGTACGGCTTTCAACACAATCCCTTATATCTTTTTCAAACAGGTCTATTTCTTGAATCCTTTTTTCGGAAATTGCAATCTTTCCTCTATTCTCATTTTTTATCTTGATAGCTGATTTTTCCAGAGGTATGACTTCCTTTGAAATTCTTATAAAATCCTGCATGTCCCGGATAAAATCCCTCTGGACCGGAAAATCGGTAGAATTCTGAAAAGTATATCTCACTTCAAGCCCTCCAATCCTTCCGCATGAAAAACGTTTTTATTTAAATTATGTTTTTTCCACACTTTAAGGTTGCGAGCTTACATTCTTCAAAAGGATGATATGGTTTCTTCGATTTACCAGGGCTTCAGAAAAATCTGAGAAATCTCTCTAAATATTAAAGTTTTATTCTTTGTGGATTCTCTCTACGAATGTTTTATTAAATATTGGCTCTTCCTATCTTGCACATATGAAAAATCTTTATCCAAAGTATTGAATTCTCTCTTTTACATCTGTCTAAATTTTATTATCCAAATCTTTCAGAAAGATTTATATCAGTTATTGTGTAATCTTAGCTATATTATCATCATAAGATAATATATTAAGTCGTGTACTCTATATAAAAATAGAACGTTTACAGTTAGTGGAAATTTAACTTAAGGCAAATTTATGCTTTGCGCTAATAGGTACACGTCTTATGTGCCGGGTTAATTTTCAGCGCTGGCACAAAAAAGGATTAATTAACGGCTTCCCTGATTGCAGCGGGAATTAATGGGTTTATTCCTTGCCGCAGCAGGATCAAAGGTTACCACATTTCTCTCAAAAATGAGTTTATGAGAAATGTTTGGTTTCTTGTCGATATATAAAAATTCTTCAGTTTAATTATGTATAGGGGGTTGGGCTGAAAAAAATAGGGGTAAACTATAAACTACGATTGTCCGAACAGTCCTTTTTTATTTATTAAGTTAATCCATTATTGGATTAATATTTAAAGACTGTTAGCGAATTGTATTTTAATAGGTGGGATCTGCTATATCTCCTTACTTAAAAATATCATTTAAAAAGAATAATATTCGATGCTTAAACTGGAACAAAACTGAATAAAACTGGAACAAAACTGAATAAAACTGGATATTTGAGGAATCAAGGTGCAGAACATGAAACAAAGATCAATACAATTTAGTGCGCTACTCATTGTATTCCTTGTCTCAGGGATAGGAAGTGCACTTGCAGAATCAAGCGGTTCTTTTTTACCAGCCAATGTGACCGCTGGTAATATGAGCGTTATAATCAACTATAACGCAACCGATTTCAGACCGGGACTTGACACTGTAAACATTACCGCAGATTTCAATACATCTGTCCCTGGCGCAATGATATCGATTACTCCAAATTTAGTAGGCGCTAGTAATGCAAATTTAGTAGGCGCTAGTAATGTAAATTTGGTGGGCGCTGATTTACCGACTGGTGAACTGATGACACCACTGGGTGAGAATGGACTAGGTGGCAATTCCTTTGGTTATGAATTCCCGATTCCAGAGGGTCTAAGTGGTCTTTTGGGTGTAGATATAACTCCGTTAGACTCTGCCGGAAACCCGATATCTCCATCTGACTCTGCCGGAAACCCGCTAGAGTTTCCAGATTTTGGTGGATTTGGAGTTGATCCGTACATAGAGATAATTAGTCCTGAATCCGAGTTCGCCAACGAAAGCTGTGTCAACTTCAATTTCAGTGCACACGATTATGCTGGACAAGCTGGAAATCAAATTACCTACGCTTTCTTGCTCGATGGTGTTCAAAAAGATCACGGGATTATAGCCTCTGGCGCATATAAACAACTCCAGTTTGAACTGGCTGACGGTTCTCACACTTGGGAAGTTAAAACCAATGATGGTCAGGCCCACACAAGTGGCATTCGTACTCTGTATGTGGACACTCAATGTCCCAGTGTAAAACTTATTTCTCCTGGAGATTGCTTTAAAGAGGTAATAGGCTCCACCACACTCAACTTCACCTGTGAGGACGCTTTAACAGCTCAATATGCAAGTGACCTTGATCTCTCATACACATTGTATGTAGATGGACAACCTGCAGGTCTTCCCGGGGACATAGCTCTCGATGATCTAGCTTCCGAGAGCGGCATGGATCTAGCAGATCTGCTTTCCCTCATATATCCCGACGGTACGAGTTCCGGAGTCATGGAATCTGGAGAATATGTAGTCAAGAAACTCGATCTCGATGACGGTGTTCACTACTGGTATGTTTCAGTTGAGGATGAAGCTGGAAACAGCGTTACAAGTGAAGTCCGAAAATTCTATGTGAGCCTTGACGGGCTTACAGTCACTCTCGTTTCTCCTTCTGGAGGACAGTACGTTTCCTCAAACCCGACATTCAACTTCAATGTTACGGGAAAATTTATGGGATCTGATCTTAACGGGACCAGATTCGAGGAAGGAGCAGGGCTGCCTTTCGACGTCAAACTTCTCATTGACGGTAAAGAAGTAGAAGTAAAGGGTTGCGACGACTGCGACGACTGTGACGACTGTAACGAAGGAGAAAATATCTGTGACGAATGTGGCAAAGACGAAAATGATTGCGACTGCCCCAACTGTGACGAAAAAGAAAATGACACCAACTGTGTGAGCTGCGCCGAAGGAGATTGCGATGAGTGTTGCTTCTTTGTTGGTGAACGCACCTATTCCGTAACATCTGCGGTACCAGATGGAATTAACAAAAACTGGACAGTAATTATTACTGACAGTACAAGCGGCAAAACCTACCCGGCTAATGTGTTGTTCGATTTCTCAGTTGATAGTGTTGCCCCAGCTGCTGTGGCAAACCTGAACGTTGAAGATGCACTGGGTAAAACTTCCTGGCAGTCTACGAGAGATTATCCCGGGCTGATGGTTAGCTGGAATGCAAGCACTGACACAGATCTTGCCAGTATGCCATATGAAGTCTATATCAGCACATCTAAGCCAGGCTGCATTGAGGACATGCAAATGGTAAACACATCTGGGTTAGAGACTCACACAGATGGATCAAAGACTCCAAACCAGCAATTAGAGAATTCAAGCGTTACGAATCTGTGCATTGAAGCACTCGATGGAGAAGACATTGTCTACGGCAAGGACTACTGGGTAGCTGTTATTGCTCGGGACAACGCCAGCAACTACAACTCTGCTTTCTCCATGTGCGGTCCTGTCCAGACATATGAAGATATGGATATCACGCTTCAACAGGGCTGGAACCTGAAATCCGTACCGAAGAGACTCGTTGAATCGAATGATTGTACCTGCGCATCGGTCTTTGGTGAAGGTAGTACAGTTCTCTACTGGGACGGCTCATGCTGGCAATTCCCCGAGACCATTGAACCGTGCAAAGGCTACTGGGTCTACACTCCGGCAGCTCGCGTGACCAATGTCAAGTTCAAGGGAATGTTAACTGACGGTACCAATCCTGATGTACCAGCCTCTCTTGAGCTCACTCCAGGATGGCACATGATAGGGCACACCGCTTCATATGCTACACCCTGGTCTCAAGCCCTGGTTTCGCTCTATAATTTAGATACTGAAGGTGCCAAAGACTACAGGTTCTCCAACCTCATCACTTATTCTCAAGGTGAAGGTTGGGGCGGCATAATCCCTGGCATCGAATCTGGCTCTAGCGGATCCCTTAGTGAAAATGATCCCAAGCCAGTTGAAGCCCTTCAGTCCAACGGCGGTATGGTTCCCGGACAGGGTTACTGGATCTTCATGAAGGATGAAGGTACCTACGCATCCATCGAAAACACGTACAACCTGGATATAGGAAATACGAACGATGGCAACGGAGGTTTCCCGGCAGGCTTTGATCTGAATGATCCGAATACGTGGCCAGAAGGCTTTGATCCGTCGAGTTCGTCTACGTGGCCAGAAGGCTTTAGTCTGTCGGATGGTTCTACGTGGCCGGCAGGCTTTGATATGAGCGAATTCCTGAACTTAATGCAAACCTAATTCCCAGAACAACTGACTATTCAGCCTGAACAGGCTGAATGGTTTTTTTTCTTTTTGTTGTTCACATATAATTGGAGGTCTACAATGAATAAAAAATTAAAAAATGGCCTGTTAGGAATATCTATACTATTGTTGTTTTTCCTGGCATTCTCCCAGCCGTGCATGGCAGAAGAGGATGTCCCTCCAGTCCCTCCGCTGCTTCCGATGACAGTAACAGGAGTTGCCCTGATTGACGGCACACCTGCTCCCAACGGGACTGTTGTTGCAGCTTACCTTAATGAAAAAGAGTTTCTTGCAACTACTTCCTCCGGAAATTACTGTCTCTTTATTTCTGGAGCTGCTGAGGATGGGGGAAAACCGGTTACTTTTAAAGTGGACGGAAAGGATGCTGCAAGCAGTGTCGCCTGGGAATCCGGAGATGTGGTCTCCCTCGAACTGCCTGATGGTAAGGTAGTTTATTCCGAGAGTGCTGAAAGTAATTCTAATAGTAATTCAAACAGCAATTCAAACAGTAACACAAATACTAATTCAAATAGTAACAGTAATTCAAACAGTAACAGTAATTCAAACAGTAATTCAAATTTAAAAACAGGTTCAGAACCTTTGACAGATAATAAAGAACAGGGAGTTTCCGCAGAGGGTTCCAAAGCCGATTCCATTAAAAGTTTAGTCCCTGAGCCGAACATGAAGGCTTTGGAAAATACAATCGAAAATTCCAAAGATAAAGTGGCAGCAGAATCTTCCGAAACTTCCCCTAAGCCAGAAAGTGCTCCAGGTTTCCAGATTGTTTATGCGGTTGCAGGCATACTTCTGCTTGCTTTCGGATCCGATTTCGGGAGGGGATCTCGAAGGAATCCCTGAAGGACTTTTTCAAAAAAGTCTGCATAATTAATGGTAAAATTTCAAGGTGACACGATGACTATCAAGGACAAATATTTAAGAATTTTATCATGCCTGGTTATTCTGCTACTGGGCTTATCCCTTGTTCCGTCTGCATCTGCCAGCAGTCCTCCTTCTATCCCCAACGTGTTTGAAGGAAACCTGAAAGGAGATGCTGCAAACGCGGGTACCGGAATTACAATATCTGCATATATAGGTTCAGAGCTTGTTGGCTCGAACCTTCTCCAAGAGGCTGGAAAGTACAAAATAGCAGTCTTAGGTACTGAGAAATATAATGGAAAAGCGATAACCTTCAAGCTAGGAGGCGTCGCATCCGAACCTGTTTCCGTGACCTACAAGCACGGAGCTTTGCCAACGAAACTTGACCTGACCTTCTACGGAGACTTTATACCCCCGACTATAGAAACTTTATCTGCGTCCCCCATATTCATCCTGAATGACGGGAAGGATTTCTCGACTGTCACGGCAAAGGTTGTATCCTCTAAAACCCCATCAGTGACCATCGACCTTACCCCCATAGGACAGGGAGTGGTTTCATTGAATTCAGAGGGTGGAAACCTTTATACCTGCAACGTAAACAGTACTGTACCAGGTAAGTTTAAATTACCCTTTACGGCTGCGTATCCCTCCGGAAGCGGTGTTACAGATAAAGAGAGTATTTCTATCACGGTACTGAGAGAAAGTGAACTCGCAACAAGATTCGGAGGCGCTGACGGGGTCTTCTCTCCTGAGGAAATTAAGGATCTTGTAAATAATAACGATGTATCCAGCGGGATCAAATATGCAGTTCTGGGTGCATACTTTGCTGATGGGTGGGATCGGATATGAAACGGCCTGAATTTAAATTTATCATTGTGCTGCTCCTGGCCCTGACTTTATATGCTGCTCCTGCTTCTGCAGGCAGTGCAGAAAGGACTTTCTCTTCTTCGGTCACTCCCAACCAGGAGTTCCGGGTAACGGTCAATGTGGCTGACTACGGTGCTGCCGGGCAGGTCCTTGAAAAGCTTCCTGCTGGTTTCACATTTGTTAGCTCGACCCTGCCGGAAAGAGCTGTAACTGTAAATGGCAGCGAGGTTTCCTTCCTGCTAATGACTGAAAAAAACTTCAGCTACACTCTCAAAGCTCCGGCATCAACCGGTGCGTACAAAATTGTGGGCATTTTAAGGGATATCAACAAAGCTGAGTATCCTGTCCTTCCTGCTGACTGTTCCATTAATGTCTGTGAATCTTCCGGTAGCAGTTCAGGCGGAAGCAGTTCAGGTGGCAGTTCAGGCGGAAGCAGTTCAGGCGGTGGAGCAGGCGGTTCCCCCGAGCCTCAGAGCAATGTCGCGGCTAAAGAACTGTCCAAGATATCTGTCACCGCTGGAAAGCACGCAAAGTTCGAGTTTCCACAGGGTGTAACCTGCATAAGGTATGTGGAGTTTGATGCCAAAAAGACTCTGGGAAAGATCACTACTGTTGTCGAAATGTTGAAAGGCCAGTCCAAGCTGGTTTCGAGCCTGCCTGAAGGTACAGTTTACAAGAATGTGAACATCTGGGTAGGTTCAGGAGGAATCGCAAATTCTGACAACATCGAAAATGCAGTTGTCGGCTTCAGGGTTGAAAAAACATGGCTCGAAAATTGTGGAGCTGATGAAACTTCTCTGGCTCTCTGGCATTACGATAAAACATGGAGCAAGCTTGAAACCACAAAAGTTGGTGAAGACAGCACCTACGTCTTCTTCGACGCCAAAACTCCGGGTTTCGGCCCCTTCACAATTGTCGCACCCAAGGAGAACATAGAAGTGGAACCTTCCGAATCGAACACCAAATCTCCAACCACTCTCTAAAGGTTCAAATTCGAACCCGGCATCTGATTCAGAAAAGCCTTCGGACGAGAAATCATCTTTGCCAGGTTTTGAGTCTGCAATAACCATTGGAGTCCTTGGAGCTGTGTACCAGGTCCTGAGAAGGAAGTAAAAAGAAGTACTGAATCTTTAAATAAATTTCAATTTAAAGCAGCCTTTAAAGCTGCTTATTTCTCTTTTTTAACCCTGCTCTCCAGTAATCTCTCTGTTTTCTGACATTCATTTCTTCAGGAAAAACAGTAATTTTACAGCATTGGTTTGTATTTTTAATGTAAGATTTGCACCCAAGCTTCAGATTCCATAACTAAGGAAAGTGATCGAGAGTCATGGAAAATTCAGAATAGACTAAATACTGACCGAGAAATTTCAAAGTCTGTTTGCTAACGCAAGTCGAAAAACAGCTTTACTTGTCCAGAAACCAGCCCTTCTTCAGCAAGTTGAAAAATAACTCCTCTTGCCCATAATTCAGTTCTCTTGAGCGAAGCTCAGTTTCTTTATTATAAATCGACCCGCTTGAGCGAACGGAGTGAGCGAAACGGGCCCCGTGCTGTTGCGATTACATCGCAACTCCCAGAAAATCTCCGATTTCCTGTGATCCCGAAGCGGAACTCGGGAAATACATCAGCCGGGATTCGAACCCGGGTTCGAGCGTTGGCAACGCCCGGTGATGACCGCTACACTACTGATGTTCGAAGCTTGCAGGGCTCCCTGCCGCTTTTTCAGACTATATATTTTCTCATTAATTAAGTTGACCCCTGACATATTTTCGGGGCAGTGTTTTATATCATCTGTATCCGAGGGGCAGTGTATATATTTTCGTTTATTCTCTTTAAAGCATCTAAAGCTATCTTTTTATTTTATACTCTTTTACATAGCTCCGATTGATATTGAAAATTAAGTAATTAATGATTTTTATGAACTTTAACTACTTTAACGGGTTTCCTAAATTGGTTTTTTCTTTAAAAAAAGGTTAATTCCCATAGATTACAAAGTAACAAAATTATTATAATGTTATAACGTGTTTGATAAAACATGGAAAAAAATCATGGTAATTGTTTAGATAGCAAAGAAGCTTATGAATATTTCTTTAAACACCAGGAAATGCCACTTTATCTAACTGATTACATTAAATCCAAAGTTGAGCAGTTAAAAAACAGTGAACATTCTGACAATTATGTAAAAGAACGAATTCGGATATATAAACACTTATACTGTAAACTTGCGGATTCTGAGAAATTACATGCATATTCTCGTAATTCATCACTTATAGAGTCTGGTAAAGTACCTAATGATGTAGAGAAGGAAGTTTGGCAGATAATAAAAAAAGCTGAAGATTTACTGCATGAAACCCGTGATATAGATAAATATCATTTAGAAGGCATTCATTGGATGGAAAATCGAGAGATTCTCTGGAATTTCAAAGATTACCTTTCTGTTGTGTATCAAATTCCAGTTGGTATAATGATTACTCCACCTAAAAAACCGTTTTGGGAGTTGTTTCGAGAATATTTTAAATTCCGGTAAGTCATGTAAAAATCCTTCGATACTTACATACGCAAGCATTGTAGGATAATGTTGTTTCAATTACCCTATAGGATTTTTACATGATACCTGAAAAACCTGAATTTTAAGCAGATTTTATAGCTCAAAATAGTTTACAAAACTATAAAATCGCTTTCTTTATAATTTATTTAAAAAAGCATCTTGGTCGAGTATATAAAGGAAAGTGTGAATCCTCATTATCTGTTTCATTCGGTTTCATGAATCTTTCCTATAAAATTATATCTTTCAAATTTTGTTGTAGAGTTCTTAAAAAGTTTAGGATATTGCTTTCTTAGTAATGTTTCATGTTCTTTACGTAATTTAGCATTATATAGCGTTTTTGCTTTTGAAAGTTGCTCAATTGATAAATTAAGAGCTTCTTCAAGATTTGCTTCTTCAAGGTAAGCATCCTCAAAATTAGCATTTTCTAAATCAGCATTTTTAAAATTGGCTTTTTTAAGATTTGTTTTAGCAAATTGCGCATTTTTAAGAAACGTTCCTACAAAATTAACATTCTCAAGGTCTGCATGATCCCAATAAGTTCTACAAAGATCATGCTCCTCAAAGTTAGCCCCAGTAAGTTTAGCAAATTCGAAATTACACTCTTTAATATATGTATTTACAAAAGATACCCCTATAAGGTTAGCTGCTGTTAAATGTGTAAATTCAAGAGCAGCATCATCTAATATAGCATGTCTCATATCAGCATTAGATAAATCTGCTCCGAATAAATTAGCACCTCTAAGATTAGCTTGGAAAAGTTTAGCTTCCTCAAGATAAGCACCTTGAAGGTCTGCATATTGTAAACAAGTTCCATGCAAATCTAGAAAAAACGGATGTCCTAAAATAATTTTACTTTTTTCCTCCTCTATATTTTTAGGATTCCGTCTTTTAATAACACTAACAATAGCTTGAATATCAGGTTTCATTACATAATCAATTGTTGATTTATCTCCAGTGTTAACTTCTGTAGTAGAATAAATAGATGAATTTTCTCTGATATATTCAGTCAAAACTTCCATAATTGGCCAGTGATAAACTTTAGATTCATCGGATATCCTCTCAAGTGCATAGATTCCTCCTACTCTAATTGTGGATTTATCACTTCCTAATTGTTCAATTGCTCGAGTATATCGGTCAGTTATCTGGCCGTCCTTAGTAGTTTTAATGTTCTCCCAAGCATGATAAAGAGTAAGGAGCACAGCGCCACCACCAATTATTTGAGCCATTGTTGCACGGTATTGGTTTTCTAGAGTGGCAGCAACAGTAGCATTATTTATTCCAAAGCTAGAAACCTGTTGTTGAGGAAGTACAAAAAGCGACCTATAAGTGATATAAAAACTAACTATGATAAAGAGACAAAGTAGCGGATGTAATTTTATCTTTTCATATAGTATATTTACATCTTTTTTCGTATTCTTCCATAGTTGTTTCTTTTCTTGCCTTATATTTATATTTAAATTAAAGATTTTATGTTTTAAATCCACATTCTATATTTACTTACAATCTATTAAAATGATATTGTTTTATCCTGAAGTAATTCCTGCCCTTAGTTCTTGATGTTGACCTGAGATATATATTCTGTTTTGATAATATTGCTTAATGTGGGTTTTTGTGTCGGTACTTTTATGGCGTCGTCTGTGAGAAAAGCATATTAATATTAGTACAAAAAGTGAAGGAATTTCTTTCGATTTGGGTTTTTGTCGGCAAGACATGATCTTATAAGAGGATAGGAGAAGTTAAAGAGGAAATGAAAGTGTAGAGGCTCATTGTTGGTATAATAATTATATGAATAAGTTCAGGTATGCAACGCTATCGGTTTTCAATAAACATCAAGCAATCAACAACAATAAGTAAAAAATTTGCAATATACTTAATACCTTTTAGATTTTCACTTACCGGCTCATTAGTGCCTTCATTCTGTTTCAAAAGTTGCTTTTTACGTTGTTGTGTTGCTGCTTTAACTTCCCTGCTCCTATAATTAAGATATTCAATAATTGCTTTGGAACATTCAGGAGATAAGAAAGTTATAAACTCAACACCTGTCTTGGTAAGCTGAACTTTCAGTGTTACTATCTCACTTTTGGGATCATACCCTTTTTGAAATCAGTAATTGTTATATTCCGTATTTCAACAGATGATAGTCCAGAGCTTACACCTGTAAGTAAGACTGCCTTTTCCAGTGGATCACATACTTCTAAAACTGCTTGTAAATCTTCTTTTGTTGGAATCTCTCTATTCTCTTCGCGGGTTCTGGCTTTCCTGCGTTCACCTTGCAGTTTTGGGAGTTCAATATCAAAGCTTTGATAGAAACTCCTGATTACTGCCATTCTTCCCCTTATTGTAAAATCAGCTAATCCCTGATCCATCATGTAACTTCTGAAATTAATCATTCTATCTTTGATCTTTCTATCTCTCATTCTGATTTGATTTACTTCTTCCTGATCAGCTTCAGCGATAAGTTCATAAGGGTTCATACCTGTATTTTCAGTATATGCTGACAGTGCCTGTAAATATGCTAACTCTGTATTATGTCTCGGTTTCAGATTACTTAACCATTTTTTCACCGTTGTATCCTTTCGCAACTCACTAAGTTTCATTATACTCTTTCTCCTTAATATGTTGCCTCTCGGATATAAGTGTTTTATATTATCAAGCCAGTATAGACTGGCATCCTTTACGCTCTGGCAGTTATGTACTAAATCGATCTTCTAAATTGACCGTTTGACTTTACTATTAAATTCATTGAGTGATGGGTTTTGAGCGAGCTAGAAAAACTGATAAATCTTGCAAAAAATGCAGCCGAAAAAATTCGAAAACACAGATTTGTACGCATAGTCTCACATAACGATGCTGACGGGTTAACCTCAGCCGGTATTATGGCCCAGGCGCTGTTGCGGGCAGGCATACGTTTCCAGCTTTCTATAGCTGGAAGGCTGGACGAAGCTGTGATCGAGAAAGTTAACAGGAGCACTTCTAAGGGGGAACTTGTTATTTTCTGCGATATGGGCAGCGGACAGCCTGAACTTATAGGTAAGGTGGCAGCCGACGTTGTAGTGCTTGACCACCACCAGCCAGTAGGGCAATCTCCGGCAAAGGCAGTTGTAAACGCCCATCTGGTAGGAATCGACGGGGCCACTGACATTTCGGCTTCCGGCACCTGCTACCTGGTAGCCAGAGAACTGGCAGCAGATAACGTTGATCTTGCAGGGCTGGCTATTGCAGGCGCAGTCGGAGACAGGCAGCTTTTTCACACGGCTAACGCCTTCATTCTGGATGAAGCTTTAAAAGCAGGGGTCGTGTCTATACGAAAGGGACTGAAAGTAGGATACGGAGACCTTGCAGACGTACTTGCATACAGTACCGAACCTTTCCTGGACATAACCGGTTACCCTGAAAAAGTGAAAGAATTTCTGAGCCATCTCGGGCTTTCAGGAAAGATTGAGGACCTGTCTGAGGAAGAGGTCTCAAGGCTTGTTAATGCTGTCGCCCTGAAACTTGTCAGGCAGGCAAGCCCGGAAGCTATTGAAGCTGTTATAGGGGAAGTTTTACTCCTGAACAGGGAGCTTGTGAATAATGTTTATGATTTTATCTCTGTTCTTAGCACATGCGGGAAGCAGAAAATCTATGGGCTGGCCCTATCTCTTTGCCTGAAAGACCAGGGGATTATCGATGAAGTTCTCTCTCACACAAAAGAACATGAGAAAAAACTTGCCCTGAATATCAGGGAAAATGTGGAAAAAATTCGCAAAGGGGAAAGTATCTGGTACATTATCACAGTTGATGCCCTTTCTACAGGAAGCCTTGCAAGTACTATTGTCCGTTATCTTCATCCCGAACTTCCCTTCATCTGCATAAACGAATCCGAAGGTATCCTGAAAATCTCGGCAAGAGGCACCCGCGAACTTGTCTCAAAGGGCCTTGACCTTGCTTTTGCCATGAGGGAAGCTGCAGGCGCAGTCGGCGGAAGCGGAGGCGGACACAGCGTAGCTTCAGGTGCTGCAATTCCCATTGGGAGTGCAGAGGAATTCCTGAGCATTGCAGACCGGATCATAGGAGATCAGCTCCTAAAGGCGGGTAAAGGAAAGGCAAAATAAAAGAGATAAGATCAAAGACTAAATGAAGTAAAATGGAAGAAGAAGGAAGGACTGAGAGTAAAAGAAAGGAAGGACTGAGAGTAAAAGAAAGGAAGGACTGAGAGTAAAAGAAAGGAAGGACTGAGAGTAAAAGAAAGGAAGGACTGAGTAAACTGAAAGGAAACTGAAAGCAGAATAAGAAAACGGGAAGTAAAAGAGAAATCAAGGGAACGAGAAAGCAAAAGCGATAATGATAAAAAAAGTTGGTAAAACGTCTGAGGAACATTTATGAAAATTACAGGTACAATTGAATTTCCTGATTCCGAATCAAGGAGGTCCGCTGCGCGAATTCTGCAAGCTCTTTCTCCGGACAACCTTAGAAGCATGGAAAGCGAGATAAGTGATGAGAGAGTTGCTGTCCGGTTTCATTCTGATAAAATAGGCTCCCTTCTTGCAACTGTTGATGATTTTCTCATGAATGTTAAAATCGGGGAAGGAATTGAACAAACTCTGGAAAAAAGAGATAAATTCCGGGAAAGCTGAATTTATTTCCCAGTTTTTTCCCTTTTTCTCCTATTCTCCTTCCCTTTTATTTCTTTCTCCTTTTCTCCTTCCCTTTTATTTCTTTCTCCCTTTCCTTTTTCCTTTATTTTAATCGCAGGAGCTGTCACTTCCCTGAACCTTCCCGCCAGAGCAGTATAAGTTCTTTGAGCCTCTCGTTCGTGAGTTCTGCTCCGGTTTCAGGGATTTGTAGCCCATTGCGGTAGATATGGATAGCTTCCTGCAGTTCTTTGGTACTTATATTTTCCCCTTCCTGAGAAGTAGGGCTATCCCAGGGGTTCCAGGTGCGAACTATCCAGTTCCAGCTCTGTGTAACTTTTTCGTCCCCGGCTCTGGCAATTACTGTAACATTATGAAAACCTGGAGAACGGATAATCTCTGAGTATGAACTATTCTTAACGCAGGATTCTGAGTCCCTGCTTTCTCCATTAAGATACCAGCTTACATTGCAGACATAGTTTGTGCTGAGACTAAACTCCTGGTTTTCTCCTTCATAAGTTGTAACAGTTCCTTTCGGGTTGGCTGAGTTAATTGAAAGAGAAGTTACTGTAATGTAATTGCGTTTTGTCTCGGAGTCAATCTCTTTGCCGTTGCCGACACTCAGCGAGACGGTATAATTGCCGTAAGAGCCATAGGTATAGGTTGGATTTCGGGCGGTAGAGTCTATTTTTCCATCTCCGTTCAGATCCCATTCCCATGAAAAGGCATTTTTGGAGAGGTCAGTGAACTGGACCGTAAGAGGATAAACCCCGCCTGTGATATTTGAGGAAAAGTCAGCCTCAGGAATTTCATTGCTGGTTGTGAAAGCTTTTATGCAGAGATTCGCTTCCGAGTTGCTGGATATATCTTCCCACTTGACCCCGTCCGGGCTCACATAACTTTCTCCGGGATTTGCCTGTGCCTTGCTGCTGTAAAGGGCTACAGGCTGTTCGACTGCAAGAGGACCTTCAGCAGAAGGGTTGCTGAATTTTATAACTACTGAAAATTTCTCTCCTGCACGTATGGGCACTGCCGAATTCAGCACATGCGTATGATACCCGGGAAAAGGATATCCGCCGCTTTCATATGCACTATATATTTTTTCCGAATTAACAGGGCCGGAAACCGGATTTTTGTAGACATATATCTCGTAAGCCGTACTAATATCCGTAGTATAGAATCCTACGGCTCTGAGGGTTTCATCCCTCTCAGAGGTAAAGACATTGCCACCCCAGGCAATCGAACTTTCCGGATACTCTTTTGATACTATCCATCCAAGAGGGTCGTACTGGTAGATATGATCATAATTATCCTGACTTTCAGCTGTGAATACGGCATTTTCATCAAATCCGATTTTTGTGTCGTAATACGAAATATAGAAGTACCCGTCTTCACCCCAGGTTTCACCCCAGCTATTCTTCGCTATAAAAGCCCCGTCTCCGGGCGGAACCTGCGTAAACAAATTCCTGTCAAAAGAGTCATTCCAGCCCACAATGGTTACAGCATGATTGACAAACCGCTTCCCAGTATATCGATAGGTGTGACTTTTTTCCTGATAATAAGCCAGATTCCAGTACATTGTAGAGTACGCAGCCCCGTATTCCATAAGTGCCCTTTTGAGAACCTCGTTATCCAGAAACTCTGTCTTTTGAGGGATGAAAAGTATTTCCTGTACATGTTTCTGTACGGGAAGCCCTGTGGGTGAATAGGCGGACGACTCGTTATAAGGGTCTTCAAATTCATTTACAGGCCCGCTCCAGCGGGAAAGGTATGCTGCTGATATGAATGCGTTCCCGCCGTCATCCGAAGTTAGATCGAAACCTTCTGGATAGTTCTTTGAGACAAGGTTCTTCATGTTGTTTTCGGAATAGTCATAGCTTTTTCTTTCTGCTCCCATGAGGTAAGATTCAAGAGACGCCATGCTCGAAAAGGCCCAGCAGCTTCCATCCTTTCCCTGATTCTTTGCATCTGTTACTTTCCCTTCCTTGCGCAGATCATAAAATGCCGGAAGGTCTGAACCTGAAGCCCTCAGCAAAAGCCTTTCTTCTGGTCTTGAAAGTCCTGACAGGCTCACAGGCGAGGGCTTATATCCTGTGCCTGAAAGGTGTCCGCAGCCGTCCCCAAAAGAAATAGGTTCAATAGAACCAGGGTTCCAGGGTTCCAGAAAGCTGGGGTCAATTGGTGCCGTTTCGATTTGGGACTCAGCAGAAGGTGTAACATTCTGCGGTATTTCAGGGTTTTCGACACTTCCGACGGCAAAACCCGGGCTGCCCGGTAAGCACAAAATCAAAACCATAAATACAAGCAAAAGGGATTTTACTTTTTTTACCAGGGAGGATTTTGTTCTTTTCAAGATTTTTACCTCAGTTGAATTGGCTCTCTGTTAACCTGTAAATTATTTCTCAGAGCTGGCTTGGAAGTAAATCTTTGTCATTATTTTTTTGTCAGATCTATATAACTATTTACGGAATTTATCTATAAGTCTTTTTCCAACTGAATATAATTTTTTTATTAAAATAATCTCCTCATTTTCTATTTTAAGAGCACTTATAAAAGCTAAATACAGTTACCCGTTAGCAAAAAGCTAAGAAATCTTCTCAGAAGAGAGTAAGACAAATAAATAAAGAAAAATAGATTGTAAATGGTATCTGAATCTCGGATCCTATTTATCTATATTTAATATCAATGGTTTAATTTTAATATTGTATTGGGTATGACTGCCTTCTCCAGAGTTTTACTTGTTGTCAAGTTTTCACTTTTTTAGTTTTATTCATTTTTTCGGTTTATTTCTTTTTCAGTTTTACCTATTTTTTCAGTTTTACCTATTTTTTCGGCTTTATTTCTCTTCGATTTCTTCTTTTTCCGGTTTTACTCTTTGGTTTTTGAGGCTGATTCTTTCAATAGAAAGAAACATTACTCTTGCCTTTCAATACATTATAAGGCACATCTAAAGGGGGGTGAAAGCTTGCTTTCGGAAGTACTTGCAGACCTTGAAAATACCAGACCTGAAGACCTTGATAAAGAGATCCTTAGAGCTGCCATGATTGCAGAACTGGATGCCGTTAATATCTATGAGCAGATGGCAAACCTTACGAAAAACGAGGAAATTCGTACAATCCTGCTTGACATTGCCAGAGAAGAAAAAGTCCATGTAGCCATGTTTGAGACCGTGCTCCTTCAGACTGACAGGGAGTTTTTGAAAATCTATGCAGACTATGCACTGGCTCGAAGTAAGAAATAAATTGCAAGAAGCAAATTGTACAAAATAAGTTGTAAGAAATAAGTCGTAATCTTAGAACTCCTGAGGCTTATTTGGTAATATTCAAGTCATAGCAGCGATTCTCAGGGATAATTTTTTATTTTCCTGAAATTCCTCTGCTTTTTCTGCATCTTTTTTGCTTTTCTTGATTCTACCTTCTGTTTTTACCTTTTGGTATTTACCTTCTGTTTTTACCACACTAATCTTTATCTCGCCAAAAGTTTTTACCTTTTGATATTTACCTTCTGTTTTTACCACATTAATCTTTATCTCGCCAAAACCATATTTTCTATTGATCTTCCATGCTTGAAGAATATGAGAAAAAGAGACATTTTAATAAGACTTCTGAGCCATCTGGTATCAATTTTAAAAGTAGGTCCGACAAACCTATTTTTGTTGTTCAGCGCCATGAAGCGCGCAACCTCCATTACGATTTCCGCCTGGAGATGGACGGGGTTCTGAAAAGCTGGGCTGTGCCAAAACAGCCGCCTAAAGAAGCAGGTACCAGAAGGCTTGCCATCCAGACCGAAGACCATCCTCTGGCGTATGCTGATTTTGAGGGGGAAATCCCGGCAGGGGAGTATGGAGCCGGTAAGGTTGAGGTATGGGATAGGGGAACTTTTGAGCTTTTGAAACGTGAGGAAAAAGAGATTGTTGTGACACTTGAAGGCGAGGAGTTGAAAGGGGATTACGTTTTGATCAGGACAAAGTATGGAAAAGGAGAAAAAGGATGGCTCTTTTTTAAAAAAGCCGACTGAAACATGATTTTTATGAATGTCCAAAAAATGCAGGCAGCAGTGAAGGAATGTTTTCAGGTGCCTGGGTTTTTCGGCTCAGACCCTGAGCTTTTTAAACCATTATGAGAATAAGCATATGGGGATACTTACGGAAGAATGGGTAAAAATCAATGTTTTTGAAACTGCCGGATCCAACTGCTGTGTTGCCGCCTGTGACGGGCAGAAGGTTCACGACAGGATTACAGCCGCTCTTTGCGAAAATAAGAAAGTCAAACTCTCTTTTGAAGGGGCGAGTGATCTTACTCCTGCTTTTTTGAATTCGGCAATAGGGCAGCTTTACGGGTGTTTTCCTGCAGAATTAATTGAAAATAATCTCTTATTCACTGATATCTCCAGGGAAGACGAGATTAGCCTTAAAAGGGTCATCGAACGGGCGAAGACCTATTTTGAGCATGCGTATTCCTGCAGAAAGGCGCTCAGGGACGTGCTGGGGGGAGAGGATGCGTAAGAAAATCCACAGCGCGACTGTTTATCCTGTAAGGCGCCGCCCAAGGCTTCGCGCCGGAGGAGCCAGGCCCGCAAAACCTGTTCCTGTAAAAGTCCATTCCATAGAAAACTACGATTTTCCCGAAGGCAAAGGCTACTTCTTTGACACCAACATCTGGCTGTATATCTACGGCCCAATCGGCTGGCCTGACCAGCGATCGGACGCCTACTCCAGGGCTTTGAAAGAAATCCGAAACTCCGACGGCACGATTTATATGAACTGCATGATAATTTCGGAATTCATCAACGCTTTCGCCAGAATAGAGTTCAAGCAGCAGACCGACTTTACGAGGTTCAAGGAATTTCGAAACTCTCTGGCTTTCAGGGCAATCGCCCAGGAAATCGCTTACAACGTAAGAAAAATCCTCAAAAACACCCTTGCCTGTGATCTCGAATTGCAGGCAATAGACCTTCCTGAAATCATGGACCTTTTCGAGCAGGGAAAATACGATTTTAACGACATTCTCTTTGCACAGATCTGCCGCGCAAAAAACATGGTCTTCGTAACGCATGACAAAGATTTCAGCGAGCTTGGAGTCGAGATCCTGACCGCAAATGAGAGGCTTGTAGGCGCCGTGAAAGAGTGACCCGTTTTTAGTTCTCTTATTTTTCAGGCTTAACCTCAAGGTAGAGTTCAATTGCTTCTTTTATTCTCCTGTTTAATTCATCAAGTGTATCTGCCTGCGTGTGACATCCCGGAAGTTCAGGCACAGAAGCTACATAAATTCCATCTTCGTCCTTTTCAATGACAACAGTGAATTCTCTCATTTGGCGGCTTCTCCTTTGGTGGCGGCTTTATTTTGAATCTATAAATCATATCCAAATAATTTTATTTATAGCTCTGGAGAAGCGTTAATGTGCCTGTCTAAAAATTTACTTCGCCATCGCTCAAACTCGTGAAACAGATGGATATATTTCTTAAGTCGTGTGCCCCCTCTTCTTTTCTTAATCCTTCCAGATTTCAGTTCTCCTGTAAAAAGTCTCATGGCGAAAAGATCAATCTGGATCAGAAATTTCAGGCCTGCATCCGCAAGAGAATCTTTTATAGCACTGTGGAAATCTCTTAATTATGGAAGAAACGTACAGGTTTTCAGCCGTCGTCCACAAAGAAGGAAAATGGTACGTCTCTTGGTGTCCGGAGCTTGATATTGCAAGCCAGGGAGAAACAATTGAAGAAGCTATCGAGAACCTGAAAGAAGCAATCGAACTCTATCTTGAAGATGAGGACGCCCAGATCCCTGCAGCAGGTCAGGTTTTTACCACAACGGTAGAGGTTTCTTCCCATGCCAAAGCTTCCCACTCCGTCAGCTCGTGAAGTCGTCAGAGCACTCAGCGGTCAGGGGTAAGCCCTGAAAGCGATAGATTCACGACTAAATATAGTTTCAAAGGTGGTTGTGCGGCTTTAGTGCGGCTTCAGCGGCTTTAGTACGGGATTTCAAACCGGTCCGTGACAAAATCCTCAAAATCATAAAACTTCAAGCAGGACGCCGGAATGGAAAATTCTCGACATGACCGGCAATATCTGAGATTCTTCCCCACGACAAGTTTATCTTTTTAGCAAATAAAAATACTATTAATTATGCTGGCACTGGTTGAAAAAGCTGGCTTGATATCTACCAGAAAAAGTTACTGAGAGAAATTAATAGTAGTGCCTTTATAAATAGCTTTAACGAATAGGGGGAGAAGATAATGCTTACAAAAGAAGAAATAGACAGCCTGATTATGGACTTCTGGGATGAGATATTTGATCTTGAAGACAGAAGCAAAGAAGAACTGGATATTAAGTATATAGAATGGCGGAAAGTAGAACCACGACTGGAAGAAGGGGTAGATGAACTCATAATACATATAGAGGCAATGAAAGGAATCAGTGACGAAAGCCTGTTTATCTACAAAGAAGTTAAAGAAATCAAAGTCAGGTACAAGCAGCAGAAGGATGAGATACAGGCAAAAATAGATGCACTGAATAAAGAAAAAGAAAAGATATAAAGATATCGTGGTTGATTTTTCAGGGCAAAGGCTGGATATTAAGATGGTTGATAGATGCAATTCTTTTGCAGTTGCTTTTTAATGCTCCTGCAGATAGCATATAATTTTTCTATCACCTTACATTCTCTTTCGTTAAAATTCTCTTCTTTTTTATAGCAAATTTCTCGCACTATTGGTGCGAGATTTTAAAAGTTCACATTTCCAGTTTATGGATGAGGACGAAACAAATTTGTTTATAAAATTTCTTAAACCAAAACACCTTATAATGAAGGCATGTCCGAATCTTCCTGCAAAAAGAACGATCTGACCAGTCAGATAGACAGTTTCCTCTCAACTTTCTTCCTTCTCTCAACCTTCTTCCTTATTAGTGCTTCGATTCCATATATCCTCAATAAACTACGGATAAGCACAGATGAACATAGATGATTTCAATTCGTGTTTATCCATGTCTATACGTGGTTCTTTTATGGGAAACTCGTTGACCAGTGTTGATTTCAAAGTCCAGTTTTATTCCCATAATTTGGAATCGATGCACTAGGACTTTGATATCTATTTATTTCATTGTGTGTCAATATTCTGCTTAAAAAGGACTTCGTCCTTTCGTTCTTTGGATTAATAAAAATTTCATCCGGTAGGCCTGTTTCAATAATATCACCCTTATCAAGAACAACGACCCGATCAGCAACTTCACGTGCGAATTGCATCAGGTGTGTAACGATTAAGGTTGTCATTCCTCCACTCACCAGATCTTTGATTACATAAAGAACCTCACCTACCATTTCAGGGTCAAGCGAAGAGGTTGGTTCGTCAAAAAGCATAACTTCAGGTTTCATCGCAAGCGAGCGAACAATAGCAACGCGCTGTTGCTCTCCTCCCGATAAGTCTTCCGGAAGGCTGTCTGTTTTATTTTCAAGATTTATACGGCGCAAAAGAGTTAACGCGTTTTCAATGGCAATATTGCGGTCGATACCTAAAACCTTTACAGGAGCTTCAATAATATTTTCAAGAACAGTCATATGAGGAAATAAATTAAACTGCTGAAAAACCATTCCAACTTTAAGTCTTATTTTGCGGATAACCTCCATATCCTCCTTTGAAGGATTTGATCTGTTAATTGGTTGCAATCTAATACCATCTACAATAACCTCGCCTTTCTGGAAATTTTCAAGCCCGTTTATACACCTTAAAAAAGTACTTTTCCCGCTTCCTGAAGGACCGATAATAGCAACTACCTCACCTTTTTTCACATCAAGGCTGATGCCTTTAAAAAGATGATGGTCGTTATAAGATTTATGCAGATTTTTTACTGTTATCATGTTAACCTCTGGGTTTGACAAATCAAATCCCTCCTTTTTTTCCTTTTAGGAATAAAGAAGATATAATTTCATGATTTTTGTTCTTGATATTGTCTTTAGCAATGGCCATAAAGCCATTCCCAAAGTGAATACTTGAAGTTATATTTTTACCATTCCTTAATCTATTTTCCAGCCTTCTTGCTAAGAGCGATAATGGATAGCTCATTCCAAAGTATAAGATTGCGGTAATTAATCCCAGTTCAAAATACCTCAAAGTCGAAGATGCGAGTATATTATATGTTTTAGTAAGCTCCACCATAGCGATGATCGAAACTAATGAAGAATCTTTAAAAAGCGCGATGAAATCGTTTGTGATACCCGGCAAAGAGATCCTCAGTGCTTGAGGCAAAATTATCCGTTTGATTGCGAGGTTTCGTGACATTCCAAGAGATAACGCAGCTTCCATCTGGCCTTTTGGGATGGCTGAAATCCCTGCCCTGTAAATTTCCGCTTCATACGCTGCGTAATTCATTCCCAAACCTATAAACGCTGCTAACCAAGGGCTCAGTGAAATACCGATATTCGGCAAGCCGTAATAAAGAAGGTAAAGCTGTATTAAAAGGGGTGTACCGCGGTAAATTTCAATATAGGCGGTTGCTAAAGAGGTAAATGGTGCCCGCCCATATAAACGTATCAAGCTAATGAATAACCCGAGTGTGACTGCCAATATCATTGAAACAACTGAAATAATAATTGTTAGCGCTGCTCCTTTTAATAGTGCCGGGAAAAAAGTAGAGATCGATGTCCGTTGGCTTTTTTCGAGGTTAGCGTTAGTGTAACCGGTTTCCACCTTCATTTGTTCATATAGTTTATCCTGAGCTTCGTTCCACAAACCCCATTTCTCATATATCTGTTTAAGTTCTCCCGATCTAAGAAGCTCGGCAAGGATTTCATCGATTTTGACTTTTAATTCTTCATCTTCCTTGGCGTATAGCAATTCCATACAACCCCTCGCCCATTGGTTCTCCCGCATATTTCAGTTCAGGGTTCGGTTTTCCGTAAAATGCAGCAATAGGCAGATCCAAAAGTACCGCATCGATCCTTCCAATAGCTAGATCTGTATAAGGTTCAACCTGGGTCGGATATATCTTTACCTCTACACCGCCTAAATTCTCAAGTATGTCCTGGGCTACAGTTCCGGACATTGTTCCTACTTTTTTGCCCTTCAGGTCATTAATATCTTTAATATTATTTTCATCTTTTCTAACGACCAGTTGTTCAGTATAAATATAATATGGGTGGGAAAATGAGACCGTCTCTTTACGATCATCCGTAATCTCAATACCGTTCATTGCGATATCGAAATCGCCGCGTTCCAGTGCGGGAACTAAACCATCCCAAGCATTCTGTTTATGTACTGCCTTTACGCCTAATTTGTTAGCTATTGCATCTGCAAGATCCACTTCAAAACCGATGTATTTTTCAGGATTTTCCGGGTCTGGGAAAATATATGGCGCCCCACCCTCTGCATCCGCTCCCCATATGAGTGTGCCCTGCTCCTGAATTTTATCCAGGGCACTGTTATTCTCTTGCGCCATGCTTATATTTGACGACACAATAACAAATAGTCCCAATAAAATACAAAGTCTCAAATAATTACATTTATTTTTCAGCATCATACCACCTCAAAATATTTTATTCAAATTAGAACCGTCTACAAAAGTACACCTCATCAATTATGCAGAAGTCATCAGAACAAGGCAGTTTATACTTAATAGCCAGGGCGGACTTCATTATCTTTCTGATAAAGAAATACACAAGGCTTAGATATAATTTGTGAAATATAAACGATGATTTCTGTGTGCTTTCCTTACCTGTTGAGATTAGTGACATAGATTGAGGAAAAATAAGGATCAGTTGAAATGGGATCGGTCAGTTTGCAAGGAAGCGAGCCTGGAAAACATCAGCGAAGAAAAAGTCAAGTTCTTTGTGAAGGAAGCAGGAAAGGAGTACCAGGGACTGGAATATTCCCTGAAAAAATTAAAGCTTGCAGAAGACGGAAAATTAACAAATGCTGCAGTAATCCTTTTCGGCAAAAAACCAGAGGACTTTTTCCCCAATGCAAGACTCAGGTGTGCAGTTTTTGCCACTGGTGATACATCCTATATTATTGATATGCAGGATTTCAAAGGCGATCTGTTTTACCTGATCGAAGAAGCAGAAAAATATATCCTCAAAAATATTCACATTGGCATGAAAGTCGAAGGCCTGAAGAGAATCGATGTGCTTGAGATTGATAACGAAGCAATAAGGGAAGCCATCATAAACGCTTTCTGCCACCGGGACTATTACGAATACGATTCTGTGAATTACCTCCCATTAAAATGGGAGGCTTCCTACTTCTTTCCCCTCTCTTTTGAGAACGAGTCCATAGGCTCAACCCGCTATTCCGGCGGTGATTAATGCAAATTTTTTAATGTTGATAGCAGCGTTAATGTCCCTATCATGTTCTGCATTACATTCAGGACATTTCCAATCTCTCTCAACTAACGTTAACTCAGAATTATGATAACCACAAACATTGCAGTTCTTAGAGGAAGGTTCAAATATGCCTATTTTCAGTACAGTTTTTCCGAACCATTCAGCTTTATATGTTAATTTCAGTACAAAACTACTCCATGCTGAATCTCCAATAACCTGTGCTAGTTTATGGTTTCTCATCATTCCACGAATATTTAAAGTTTCAACAGCTATTGCTTTAGGGTCCTCCTAAATTCACCATCAAACTGAAGACTATTTCTCTTTTATTCCATTAATTAAGGATACTGGTAGTTTCCCCAAAAAAAGTACATCATATTTTTTACCAAAATTAAAATTAAAGTAAAAATAAACCGTAAATTTTATTGAGGAGGACGTACCATCCTCCTCTGGCGATATATTATGAAAGCTCCGCTTATTCCACTAAACGAAGATTTCAAATGGAAATTGTTGTCCGAAATATTAAACGTTTTTGATTTGAGATCTTGCAGACAAATCCTTACAAAGAGGGGCATCCTGCCCCTCCAAAAATCAGTGCCTGCGATTAAAATTGTCCTTCTGAGCCTGTTTTTTTCCTGCGAAATCTCCTATGCTATCAGAGAATTAGAAGAAAGAGAAAGCTTGAGAACCTTTTTAAAAATCAGTTCCATACCCACTCAAAAGGAAATTTATGGTATTCTTAGCAAGTATGAACCAGAACAGTTTACTGCTTTTGTTTTTGAATTATTGAATGATTTATGCCCTATGAGAAAAAGTGGTTCAAGAGGCATTATTATTGATAGTACAGACATAAATCTCAACCTGAACTGGCATGCTAAAAAGATTACCAAAGAAAGCCTGGAAAATAAAGAATATAAGTGGGGACACTCAACACACAGAGGTTTCTTCATTGGCATGAAACTGACTCTTGCACTTGAATCTCAAACGTTGAAACCTCTAGCGTTTCTGATTAATGAAGCAAATGTATCAGAACCTAAAATTTATCCAGAAATACTCAAAGAACTCAAAAGAAGGAGAATAATAAAAGCAGGAGACATTATTCTATGCTGATAGAGGATACTATTCCTATGAAAACTACGTTATATCTGTAAGAGAGTTTAAGGTAGTACCTCTAATATTCCCAAGGAAAAACTGTAATTTTAAGAAACTTTTCAATATGCTGAGATATCCTCTGAAAATATTTGATTCAAGAAGAAATACTGAAAAAGAAATAAAATTCTACAAAGAAATAATTGCAAAATTTAAAGAACTAATAAGCAAATGGAAAGAATTCAGATCTGTAAGATCAATCATAGAAGATATATTCAAATTGGCGAAGAAAGCGTACTCTATGGAAGATTTGCACAGATATACGAAGAGTTCTGTTCAAAAGTACTGCTCTTTAGCTGTACTTTTGGTGGGGGGAACTGTAAACTATGGGATAAAGGAAAGGAAGGAATTACAAGCCTTCTCTGAATAAGGAAATAAGGAAGGGGCTAATTGCTTGGTTTTCGTTAATTAGCTTATTTGAAACTTTATGTTGGAAATCATGTCTCTGGTTAGAAATTTTTTCATGGATTAATGCTAATTTCCTTACTGCCTTTCTCCGGTTATTTGACCCAATAACTTTCCTTGATACTCTTTTTTGTAGGCATTTCAATCTCTGCAAAGAAGATTTCAAGAACTTAGGATGGTTAATTTTTTCACCATTAAAACAAGCGGCAAATGTCTTGATACCTACATCTACTCCAATAAGAGTAGCATGAGAATATTCCATAACAGGGGGATTATCTATAAGATCATCCGTCAAAATACTAACATAGTATTTCCCTGTTGGAGTTTTGGAAACGGTTAACGTTCTTAACATTTCAGAATTAGAATCTTTCTCTAAAATATCACCATCAAACAAGGAGGGATCAATAAACTTTCTATGCATATTAACTTTAATCCATCCAATTTTGGGTAGAAATATTTCAGAGGATGATAAATTAATCTTATAGTGTTGTGGAACTTGAAAAGAATAATTATGGTCTTTCTTAGATTTTTTATTTGGGTATCCCCCCAAATTTTTGAAGAATCTTTGAAAAGCATTATCCAAATCTTTATTGGCTTGTTGGAGGGATTGAGAATTAACTTCCCCTAACCAATTATAAGTTTCTTTTAACACGAAGAGATGGTTATCAATACAAACTTTTGAAATATGTATCTTAAACTGTTTATATAAAAACGATCTAATATTCAAAAGTTTGTTATAGATAAAACGACAGCTACCGAAGTGTTTTTCCATAAGAACTTTTTGATCCTTCTTTGGATAAATCCGGTATCTGTTACCTCTAAGCATTATATATAATAGGAGGGGAAACTATAAGTTTATTTTCGGAATCAAGAAAGGTTAAAGGTTATAAAGTTGACGGCTTTCATCCCCCATCTGAAGAAGGGGGCTTTCTGCCTTCTTTCATCGTAAATGTGGCTATCTTCAAAAATCGCGTGGAAATCCGAAACAAAGGTTTACTTTATGGCGGGCTCACGATCGAACAGATAAAAACCGAAATGGTTTCCGAAAGAAGAAACGAATTGATCGCCGAAATTTTCCATGAAATTCACTGGATAGAAAAATGGGGCAGGGGAATAAGCCTGATTCTCTCAAAAGAGCCTGATGCTGATTTCAAAGAGATTGGGACTCAGTTCATTGTCACGTTTAAGAGGAAATACCTTGAAGATGAGGAAGGAGTCGGAGAAAAGGTCGGAGAAAAGGAGGTAGAAAAGGAGGTAGAAAAGGAGGTAGAAAAGAAGTCTGAATGGGAGTTAGAGGGATTAACCGATTCCCAAAAAGCCATTCTCAAAATGATAAAAGCAAATCCATATACCTCCAAAAAAGAAGATGTCCGAAAATATAGGAATTAGAACCAGTTCCATCGACAAAAATATACAGACTTTGAAGAAAAAAGAGTTTACTCAAGAGAATAGGCCCTGCTAAAGGCGGCCACTGGGAAGTTCTTGAAAAGTGAGCTTCTGGAGAAATATCTTTTTTAAGCGATGGGCCTTCTTTTTCTTAACCCACGGCAGGTTCCAGTTTCCTGTAAAATATTTCATTGGCGAAAGGATCAATCTATATCAAAAATTTCAGGGCAGCATTTGTCTTACTGATCTTTGACTTTCTGTATCCCGATGAAATCAAGTCTCTCTTCTTCTTTCTCGGCAACAACTTCAAGGTAGAAGTTCGATTGCTTCTTTTATTCTTATGTTCAATTCATCTAACGTTTTTGCTTGTGTGTGGCATCCGGAAGCTCAGGTATAGAAGCTACGTAAATTCCATCTTCGTCCTGTTCAATAACGACAGTGAATTCCCTCATCAGGCTCATCCTCACTTCATACAGTAATTATTTTTTTTCAGTTTCGATTCTCCAGAGATCACGGATTGGAGTAAGCGATGCGAATTTTGGAGTTAAGAAGTATATTAATATCAAAATCACCAATTAATATCTATGCGGTTTACAATTAAACTTGAAGAGTCCGATGAGGGAGGTTATACCGCCCAGTGCCTTGAAATTCCTGCCGCTATTAGTGAAGGAGAGACTAAAGAAGAGGCGCTTGAAAACATCAAAGAAGCCATCCAGCTTGTTCTGGAAGTTACTAGGGAACAGGCTCAGGTGCTGGGCGAAATTGCCACAGTGGAGGTTTCAGTTGGCTAAGTTGCCTTCAGTCTCCGGAAAAAAGATTATCAGAGCTCTTGGAAAATTGGGTTTTGTTGTTGTCAGGCAGAAAGGTAGCCACGTAATTCTGCAAAGAGGGTCAAATTTGCTTACGGTTCCTCTCCACGATCCTGTCAAAAAATCTACTTTAAATGCAATTTTGAAGCAGGCTGATGTTTCACTCGAAGAATTGCTGGAGCACCTTTGATTTTCAAGCATCTTAAAACCCTTCCGAAAATCCGGATTTTGTTTTGCTTTTTTGAACAGGTAATATTCTTGCAGTTCTCCTAACTTTACTGCACGGAAAAATATATTTTTTATGCGCTGGGCTTACCTTCTCAACCCACGGCAAGTTTCAGTTATTCTTTAAAATATCTCATGGCGAAAAGATCAATCCGAATCAGAAATTTCAGGCCGGCAGTTGGCAGAAGAGTTTCCGGTATCACTGCGGTATAAAGTGTGGAAAAGAATGTCTTTATGCAGAAATATTAAAAAAGAGAATAATCTGGATAAGTTAATTAGCTTTTTAAGAAATCCATTATTTCCTTCTCGGATTTTCTATATCGAGATACGGGAGGTCTGGATTTTTCATTCTTTTCAAATAATGAATGTAACTTATTAATGGCAACTGGGTCTGATATGTATAAAGAGTTTTGTTCCAGATATTTTGACGGCATATTTGATCCTTTCACGAGTTTTGGAGAATCAATTAGCAGTTAAGCGCAATTTCCTGATTGCTTATCGGAAGGTTAATGCTGTTGAGTCCCAGAGCATTAAGGCCTTTGTCAACCAGTTTATTTCTTTTGCTAACGCTCATTTTCATGGTTATTTTGATATTTTCCTGACCAATGTCTATGGCGGCCTCAAAATATCTAATACTGCGCAGATCTTCTTTTGCAAGATTAAACCTTTTTGAAGCATCAAGAATCTCAATAGCCATGATCTGATCGTCTTCACTAATGTCAAGGATTATGCCATCAAGGTCGGCGGAAGATTTGTACTTTTTGTTGCTCCCGTAAAAGAAAATGCTGTCATTTTCAAAATCATAATCGTATTTAGTTACCAGAGATTCCTGCCTCATCCGGCCTCCTCCTCTTTTTTGCTTCTTCAAGGAAACAGGTCACCAGGTTAAGTATTAGCGGACTGGTGCTCTTAAAACTTACTATGACGATCAGGTCATATTTCTCCGTTCTCTCGTAATAGAGCTTAAATTTGCCCTCTTCCTGTTTAAGGATGCCAACAGGCTGTTCCTTAAGGATTATATTGTATATTTCATTTAAATCTGGATGTATTTCACTTTTACGTTGATCTATTCTTTCTTGAAAATGGTAAGTGGCACGTATATTATCTGTATCAATTTTCGATAAACAGTTTAGTAAAGTGCCTACATCCATCAAAGAACCCCATGATTGTATTTAATCTCTGAAACATTATTTGTATTTCTATTTATAATCTTAGAATTTTCTTTGTTTAAAAGAAATAGTACCTCTACTATGTAATTACATATTTGGTCCGGCTAAAGGCAGCCACTGGGAAGTTCTTGAAAAGTGAGCTTCTGGAGAAATATATTTTTTAAGCGATGAGCCTTCTTTTCTTAACCCCCGGCAGGTTCCAGTTTCCTGTAAAATATTTCATTGGCGAAAAGATCAATCTATCTCAAAAATTTCAGGCTGGCATCCGCAAGAGTAATCTTTTATAACACTGCGGAAATTTTTACCACCACGGTAGAAGTTTCTTCCCATGCCAAAGCTTCCATAGATTATTAAAATTATTATAGAATAACGCTTTTATTAAAAAGCTTTTTTCACTGATTTTTTGATATACAACCATATTATCGCTTTTATAATTATCTCGACAAATCAAAAAACTTATTAATTTAGTAAGTTTTCCCGTATTACATGTTACTCTTCAAAAACTCAGCTAAAACTATGGAAGGTGTTCTCAATAACGCAAAGCATGCTACAGATGGAAAGCCACATCATGTCAAAAAAGGCGATATAATTTTGATAGCTCAAACTAAAAGCACATTGTCACCAGGACAGAAACCAATTCGATGGATAATGAATTTTGTATCCTGTGAAGAAGATATACGTAATGTAAGCGACAAAATCTGGGGAAAGCACTGGCGATATATAATTAATGGGAATAATGTGAGACCTGTAGAGCCTTTCGACATAAACGAAATAAAAGTTACTTCCAAAAATTATGATGCAACCATGACTTTTGCTATGATTCAGCCTGAAGATGAAGAAGAAGTACTTAAGTGGATATCTGAGTCTGTGAGCAATTATGTGTATGATACAGGTATCTTCTCGAATGAGTTTAAAGAAGGAAAAACTCTAGACTGCAACGAACTGATACAAAAGCTAGATCTCAAATATAGAAATACTCCTGAGTTCAAAGAAACCATAGTTGAACTAATACAAAGACCTACTTTACTATCTAATGCTATCAAAGAAAGATACGGATATAAGTGCATGATCTGTGGATATCCAGGATTTTTGAAAAAAGACGGAGGAAAATATGCAGAAGTTCATCATATGATAGAGCTAAACAAAAAGTCTCCAGAAACACTTCAAAGTTGGAATTTATTAGTTGTTTGTCCGCTGTGCCATAAAAAGCTACACTATGCTGATGTGAAATCAGAGTTTTTAGATCCCGGCTGGAAAATAATGATTGATGGCGAAGAACATGTTATTAAGTAAATGTTTCTTTTTGGTACTTCCGAATTAAGTTCCTATGAAATTTCTGAATTTGCAAAATTCAATTCTACTCATTCTCTGCTGATTGTGCGGGAGGTTTAATAGGAGAGGAGCGGCTAAAAACGAAAGTAATATTTTAATATACCCTCTTGACCAAAGCGTTTGGTCCCAACTTAGTCCCAACTTGGTTCCAACATAGTCCCCAACTTGATCCCGAGAGGAACACTTCCGGGGTAACTTCCGGGGGATTGACGAGAAAAGGGCGGCTAAAAATAAAAATAGAGTTTTATAAAAATTAGTTGCTTTCGATTTCTTCCAGTATTTCTTCAATTGACGGTTTTAGAGAAGGAACATCTTTCTTCGCAGTGCTCCATATAATGGGGAGGTCTACTACAAAATAGCCGTGAACTACTTTGTCGCGGATTCCTGCCATGAATTTCCATGGAACGTCTGGATATTCATTTTTCAGGGTGTCAGGGAGGTTCTTTGTTGCTTCTCCAATGATCTCCAGGGCTTTCATCACGGCATATATGGTTTTCTTATCGCCGGAAAACTCATTGAATTCCATTCCCCTGATGAACCCTTCAATATCATCGATGGCATCAAGGATATCCTGCAAAAATTGAGTGAAATCTCTCTGATCTTTCTTGTAAGTCATAAAGATACCACTTCATTAAGAATGTGTTTTCCAATGTTTGGTTTAAGCCCGGTTCTGGTCACAAGATCAACTTTTACTCCCAGGAGATCACTCAGATAGTATTCAAGTTCAATGTATTTCAGGAGGCCAGGTGTTTCATCAAATTCCACCAGAACATCAAGGTCGCTTTCACCTGTTTGTTCCCCACGGACGTATGATCCGAAAACTCCGAGATAGCTCACGCTGTACTTTTCTCTTATCTCCGGCAGGTGTTGCCTGAGGATTCTTATGAAATAGTCAGCGTCCTTAAGTTGTTGGGAAGGCATTTTTATTTTCTTCCTTATTCTTCATTGATGGGTACCGCACGAATGGTAGATATCTCATACCGGCATCAGCTCTTTCAACACATCGTCCTTCATCATCGGATGGAGAGCCCTTTCTGAAACAACATCAACTGGAACTTCAAATAAGTCTTCAAGATAATACCCGAGTCCTGTAAGGTGTAAAAGGGTTGCTCCTTCTTCAAATCTCACCAGAACATCAATATCGCTTTCTTCCTTCTCTTCGCCGCGTGCGTATGATCCGAAAACGCCAGGGACTTCAGCTCTGAATTTTTCTTTTATTTCGTCATTTCTTACTTCAATTGAGCGAAAAAAGTAAGCGAAACGGACAGCTCATTACATAGTCTCCATAATATTGGAAAAACCTGGTAAATGTCACGCAACAATTTCATCAAAGCTCAGCTCTCCGGCAGCTAAGGGGTGCAAGAGTAGCTTTGACTCATGGAACTTTTTCATAACTAAGTCGATTTTCCTTGAGACTTCTGGAGTATAATATGCTTCTCCACAATTTTCACAAACATAGGCTGAAACATCTTTAATTGCGATAATCTGCTCTCCAACTTTTGCTACGAACTCGGTTTTGCCTTCGACGAGTTTGCCTTTACAAAAACTGCACCTGTCAGGTTTCATTTTTGATCTCTCCTAAGTACGTAGTCTATCCATTTATTGTTTTCCGGAATATATACCGTGATTATTCTTACATGGTCTTCGCATTCTGCTACTACAACATGGCAGGGTTTACCTTCAGAATACGCAAAAAACAGCGCTGAAGGGCATGGTTCGTCTTCTGGGTAGTCTTCAATTATTTGACCATGAATTATAACCTCTATTACATTTTCAGTTGAGATATTCCTTTGAAACATACGGCTTCTAGCATGGTTTGATATGATGAAGGCATCTTCTGTAAGAAGACGCTTTAATTTATCGTGATTAATACTCATTTCCACCCAATCCTGAGACTAAAAATAGAGTTTTATTTCATCTTAAGCAAATGGATTAAAATAGGAGACCTCATACCGGCACCAGCTCTTTCAACACGTTATCCTTCATTATCGGGCGAAGACCCCTTTCTGAAACAACATCAACTGGAACTCCAAATAAGTCTTCAAGATAATACCCGAGTCCTGTAAGGTGTAAAAGGGTTGCTCCTTCTTCAAATCTCACCAGAACATCAATATCGCTTTCTTCTTTTTCCTCGCCGCGTGCATATGAGCCGAAAACGCCCAGGACTTCAGCTTTGAATTTCTCTTTAATTTCATCCTTCCTTTCCAGGATAAGAAGCCGGATCTGGTTAACATCCATATGTATTCCTCTGAACTATCTAATATCTGTTTCCTGTATCTAGCCACCCAAGTTTTTGTTTCATTTACGTTTTAGTGCTCTTCCAGCTTATAATGTACTGTATCAATGATAATATAACCTGCTTAGTGTGTGTTTATACTTCTTTCTTAACTTCTATTTTTTTTCGGGAAGGCCGGTCACTGCGTGACCGTGGACGTAGCCGGGGTTCTATTTCCAGCTGCTTCTGTTCCGGCGCGAGGTTAAAATCTCAGTTTCAGAGTTCTGGAACGCATGCTCTTTTGAGACAATACCTGATAAATAACTGAAATCGGGAACTCTATGTCTAATTAATACTTACTACATTAATATTATTTAAATGAATTAAATTAGCTACTGTGCAGTTAGCTATTTTTCCAGATTCTAAATATTTAAATAGCTGGTCAGGTTTTTATGTAGAAAGCACGATTATAAGCAGGTTACAGATATCTATATCTAATTCTGTGTCTGAATTATATGCACGTACTCCTAAACTATAATTCTAATGTCTAAAAACTCGATATTCTCCATCTGAGTTACGGATGTTCACTATAGAATAGGCATTTATATCAGAAACAGAATTTTAGACTCTGCTTACATCCTTATCTTAATTTACAATTACATTATTCAAAATTACACTATTCAATATACATAAAAGAGGCTTAAACTTTGGAATTACAGTTCAATCTCAAAGCTTATTTTAAAACAAGTGCAGACCCCACTCCTGCAAAGGACGCTATAGCTGCGCTTTTCGAAGAGGCAAACAATACCCTTCTCACCCGAGGTGCGCCTGAAGGGCAGGGAGCAAAAATCACAGAATGGAAGCTCGGGGAGGACAGGATCGAGCTTACGCTTGAATCCGGCAAGTATGTCAGGGTGCATGACGCGATCCTGCGGCTGAAGAAGCAGCTTGCCGAGGCGCTTGGGAAGAAGTACAAAATCGGGATTCGCGGAATCGAGGTCGAGTCCTTTACCATACGGATGCCGTCTGAAAGAGAATTAAGACCGCTCAAGGTTCCCTACATCAGGAGCATGGAAAATATCGACGGCGGAATAGTACTCGAGCTTGACGTAGGGGAAGCTGAGATGAAAAACCGGGTGCCGGACAGGATTCTCACGCTTCTGGAAGAAAAGATCGAGGCTTCCCAGTACGGGGCAAAAGCCGAGCACTGGAACCTGCTCTGGCAGAGAGAGCCAAAGGAGCATCCCTTTACTGAAGATCCGACCCAGGCTATGATGAAAGAAGGCTGGCTCAAGCGAGGCGCAAGTCGAGGGCAGTGGATCCACGGGCCTCAGTCCACAAGGATCTTCCGCACTTTCGAAAAGATCGTTTTTGACGAACTTCTGGAACCCCTCGGATACAGGGAAATGATTTTCCCGAAACTGGTCACCTGGGAAGTCTGGATGAAGTCAGGACATGCCAAGGGTGTCTACCCTGAGATCTATTATGTATGCCCTCCGAAGACAAGGGACCCCGAGTACTGGGAAGAGGTTGCTGACTATTACAAGGTTACTCATGAAGTGCCCACAAAACTGATCAAGGAAAAGATAGGAGAGCCGATCGGAGGAATGGCATATGCTCAATGCCCTCCTTTCTGGATGTACGTAACAGGCGAGACTCTTCCGAACGAGGAGATTCCTGTAAAAGTCTTTGATAGGTCCGGAACCTCCCACAGGTATGAGAGCGGCGGAATCCATGGGATCGAAAGGGTAGATGAGTTCCACAGGATCGAAATCGTCTGGATCGGGACAAAGGAAGAAGTAGTAAAATGCGCAGACGAGCTGCACGATCGCTACATGCATATCTTCAATGACATCCTGGACATCGAGTGGAGAAAAGCAAGAGTTACCCCCTGGTTCATGGCACAGGAAGGGCTGCTCGGCCTTGCCGAAGAAAACACTGTAGGGACAACCGACTACGAGGCATGCCTGCCTTACCGCGGGCCTGATGGAGAGTGGCTTGAGTTCCAGAACGTGAGCATCAACGGAGACAAATATCCCAAAGGCTTCAATGTGAAACTCCAGTCCGGAGAAGAACTCTGGTCAGGCTGCTCAGGAGTCGGGCTTGAGCGATGGGCTGCGGTCTTCCTTGCGCAGAAAGGGCTTGACCCTGAGAACTGGCCTGAAGAGTTCAGGAAGAGAGTAGGCGAGCTGCCGAAAGGCATTCGCTTCCTTTAAATTCTTTATTTTTATTTTTTATCCAATAAACGACCATATACGAACCATATACCATAAACGAACATATACGACCATATATTACTGGACTCACCCATATCGGTTAAATCTACTGAGAACCTGACAGAAAGCGGTTCTGACCGATTTGTTTATATATTGAAATGATGTGTATAGTGAGCCATTAACTAGTTAGAATCCGCTAATTTCTGAGACCTTCTGGCCCATTTTCCGGATCATATTTTTGATTATCAGGAGCCTGTAGCTGCCTGTAGATAGGGGGCGGATCCAGGTTCGGAAACGCTAAGAGACTCGGAAATTTCATTTCGAAACGGAAATGAAGGTGCTGAAAGCGCAAACTGCGCAGGGCAGCGCAAAGTCTGTGCAAAAGCGCTGAAATTCATTCACACTCATTGATTTAGGAAAAGCTCACCCGAGCATCCGGAAGAAGAACCTGAGAGGCTTGAGGGCCGCAGGACCGATCAGCAGCATACAGAAATTATAAGAAATGAACATCACTTCGGAGGAATCACTTGGCAAGAAAGAAAGTACAGAGAAAGCTTGACGGATGGAAATCCAAGGAATGGTATAATATTGAAGCCCCTGTCATTTTAAACAGGAGCATTGTCGGTAACACTATGGCAGGAGATCCTTCCCTGCTCTTAGGGCGCAATGTTGAAACCACGGTTGGGGAACTTACCAATGATATGAGCAAGAATAATACTAAGGTCATCCTCAGGATCAACAACGTCGTCGGAGATACGGCAACCACTGACCTTATGGGCCATGAACTCACAACCGACTATATCCGCTCAATCGTGAAAAGGCAGACATCCAGGATCGATGCCAATATCGACGTTAAAACCAAAGACGGCTATGTCATCCGTGTAAAGCCCACCTGCTTCACCATTAAAAGGGCACGCTCAAGCCAGATTAAAGCCATCAGGGAAATGATGGTTGAAATCGTCAAAAGGCGCGCAGCAGAATCCGATTTCGAGACCTTCATGCAAGAAGCAATTCTTGGCAGGCTCTCAGCAGCCATTTACAGACAGGCCAAGTTTATCTATCCTCTCCGCAGAGTCGAAATCAGAAAAACCCAGGTAGAAGCCATGCCAGCAGCTGCACCCGCACCTGTAGCAGCATAACTTCTTTCTATTTTAAATTCAGAAGCAGGGGAAAATCCGAAAGGATTTTCTTATCTCTCTTTTAAATCATTATCTTAAATCATTATCTTTTAGTGTTTGATTATCTCTCTTCCGTATTTTTCATATCTTCCGTATTTTTTCCAGGTTTTTATCTGTTCTTTTTCAAGCCTGCAGTCGATAGTTTTGAAGTTCTTTCTGTTACCGGGATTGCTGCTGAGCTTGCCACCGGACTTACGGAGGCTTTCTCCTTGATCCTGGCTTCGTTCCCTGTGCCTGTCTTTTTCCAGTATTTTCTGCCTTCTTTGCAGCGCCGGTTTACACAGAAATCTTCTTCAGGGCTTTCGCCTTCTTCCTTTAACCTGAACATCTTCCAGCCGCAGGTTTCACAGGTCTTGTCAAGCATGGTCAGTTTTCCGGTTTTCGGGACTGAATGTGTATACCCGCAGCGTTTCGTACATCCCAGGAACCTGCTGTCTTTAAATGTAATCAGGAACATGCTTCCGTCACATTCCGGGCAGGGCCCTACAGTTTCAGGTGGATAGCATTCCTTTTCAAGGTCACATTTAAAGCAGGGCCCTATGCCTACAGCCCAGTTATATTTGTTTCCGACTTTCAGGACCGCCGCTCCTTCCTTCTTACATTCTTTGCTTCTAAGTACTGTCAGAGCTCCGGTTTTTGGCAGAGGGTGCGAGTTTCTGCAGTCAGGGTAACCTGTGCAGCCCACAAAACGCCCGGAATCCGTCTGCACGATCTTGAGCACATGCCCGCAAGCCTTACAGGTTCCGATGTAGTTTTTCTTGTCCTCAAGAGCAGCTTCGTCTTTAATCGTGCCTGCTATTCTTGAAGCCAATTCCTTTTTATTCGCTTCAAGCTGGGAGTACATCTCCCTTATCAGGACTGTTCCTTCGTCAAGGGCGGCTTCAAACTCTTTTTTCCCATCTTCTACTTCCTGGATCAGGGCTTCAACCTTTGCCCTGATATCCGGCCTGACAAGAATCGGGACAGTCAGGGAGAGCCCTTCCATAAGGGTAAAGCCTGTATCCAGCATAGATACGGTTTTTCCCTTTGTCTCAAAATACCCTCGCTTCTTATTTGTTTCAATATGAGTCGGAGCTGTTGCCTTTGTCCCTATTCCGTTTTTGTCCATCAGGGTCAGAAGTTCGGCTTCTGTCAGCTTCTTTGGCGGGCTGGTTTTGGACTTTGTGTTGCTGAGCTTCTTTATGCCCACCTTTTCTCCTTCCTCAACAAACGGAAGGAGCTTATCCTTCTTGTTCTCAAAGGGGTAGGCTTCGAGCCAGCCTGAATCCTTGAGCACTGTCCCGGAGGAGTCAAAAGGATCTTCCTGCACAAGTAGATGAAGATGAGTTTTCTCGAAAACCGCTGCAGGCATCAGGTTTGCCAGGAAGTGCCTTGCTATAAGGTCGTAGACCTCGGGTGCCTGGGGTATATTCACTGCAGAACTTACCTCTCCTCTAGAAGCAGCCTTGATAGGGTGAATCGGAGGGTGGTCGTGCCCATCTCTATCCCCGTTTTTCGGGACGATAGGAGCTATAAGGATGGATTCGGCAAAAGGCTTGTATTCCTTCTGCCGCGCAAAATCAAATACAAGAGACTTGAAATCGAAATCGTCTGCGTATTTGTTTGTCTCTGTCCTTGGATAGCTGGTAAACCCTGCAAGGTAAAGCTGTTCTGCGGTCTCAAGGGCAAGTTCAGGGCTGATCCCGAGGAACTTGGAGGCCCGCTTCAGGAATTCAGTAGTATTCAAAGGGTTCGGAGGGCTGATTTTTGTTTCCTTTACGGTCTTTTTCGCAACGAGCCCTTCTTTTGCTCCTTTTATCTTCTTGAAAATCTCAGCGGCTTTTTCCTTGTCATGAATATTTCCTGCCCTGTGAGTGCCCTCGAATTCTCCGCCTTTTGCAGAGAAAATTGCAGTTATCTTCCAGAAGTCCTTTGCCTGAAAAGCCCGGATTGCCTTTTCCCTTTCGTATACAAACCCGCAGGTCGGTGTCTGGCAGGGGCCGATTGAAAGGATACCTTTTGTCCTTGCTTTTTCCCTGACTGAAAGCGTAACAAAGCGGGTAAAAGCAGCACCCATTTTCAGGTCAAGGATTTGCCTCGCCTCTGCAGCCATTGCCATGTTATAATCCGGGTCCATCAGGCTCTCAAAAGCTTTCTTCACCTCTTTTGGGGAAAGAGCCGAAAAACGTGCCCTTGCAACCTGCACATTTGTTACTTCTTCTGCAAGCGTCTTGGCTTCAAACCCTATATTTTCTCCTTCCCTGTCGTAGTCGCACGCAAGGATAATTTTATTCGCCCTTTTTGCGAGATTTTTTACTGCGGCTGCGTAGTCTGCTCTTGTCACGGACTTTTCTGGGTCTACTTCAAGGAGTACGCCCGGGTTTACCTCATTCCATTTATTATACTGCTCCGGAAAATCATAATTCATAATATGCCCGGATAGCCCCATTACCAGCCACTCTTCACCCTTCCATTTAAATTCGTATGCAGGCAGCCCTTCTACTGCAATCTTCTCTACTTCCCCATCGCCCAGGATGCTGGCAATCTGGGCTGCTGCCTTATTCTTTTCTGCAAATGCAACAACTGTCATATAAAATACCCGAACTCTGTTATTGAGATAACATTGAGATATAAAATAGTATAAGTAAAGAAATGAGTACGGAAATGCATAGGAAAGATTCCCTTATTTTTCCTTTTCTCGCTTTGCTCATGTGCTTCGGTTTAATTATACCAGTTGGTTTAATTATACCAGTTGGTTTAATTATACCGGTTATCTGTAAAAACCCTTCACTTTAAAAACAGCTTCCGCAGTTTTCTCTATATACATGCGCTAGATAATATGCATACATTATTTATATATTTGTCTGCATATACATTATTAAGTGACTTCCCAGACGTGAAAAGATATATATCAGTTTACTGTCTGTTCTATTCTGCAAGACAGAGATACTGGATTTATCCTTATAATCGATTATTCTTGTCAGACGGCATGATATAGCGGTTAATCGGTTAATTTGAGTTAATTGATTTATTTGAGTTAATTGATTTGTTTGAGTTAATTGATTTGTTTGAGTTAATTGATTTGTTTGAGTTAAGATAATTGACGTGTTTTTATCAATATCTTTCAATTAATATGGCGCTATAATTGCCTCATTCATCTCACAATCTGGAGTAACAATGACACTGATGGAAGATGCGAAGAAAGGAATCGTCACCCCCTCAATAGAAGCAGTGGCAAAAACTGAAGGAATAGACCCCGAAACTGTCCGCTCCTGCGTGGCAAAAGGGCTGATAGCAATCCCCAAAAATGACAGGCGGAAAACCCTTCCTGTCGGGATTGGCAAATACATGAGCACAAAGATCAATGCCAATGTAGGGACTTCGAGGGACTGCATCGACATTGATGCCGAAGTCGAAAAAGCAAAAGCTGCAGAAGCTTTTGGGGCTAATGCGGTCATGGACCTTTCCACAGGCGGGGATCTTGATGAAATCCGCACCCGTATTCTCAAATCCGTTCACATTCCAGTAGGTACGGTTCCAATCTACCAGGCTGCAGCTTCCAGAAAAGTTGTCGTGGAGATGACATCGGATGACATGTTCAATGCTGTCCGGAAACATGCCGAACAGGGCGTGGACTTTGTAACCGTGCACGCAGGGGTCAACTTAAACGCCCTTGAGCGCCTGCGCCAGAGTGACAGGATAATGAATGTCGTGAGCCGAGGAGGTTCTTTTACCCTTGCCTGGATGCTGCACAACGGGGAAGACAATCCCTTCTATGCAGAATACGATTATCTCCTTGAAATCGCAAAAGAATATGACATGACCCTGAGCCTTGGAGACGGCATGCGTCCCGGCTGCATTGCCGATGCCTCCGACCGCCCGAAGTTCATGGAGTTTATCACACTCGGTGAACTCGTAAAACGCGCAAGGGCCGTCAATGTCCAGACCTTTGTGGAAGGCCCGGGCCACGTGCCTTTAAACGAGATCGAGCTCAGTGTCAGAGGCATGAAAGAGCTCTGTAACGACGCTCCCCTATATCTTCTTGGCCCGCTCGTAACCGACATAGCTCCAGGCTTCGATCACATTACAGGCGCTATCGGAGGGGCAATTGCAGGGATGTACGGCACGGATTTCCTCTGCATGGTAACCCCCTCGGAGCATCTTGCCCTTCCAACCCTTGAGGATATTAAAGAGGGCCTGCTCGTAACAAAGGTTGCAGCCCACACCATTGACCTTATAAAGGAAGGCCCGAGAGAACGCGCCTGGGAAAAGGATCTGGCCATGGCCTATGCCCGCAGGGATCTTGACTGGGAAAAACAGTTCGAACTGGCAATCGACGGCAACAGGGCCCGCAAAATCCGGGACGCCCGAAGAACCGAGAGCGATACCTGCTCGATGTGCGGGGATCTCTGTGCCTTAAAAATCGTAAAGGAAGCTTTTGAGGAAAAGAAGAAAGAAGAATGAGTTTTTTCAATTCATTTCTTTTTCTCAATTCTTTTTTCAAGTTTCTTTTAATTCTTTTTCAATTCTTTTTTCAAGTCTCTTTTAATTCTTTTTTCTCAATTCTTTTTTCGATCTTTTTTTTTCAATTCTTTCTTCTTTTCTGCGAACCTTAGTTTTTCAAATCCCTGAAGAAACGGTACTTCTATCTCACGACTATACCGGTAGAATAAAGATTACGTGATAAATGGAATACAGGTTTGGCGTTTGAGCGAATACACCTCGACCATGTGATGCGGGTGATATCTCAGCTTTGCTTTTCGAAGTCCACTGATGCCGAGATCGCTTTCTCGGTTGATGTATTCCACCTCGCTGGCAAGAACTGCTGCAGTTTCTGCATTAATTGCCTTGTAGATTCCTTTATATTCAGGCAACCCTTTCTCGAAATGGATTAGCGCCGTATTAGCGTTGAGACGTTCAAAAAGAGAGACGGCGCCTACCTGTGAATTAACCCGTATCAAAAGGCCCTTCAGGGGTAGTTCGGTGAAGTGCTCGATCGCGTAGAAGATTGCTTCTATTTCGTGTGCAAGTATGAAATCATCCTCGCACCTTTTGCTCTCACACCACTTTACCAGGAACTCCATTATTTCTTCCCGGTTGCTGGATGTTATCGTCTCGATCGTGTACAGGTAATTTTTCCGGAATTTGTTGATCTGGCTGCGAATCTTAAGATATTTCTTTCCTGGAAGCTCTGCAAGGTCGAGAGCTCGGTACACATACTCGAAACGGTTCAGCTCCGGAACCAGCATAAGGTCAGGATCGATCTCCTTTATCCGCTGCGCAGTACCAGGGTCAATGAGTATAAGGGGCTTATTATCATCGCCCATATCCAGCGCCAGCCGTATGAGTGCACGCATGAGCGCAGGATCGTAGGGGCCGATGGGCGGATGTAATCGGGTCACTCCTGCGGTTGTGCACGCAAGAATCAGATTCCCGTTCACATACGCATACCGGTACTGCGTAAAATGGCTCCAGCAAACCATATTCGTGAAGGTGTTGTCGCTGTGGGTTTGCGGGTAGAGCGCATAATGGCGCTCGAAAAAAGCCCGATCTGCAAGCGTGACCGGTTTGAAATCTTCCTGACAAAGCATTTTGAACAAGACTTTTTCGGCTTTAAATTGCTTTTATTGATAAATACCGTGTACGGTCAGTTATTCTTACTCCCCCACTAATATAATTTTTACTAAATAATCATTATCCATCAGGATTTACATTAATGAGGCTTATTTCTATAAATTACATTAAATAACATCTTATTACATTAAATTACGTTTTCAAGCTGACGGGAAATTACGCAACTTAGGAACAGAATCAAGTAAATTCAATTTCATCAAACCTGTTGAGATTATCTTAATCTATTAATTTAATTAGGGAATTGAAAATGACAGAAAATGAAAATAAATCCGGTTTGAGCATTCGCACCGCAGGAATCGAAGATGTTCCCCTGATTCTTGAGTTCGTCAAAGGCATTGCCGAGTTTGAAGACCTTTCTCATCTGGTCACAGCCACGGAAGAAACCCTGATGGAATCAATGTTCGGGAAGCGACCTTATGCCGAAGTTTTCTTTGCCGAACTGGACGGGGTGCCTGCCGGCTTTACGGTCTTTTTCCACAATTTCTCTACTTTTGTAGGAAAGCAGGGGCTTTATATCGAAGATATTTTCGTAAAACCTGAGTTCCGGGGAAAAGGGATCGGAAAAGCAATGTTTCTCCATTGTGTAAAGCTTGCAAAAGAAAGGAACTGCGGAAGAATGGAATGGGCAGTGCTTGACTGGAACCCGGCAAGGGAATTCTACGAATACTTTGGGGCGGGCCCTGTAGACGGGTGGCACATCTACCGCATGAATGAGGAAAAATTCGAAAGTGCGCTTAAAAAATGAATTTGAGGTAAAAATCCTCAGCAGGACTAAAAACCGGCTTCGAATCCAGGTTCTCACTTTAGATCTAAGCTCTCACTTTAGATCTAAGCTCTCACGTTGGATCTAAGTTCTCACGCTGGATCTGAGTTTTCAAGTTACATCTTCCTGCTGAACAAAAGAATGGTGCTCAAGGCGTTCAATTCTCTTTTCAAGGTTCTCTATTTGCTGAAGAAGTTCTTCTGAGGTTTCTCCACCCTGCTCAGCGCCTGGCCCTTTTCTTCCGGCTTTCTCGGCAAATTTCTGAGCCAATTGCATAAATTTGTCCAGTTTCATGACCGGAAACGTCTCGAATTTGCACATCCCTATGAAAGGAAGCACTGACGATGCATACGTTTTTTCGTCATCACTTTCGTAAATCACAAACGTGCGGTAGCCCGTAAGGTCAGTCCATTCGTCGATCACTTTTATGCCCTTCGGGTATTCATAATTTGAATAGAGCTCCGCGATTTTCCATGAGTCTTTCGGCTCCCAGGTTATTATATCCATCAGCAACATTTCCTGATACCCCCAATATCAAAACTCGATCCGAACTCCGTTCAATCGAAATTCTGTTCTGCTGAACTCGAATCGGCTTTAAAAATACATTTAGCAAAGTTAAGTATTGTTTCTCTTCAAACGGGCATATACTTTTAGGAACAAATGTTCAGGAAAACAGGTCCGCAAAAGATTTTTGTTTTTATTTGTTCCGGCTGAGATAAAATCCAGGCTGTTTGTGTTAATATATTAGGACTTATGCGGTTGAACTAAGAATTAAAAAGCATTAAACATTCAATTGTCCAAACTGCAGAATATATCACATAGTCTATTGCATTTGATTTAGGATCTCAAGTGTGTAAGTTCTATCCTGGTATAGTTCTATCCTCGTATACTTGATCTAATCCACGAGTTTATCCACGAGTTTATAAGCCTGCATATGGAGAGTGATGGGGCTTGAAATTTTTAACGCCAAACAATTTTTTGCTTAAATACATTTTTTCGTATAATTAATTTAAAATAATTTATCCTATTAGTATATGTCGGAGTTGTGGAGTAGAGCTGGGGTATCATCAAAAATAAAAGAATCTCCTGGGGGTCGCTGATCCTTCTTCGAATTAATATGTTTGGGGAAGCATAAGTTCGGAGAGACTGTATTGGGGATACAGTAGATACAGCGCCTCTGGGCTTCTTCTTGCATTATATATTCTGAAAATTCTGTATCAAATTCAAGGAGTTTTATTAATGAAACATCTAAAAATATGTCCAAAATGCCACGCTAAACTGAAATTGCGCTCAGATGGCAAGATCCAGTATTGTAATATTTGCAAGTACTGGACAAAAGTAGGTACTGCAAGACTCGACTCAATCATGATTTATGGATGAGAAGAAAACATAAAAATTAAAAGAAAAGTTAAAAGAAAAGGTTAAAGTTAGACTTTTACTTTTAACTTATCTAAAATCTATTTTTAGTGAATTTCAGTGATAATCTCTTCCCCCTTATCCAACCTTTTCTAAGACTTTATTTCGGTATGACAACACTCTTCTTGTCTATTTTATGGTATCACCGTTAGATATACCGTTAGATATTATAATTGAATCCGGATTAAAAGAAGCGTTTTGAATTTTAACGTCAACTGTTTTTAAAAAGAGATAATCTAAAAAATGCACAGTTATTTTCTGAAATGCACAGTTATTTTCTGGCTAAATAACTTATTTCTTTAAAATCTTAACATAATTTTCTATGTAAACATTTTTGGGTACTAATTTTATTGCAATATACAAAAGAACAGGAAGGATTATTATGTCATCAAGATGTCCGATTACAGGTATGAAATCGGGTATTAAATCGATTGGTGATAATGCATAGCCGAGGGCGACCCATAATAATATTTTTGCAATTTTGGGAGTTCGAGAATCTGCGTATAGAAGTTTACACAATTGTATATATTTTTTTGCATTATCCTTTATATCTTTTAGTTTCAGCATATCTACCATAGATACAGAATTGATTGTTTATAAATAATTATCTGAATTATTAAAAATATATATTCAATAATCTGTGAAAATAATACTGTAATTTGCTGAATTAATTTGCTGAATAATAGTTTGGTCTAACTGGCATTTTCTTTCTAAGGGAACTCTGCATTAAATGAAGCAAAATGCCAAGTCAGATAAACCATTTACTCTTAACAGCCATGTTTTGGAGAAGACAAACAGAGAAACTGATGAGGTTTATATCATGTTGGGAATTTTGGTAATATCCGATCATTCATCAGGTACTTCAAAAAGAGAAAGGTATTTGTCTTGAAGTTGTATGAGGAGTTTTTCATCTAATTTAGCTTCATAAAGTGTTTTCACTTTAGAAAGCTGTTCAGGTGATAAGCCGTAAGCCTCTTCAAGGTGAACCCTTTGAAGATTAGCCCCTTTAAAGTGAGCCTCTTCAAGGTGAGCCCCTTGCAGATTAGCCCCTTGCAGATTAGCCCCTTCCAGGTGAACTCCTTCAAGGTAAGCCTCTTCAAGGTTAGTCCCTCTAAGGTGAGCTTTTTTAAAATTAGCCCTTTCAAGATTAGCCCCTTCCAGGTGAGTTCCCTCAAGATTAGCCCCTTGCAGATTAGCTCCTTGAAGATCAGCTTCTTCAAGGTTAGCCCCTTGCAGATTAGCCCCTTGCAGATTAGCCCCTTCAAGATCAGCTTCTTCAAGGTTAGCCCCTTGCAGATTAGCCCCTTCAAGGTTAGCCAATTCAAGGTAAGTCCCTACAAGGCAAGCCCCTTTAAAGTTAGCTCCTTCCAGGTTAGCCCCTTCGAGATTAGCCCCTTCGAGATTAGCCCCTTTAAGATGTGCCCCTTGGAGGTTAGTTCCTCGAAGGTTAGCTCCTTGAAGATTAGCCCCTTCCAAGTGAGCCCATTTAAGATGCGAATTTTCAAGGTTAGCCTCTTCAAGATTAGCCCCTTCAAGGTTAGCCCCTTGCAGATTAGCCCCTTCAAGATCAGCTTCTTCGAGGTTAGCCCCTTCAAGGTAAGTCTCTTCAAGATTAGCCTCTTCAAGGTGAACTCCTTCCAGGTAAGCCCCTTCCAGGTGAGCCCCTCGAAGGTGAGCTTTTTTAAAATTAGCCCTTTCAAGATTAGCTCCTTCCAGGTTAGCCTCTTCAAGATTAGCCCCTTCAAGGTTAGCCTCTTCAAGATCAGCTTTTTCAAGGTGAGCCCCTCTAAAGCGAGCTTTTTTGAAATTAACCCTTTTAAGATTAGTTCCTTCAAGGTTAGCCTCTTCAAGATCAGCTTCTTCAAGGTTAGCCCCTTGCAGATTAGCTCCTTCAAGATAAACTATCTCAAGTAATTCTTTCTCAGCCTGCACGCCTGCAGAACTTGATCTTCTCTGTTCATCTGATATAAATGACATATGAATTTTCCCCACTCTTAATGTTTACTCCATGTACACTCGATTTTCCAGAGTGTTGTACATATCCATTTTCTGAGTCCCAATCTTTTCCAGACTGGAGATTAATAATGAATTTGGACTCTTGAAAGATCTAGCATCTTTAAGACCTTTTTATATTATGTGATACTCACAGCATTAAGTTTTTAAGTTTTTTCAGTTACACATCTTTATTTTCAGAGTATAGGGTCTAAATTATTACAAGGGAGAATATAGATATAGATAGTTTGAAGGTAGATAAACATAATAGAATAAATTATTCTTATGCTTAATAATTATAGAAAAGAAGGTTAACATAAAGGGGATGAAGGGAGTTCCTTTTAAGATAATTTCGATAAACCTCCAGTTTTAACAAGTTGCTTATAAAGAATTTATACGCATGAGACGAACTATGAGGTTTTTCTAAGGGGACCCTGCATTACATGAAACAAAACGCCAAAAGTGATAGGCTTTTCACCCTTAACAGCCATGTTTTGGAGAGGGTTAAGGCTTGGTAGGACTTGGTTTCGGGGGTTAAGTCAAGGTTTAAGGGAGTTAAATTTGAATTGGAGTTAAATTTCAAGGCAAGGGAGTTAAAGAGAAAAAAAGGAAAAAATAAAATGGGTTAGGTATCGAAAAACATTTTTATTAAGCTCTAAAAGCAGGTTCAAAATATTCCTTAGCCAATAATCAATGAATAAAGATTTGTATCATTCCGGGGCTTCGCTATCAGGGATTGATGTAAGCCCATTTCCATTAGATCCCCAATAGTATGTAACGGTATACTCATAACCAGATTCCAACTGAGTATGTCCATCATTAGTCGTCTGGATTACACGGTACCATGAACATCCTACTCGGATATATTCATCAAAATTACCTGTAGGAGCGGTGATTGTGCGGGTTTGTCCAGTGAGAACATTCGTTTTGAAAACGGGTTTTTTAGAATCTGCTTTTGTCCATTCTACGAGGATATCACTTCCAACTTCATTTTCTATATGAAGAACAACGCCATTGGTATACTTCGGTAGATAATCTTTAACTTCCTTACAATTTGTCCCCGTGGCTGTTGTGGAGTTGGTTACTGTAGGCGTTGAAGATGGTGAGGTGGTTACTGTTACTGGCCCTCCTATAAACTGGCCGAAAGCAAAAGGAGAGTTTCCTACAGGCACAGTAGACGTAACAGTATTGGTGGACGTGTTAATTACAGAAACATTAGCATCTGCCACATATACCTTTGATCCATCAGGTGTAATTGCAATTCCAATAGGATAGATTCCTACAGGTATAGTGGCTGTGACAGTGTTACTTAACGTGTCGATTACAGAGACATTATCACTGAGCTGATTAGCCACATATACTTTTGTTCCATCAGGTGCGACTGCAATTCCAGTAGGCCAGACTCCTACAGGCACCGTAGCTGTAACACTGTTATTAGAGGCGTCAATTATAGAGACAGTGTTGCTCTCGTTATTCGCCACATATATTTTTGTTCCATCAGAGGTTACTGCAATTCCATCAGGAGCACCCGCTACAGGCACCGTGGATAAAACAGTGTCCGTGGCTGTGTCAATAACAGAGACGTTGCTGCTGGCAGCGTTTGCTACATATACTTTTGTTCCATCCGGATTGACTGCAACTCCGTAAGGATTCCATCCCACATTCACCGTGGCTGTAACATTGTTTGTGACTGTGTCAATCACCGAGGTAGTGCTGCTGTTGTAGTTTGCTACGTACACCTTTGATCCATCTGGGGTGATTGCAACTCCAATGGGACTGATTCCTACAGGTACAGTGGCTGTAACAGTATTTGTGGTTGCATCAATAACAGATACAGTATTGTCAGGTGAGTTTGTCACATATACCTTTGATTCATCTGGACTGACCGCAACTCCATAAGGCCCGTCTCCTACAGTCACCGTGACTGTAACAGTATCTGTGGCCGTGTCAATTACAGAAACAGTATCGTCGTCGTAGTTCGAAATATATGCAAACGGTGCTGCGCCTGCGACACTCCCCAGCATTAAAAACGCCAGCGCAGTTATTCCAAAAACCATTATGAGAGCATGCCCTCTTGGTGTTTTATCATATGTAGTTTCTTTCACTTTACCCCTCCGTATATAGGGTCTTTATATTTAGATAAGTGGAAAATGTATAAATTGAGTCGAATAAATTTTCCTTACTATTAATAATTATAGAAAATAAGGTAAATAAAAATAAGAATAAGATTGTATATTTTTATACAATTCTATAAATATGTAATCTAGACAATTTGCTTATATTTCTTTTCGAGAAAATCAGGCAAAAATTAGGATTTTTCGAAATCTTCCTTATAATTCCTTTGGATAAGGCAACTTTCGAAAGGGTGCAGTTGTGCAAAAATTTTGCACTAGGGTACAAAAAATTCGGCTTTTATTCAGGAAAAATTATAATTAAAAAGTAATACTATAAACTGCTAGAAAAAATGCATTTAGAAACTGGAGTCCCGATTGCATATAACCTGTATTCGGCAGCTAGACATTAAAATGTGAGATTTATTACTGATGGTGTTTTTGAAACTATACATTATAATCTTAAATAAGGCAACAGATTCTGGACATTTCTTGTTCTGATTGGAAAAAACTGGGGTTTTCTAAGGGAACTTTACATTACATGAAGCAAAACGCCAAAAGGGATAAGCCTTTCACTCTCAACAGCCATGTTTTAGAGAGGGGTAAAGCTTGGGAAAACTTGGTTTCGGGGGGCTAGGTTAAGGTTTAAAAAAGGTTTTAGGTTTTAAGGTTAGGGGTTAAAGAAAAAATTAAATGTTATTTAAGCTTTTTAAAAAAACGTTTTTAAAACGTTTTCTTAAGTTCTTTTTTGATAATTTTTAAAAAATGTTTTTTCCAAAAAAAATTCTTTTTAAAATTCTAAGCAAATATTACTCATGAATTCCTGAACCAAAAAGAGCATTTTTCTATAAATGAAATAATGCATTTAAAAATCAGCAATCCATTGGCTTTGAGTTAAACAACATTCAAGTTAAACAGCAAGTACATTATTGATATTAAACTATGTTAAAATTTTTAGCAAATGCCTATGAACGCATATTATCAGTATCGTAACTCTTACAGTTCATAATATTGATTTAAGAGAATTTCCTAGGTTTACTTCAGGAGTTAAGATGAATATAGAGCAACAGGCCAATATCTATCAGGCTCTGTGATGAGTATAATATTAACCAGCTTATTAGTGGAAATAGTTTGTAATTGCAAGCCTTTGACGATTTGGTATAAGCTAACTACCTGCTAGCCGTCATAAATTTTCAGCTGGTTTTAACTATATAGTTATTCATAAGCAGAGAACTAAATTGATCAAAAATGACTATCTTTTTATACATTGCTATTATTTAGTGTCAGTATGGCTGGAGACATTCCAGGATTTAACGAAACAAGGGCATTTTTTGAAAATTATATTTCAGATTCGACTATTAATTATATAATAATTGCTATATTCTTACTTCTATTATATGATGCACTTAGAATTAAAGAAAGAATATATTATTTTTTAGATCTGTTAAAAAGATTAATGATTCATTTTTATAATGAAGATGATAAAGCATTTGTTAACGCAAGGGCTAATTTTGTTGAAGGTTTGTTAGACGAAATTAAAAGTTTGAACCTAAAATCTAATTGGAATGATTTTAACTATACTGAATTAGAAGCCGAAGTAGAAGTATCTCAATTTAATGAGCTTGACGGTACCAACTCGAAAAAATTAGCTGTTCTATTTTTGACTTTTAAAGAAATGGTTATTAAAAGATTAAAGCCTTCATCCAAAAATAAAGTTGAGAAGAGTTTAATAAAAGCTATTCTCAAATCAAAGTTGAACTTTTTCTTAGTCTTAGGTGATCCAGGATCAGGTAAAACAGTCTCATTAAGAAAACTATTTAGGATATTAGCAAAAAAATGTATTGATTCAAAGGATAAGAATACTGTCGTTCCTATATACGTCAATCTAAAAAATTTAAACATAGAGCCCAGTGAAATATCCCCAGATAAAATTCACAGTTGGATAGTTGAACAGATATGTACTGGACAGCATAGAGACGTTAATGATTTTATAACGAATAAATTTGACCAAATGCTAAAAGATGGACATTTATTCTTTTTGTTTGATTCATTTGATGAAATACCAGCTATAATGAGAGCAAAAGAGAATGATGATATAATTTGGCAATATTCTAGCTCCATTAATCGATTCCTTAAAACTCATAATAAATGTAAAGGCGTAATAAGTTCTCGACACTATCGCTCTCCTAAAGGTATAATTGGTCAAAAAATAGTCATTAGATCTTTACCTATGAAAAAAATAAAAGATGCGTTATTTAAGTATTTAGGCACAGATAGGCGGTTGGCAACAGACTTATGGGTTACATTGAATCAAAATCAAAATCAAAATATCCTAGCCGTGGTTCAAAACCCCTTCTATTTAGGATTATTGGCACAATATGTAAAGGACAAGGAAGCAATACCTGAAACTAATTATGCTTTATTTGAGCATTTTATTTGCCAAAGAGCAACTTACGATCAGGAAAGAATTAGAGGCTTCGATTTTTCTACAGAAGAATTAATTAAAAAAGCAAGTATACTTTCTTATGCCATAACAAAATCATCTGATGTTGGGCTTGACGTTGAGTTAGGAAAGTTAAAAGAAATATTGAAGTCTTTTAAAGAAACTGAAGACTGGTCGCCTGAACATTGCGAAAGTCTGATTAATGCGTTGACTTATTCTAAATTTGGTCAATTATTAAAAGGTACTAATGAATTATCTAAAAAATTCAGTTTTGTTCATAGAAGGTTTCACGAGTTTTTCTGTGCGTTGTATATTAAAAATAACTTAAGCAATATTCCTACTATGACATTAATTCAAGAGGATCAGTGGAGAGAAACGTTTGTACTTTTATGTGAAGTTTTAAGATTTGAAGATTTAACTCCTATTATAAACTATTCACGTGATTGTCTTTCCACAGGAGTCAATTGCAAAATTGATGCTGGAGAATATACAGAAGCTGGAGAAGCAGTCCGTTTTTTAAAAGATGGTTTTCATAACAGAATAGATTTAATTCCAGAAGATATTAAGGAAAAATGTTCTGAATTCTTGAAGATGCAGATTGAGCATAAAAATATTTTGCAAATCAGAAATTGCATCGAGGGAATCATTTTAGTGGATACAAAATCGGCTGGTTTTATTTTTTACTCAGCTTTCGGCATCAATTCAGATTGGATAAAAGACAATATTCTTGAGTCTTGTAAGCTATTAAGTTCCATGCCTAAAGAAATTTCAAAATCAATTAAACTCTACCTTTATGAGCAGTATTCTAAAAATAAAATGTAACTACTCAGGGTATAGTTAACGGCGCTCCTTTGAGCGCCGCTATAATACCCTCGATAACAGGCAAATTATTCTTTCTAATTGTGGAAATATACTCTCTAATTCTGCAGAAAGCTTCCGCTCCTCGTGTTGTTCTGAAAGTGCCTGATATTTTCTGCTGTAGTTTCATCATTCTGATGTCTCTTTCTGCCTGGTTATTCTCAAACGGAACTTTCAAATCTGTAAGGAATCTCAGGATCTTTTCTCTGTGTTCTATAAACCTATCCAGCAGATTCCTTGGTTTTGTTTTAGGATTCTTCCCACGTTTTCCTTTCTTTTCAGGATTTAGAGACTGTGGATTTTCTTCAATTCCTTTCATGACTATAGCATCAAACCTTTCTTCTAATGCTTTAATTTGCTCAAAATCCAGATCTTTGATTTGCTCTTTACACTCATCAGTATACTTTTTCATTTCAGTTAACAGCTCATTCATCTCTTTAGCCCATTTCTGTTTATAATTCTCTTCAATTCCAGTAAGTTCTCTCTGAAGATGAGCATTGCAAAGAGCGTGATCACAATCATAAACGTTGTAAGGCTTCCATCCATCATGAATTGCTGTTCCCTTAAACTCCGGAAGAATTCCCATAGCATTTATTGCTTCGGATCCTCTTTTACGATGGGCAAAATAACAGGTGTATTTGTCATTAGAAGCTACATGGAGCCAGTGTCTTTTTCCTTCAATCTTCATCCCAGTTTCATCAAAATGGATAACAGGGGAAGCTAGTAACATCTCTCTAATCACGTTTTCAAATTCCTCTAAATTACGGAAACATTCTCTTTCTGCTTTAATTATCGTAGCAGAACAGATTTTATCCCCATAATGTCATCAAAAAACTCAGAAATCCTTTCATACGGAATAAAATGGTGGTTTTTACAGTAAACAGCTGAAGCTAAAATATTAGGACCATACTGGACTGGATATTTAACTGATTCGGGAAAATCAGCTTTATTTAATCTTCCACAGTGAGGACAGGTTTTTATGTGACTCCGATGTTCCGTAACAATAAGATTTACAGGGGGAATATCAAAGACCTGTCTTCTCTCGTAAGCTTCAATTTCTGTATGCTCAAGAGTATGTCCACATTCTTCACAGAAATTCAAAGAATGCTCTACTACCTAATCAGGATAATTAACCCTGTTGAGAGTCGATCCAGGATGACCTTCTTGACCTCCAGGGTTCTTGCCACTCTTTTTGCGGAGACTCTTGGGGTTAGGTTTGTCTTTGACAAAAAAGTCAGTCAGAAGGAGGTCTACTGCTATTACTACTGTTTTGATTTAAACGAGATTCCAAAGATCGTAATCGTTCACTTTGGTCTTTTATTTGAGATTCTAGACTCTCAATGTAAGCTACAATAACTTCAGGGTTTGAAGCACAGAGTGAAAGAATCTCTTCACGTTTCATAAAGCCAAAAAGGAATCATTTGATATCCAATTTTTCCTCGGAAAGAGGAAAAATTGTGTAGACTTAAAAAGGCTATCTGAATTGTTACAATAAAATTTTAGATAACTTTTCTGATTACTCTGTTCTCTTTTCATCTAAGCCTATACTTTCAGATATTTACTCGTATAACAATTTGTTGCGTAATTTTACCTTACTACAAATTTTTGCTTATTCAGCTTTATTCCTTTATAGTCTGTTTTTCAATATAGAATATTTAGCTATTTTTATTGTAGCTATAATAGTCTTTTATTTAATAAGGCCTATTTTCCCTACACTTGTGTCATTCTATAGCCATTTACCTTTATCAAGTAGAAGTCATTTTCCAAAAAGATTGAATATCAGTAATTGGATTCTTTTTCCATTTTTGTTATCCTACGTGGCTGTTATTACTTCAGTTCCGGATAACTTAATTTATTATCCCCCAAATATGAATTCGGCTTTTGTTGAACCTATGTATGTAAAGACGGATATCGTGCCTATAATAGTATTATCTTTAGTCACTCTATTAGCAAATGGGATTCTTAGAGCAATGACATCGACTAATTCATTTGCTTTAGGGAGTTTATGCAAAAATCTATATTTATTTTTCAAAGAAAATTTTAGAGATATCATCAAGATATTTAAAAAATTAGTAGAAGAGTTAGCAATTGCTACAGGCATATTATTAGTCATTTCGTTTTTGATAGCATATTATGATTTGCTTGATTATATTGAACTAATCGGTGTACATTATAAAGATTACATTTTATTTGGCTTAATCGTGCTTATATGTTTATGTTTTGTTATTGCTTTATATGGTTTTATTAAAATGACAACCTATTTCACAAAAGACATGTCATTGCTAAGTTCAATGTTTATAGATGATTCAAAAAGACCTAAGAACAGTATTGAAGCTATTAATACATTAAATGTATTTAAAACTGATTATTTTAAGCATCAGTATATTTGCAATTTAATCAATTGGATTCCTTACGAAAAAAATATTCAACCTATTGTAGAAGAAGCAGTAAAATATAATATAGAAATACGGGATGAACTTTATAAGCTAGCCGACGTTTGGACTAAAAAAGGGTACTAAGAATATATCGTTTTACATCGAGTAACTTGATAATTCAATTATTTCCTTCAGTTGTCAAATGGTACAGCGATCAACACTGTTTAATTCGAAACCAAATTCAGAAAAAATAACGACTAAACAGGGAGTATTACCAGAATAGAGGTAAGGAATAGCGAAAATTCTTAAAGGTCACCGAGTCGCATATTTTTATCTGAATTTTAGATCAAATTAGAAAATTAGTATTAGATCCGGTAAATTTGTAAGAATAGTTGCTTCGTAAATAATTATAACCAAGAAGTTTGTTTAATCCATTAAACAGTAACTATAAAAATATATAGATTTTTTGCTCAAAGTAACTTTTGAAAAAAACATCACCACTAATACTTTACAATAATGTATAAAAGTTGGATATTTTTATCAAGAGATATAAAGTTATAAATATTAACTTTAGATTTAATTCATTCTAAAAAACCATAATGTGAATATTTGACAGTAGCGCACAAAAAACCTGACTTTTTAATCAAGCAAGTATTATAATCTAAAAATATTAATTTTTGAATATATAGATTCTAAAAACCTGTACTGTGAGTATTAAGCAGTTGCGTACAAAAAATTTGACTTACCTATATCCCCCCTTAAGAGTGCGAGGGGTAGGATTCGAACCTTTATCCTTAATTAACTGACTTTATTGACTTGTATAGTTTAACTGTTTTCAATTTTAGTATTTATATAGTATTGTTTTTATTCCACGTCTTTTCCATTTCAAAGAGATATTTTAGGAATGAGTCTTTGAAAAAAAGATCTGGAAAAGACTCCTTTTTCCTATGGGGAATCTTTTCTCTGGCAGAAACCTTAGTAGAGGTTTTCGCTGGAACGTTCTTCGTTTTGAATGCATTTTAAGGCTTCAAGTTTCCTTTTCGCATCTGCCATGTCCGGATAGAGGCGCAGGATTTCACTGAAAGTCCTTATGGCGTCGGGATATCTTCCCATTTTTCCGAGGATAACTCCCCTGTAATTCATGGACTGGACATCACGCGGGTTTATCCTGAGCAGTTTGTCAAAGGCTTTCAGGGCTTCCTCGTATTCTCCGTTTTTGGCAAGAGAGATGCCGAGGTATTTCAGGGACTGCTCGTGCCAGGGGTTAAGGTCGAGGGCTTCGCTAAATGCCCTGCATGCAGTCTCGTAGAGTTTCTGTTTGAAGCAGACAACCCCTACATTATATATTGCTTTGATATTTTCAGGGTCTTTTTCAAGCACAAGGTCAAAAGACCGCAGGGCTTCTCTGTACAGTTCAAGGGTGCAGAAGGCGATTCCCTTGTAGTTCAGGGCATCGAGGTTCTCAGGAGAGATCTCAAGGATGCGGTCAAAATAGCCAAGGGATTCCCGCGCCCTGTCGAGCTTGATAAGGGTCGTGGCTGCGTTGTAAAGAGCTTCTTCATTCTTCGGATTGAAAAGTGCGGCTTTTTCAAAGGCTTTCAGGGCTTCTTCCGGGCTATCGAGTTCCAAGAGGCAGAGCCCGAGGTAGTTCAGGCTTTCAGGGTCTTCGGGCGCGGCTTCCAGCAGCATTCCAAAGGTTTCGGCAGCAGTTTCGTATTCTCCAAGGTTGAAAAGCACAAGAGCGCTGTGATAGAGAGCTTCCCTGTGCTCCGGGTCTTGCTCAAGAGCTATATAAAAAGCCTCCAGGGCTTTTTCATATTCCTGAAGCTCCATTCTGGCAATCCCGAGCCTGTAATAGGTTTCAATAAAGTCCGGGAAATCAGGGGCAAGCAGGAGCACCCTTTCGAGGTCCCGAGCAGCTTCCTCGAAGTACTGGAGCTTGAAATTGGCCACTGACCGGCTGTAAAGGGCTTCTACGTTCTCAGGTTTCAGGACCAGGACAGAATTGAAAGCCTGGAGGGCTTCCTCGTACCTTTTCAGTCCGAGAAGGGCAAGCGCCATCTGTCCCCAGGCAGCCTCAAGGGTAGAATCAAGCTCAAGAGCTCTTTCAAAGGCTTCAACTGCCTGCTGATTCCGGTCAAGTCCCCTTAAAGCTAGCCCTGTTACGTACCATAGATCTGCAGCTTCCGGTTTTACTTCAAGAATACTTTCAAATGTCTCAAGGGCTTCTTCATAAAATCCCATTTTAAGCTGGGAAAGTCCTATTTTTGTCCAGGAGTCGACCATCTCAAGTCTATTTAATTTACCATTTAATTCAGGATTCTCTATGTGATTGTTCCTCTGAATTTCTCCCTGAATTTCTCCCTGAATTTCTCCCTGAATTTCTCCCTGAATTTCTCCCGGATTTTCCTCCTGATTTTCCAGGACAGCCTGCTCGAAAGCCTCAAGGGCTTCTGCATAGTATTCCAGAGAAAAGAGAGCAAGTCCTCTCCCGTACCAGGCTTTTTCAAAGTCAGGATAGAGTGAAATAAGTTCTGAAAATACCTCAAGGGCTTCTTCAAGCCTGCCGAGTTCAAGAAGCACAACCCCTTTGGCGTAAAGCAGCTCTTTCGAAGCTGTCCCGCTCGCTGTAAGCTTTCCGAGCGGCAGCAGGGCTTCTTCATACCTCCCAAGTTCTATCAGGGAGGATGCAAACCTTTCAAGGAGCTCTCCAAAAGCCTGAGAGTTTTCAAAAGCCTGATTTTCTCCTGTACTTTCTCCCTCATTTCCTTCCATAGCCTCTCCGGTATTTCCCATATCAAGATTCTCAGTTTCAAATTCGAGAAGGGAATTCACCGCAGAAACAGCTTCTTCTGCCCTGCCCAGCTCGAAAAGGGCAAGTGCTCTTTTGTGCAGGATCTCAGGGTCAGCTGCTCCGGCGTTAAGGACGGTATCAAAGGCTTTCACTGCTTTTTCATATTCCTTGAGTTCGAAACAGGAAAGACCTGTATAGTATGGCAATTCTGGTCTCTGGCAGCCCAGGTCGTGAGCAGTTTCGAAAGAGTTCAGGGCTTCTTCAAAGTTCCCCAGCCTGAAAAAGGCAATGGCTCTGAAGTAACAAAGGTCTTCTTTTTTCGAGCAGTATTCAAGAGCCGCTTTAAACGCCTCAACTGCCTCTTCATATTCCTCAAGTTCGAAATGAGTGTACCCTTTCTGCTCAAGGGCATAAGTACAGTCAGGCTTCAGTTTAAGGACTGAATCAAAGATAGCTGAAGCCTCCTTTACTTCCCCAAGGATTTTTAATACTATTCCTTTTCTAAAAAGGACAGTTTTACGCTCCGGATTTCTCCTCAGAACCATATCAAAGATCTCAAGCGCTTCTTCGTAAAGCTCCTGTTTAAAGCAGGCTGTGCTAAGGTGTGCAAGAGCCTCAGAATTGGATGGGTCCCTCTTAAGTACTTCCCTGAAACCTGAAGCCGATTCTTCATATCTTCCTGACCGTAATAGAGAGAGGCTTTTCATGTAAAGAGCATCAAGGTTTTCGGAGTCTATTTTAATTACTGCGTCAAAAGCTCTTACAGCACCCTCAAAATTCCCAGGTTCGAAATAGGAAAGCCCAAGCTGGTACCAGGCATCCTGGAAAGCAGGGTCGATTTCCAGAACCTTTTCAAAGTCCCTGGCAGCGTCCTCGTGCCGCTTCAGCTTTGAACAGGATATGCCTCTTAAGTACCAGGCTTCTGCAAACAGGGAATCCTGTTCGATGAGCCTCGAAAAAACCTCAAGCGCTTTTTCATAAGCTTTCTGCCTGACAAGTATAAGCCCTTTCCAGTAAAGCGCAGAGAAGTTTTGTGCAGAGTTTTGTACAGAAGAGTCTTTCCCTGAGCCCTCAACTATCTCTTCAAAAACGGAAAGGGCTTTATCATACCGTCCTGATTCGAAGCTGGCAATCCCGAGATAATACCTGGCTTCTTCCCTGCCAGGGTCAAGTTCCAGCACCCTGGAAAAAGCTTCGGCTGCTTCTTCGTACCTTTTTAACCGGAAAAGGGAGGTTGCCATGTTGTCGAGAGCAGAAAGGTTTTCGGGATCTCTTTCGAGCACAGCTTCCAGAGCTCCCAGGGCATTTTCGTACTGTTCGGTTTCAAAGAGGCAGAGAGCCCTATACTCGAGAGCTTCCTTCATTTCGGGGTTCAGGTTGACAGCTGACTCAAAGGCACAGGCCGCTTCTCCTGGCATGTTTATTCTGTACAGGCTCAGGCCTTTGTAGTACCAGAGAATATCGGAATCCGGTTTCTCCTCAAGAGCGCTTTCAAAGGTTTCAAGGGCAGGAACATACTTTTCAAGCTGCATTTGCGCAAAACCCTTGAAAATCCTGGCATCACCATAATCGGTGTCCTTTATGTCACCATAGTCGATGTCCTTTATGTCATGACAATCGGTGTCTTTTATATCATGATAATCGGTATCCTTTATGTCATGGCAATTTAAATTCTTTACATCCTTATCCTTATAACTGGCATTCCTTGTAATTACTTCATCAAAGGCTTTTATAGCATCTTCAAAATGTTCCAGTTTCATCAGGGCAAGCCCTTTTCTGTACCGGGCTTCCCTGGCTTCTGGCTTCCGGAAGAGTATCTGTTCAAATGCCTGCAGTGCAGTTTCATATTTTCCGAGTTCCATTGCAAGTTTTCCTTTCCTGCACTGGATTTCCAGGTCCTCGGGATTCTTTGCAGCAAGCTTTTCAAAGGTCTCCAGAGCTTTTTCCGGCTCTCCAATTTCCAGATATGCAACCGCAAGGTTGTATAAAATATCCGGGTAATCCGGGTCAAGAGAGAGGATTTTTTCAAGGCATTCCAGGGCAATTTCCTGTCTTCCGAGCCTGAGCAGGGATATTCCCCTGTTATAGATGGAATCGGGATCTTCTGGATTTGTTTTAAGGACTTCGGCAAAGGCTTCGTTCGCTTTTTCGTACTTTTCCGCAGCAAGTAAAATTAGCCCCATATTTCTCCAGGCGTCCTCAAAATAAGGCATGAGCCTTACAGCTTCTTCAAAAGCCTCGAGGGCTTCTTCTGTCCTTCCAAGCTTTCCAAGTACGATTCCTTTTTTATTCCAGCCTTTCTCCAGATAAGGGTTCAGCCGCAGGCCTTCTTCAAAGGCGCTGAGGGCTTCTTCATAGCGTCCCATGGAATCGAGAGCAAAACCCTTATTCATCCAGCAGGCTTCGTAATCGGGTTTAAGCTCCGCAGCTTTCTCAAGAGCTTTCAGGGCAGGCTCGAATTTTCCGCTGTCAAGGAGAATTAACCCTTGCTGGAGCCAGAGCCCGTAATTTTCGGGTTCTTTTTCAAGGCTCTGTGCAAGAGATTCAAGAGCCTCTTCGATACGGCCTAACTCAACCAGTATAGTGCCCCTGAGCTTTTGGGCCTTAATAAATCCTGGATTATATTCAAGCATGGAATCGAAGGCTTTGAGGGCTTCTTCATAGTTCCCTGCCCTGGCAAGCAAGCGCCCCTGCTGGTACAGGGCATCTCTGTATGCAGGGTCCAGTTCGGCAATTCTGGAAAAAGCCTGTGCTGCCTCCTCAAAGCGTTGCAGTTTCACGAGAGCAAGAGCCCGGTTGTACTGGATTTCCTTCATTTTCGGATAAATTCCAAGCAGAGAGTCAAAGGCTTCGAGGGCTTCTTCGTAGACCTCAAGCTTCATGAGGGCAAAGCATTTGTAATTCCAGGCTTCGAAATAAGTGGGATCGAGCTTGATTGCTTCTTCGAAAGCCTCTATGGCATCATTGAGCCTGAGAAGATGGATAAGAGCAAGACCTTTCCTGAGCCAGATTTCTTTATTTCCGGGATTGAGACTGAGTATTTTCGAAAAGGTTTTTTCGGCGTCCTCATAGCGGGAAAGTTCGCTTAAGAGTATGCCCCTGTGATAAAGAGCAGTCTGGCTGGCAGGGAATTTCCTTAAAAATGCATCAATAGAATCCAGAGCTTCCTCGTTTCTCCCGAGCTTTGCCAGTGAAAAGCATTTCTGTTCCAGGGCATCTGTATGCCTGGGGTTTTCCTGAACCAGAGAATTAAAGCATTCCAGAGCTTTTTCATGTTCCTCTAGCTTTGCAAAAACCAGCCCTTTTGCATAGCAGGCTTCTGCATCTTTTGGGTTGATGTTAAGTGCATATCCGAAACTTTCAAGGGCTTCATCGTACCTGCCAGCTTTTCCAGCCACAGTTCCCCTGGCATACCAGGCTATTCCGCATTTAGGCTCAAGGGCAAGCACTTTCTCAAAACAAAGAATTGAGGCTTCAGTCCGCCCCAGTTCGGCAAATATAAGCCCTTTTTGGTACCAGATTTTCGGATTTTCTGGTTTTATTTCAAGCGCATAATCACAGGCTTCCAGTGCCTCTCCGAAACTTCCGAGAGTTGCCAGAGCAGTTCCTTTCTTATACAGGGCATCGGAGTTTTCTGGCTCTAACTTCAGGACCTGGTCAAAAGAGCCAAGGGCTTCTTCTGGTTTTTTAATTTTCAGCAGGGCAAGTCCCCTGTTAAAAAGGGCTCCTGTGTGACTCGGGTCTTTGCCCAGAATTTTATTGAAAACATTAATTGATTTTTCGTACCTTTTATGTTTAACCAGGTCAAGGCCTCTTTGAAAGGCTTCATCGTTATTGATAAGCAACTCCTCCGATCCCTTTTTTCTAAATATATTCCCACAAGCTCAAACAAATCTGACATTTATTTGGATCTTCTATCCGGCTTTAATAATATTTTGCTCTGCTTTCTCCGACTTCAGAGCTTTTTGCGAGTACTCTTCCTGTTTCTCGCTATTAAAACGACTTTTCAATAATTGTGATAAATATTGCCTGTATTTTAAATGTAAGAACGTGTAATGAATTACAGATCCGCAGCATACTAAATTATTTCTATATTCCCCTGTTATAGGCAATTTAAATATTCTTTTTTCCCAAACGCTTTTCCGGAACAATTCTCCGACACCAACTAATAAAACTTTATGGCTCAGTCCCGACCAGAACATATTATCATTATTAATTTTTATCTAGAATCTAATTTCCTAACATTGTATATAAATAATCCTCCACAATTGAGAGTGGGGGAATACTTTTCTATTTATTCTTTTAAAGTACTTTTTGAGGGGTATCCGTGATGCATTTCGCAGGCAAGTTGAATTACAAAATAGATGTAAATAAATTTTCTAAATCTAAATTAAATTCAAAATGCTTCCTGCAAGGCTTTCATTAGATGCCTGTATGTCTCCTTATTGAAACATATAAGGAAAACCTTCTCAGGCAATTCATTTTCCTGAAGAAACTTCCTTATTTCGGAAACTGCAATTCCTGCAGCCCTTTCTGATGGAAAACCGTATGCTCCTGTACTTATAGCTGGAAAAGCAATGGTTTTTACGGCATATTCCTTTGCAAGTTCAAGGCTTTTTCTGTAGGAGGAAGCCAGAAGGTCATCCTCTCTTTTTTTGCCTCCCTGCCAGACAGGGCCGACAGTATGTATTACCCATTTTGCGGGCAGGAGATATCCCTTTGTAATTTTTGCTTCCCCTGTGGGACAGCCTTTCAGGGTTCTGCATTCTTCCAGCAATCCGGGCCCTGCAGCCATGTGAATGGCTCCGTCAACTCCTCCGCCTCCCAAAAGCGTAGAATTTGCAGCATTTACGATTGCATCAACTTCGAGTTTTACGATATCTCCTTGAATTACCCTTATCCTGTCCGAAATCCGTACCATAATCCGCTCTCTTGCTTTTTTCCTTTATTATCTTTGCAGACCAATTTATTTTGTCTGATATCTTTCCCGGAGTGCTATATGATTTGTGTTGTATGGTATGTTCTGCTTTTGCTACGTTCTGTTTTTGCTATATTTTGCTTTATCTTTTTGCTTTTGTTCAGGACAATTTTTCTCTTTCATGTTCCTGTTTTTAGTTTGTGCATTCCCAAACAATCATATAGCATAAAACATAGATTATAATAGTCAATCTGGGCATGGGGATTTCGGTATTCCGAAGATGATTATTTGCCTGTGACGGAAACTCTGAAAACTTTGATGTGCTTCAAAGGAGGTTATCAGGGCTACCTTAAAAATCGATCTTTTAGACCATTAATGCCGAGAATAAGTAAGGCTATAAAACTTCTAAATTAAAACTTAACATGGGGAAAATTAAAACTCAACATGGGGAGACAGCTATGGATGACATGACACTTAAGGAGAGACTTTTAAACGCGCTAGAAGGAAAGAAGGTTGACAAAGTACCTGTTTGTTCCGTAACCCAAACGGGAATTGTGGAATTAATGGATGAAGTGGGAGCTCCCTGGCCGGAATCTCACTCTGACCCTGAACTGATGGCAAAGCTGGCAATTGCAAACTACGAGCTTAGCGGGCTCGAAGCTGTAAGGCTTCCTTATTGCCTGACCGTACTTGCCGAAGCAATGGGCTGCGAAGTCAATATGGGAACGAAGAACAGGCAGCCGTCTGTTACTGCACATCCGTACCCTAAGGATCTGGAAGGCATGGAAATGCCTGAGAATTTGCTTGATAAGGGCAGAATTCAGGCTGTACTTGATTCAATTAAAATCATAAGAGAGAGGGTCGGGCCGGATGTGCCTATTATCGGAGGAATGGAAGGACCAGTTACCCTTGCCTCGGATCTGGCGAGTGTAAAGTCCTTTATGAAATGGTCTCTTAAAAAGCCCGAGCTCTTACGGCAGGTACTGGATTTTGCAACCGATGCAACAATAGCTTATGCAAATTCAATGGTTCTTGCGGGAGCAGACGTTATTTCAGTTGCTGATCCTGTGGCGTCTCCTGACCTGTTGAGTCCGGATTCTTTTAAAAGTGAACTTCAATCGAGGCTGCAAAAGTTCTCCTCAAACGTAGATTCAGTTACAGTCCTGCATATCTGTGGGAATGTGGGTCCTATCCTCGACTACATGGCAGATTGTGGTTTTGAAGGCTTGAGCGTTGAAGAAAAAGTCGGCAGCATAAAAAAGGCTAAGGAAGTGCTTGGGAACAGGGCAAGACTCGTAGGAAATATATCCAGTCCCTTTACTTTACTGCCAGGCCCAATTGATAAGATCAAAGAAGAATCCAAAAAAGCTCTCGCAGAGGGAGTAGATGTACTTGCTCCTGGCTGTGGAATTGCACCTATGACTCCGCTTTCCCACATTAAAGCTATGGTCGAGGCAAGAAACGAGTACTACGCTTGAAGATCAAGAAAAGCAAAAAATAATTCTTTATTTTTTTCAATTTCCCAGTAAATTTTGACAGGCTTCTCTTTTCCTGTCTTTGTTTTTACTTTTATCATTCTCAGGTTTTTATATCTCTTTTTCCCTTAGCCTCCACTCTTAGTCTTTATCTTTAAAGACTGATCTCAATTCCGGCTTGAGAAGAGTTAAAATTAGTTTTCTGGACAATATTCTATTGAGGCAAATTGTCCACAAAGATAAATTGTCCGCAAAGATAAATTCGTCTACAAAGATAAATTGTCCGCAAAGATAAATTGTCCACAAAGATAATTAGTGCGCATTCGAGATGCTGGTAGTCAGCAAGTAAAATTCTGTGAATAATTAAAAAAGCCTTACATGAATTTCGTCAAGAGGATATTAAACCGGGAATTTCAAAAAAATAAATGGGAAGAACTCGCCTCGATTAGAGGCCGTAGTTCTCCGGCCGGAAGACCTTGACTTCATCTTTATATTTTGTAAGGCAGTCACTCATAAACTGCTCTTTGTCGTCAGTAAGAGCCTCAAGAGCAGTTCTTGCATTTGCAAGGGCATTTGCTTCGAACCTGGAGAGTTCGAGTTTGCCTTTTGCTCCCTCTTCGACGATTTTGATGCTTTCGATTGCTGCATTCCTGGCACGGAGGTAAATGTCGTTTCCGTCCTTGGCAATTGCCTGCCCTACTCTGTAGGCATTCGGGTATGCGAGTACATAGCCCTGTGCGTCTCTATACATATCCGAAGCTGCGAACATATCCCTCAGGATTTTTGCATTACCCGAATCAAGAGCAACATTCATTAGGGCACAGTCATAAGCCAGGGTCTCGGACCAGCACTGAACTGTGGTGCCGCCGAACTCACCGTGATACTCAACAGACTCGTTGGACCAGAGGTCACAGCACTGCATTGTCAGGTTACCCATAAGGTCAGAGTGGGCACAGGTTGAGGTCTTACCTTCCTGAGCAATCGGAACACCTGCAATTGCTTTGACGATAGTGTTTTCATATCCGCAGTCTTTACCTGGGCCAACTGCACCGGCTTCGTATGCAACAAGGGACCTTGCTGCAGAAATTGACCTGGCAATGATTGCGATTGTGTGGGCAAGGTTCTTGTCAAGCAGGCCGCCTGCAATGAACATTGCTGTATTTGCCTGGGCACAGTCTGTGTCACCGGATGCTATTACATTATTCTTTTTTGCAACTGATGCAATGTCTTGCCAGATCATTTCCATGTCCATGCTACCGAGCACACCGATACCATAAAGTATGCCTGGCAAATCGTTCCTGAGAATTGCATAGTCAAAGACTTCTTTCCCACCCATTGACTCAACTGCGAGCATATCAGCACCATTCTGGGCACACTGTTCGAAGGCCTCCATAAAGGTGTTGTACTTGTCTCCTCCTCTGAGCTCGAGGAAATCCCTGCTCTCACGGATATCACCGATTGTGTGCCTGAGTGCGCACTTTATGCCGTATTCGTCATGGTAATCTTCCATGATAGTTTTCTGGGCGTGCGCAACGGCTGCTCCCCACTCCGGGTGATTGGACATCTGCTGAACGTGTTCGGTTTCAAGTACGACAGAGGGAGCTCCGATTTGAACCATCCTTGCCATAATGTCGGTAGTGATCCTTTCGTACTCTTTTATGAGTTTTTCTTTGGATTCTCCGGCTTCAGGTCTTGGGGCGTAGTTCACTTCAGGAGTTGTGTAGCCGGCACCGATCTCAAGTCCCAGACCGGTTTTGACTGGCTTGACGGCCTTTCCGAAAATCATTTCATCTGCGCTTGCATAAGCCATTTTAGTACATCTTGTTACTGCCATCTATTCCACCTCCTCAGTGTCTATGGAATTTCTCCCTCAGTTTCACAACGTTGTCCCCATGTGCCTTGATGAAATCGGCAATCTTCGCGGCATCGGCTGCTTCTTCACCGTACACCCCGAGTTCATACTGGGACACGAAATCCTGGTTCACAGCACCGCCACCACATGCAAATGGAATCCTGTATCCTTTCTCCATAAGCTTGTCGTTAACTTCTTTGAATGCATACATGGTGGTGGTCATGAGGGCAGTACCTGTAAGCATGATAGGATTTTCTTTCTCCACCGCAGCTACTACTTCATCTACAGGAACATCTCTTCCAAGATCCACTACATCATAGCCGGCTGCTCTCAGGAGGGCAGCAACAATGTTCTTTCCGATATCATGAACGTCACCTTCTGCAACGTGGCAGACGACTTTTCCTTTGCTTTCAGGTGCTTTTCCTGCTTTCTGCTTAATGTATTCGATACCCTCCAGCATGGCATCAGCAGACATCATAACGTTTGGCAGGAAAATTACTCCCTCATCATAAAGCCTAGAGACTACTCCCATTCCAACCATCAATGCGTCATTAATAAGGGAAATCGGATCCTTCCCGGCACTGATAGCCTTTTCCAACCCCTCAACAACATCATCTTCTTCGCCTTCAAAGATGGATTTTGCAATCGGGTAAATTATTGAATCCTTAGGGTAAAGTTCTTCTGCAGCATCTTCCGGTGCCATTTCTTTTTCCATTTTTACGTTGTAACGAACCAGAATACCACTGGGATCTATGTCTATCAAATATATAACCTCCATTTTGGTATTTGAGGAGCAAACAATCCCTGATTGATTACAGGGGGCCAAAGCTGGGCTAAATGCTAAAGTTTTCCCTGAAATAGACCTTAATTATATTTAGGTGTCTAATTTTCCCCATTTTTTCATAGAGACAACTAAATGAGATCTAAACAGTTCTAAAATCCCAAATTCTTCCCAATTTCTTAAAGGGACTTCTAACTCCCCTTAATTTAATTGGAATTATTTATATATAAAACTCACTGAGCGTGTTTAAGGTTCTGACACTGAACTGAAGGCTATAATTTTCGTTATCGGGAAGCTTTACTATTCTTAATGCCTTGTTTTTATGGAATTTCTCATTGATTAATTTTAATTTAGAATATAGGTTAATTTTAATTTAGAAATATAGGTTGATTTTAATTTAGAAATAATGGATTAATTTAGAAATATACATGGAGTATCAGCATCAAAATTGTTCTTTGAACTGCATATTTTCTCAGGTTTCCCGCAGATTCAGTCAGTTTCCATAGAGCATAGTAAAAATACAATCAAAAAGTCCTCAAAATATCAAGAGAAAAACTATATTTTCGATCGGTCATTTTTTCTTGATTTACAATCTGTATTGGAAGCATTTTGTAGAAAAATATATATACTAGTAACGCATCTAGAAGATTCCCTGACCTGGGAAGATCAGGGGGCGTAAAACCTATAGATTTAGCAAAAATAACATTTTGCAAAGAAATCTATATCTAAAAATACGCTGAACAAAAAGCTTTATATACAAGAAACGTCTTGTATGTATCCCTCACACAAAGCAAATTTGTGAGTGTCCGCCCCTTTAACGGTCCTAAACGATCGGAATGGCAATATCTCTATAGATTCAAACAAAATATTTCCTTTTGTTTTTGGTCTCTGGGAGTAAAATTGCAGGACGGAAAAGCTTTATATACAAGAAACGTCTTGTATGTATCCCTCACACAAAGCAATTGTGTGGGTTGAATTACACATCTCTTTCATCTTTTAATGGAGCCAGGAGTTATTTCCTGTCTGACGAGGATTTTGTCGGTTCGGTTAATTCTGGGCGGTGAGAGTTTTTTTAAAAACTAAACATCATCGCGAAACGAATAACTGAATTGATAGTTGTTAGTGCAAGTTTCTGCGACCAAGACCTTTATTTTGAAGTGTGCGATACATAACAATTCTGGTTGATCCTGCCAGAGGTTACTGCTATCGGTGTTCGCCTAAGCCATGCGAGTCATATGTTCTTCGTGAACATGGCGTACTGCTCAGTAACACGTGGATAACCTGCCCTTGGGTCCGGCATAACCCCGGGAAACTGGGGATAATTCCGGATAACGCATATATGCTGGAATGCTTTATGCGTAAAATGGATTCGTCTGCCCAAGGATGGGTCTGCGGCCTATCAGGTAGTAGTGGGTGTAATGTACCTACTAGCCGACAACGGGTACGGGTTGTGAGAGCAAGAGCCCGGAGATGGATTCTGAGACATGAATCCAGGCCCTACGGGGCGCAGCAGGCGCGAAAACTTTACAATGCGGGAAACCGTGATAAGGGGACACCGAGTGCCAGCATCATATGCTGGCTGTCCAGGTGTGTAAACTACACCTGTTAGCAAGGGCCGGGCAAGACCGGTGCCAGCCGCCGCGGTAACACCGGCGGCCCGAGTGGTGATCGTGATTATTGGGTCTAAAGGGTCCGTAGCCGGTTTGGTCAGTCCTCCGGGAAATCTGACGGCTCAACCGTTAGGCTTTCGGGGGATACTGCCAGGCTTGGAACCGGGAGAGGTAAGAGGTACTACAGGGGTAGGAGTGAAATCTTGTAATCCCTGTGGGACCACCTGTGGCGAAGGCGTCTTACCAGAACGGGTTCGACGGTGAGGGACGAAAGCTGGGGGCACGAACCGGATTAGATACCCGGGTAGTCCCAGCCGTAAACGATGCTCGCTAGGTGTCAGGCATGGCGCGACCGTGTCTGGTGCCGCAGGGAAGCCGTGAAGCGAGCCACCTGGGAAGTACGGCCGCAAGGCTGAAACTTAAAGGAATTGGCGGGGGAGCACAACAACGGGTGGAGCCTGCGGTTTAATTGGACTCAACGCCGGACAACTCACCGGGGGCGACAGCAATATGTAGGCCAAGCTGAAGACTTTGCCTGAATCGCTGAGAGGAGGTGCATGGCCGTCGCCAGTTCGTACTGTGAAGCATCCTGTTAAGTCAGGCAACGAGCGAGACCCGTGCCCACTGTTACCAGCATGTCCTCCGGGACGATGGGTACTCTGTGGGGACCGCCGGTGTTAAATCGGAGGAAGGTGCGGGCCACGGTAGGTCAGTATGCCCCGAATCTCCCGGGCTACACGCGGGCTACAATGGATGGGACAATGGGTCCCTCCCCCGAAAGGGGCTGGTAATCTCACAAACCCATCCTTAGTTCGGATCGAGGGCTGTAACTCGCCCTCGTGAAGCTGGAATCCGTAGTAATCGCGTTTCAATATAGCGCGGTGAATACGTCCCTGCTCCTTGCACACACCGCCCGTCAAACCACCCGAGTGAGGTATGGGTGAGGGCACGGACACTGTGCCGTGTTCGAACCTGAATTTTGCAAGGGGGGTTAAGTCGTAACAAGGTAGCCGTAGGGGAATCTGCGGCTGGATCACCTCCTAAGCACAAAAAACCCACCACCCAGATGCCGATAAACCGACAAAACCTCAACCATTTTATCAATCATTATCCAATGCACCCGATAAGTAAATTATCGGGGAAGGACGGATTGCCTGTGCCGACGCGCAGGTAAATGAAGTCATGTATAGGTGCTGTATATTGGACGCTAACTGGACCTGGTTAGGTGTAACAGGAGTTATGCTATCAGGTGGATGGCTCGGCTCAAGAGCTGATGAAGGACGTGCCAAGCTGCGATAAGCCCGGGGTAGGTGCATGGAGCCAATGAACCCGGGATTTCCGAATGGGACCTCTCCATAGTGATCAGTAATGATCGGGAACGCTCCGAATTGAAACATCTCAGTAGGAGCAGGAAAAGAAATCAAACGAGATACCGTTAGTAACGGCGAGTGAAACCGGTACAGTTCAAACCGAATCCCTTCGGGGAAATGTGGTGTTGTAGGGCTGTTCAAACGTCTCGCGGTAAAACAAAACTTGCCTGGAACGGCAGACCATAGAGTGTGACAGTCACGTATGTGTAAACCAGAAGACCGGAACATGTCCCTGAGTACCGTGCGTTGGATATCGTGCGGGAATCTGGGGGGCACCAACCTCCAAAACTAAATACTACTTGAGACCGATAGCGAAATAGTAGGGTGACCGAACGCTGAAAAGTACCCCGAGAAGGGAGGTGCAAAGTGCCTGAAACCTGATAGTGATGGAACGATACGGCATGAAAGGATCTTTGACGTGAAGGAAACATTCGCGAGAATGCAGTACGAGCGCCACTGCCAGTGTCGTATCTTACGTTTTGAAGAACGGGCCAGGGAGTGTATCTTGGTGGCGATGGCTAACCTTTTATCTGGGCAGCCGAAGCGAAAGCAACATGTGCGCAACCCTCACGGGTGAGGCACGACGTATACAAGTGCGTGGAGTCACCGGGGTACGACCCGAAGCCGGGTGATCTAGGCGTGGGCAGGTTGAAGCGTGGCGAAAGCTACGTGGAGGACCGCAAGCGGTTTTGATCTGCAAATCATTCGTGTGACCTGCGTCTCGTAGTGAAATGCTAATCTAACCCGGCATCCGCTGGTTCCTTCCGAAACATGTCGCAGCATGACCTGACTGGAGATCGTCGGTGGAGTAGAGCACTGATTGGCGGTTCCGGGGGAGAAATCCCTCACCCGCCTGTCAAACTCCAAACCCACCGTCATTGTAGAAAGTCGGAGTCCGGACTACTGGGGTAAGCTTGTAGTCCGTAAGGGAGACAACCCAGCCCGTGGTTAAGGTCCCCAAATGTCGACTAAGTGTTAACACTAAAGGGCGTCCCAAGCCCAAGACAGCTGGAAGGTTAGCTTAGAAGCAGCTACCCTTCAAAGAGTGCGTAACAGCTCACCAGTCGAGGTTTGGGGCCCCGAAAATTGACGGGGCTCAAGTCGACTACCGATACCACGGAGTACCGCAAGGTAATCTCGTAGGAAGGCGTTGTGTTCGGGCAGAAGCAGGGCTGTAAAGTCCTGTGGACCGTTCACAAACGAAAATCCTGGTAATAGTAGCAGCAAAGCAAGGTGAGAATCCTTGCCGCCGAAGGGGCCAGGTTTCCTCGGCAATGATCGTCAGCCGAGGGTTAGTCGGTCCTAAGACGTACCGTAACTCGAGTACGCCAAAAGGGAAACAGGTTAATATTCCTGTACCATTTAGCACTAAGCTCTGACGTCTCAGGGCAGGCCGAGCGGCGTCGTCGCGCCGTCTAAGCAGCGAAACCTGTGGAGAGCCGTAATGGCGAGAAGCGGGCGAATCTGTAATGGCGTAAGTCGGCTGCACCCAGGGACCCGTGAAAAGGACAGCTAAATGTCCGTACCGAGATCTGACACTGGTGCCCCTAGCTGAAAAGGCTAAGGCGTGTCGGAGTACTTCAGTTAAGGGAATTCGGCAAATTAGCTCCGTAACTTCGGGAGAAGGAGTGCCTGCTGTGTAGACAGCAGGTCGCAGTGACCAGGGGGCTCTAACTGTCTAATACCAACATAGGAGATTGCAAACCCGTAAGGGCTAGTACAATCTCTGAATCCTGCTCAGTGCAGGTACCTGAAACCCCGGTTCAACGGGAAGAAGGGCCTGTAAACAGCGGGGGTAACTATGACCCTCTTAAGGTAGCGTAGTACCTTGTCGCTTAATTGGCGACTTGCATGAATGGATCAATGAGAGCCCTACTGTCCCTAACTGGAATCCGGTGAAGCTTACATTCTAGTGCACAGTCTAGAGACCTCTAGGGGGAAGTGAAGACCCCGTGGAGCTTTACTGCAGCCTGTCGTTGGGTTGTGGTTCTGGATGTACAGAGTAGGTAGGAGACGTCGAAGCGGGTGCGCCAGCATCCGTGGAGTCGCAATTGGGACACTACCCTTCCGGGACTACGACCCTAACTCTGAGAAGAGGACCCCGATAGGTGGGCAGTTTGCCTGGGGCGGGACGCCCTTGAAAAGATATCAAGGGCGCGCAATGGTTGACTCAAGTGGGTCGGAAACTCACTGAAGAGTGCAAGAGCATAAGTCAGCCTGACGTTATTCAGCATAGCAGTGGATGACGAGACGAAAGTCGGTTCTAGCGAACTTTTGAGCCTCCTTGGTGGGGGCCAAAAATGACAGAAAAGTTACCCCGGGGATAATTGAGTCGTTGCCGGCAAGAGTACATATCGACCCGGCAGCTTGCTACCTCGATGTCGGTTCTTTCCATCCTGGCCGTGCAGCAGCGGCCAAGGGTGAGGTTGTTCGCCTATTAAAGGAGATCGTGAGCTGGGTTTAGACCGTCGTGAGACAGGTCGGTTACTATCTACTAGAGGTGCCAGAGGTCTGAAGGTAAGCTGCTTTTAGTACGAGAGGAACCAAGCAGCGGCGCCACTGGTGTACCGGTTGTCTGACAAGGCATTGCCGGGCAGCTACGCGCTAAGGAATAAGAGCTGAATGCATCTAAGCTCGAAATCTGACCTAAAAAGAGACCTCTTTAAGGATTCCGGTAAAAGACCGGTTTAATAGAAACGGGATGTAAGCACCAAGGCAACGAGGTGTTCAGTCCGCGTTCACTAACCATCCGTTCCTTTCACCATATCAGGTCCAGGCGAAATCCAGTATGCAGCACATAACCTATACATGACTCCGTTTTTCCACAATCCCCTTTATAGGTAGAGTCTGGCGGCCATAGCGGCAGGGAAACTCCTGTACCCATCCCGAACACAGAAGATAAGCCTGTCCACGTTCCTTACTGTACTGAAGTACGCGAGTCTTCGGGAACTCTGGATCGCTGCCATACTCACCCTATACTACTTTACTTCATTTTGTAATCTCTTTTGTAATCTCTTTTATGGCGCTGATTTTACGTACTTGATAATTATGTGTTCTTGTTCTTTGTGGATTTTTGATGCTTTTATTCTTTTAAAATAGTTTTCCTAATTTCTCTATATCTCGGTCTCTTTTTATTCAATCTTTTTGTTACTTGATTTTATACTACAGAGCCTCTTGAGCTTTGCTTTTCGATGAAACGCAATATATGAGGGTTATCAGGTTACTGATTTCTTGTTCCGGCACCTTGTCCTAATCATGATGGGTACAAATTACTCCACACGTTCTTGCAGGCGGTTTTGTTCTACGAATCGCTGATTCAATAAATTATCACGCCTTATAATTACAAAATAGTATACGAATTGCTCAAAAGTGGTTTCCGGTTTGGTATCAAGAAATGATCGGATTTTCCGATCTTTTTTAAGGTTTCTCTTACTTACTTTCCTCAGTACAGTTGGGCTTACTCTCCCCGCAGCTCAAGCCCTGCCTTAACTCCTTTTATCACGGCTTCAGTAATCTTTTTTCCAAAATCCGTACTTGAACCTGCATAAGGAATTTCCTGTCGTTCTGCGTTTTCCGGGCCAAGCTCTAAGTCCTTTTCATAGGCAACAATTACTGCATCAGTATTGGTGCCCAGGAAAGTATAGCCTTTTTCAAGCAGTGCAAGCCCTTTTGCCTCGGTGGCTGTGATGATCGCGCCGAAGAGAGCTGTCTCGGATAGTATTGCCTTTGAGACAAGAATTATATTTATGGTTCCGATTTTTGCCCTGAATTCCGAGCCGTTGCTTACGCCAGAGGTTATAAAGGCTGTCAGGTAGCCGTCTTCTATTACCTGAAGGTATTCAATTTTAACGGCTGTAAGAAGGCCAAAATGAGCTTCTTCGATGCCGAGTTCCAGAGCTTCCGTTTTTAAGAATTCCTGCGGGTCAGGGGGATTAAAGGTTCTTGGTACCTGTTTGTTGAAAAGGTACCTTACCCGCGCGCGGCCGCCGTTTAAACCGGTGCTCACGGCTTCGAAATCTCCTTTGATAATGAGGGCGTTATCTTTTACGTAGTATTGCATAAGTGGCTCCGTTTTACAGAGAATGTATATTTTGTACAGGTGGTCGAATTTATGAGATAATGCTTTCCAAAACGAGAATGGCAGTTCAGAGAGCAATCAAATTGCGAAGTCAATTATCTTCCTTTCCTGATTATCAGATACCCAGGTTAAATCGCTTATCGGAAAGTGGGTTGTCTGTCTCTACAATATTTTATTTTACATATTGATGTTTTTGGGTATAAAGAGAGCATCTGTGGCTTGATGTCCTGAATTCTACCCTGTGAAATATATTTATTTGATGTGATTTTCGTCACGCTCGCCTGCTAGTGTATTTTCAAAAAAAAGAAAAGAGCCAGAAAGTAAAAGCAACATAAAAGGCCTTTGGTCGTCTATAAATTACACGGTTGATGTTTTCATGATTAATTTTTCAGTGCCGTGAATACCTACGTTTTTAGTCTCAAAACAAGTTTCCTATAACCTCACAGAAGCGCGGAAAAATGCTTAGAGACGACATTAAGGGTGTTTTGAAAATAATGTCAACCAATTAAAAGAGGACGACCCAAATTTTGCTCCTTTGAATCCCGTCTCTGAAAAGTCTAAATGATTAAGACTAAAATGGTTTTGGGATGAGTTCTGAATGGAACTCTATATTATACCGAGCCAATTGAGAAGAATTTAAATAATACCTTCCGAACTTGAAGCACTTGTATGCAGTTATTTTAGATATATTTATATGCTATTATTTTATTCTTGATCCCGATTACTTCTTTCGATGGAATATTTGATTATTTTATACCGTTAGAGTTAGAGATGATATTAAAAAGGTGATAAAACATGACTGATTTACAAATTATAGTTATATCTCTTGTTATAGGTTCTGTGCTTTGTGAAGCGTTCAGTATATGGGCTGATAAAATATTAAAGGTAATCAATGAAAGTTAAAATCCCGTTTTGACACACTGATACTTATGTATTGCCCAAAATACAATAAAACAGCAGTAGTTTCCAGACCGTGTAGACGCGCTTACGTTGAAGCTATCTGTTTTTGGTTTAAATGAATCTACAGATTGAATTTTCAAGATGAGTGAGGGTTATTGTTCGCGGATTATTTTGGAACTTTTTAATGATGTGGGCTTTGGGTAATTATCTTTTTTGTGTTGAGCCTATCCCAAAACTCAAAACTGCTTCTCTGAATCTTGAATTCGGAATAATTAATGAGTTTCTGATCATGGAAAATAGTTCTGAAATTCTTATTGATTTGAGGTTAAAATTGGTTTTGGGATGAGCTCTCAAAATAAAAAGTTCCTCAATAAAACTTTCGTATCGTTTTTAAGTCGTTGTATTCTAAAAAGTAGTTTCCGTATTAGGCTTACATTTCTTAGAAGAGTTTGTATTATCATAGATATTCTATTCAGGATATCATATAGTATACTTGACCTGACGTTAGAACATGTAAATGGCCTGAAAGGTTATGAAATAATATACAAATGCTGTAACTGTTATTGTCAGTAAACACAAGACAACCAGCAAAATAGCTAGTCTCTTTCTTCTTTTGTCGGATTCTTGTTCATCCATATATCTACTCCCCAGATTTATGCTTATTGAGTTTCATTTTTTTATATTAATAATGATATTTCGATATTTATTTTTTTCTTTGTAAGACTGTTGGATTATATGAAAACAATTATCAAGAGCAAAAGACAATAAAAATTAAATATAACAGGCTTTTCAGACTTATTTCAAAAATATAAATTATAAAAGTATAAATTAATTCTAGATTTAATAACTTTAAAAAAGTGTCTTTTTGTAAGAATATTGTATTGCACACAAAAAATTGCTTAATTATTAAGCTGATATTATAGAAATTGATGTTTTTTAGCCAGGGCAACTTTTGAAAAAGAACAGTTGTGCATAAACGTCACAAAATAGCGTACAAAAAATTCTAGATACCTATTACCCAAAAGTTTGGTGCGAGAGGTGCGATTCGAACGCACGAACTCCTACAAGACTGGACTCTGAATCCATTTATGTAAACGGGATCCATATCTTTCCCTGGAGAGTATTAATAAGTTTAAAGTAGCGATCTCAAAAAAGATACATAAAGCTCTTTTTGATTTATCCAAGTAACTTGTTGCAGAAATTCAAGGTCACGATCGTCCTGAGCGGTATTCTGAGAACAGAAACCAAATTCTTCTTATGAAAAAGTACATAGTAGAAAGTTAAAAGGATGGCAAGGAGAGAATCGTTGATTTATTGCCTTCTACTCTTCCCTATGCCTTTGATCTATTTTTGAATGAGTTTGCTCTTTCAGATATTGACACATGGAACTAAAAACTCAAAATACGGGCTGTTAAAGCTAATTTTAACTCGTTTGGGATCTCAGCAATTACTACTAGAAAGAGCATAGAATCGTGGATGCTGAGCTCAGGAGTACCTCCTTTTAAAGTGGGCCAGAGACGAGGCCATCACTTCCTCATTTATTTTCCAAGCATATCGAGGACAATTTGCACCTCGACGCGAGTTCCATTCGCCATGGCGCTTTCGATAATATTAAATTTGGGATTATGGTTCTTGTAGGGAAGCCCGTCGGACGCATCACCGCCGCCGAGAAACATGAGGCATCCAGGCACTACCGCCGTATAAGCTGAGAAATCTTCACTTCCAGAGGAAGCTGGCCCAATGCTGACATTCTCTTCACCAATCGCCTCCCTGGCAGCTTTGAGGGCTAGATCAACCAGTGCCGGGTCATTGTGCACCATTTCATACCCTGGAACCCACCGAATATCATAGCGTGCACCATAGCTTTCGCAGGTGCCCTTGATAATCTCTTCACACCGCCGATGCACGATCTCACTATCTCTTTTATTTTTGGTACGGATAGATATACCCAGTTTGGCGGTATCGGGGATCACATTTGGAGCAACTCCCGAATTGAAGGCACCGACATTCACCACTGCCATGTGACTGGGATCTATCGAACGCGAGGGAATAGTGTTTAAACCGAGGACAATTTGGGAGCCGACAAGGATAGGATCAATCCCGTCTTGTGGTCTTGACCCGTGCGAGCCAAGCCCTTGAATTGTGAGATAGAATCGACCCGAGATGGTGGTTACCGCCCCCTGTGCTATCTGAATGGTTCCGGCTTTCTGATTCATGATATGTAGTCCGAAAATCGCATCCACACCATCCAGAACCCCGGCTTTCACCATTTCCTGAGCACCTCCGGGAGGCAATTCTTCTGCATGCTGAAAAATCAGCTTGACGGTTCCTGCAAGCCTATCTGTCATGCCAGAGAGGACTTTGGCAGTTCCCAGTAGCATGGCGGTGTGGGCATCATGTCCACAGGCATGGGCTACTCCAGGGTTCTTGGATGAGAAGTCTACACCAGTTTCCTCCTGTAGCGGGAGAGCGTCCATATCGGCGCGAAGGGCGATGGTCTTGCCGGTCTGTTCTCCATTTAATGTGCCTACTACACTGGTTTTCGTGGGGCGATTTACTTCGATGCCACCGAAGTCTTTCAGCGTTTGGGCCACAAAATCGGATGTCTTGAATTCTTTGAAGGATAATTCTGGATTGGCGTGGATATACCGGCGCCATTGAATGATATTGGCTTCCGGAATTTTGAAATCAGTATGCATCATATGCCTCCATTTTCACCCAGCGAGAGCACATGAAATGCGCGGCCATCTTGGGCTGCTGATTGTGATTGAACACACCCTTTAATTTAATCCTGTAATTAATCCTGTAGCGAATATCAGACCCTGACCAGTTTTGAGGTCCGCAAATCCACACACGGGCAATCCTAGATGGATGGTCTGGCCACTGCTACACTAGAGATAGCACGCAGGAATCGGTTTGGTACTTCTCTGTCCGCATTCCGGAAACCTTAAAGTGTGTACCGACTGTGGCGTCTGCTCGAATTCAGTGAGAAATATCGGCTTGCCAGAATTCGGTGCAATGCATCCGGTTCATGTTCCAGTTCTTTAACCGCCAGCTTTAGTTGCCCCCACTTAAAGTACCAGCCATAATAGCGATTTATCCCTTCGTTTAAATATAGTCAACGAATGAATCGTGCACTTTTAACATTACCAGGCGAAAAGAAGCTGAAGAAGCTCTTACTAATATCTAAACTGCCCATAAGAAGGAAATCTATCATAGAGTCAAT
>CAVZFI010000015.1:0-32075 GCA_963774465.1 uncultured Methanosarcinaceae archaeon | reverse complement strand
GATTATATTATATAGCCTCCTATAGGAAACTATGGAAGCTACAACTACAATTTGCCTTGAACCTGAAGTAAAAGAGTTGCTTAATGGATTGAAGATCCATCCGCAGGAATCTTACAACTCTGTCGTGAAACGATTGGCTACCAGTGCTTATGACTGGGAGCCGCTTAGCGAAGAGTCAATCAAACAAATCGAAAAAGGGCTGCGTGATTATAGAGAAGGCAAACTAAACACATGCGTCAGTATGCGTTATCGTGATGCTCAAAATCTTCTAACGTAACTGTTTTCGTTTCTTCATCAATAGAAAAAGACAAAACAAAAGGTCCGATATGAACACGGCTTAAGCCACTCATGTCATATCTTAGATTTTTGTATCTATGAGGGTCATTAACTATTTCACTGGCTTTACGCTTGATACTATCGTATAACTTTTTATCTTTTTTCTTAATCCTTTTGACTGAACTTGTAAACACATCACTGAAAACCAAATTGTAGGCATCACTCATCTTCATCATCAGCGTAGTCATCTATGACTTTATCAAAATTATCAATACTGCCTACAAATATGTGTTTTCCCTTCTTTATTTTTTCTAATTTATCAATGTATGCCGGACTAAATGCAGGTTCGAGAATTTTTTCTTCATACTGAGACAAAACCAAGTCAATCGCGGCACTCTTATCTTTTAAGTTGTACTTAGCCTTTATAATGTTTAACAACTGGTTAGAATGCTCACTTATATTTATTTTTGCTTGTACCATACACATCACATAGATATGATGGGTATATGTTGTATATATAAATAACACAGTACGTTGTGTCTATTGATTTTTTGTGACCTCCAGGGTGTTCTATCCCGAAATTATTTCGCAGCAAAACCTTTTTCGAATGCCAAACTATTCACGAATTTGTAATTTCCTGTTGCGAGTTAAGGTATCATAAAAGGAGAAAAATTACAAAAACTGAATTAACATTCTTATATCATTAAATGAAAAAATCGTTTGAAAATATAAGTCGTGATCAACAGAAGACTTTAAAATCGAAAGGAGACTTCGAAGATGAGCCCTATGGAGGCTTTGAAGCATGCCTGAAGAAAAAATGGAGGGCTTGAAATCTGCGAAAAACCGGAACGGAGGACATAACGAAGGACAGAAAGTCATAATGCAGGTTGAAAACCTTTCCAAAACCTATTCCCAGGGTAAAATTCCTGTCCATGCCCTTCGATGTGCCTGCATAACCGTAAGAAAAGGGGAACTCCTTGCGATAATGGGGCCTTCGGGTTCCGGAAAATCGACTCTTCTTGCCCTGATTGGCACACTTGAAAAAGCGACGGACGGAAAAATCATCCTCGACGGGACAGACCTCACATCTGTGCCTGAAAAACTGCTTCCCCGCGTGAGAAGAGAAAAAATAGGTTTTATTTTCCAGCACTATAACCTGATCCCCACACTTTCTGCGCTTGAAAATGTGGAGCTTGCCATGCGCTTTTCCAGGGTGCCAAAAAAAGAAGGAAAGAAAGGGCAAAGGCGCTGCTCGAAGAACTTGGCCTTGGAGACCGGCTCATCCCATAAACCCTCGGAACTATCAGGAGGGGAACAGCAGAGAGTCTCTATTGCCAGGGCACTTGCGAATAAACCTGCCCTTATCCTGGCTGACGAACCCACAGGTGAGGTGGACAGCAAAACCAGGGACTCGATTGTGCGGGTTTTCAAAGAATTGAGTGAAAAAGGGCAGACGATTCTTGTTGTGACGCACGACCCTGAGGTTGCAAAGGAATGTTCGAGGGTACTCCAGATCACGGACGGGATGATTAAAGATAATTGAAAGCACTGAAGAAATGATTAAAAATCCGAGTAAAAATAAATAAAGATAGTCTAAAAATTAAAAATTATCTGTTTTTAAATCTCTCCAAGCTCCCAGCCAAGATGCTCTTTTATGACAGTATATGCCATTGCCGGGGGATGATCCCGATATCGGTTACGATCATATCTATGTATTCGGCAGGGGTGAAGTCAAAAGCCGGATTTTTTACCTGCACGTGAGAAAGCTCTTTCAGGATTGCAGGGTCTACGACTTCATCTGCAGCCCTTTCTTCGATTTCTATGGGATTTCCGACAATCGTGCTCGGGCTAAACTTGAAGGTTTCGGCAGCCACCATGAAACTTTTTCTTGCCTCATGGGCTGCGAGAGCAAGCTGGGAGGTCCCAATCTTGTTTACCAGGGCGCCGTTAGCTGCAATAGCATCAGCCCCGACAATGACCTTATCTACCTCTTTCATGTAGTAGCGTACCGCAGAATCCACGATCAGGGTTGTGGGAATCCCGAAGTCGTTAAGGTGGCGGATTGTCAATAAGCCCTGGCACCTGGGGCGGCTTTCGGTAGCAATTACCGAGATGGCTTTTCCGTCTTCAAAAGCTGTGGTGATGATAGAAAGAGCAGCATGGGAGTTGCAGTGGGTCATAATAACGTCCCCATCCCGGATTCTTCTTGACCCGATTTTTCCGATCTTTCCAAGGGCCCTGTCGGCTCTCTCGATAAAAAGGTTTGCATTTTCAATGATTTCCTGCCTTGCCTCTTCCACATTTTCTGAAGAGTACTTTGAAGAGAGTTTCACGGCATTCGGAAGAGAAACAGCCGTCGGGCGGGTGCTGATGAGAAAATTTGAAACTTCCCTTATTCTGGCGCTAAACTCCTCCATTGAAGCTGCATCCAGCTCTGCAGCATAATCCCTGATAGCTTCGGCAGCAGCTGTTGCAATCCTGCCTGCGCCCCGGATTTCCATTGTCCGGATTTTTTCTGCGGTGTCCTGAACTTTTTGCATAGTATAGGGATGGAAAGAGTGCAATTTATAGCTATCTTCCGGCTTTTCTGGCATTTGCCCGGAAGAGATTCAGATTTCGGTTATTTTATCCGAAATATTCCTGTAGTAAGCAAAGAGGTCTTCTCCCCATTGAAGGGCAACAGGGTCGAAGCACAGGACATCTTCGTTATGGTCGTAAGTGCCGTCAGAATAAGGCAGGGTAAGAGAGAGGAACCTGTCAGTAACTACATGGGAAAGTTCTATTTTCTTACTGCAAACGTAGAAACTGGCATTCTCGAATTTAAGAAACTCACTTAATTCGGCTCCATATTCTTCTTTTATTCTTTCATAAATCGGAGGAGTTACAAGAAGAGAAACGTCCACTCCATTTTTTGCAAAATTAAGGAAAAGAGATGGATAAAGGGGGTGAAAAATCGAGGCAGTGCCATTTATTTTTCTTGATTTCATAAGGTTTTCAACAAATTCCCTGTGAGGTTCAAAAAGGCGTGTCCTGTCAGGAGGTTCGGAAAATGTACATTTAGCCAGTTCTCCGATCCTGTTCCGCAAAGGAGAAGGTATGCACTCGACTGCATGGTTTGCCCAGTAATCATATTTATTTTCGAAAACGTTTAAAACATCTACCATTGCCTGCATTCTGCCAGCTACCGCTATACCGAGGGGAGACAGGCTGTAAACGTCTCCTGTTTTTAAGATAAGAGAATTTTCCCTCAATTTTTTTAGCTGGGGGAGAATTGCCACAGGACCTACATTTAACTTTTTTTTAATCTCGGAGATAGACTTTGGCCCTTCCTTCAAAAATAAAAGAAGATCTTTCCTTTTTTCAGAGAGGAAAATCAATTCGAGAAGTGGGCTGTTCATGTTTTTGATATATATGCAGCTACTTGATAAATATCTTCCTGATTTTGCAGATGTTGTTGGGATGCTCCTGTCCCCGGATATTTGCAATTAAAGGGGCTTATTGCAAACTTAGTTAATAGATTTAGAATGACTGCGGAAGGTTGATTTCATACAGAAATTAAATTTTGAAGAAAGTATGAAAGAAATTGAAGGCATACAAATCGGCTTTTCAATCCAATGAACCGAATTTTGAGGTGGCTAAATAATTTAATGCGAAGCAAAATTTAAAGTCGTATAGGTTATATACGTCTATAACATAAAGAGGAAGTTAACGATTAAGAGTTAAGGGGTTTTTCTCTTAATCGTAGGGGTTGAATCACGCGATTGGGAGCCAATCAGAGGTGGCAAGAGGCTCCCAATTATAACAATTGTTTTTGGAGAATTTTGCGTACAGTAAATACTTTAATTTGAGAGTATTTTTGTCAGAATATAGTTATAGAGTGATTTAAATTAAATTCCATGAATATTAGATAAATATTTTTAGGTCCTGTTCCGATTATTTCCCAGCAGGTTACTAAGTAAGCTTATTTTTCCAGTAGCTATTAAGTAAACGTATTTTTCCAGCAACTTTTTAAGTAAACATAAAACTTACATTGAGACTCGGTCTTCCTGCGGGTTCAAGACAGAAAACCGACAAAAGAAAAAGAAATTAAACACATGCTTTCCAAATATCGAAAGCAAACCTTTCTTTATTACCAGGAAACTTTTTTGTAACATTAATCGAATAAAAAATGTATAAATAGTATTCAGATAATATGGAACTATTTTATTAAAATTAATCCCATCTAACACGAAGATTAACGGAATAGGAGTCAAAAACTTGGATTTCGATACTGCAGTACAATTTCACGGGCATGTTTGCCCCGGACTTTCCATTGGATACAGGGTAGCAACACTTGCCGCTGACCGTTTCAAAGACCGCAGCAAAGATGAAGAACTGGTTGCAATTGTGGAAAACCGATCCTGCGCCGTGGACGCCATTCAGGCAATCAACGGCTGCACCTGTGGGAAAGGGAACCTTATTTTTAAAGATTACGGGAAACACATTTACACATTTTTCAAAAGAGGCGATAAAAAAGCCCTGAGAATTTCCCTGAAACCCGACGTTCTGCCCCAGGATGAAAAGCATACTGTACTCTTTGCAAAACTGAGGGCAGGCACTGCAAGCCCTGAGGAAACAAAGGAGTTTCGAGTTTCGCACGAAGCGAAAAGCCAGAGGGTTCTGGAAATGCCAGAGGAAGAACTTTTCTGGGTAAGGGAAGTAGAAATCGAGCCCCCGGAAAAAGCCATAGTTTATCCCACCCTGATCTGCAGCAAATGCGGGGAAGGTTTTATGGAACCCCTGGGCAGGGTGAGAAACGAGAAAATCGTCTGCATTCCCTGCTTTGAGGCAAAAGATGAATGAAAGTCCGGAAGCTCCCGAAACAATCGAAATGGTTCCTGTAGGCTACGTGCAGAATGATTATCTTGAGCCGGTGTATGATGAAGATGTCTACAGGAAGGTTTCAAGGATAGTCCTGAAGGAAGAATTTACAGATGGACTTTACCGGATCGAAGATTTTGAAAAACTGTATGTCCTTTTCTATTTCAGCAAATCAAAAGGATATGAACTCATCCACCGCCGCCGTTACGATGGGGAGATTTCCGGAGTTTTTGCCAGCCGAAGCCCTCGCCGCCCTAACAGGATAGGGCTAACGGTTGTAGAGCTTTTGAAAGTAGAGGATAATGTACTCCATGTAAAAGGGCTTGATGCGATTAACGGGACACCTGTGCTCGATATTAAGCCTTACATAAAAGAGGCTGAAGAAAAAAACTAAGGAAAGATCAGGTTAAGAAGACGAACTAAGTAAAAATATCAGAATATTAGAAATATCAGAATATTAGAAAAAAGGATAAAAAGTAAAAAGAAGAGGGCAAAGCAGTAGGTCTAAAATCTCAACAGATAAACCTGAATGAGCATTTATCTTTTGAACTTCGCCAGAACTCCAAGGTGATCTTCATGGTAAGGCATCAGGTCCTTTGCATTGAGAATCTCGAATTTGGGCTCAAAAGCCTGCTCGAGTTTTCTTACTTCTTCCTTAAACACTTCTTTGGGGTTTGCTGCAGTGTCGATACTCCGGGCCTTTATGGAAAGGAGGAGATATCCATTTTTTTTCAGAAAGCGGGCAGCATTCCTTGAAGCTATTTCCGCCTGGTTGGGCTGTGCAACATCCTGGAAAATAATATCCACAGGTTCAACCAGATGGGAATAACTGTCCGGTTTTCCCGCATCAGCCAGAACCGGGTGGACATTTTTCCGTCTTGATGCAAGCCCTATCAGATCTCTCATGCTTCTCGGGGCAAACTCAACTGCATAGACTGCACCTTCTGAAACGATGTCAGAAACATGGCTGACAGTTGTGCCTGAAGCCGCCCCAAGGTAAAGAACTTTAGAGTCCTCCTTAAGGGGAATGTCAAATTTCTTGAGAACCATGGCTCCAAGCTTGCTACGGCGAGGGTCCCATATCCGGTACTCAACCCCTTCAACCGGGATCAGCTTTTCTCCATAAACTGCTTTTCCGGGGTCAAGGTTCTTTGTAGCAAGCTGTTTTTTGTCCTTTATAACCTCAAAAATCCCGTCCGACAGCTTTTTGACTTCAGGCATTTACTTTCTCCTCTTTTTCTTTGGCTTTATCCCGCTTTCCTGCCTTTTTTGAGGAGGCCTGGGGTTCAAAGTCCTGATCTGCAGGACCTTTGTTTCAAGTTTTTCTGCAAGAGAGAGATCTTTTTCCCTGGAATAAAAGTCGATGCGTGCAGCAAGAGAAAGCTTTGCTGCAACGGCTCTTGCTATCTTTCCCCTTACCCACCAGGGCGCGGTATTTATTAAAGGATGGTTATAGATCACACCATGCTTCGGGGACGGAGCCCGAGCCCGGAGATGCTTGAAAAGAGCCTTGCTTGCTCCTATAACCTGAATGGTGCTCGAGGGAAATGCAGCAAGTTTTTCGAGGCTCCCTGCAATACTTATCAACCTTGCCCCGAGCATGGGGCCCGCGAGAAGGCTCAGGTTGGGTGCAATGGATTCCATGCCGTTCTGAATATAAGCCTCAATCTGCCTTCTCCGTTCATACAGGCTGCAGACGCTTTCTGCAAAGCCTTTTAGAAGCGCTTCATCCGCAGCTTCAAGTTTTGCGCCCATTGAATCCCTGGCTTTCGAGTAAAGCGGATCTTCAGGACCAATATTCCCACGGGAACCATATTTTGCAACAAAAAGTGCAAGGGATTCTCCGCTTAGCCCACTTTCTGGAAAATAACCCCCATACCATTCAAAAAGCCTTTCCGAAAGAGAATTTGTCGTCTCATTGATGTCATCCAGAGCTTCCACAGCCTGGATAATTCGCTGGTCGGGAGTTAGAGCTCCCGATACCTGGAACCTTGCAGCTTCCAGAGTGACTTCATGTAAAAGGGAGTAGTATTCGGCAGGGGATTCTACAAATCTGCATTCGATGGCTGCGGCTTTGAGATCAAAGCCTTCAGGAGGAAGGTTCGACCTGCTGTCCCTTAGAGAAAGAGAATACAGGGCAAGCTCCCGGACGTCTTTTGAAAGAAGCCCGGATTCCAGAATTTCTCCGGCCCTGCCTGTTTCAAGAACTCCAAACCAGGTATTGATTTTCAATCCGGACCTCCAAAGATGTCCGCACCCGTGTTTTTTGCCTTTGTAAGCATCACTTTCCCGCCAAGAGACTCGTCAAGCATGCGCTGGGCTTCTTGCTGGAGCCTTTTGCCTTCCCCGACGCTGCCGACAATTCCGTAAACTACTGGCCCGAAAGAACTGATGCCTGAGCCGCTTGCTCCGTTATCTCGCATATACTTCATGATATCCAGAACAGGCTGCGATTGAAGTTCGACTTCCCTTCTCTTAAAACCTGCAGTCTGTATGTGGTTAATTGCCCTGCCGAAACTTTCCAGGTCTTCTTCCACAATTGCAGGAAGCATCTGCATGAGGATTACATGGCAAATTTCCTGGACCTCGGCAAGGGGAATTGGACAAAACTTTTTGAAAAGATCCACTTCTTCAGCATCGTGAGCCCCTTTACCGTTAGGAATTACAAGGACAATAGGCCAATCAGGAAAGTTTCTTCTGAAGAGGACCGGGCCTGGAGGTACATGGCTGGCCGCAGAAGGAGAAAATGCACCTTTATCCTTGAACTTATGTCCACCATCCAGAATAAAGCCGCCGTATTCAAAAGCAGCGACCCCTATTCCGGAAGTGCCGCCCCTGCCGACCGCAACTGCAAGTTCCCGAACGCTTTTTCCAAGTCCGTAGATTTTATTTATGGCTGCTGCTGCCGACAGTGCAGCCTGGGTCCCGGATCCGAGCCCTACGTGATCAGGAAGACTATCGTTAATATGCAGCCTTATTCCTTTTCCTGCAGGTAGCAAAGCTTCTGCAGCTTTTCGCATCCTGCCTGCGAGAATAGGATCACCGAAGACTTCGATAGTATCAGCTTCTGTTGCAGAAATTTCCAGGCCGGGAGATTCCAGGGTTATCCCTGCCCCCCCATCGACCCTGCCGAGCTCTGCATTGAGATCTATCAGGGTAAGATGCAGTCTGGATGGAGACACTACTCTAATCATGTTTACCTGTATCCTCATTACCTATTCATAAAGCTTAGGAATTAAACTATCGTTAGCTTAGGGATTAAACTTCCGTTTTCCCCAAACTTTTTCCTTGATAATCAAATAAGTAAAAGATAAAGTTTTCCCGTTAAATATAAATTTAATGACTGGAAAAATCAGGGAATATATCCTTACACGGATCTCCATATCCCCCTGGAAATCCATTATCGGATTCATGAATACAGGATTAATGGAAAAACTGCAGTGCCTGCAGCGGCTGTAGACCAGTCCCGCAACAGAATGTATACACCCACACAGCATGCCCGTCTCTGCCGGGTCGGAAAGGCCAAAAGTCATGTAAGATTCCAGGCGCTTAATTTTTATCCCATTTAGCAAATCGGAAAACAGACGAAATAATGGTTTTCTGAGAAATTTATATGCTTTCAGGCCCCAGTGAAGCTTTTCTCTGGTGGTCATTCCCTCTTTTGCCTTTTCTTTACCTTCGGCCCTGATTTTATTTTTTCCCCTTATTTTAGCAATTATTCCTGTTTTTTCTTTATGTTTACTTATTTCCGCTGTTTTTTCTTTATGCTCACTTACTTTCACATTTTCGTCCTTATGCTCACTGATTTCCACTGTTTTTTCTTCCGGCTTTCTCTCTTCAATCCCTTTTCTTCTCTTAACTTCAGTTTTATCCTGTGTTTTTATAATGTTTTCTGCGCTTTTTTGAGTTCTCTCAAGATATTCTTCATCTTGATCACGTTTTATTATTCTTTCCTTTTTTTCCTCTTTCGGCTCTTCAGAAAAGTTCACTTTTGCCCCGGGTTCTTCGAATGAAAAAGTATGGGAAAAAAGCAACCATTTTACAGTAAATAAGCCTCCGAATTCGTTCTTTTCTTCCAGACTGAGCACCTTAAGCTTGAAGGTTAGGCCTATTGCTGTAAAAAGTACGAATAAAATCAATAGAAAAACCAGCAGGAGAAGATAGATGACCAGCATATTAAACGAGTTCAGGAAAAAATGACAGTCCTGACTATCCTGAAGATCCAGACGTCTTATTTCGGTTCCTGGAAAGATCCTTAAAAGGGCTTAAGTTCCAGGAAATTTAGTGGAAGCATCCTCCTTTTTCGACCTTGACCTCTATTTCTTCTACGGTTTCCTTTTCTCGAGCTTCGTTTTCTTTAATTTCCTGTTCTTGCAATTTATCTTCTTTTTTGTTTTTGCCTCTCATGCCTTTGAGCTTGTCCATAATCTCAGGAATAAGCTCAGGAATTGAATTGAGAATTGACCCGGCATCGGTCCTTTCAGAGATTCGGAAGATCCTAGCTTCCTCTTCAGAAAGCATAATGAATGCAACAGGCTCTATCTTCGCGCCCGCACCGCCTCCTCCCCCGTACCCGGATTCGGTGTCCTTCTTGCCTTCCCCACCGCCTGCTCCGAAACCCATAGTAATTCTTGAAATTGGAATAATTGTCTTTCCGGCAGCAGTAATCGGCTCTCCAACTACGGTTTTGGTGGTCGCGATTCTCTCAAGTTCGCTTGCGATTTCTTTGATAGTGGCTTCTACACCCATCTTTTCCATCCCCTATTTTACATATTGTTTCGTCTATAAGGATAATAAAGGTTTTCTATTATTTTTTATTTTTAATCTAATTTAATCAAATCCCAGGTAGATCTAGTTGGGATTTAACCATATTTGAGAAATCCTGTATCCATTAATTTAAAAACATTTCCAATTTCAGGAAAGTAATTTATTGACTTAAGAGTTACTTCTTCATTTTATTATACATTTCAATATTCATAACAACAGTCGATAAAGATTCCATTTCTATATCTTATTTTTCATATTCAGTTTTGTCTCATTATTTTCTTCTCACTTTCAATTGTCAGTTCAATTCCCGGGAGCATGCTGGAAACTATTTTCCATCTATGCGAGTATTTACTGCTAGCTTTAAAAGCAATCCGCAGTTGATTAATTAAAAAGATTTCAGGAACTGTATAGAAAAAAACGGACTCAATTAAGTTAAATAACCTGAAATACCCGTTTACAGGCAAAATCGATTAAGAATTTTTTTACATAAAACAGATATTTGAGTTTCATTTAAAATCAGCACATTTATATTCTTTTATATTTTATTTACCATTTCACTAAATAAGTATGTCTAAAGAATTTTACTACGGATAAATAAATTCTTTCAATAAGCGTATACCTAACCAGATATGCATTCTTATGGGCATCCGGTAAGAGTTAATCTGGTTATAGTAGACGTCTCACCCATAACTTCTTTTAATACACGGAGGAATCGGAATAAATAAATTAACTTCTTTGTTAGTAGCTTTTATCATTTTAGCATTAATATCGGGTATCGGAATGGCGGCTGAGATAATTGTCCAGCCAGGAAATTCGATACAAAACGCTGTGAATAATTTGAGTTCAGGAGATATGGTAACCGTAAAACCCGGAACATATACTGAAAATATCAAAATAAGCAAAGATAATCTTACAATCCGGTCAGAATCCGGAAACCCTGATGATACGATAATTAAAGCTAAGAGTACAGGCGCTAATGTGCTCCTTCTGCAAGGAAATAACATAAAAATCAATGGGTTCAAGATAATTGGAGCAAGCAGATCAAGCTACGCAGGAATTAATCTGTCCTCATGCAGTAACTGTATAATTGAAAACAACAAACTTTTGAATAACTCGCGTGGGATCTATCTCCTTAGGTCCAACGGGAATACGGTATCAAAGAATAATGCTGCAAATAGTGGAGAATACGGGATTGCACTTCAAGGTTCCACAGGCAATACCATCTCTGGAAACACGGCTTCGGATAATCAGAGGGGAATTTATTTAGGCACATCTGACGGTAACATAATCATAAGTAACACTGTTCAAAATAACAGTGTTTACGGTTTCTTTATTTGCGGTCTCAGCGACGAAGTCCGAATTTACAATAATTACTTCAATAGCATTAATATGACTATCCGAAACGGGAAATCAAATTCCTACAATACTACAAAAACAGCAGGTACTAATATTGTTGGTGGACCATATATCGGAGGCAACTTCTGGGGAAAACCTGATGGCACAGGGTTTTCACAAACTGCAGTGGACAGAGATGGGGACGGAATTTCCGATTCTATTTATACTAATATAACAGGCAGCGTCTACTCGGATTACCTGCCTCTTGTAATTCCAGGATCTGCTCCAATACTCCCTATTGCAGACTTCAGTAGTAATGCTACATCAGGATTAGTACCTTTGAATGTTGGTTTTACTGACAAAAGTACAGGTGCACCAACTTCATGGGCATGGAGTTTCGGAGACGGAACAAATTCTACACAACAGAGTCCGGTACACACTTATTCAACTGCAGGAAATTACACCGTAACCCTTACGGCAACCAATGCGGCAGGAAGTAACACGACGACAAAAACCAAGTATATAAAAGTCCAGGGAACAGGTTCACATGTCCCGGTTGCGGAGTTTTCGGCATCCCCAACCTCGGGAAGTGTACCCCTGAATGTGACCTTTACTGACAGCAAGTACAGAAACACCTGCAGCGTGGAACTGGAATTTCGGAGACGGAACATACTCAACGGACAGAAACCCTGTACATACTTATTCAACTGCAGGAGATTACACTGTAACACTTACAGTAAGCAATTCTGCAGGCAATAATACGACAACGAAATCCAATTACATAAAAGTGACAGCGAACAATACAACGAATGCAACAATACCTGTTGTAAGCTTCTGGGGGTCACGGACCTCAGGGACAGCTCCTCTTACGATCACTTTTACCGACGCAAGTACAAACACACCTACTGCATGGAACTGGAGTTTTGGAGATGGAACATATTCAACAGTACAGAAACCAAAGCACATTTATTCAAAAGCAGGAACCTATTCAGTAACACTTAGTGCAAGTAATGCAGCCGGCACGAGTACGAAGACAAGAGCAAATTATATAAAAATAACATAAGTAAAAGCTTTATAAAACCAGGTTGTAAAAAATCTGTTTAATAAACAATTTAATGCCTGAAGTTCAAACGTGAACGACAGGCAACTCTTTTTATCCGAGAATAATGTCAGTTTCCAGATTAACCGTCTAAGTTTTAAAGTATTTAGCTCAAAGGATCTCAGAGTTTTTCTGTAAGGCTCCCGAAATCCAGCCGACTTGAAGCCGGAGATTCCGACTCTTTCTTTTCAGGGCTATTCGGCGTGATATGCGCAAAAAACTCTTCCACGAGACTTCCTACAGCCCTTGGTGCGACATCAATAAATTCTCTTTTTTCTTCAGGTGGGAAATAATCAAAGACCGAAAATTTGCCGAGTTTACGCATCTGTGAACCCTGGTAGCGGGAGTCAAGGAGAATCCTTACTCCAAAGTCCTCAGGAGAGCGTACTACCCTTCCCATTGCCTGTCTCACCTTTCTGATTGTCGGCACCTGGACTGCAAACTCCCAGCCTTCCCCACAGCCGAAAACCGTATCATATGCAGACTCGACAGCCTTAATTCTGTCGTTTAGAGCAGGATATCCGACCCCCACTACAATCACTGTCCTTCCCCGATTATCTCTGAAATCAACGCCTTCGCTCAACGTTCCCCAGAGATAGGATATAAGTACGGCTTTTCCTCCCTGCTCCCCTATTTTGAAAAATTCCTCCCGGATTTCCTGGGCTGAAACCCCTACTTCGTCAAGAAAAACAGGAATTGAAAGCTCAGGCTCAAGAAGTTTGGTATAGCGGAGCGCTTCAGCGTAGCTCTGGAAGTAAATAATCACATTGCCTGCCGATGCAACCGCAGCCGCAAGAAGAGCTTCTTTCAAACTCTCAAGAGTCTCGGGACTATCTCGATTCTTCGCAAAAAGAGGAGGGATTGAAACCGCAAGAGTAAGCCTTCTTTCCTGGGGAAATGTCGTGGCGTAGGAAATTTCTTCCACTTCCCTTGATATGCCAAGTGTGGATTTGACCATCTCGAAGGGACGAAGTGTAGCCGACATGAGCACCGCAGTATAAACGGAATCAAACAAAGGCTGGGTTACATTTTTAGGGATGCATGTAAAGAGTTCGATTCTACCGGCTACCCTATCGCTTTTGAAGTCCCTGCGCACGTTCAGGATCGGATAATAGTTCTGCCTGTCCGAGAGTACAAGGTAAGAAGATAGAAAATCGGCAACATATCTGATCTGGGAACGTTTCGGAACTGCGAGAAGCCCTTTTTTGTAATTTTCCGCATAAATTTCTTCCAGCCTCCCTCCGAACTCGCCAACTTCCCGCAGCCGGATCAGCACCTTTTCTTCATCCGCAAAACCTTCCTTTACTGCGTCCCTCAAAAAACGGGCTTTCAGAATGTCAAGACGCTCATAAGGGTCGCTTATCTGAATGTCCTGCCAGTTCTTTCCAAGCCTGTTTTTTTCCCCGAACTTCAATTTTGAGTCATATGTGTCCCTGATGGCCGTCAGCAGGCAGGAAAACAGCCTCTTCGCATACAGCCGGACCGCGTAGTCCTGGTCAAGAGGTATGCCGTTTCCTGAGCCAGCTCCTGACCCGAATAAAGGAGAGCTGTCGGAATCAGGGACTTCCCCTATTTCAGAAAGGGCTTTTTCAATGGTAAGTTCAGAGAGCATTATGGAGGAATGTGAGCGGGCCGATGCCTCAATATTATGTGCCTCGTCAAAGATGAGGATAATATCTTCAGGGTCGCGTTCAAGCCATTTAAGCAGGGTCATGAAGATTTCGGCACTGAGCACATGATGGAAATTACAGATCAGAAGTTCGGTATTTTTGAGTTCTTTTTTAAGCAGTTCATACCCGCACATATCCCGGTCTTCTGCATATTCCATTACTTCTTCTGGGCTCCTTACATCGGAAAAAAGCCAGGAGGAAAATTCGTTTCCTTCGAATCTCAGGACTTCGTAAAGCTTTGGACAGGAATGGTTTCTCAGGGATTGAGCCTTTTTCCTTGCTTCTTCGAGTTCTTTTTCAAGCTCGTTCCTCAGGGAGTAAAGGGCAGGATCTTTTGTCTTTTTGTATTTTTCGTGGGCATCCTTAAGCTCTTTTTCTTTTGAAGAAACTTCTCGCTCAAAGTCGAGGAGATCATAGGTGTTTTCCCCTTTAAGCCTGCATTCCTCGTAATCGAGGTTTTCAGGGCACATCGAAGTCTTGCCCTTAAAAACGATTGTTTTTATGCTGTTATCCTGGGATATCTCCCTTGCCTCATTTATAAATTGGACCATCTGCTGGTGGACATTGGTGACTATGATGATGACCTTATTAAGTTTCTTTCCAACGCTCAACGCAGGCGCAAGTGCACTAAGAGTCTTGCCTGTCCCGCACGCCCCCTCAAAAAGCACGATCTTTTCTTTCAGGAGAGCCGAGTGAATTTTCTCCATGGCTTCTGCCTGGTTAGGGTAGCAACTTTGCTTTGTAAAATACCGCATATATCCGTTCTTTTGCATCATACGCTTAACCCTGATATTTCTCCGGTTTCCGAAAGTTTTCAGTGACTTTCCTACCTGCCGACAACTTATGAATTGAACTTTCAAAACTTTAAATGTTTTGAAAATATTCTTGGATGTATACTAAATTCGTCTACTGCCAAACAGATTCTAAATTAATTAATATTCTAATTCATTAATATTCTAATTCATTAATATTCTAATTCATTAATATTCTAATTCATTAATATTCTAATTCATTAATATTCTAATTCATTAATATTCTAATTCATTAATATTCTAATTCATTAATATTCTAATTCATTAATATTCTAATTCATTAATATTCTAATTCATTAATATTCTAATTTATTAATATTCTAAATTTTTTATATTTCTGAATCGAGTAAAAGTAGAATCCAGTGCTGACATAAAAACAGGAACATGATTTATTTTTACCTGTTGCGCGGGTGTTTCTTGTTTTAGAACCTTTCAGAAATTAACCAGAAACAGATTTTTCAAAGAAACCAGGAAAGACAGCCAGTTGAATAATGCGATCCATCCTGAATTCATTCTCTTCCGATAATTACTGTTTACCCAGGGTACATTCTCTGCCAAGATACTCATTTCCCCATTTGCAGAGAGCATCCAGAACAGGAAGCACAGTTCTTCCGAACTCGGTCAGAGAATATTCAACTTTAGGTGGGATTTCAGGATAAACTTCCCTGAGAATAAGCCCGTCTTCTTCAAGCTCCCTGAGCTGTTTCGTAAGCATTTTAGGAGAAATGCCCTGCATGCTTTGCTGAAGCCCTGAAAAACGCAGCTTTTCCGCTCTTAAATGCCAGAGTATGATAGGCTTCCATTTGCCTCCGATTACCTCGAGGGTTGCTTCCACAGGACACTGGTAATGGTTATTGTTTTGTATCTCACTTACCATATGCTCTCATAGTATCCATTATGTTAGTTAGTACCCGGATTGTATGTATAGTATATAAGTATAGTTGCTGCAAATTAGATATCAACAAATACAGCTGCTTAAAGAAAGAAAAAACGGTATAAGTTCAAAAATAACCCGGTATAAATTCAAAGGATAGATTCAGGATAGATTCAGTTAAAAAAAATGAGAGGCATGAATAGAATGAAAGTCATAGGTATTGTAGGGAGCCCCCGAAAGAACGGAAATACAAATGCTGTTGTCCAGCAGGTCCTCGAAGGAGCAGCCGAAGCAGGAGCCGAAACCCGGACTTTTCTCCTGAACGAAATGAATTACAGAGGCTGCCAGGCCTGCAACTACTGTAAGGCCCATGAGAAGTGCAAGCTTGAAGACGACCTTGCTGAGCTGTTTGAAGAAATGAAAGAAGCGGATGGAGTGGTCTTTGGGGCTCCTATCTATTTTGCCCAGTTTTCAGGCCAGATGAGGCTCTTCCTGGACCGCTGCTATTCCCTGGTAAACCCGGACTATTCCTCCCGCCTTCCAGCCGGAAAAAAAGCCGTGATTGTGGTAGCCCAGGGCGTGCCTGATCCTGCAGCTTACAAAGGGGTCTATGAAGAATTCGGAGGCGAAATTTCCCGCTTTATGGGGATGGACGTAAAAGATATCCTTGTTTCAGCCGGCTATCAGGCCCCGGGAGAAGTCAAAAATAATGCAGAGCTTATGGCGAAAGCAAAGGATACAGGCCTTAATCTACTCAAGTAATTGAAGAATAACAAAAAAAATTCAGTAAAAAAGGAAGCCCATATTCAGGGCTTCTACACCCATTTCTATCTGGAAAAAGGAGATGAGGTATTAGTATGGATACTCTTGAAGCAATTCACACTCGTAGAAGCATTCGAAAATACACAGACAGGCCGGTCCCGAGAGAACTTGTCACCGAAATTCTGCGGGCTGCTATGAGCGCTCCGTCTGCGGTCAATGCCCAGCCCTGGATCTTTATTGTTATCGATGACAGGAAGCTCCTTGACGAGATACCCATGTTCAGCCCTTATGCAGGCATGTGCAGGGAAGCCCAGCTTGCAATCCTTATCTGTGGAGATACGACTCTTGAAAAAGCTCCTGGATACTGGGTTCAGGACTGCTCGGCAGCCACGGAGAACCTCCTGCTTGCAGCTCATGCTGTTGGGCTGGGGGCAGTCTGGACAGGAGTTTATCCGGTAAAGGATCGGGTTGAAGGCTTCAGGAAAGCCTGTGGGCTGCCTGAACACGTAATTCCTCTGGCTTTTGTGCCTGTAGGTTATCCTGACCAAGAGCCGGGTCCGCAGGACAGGTATGACAGGAAGAAAGTATACTACAATACATATGGTCAGAAGAGAGCATGAAGCCGTAAAGCAGGCAAAATAAAGACTCTGTACTTTTCCAGGCAAATAATCGCAAAATCGAGCGGTTCAAAGGTTTGAATCTTCGAAAAACTCCTCAAAGGAGCAAAATTTGCCTACCAACTGTATCTAGGGGAACAAAGCCATGTTTCCAGGTGCATTGAATGCGGGAAACGCAAAAAAAGCTTTTCCACACCAGACCCCTAATAGAGAGAAGCTAAGGAAAGTAGAGAAATTTAGAAAAATAATTTTTGTTAAGAAGCTGGTGATTTATTGACAATAAGAGTAGTTGCAAAAAATTATGTCAAACCTGAAAAAGTTCAAGAATTCATGGGCTTGTGTAAAAACCTTGTTGAAGAATCATTAAAAGACGAAGGCTGCATAGAATACGGGCTGTATCAGGATTTGGAGAATTCAGGAATTCTGACAATATTAGAAGAGTGGAAAGATAAAAGTAGCCTGGATGAACACTTAAACTCCAATCATTTTAAAGAAATATTTCCCTTGATGTCGGAATGTCTTGAAAAAGAAGCTGAGATCAATGTATACAGGAAAAAGATGTGATTTATCTAGCTGTGATTTATTTTTTCTTCATTCTTCAATTCTACTTCCAGGCATTTTAGAAAAGGCATATCAAACTCGATATAAGAAATGAATTCATAAATCGGATGGGGGAAAGTAATCATGACAGAGAAAATCAAGATCAATAACAATGTATTCGTCTATCCTATGCCAGTAACTCTTCTAGGGGCCAATGTTGAAGGAAAAGCTAATTTCATGGCACTGGGCTGGGTCAGCCGCGTGAATGCAAACCCTCCGATGATTGGAGTAGGAGTCAACAAATCCCATTACACGCCACAGGGTATAAAGGAAAACGGAAGCTTCAGCATCAATGTCCCCTGTGCTGAGATGGTTAGAGAAACCGATTACTGCGGGCTTGTTTCCGGGGAAAAGGTTGACAAGTCCGACCTTTTTGAAGTATTCTACGGGGAATTAGAAACAGCGCCCATGATCAAAGAGTGTACTCTGAACCTTGAGTGCAGGCTGACCGAAACCTTAGAGTTTCCAACAAACTACTTTTTCGTGGGAGAAATTATTGCAACTTATTCCGAAGAGAAGTACCTCACTCAAGGGAAGCCCGACATCAAGAAGATGGAACCCCTGCTCCTTACCATGCCTGACAACAGCTACTGGACTGTGGGGGACTATGCCGGAGCTGCCTGGAAGATAGGAAAAAGCCTGATGGGAAACGAATAAGATAAACAATGGATAAAAATGAAAAAAAGATAGTGAATTGGAGGAGTAAAGAAATGAAAGTCGTTGCGTTTAACGGAAGCCCGCGAAAAGAAGGCAATACAGCTGCACTTATAAAGCACGTTCTTACAGAACTTGAAAATGAAGGAATAGAAACCGAAATCGTGCAGGTCGGAGGAAAAAGCATTCACGGCTGCACTGCCTGTGGAAAATGCTACGAAAGCAAAGATAAAAAGTGCGTAATTGACAAGGACATTGTCAATGAGTGCATCGAAAAGATGCTCGAAGCCGATGGTATTATTCTTGCCTCTCCCACCTACTTTGCAGACCTGACTCCTGAGCTTAAAGCCCTTATAGACAGGGCAGGTTTCGTCTCCGTTGCCAATGGCGGACTGCTCAGGCACAAGGTTGGAGCAGCTGTTGTTGCAGTAAGGAGAGCCGGATCAATACACGTTTTTGACTCCATCAACCATTTCTTCACGATCTCCCAGATGATAATTCCTGGCTCCAGTTACTGGAATATAGGGATGGGGCTTGCCGAAGGGGATGTGGAAAAAGATGAAGAAGGAATCAGGACAATGCAGGTTCTGGGCCAGAATATGGCCTGGCTTTTGAAGAAGCTCAATGCGTGATTAACTAATGTATAAACTTAGTTTAATGAATGATTTAGCCGATTCAGAAGTTCAACACGTAATTTACCTGGTTCCCAAGTTAGATGCATAAATTTCATATGCTGTCGCCTCAAAAAAGAGGCAACCTTACTTTTTTATTCCGGGAAATGAATCTCAGAGATAGAATTTGGGAGAATAATGATAGAATTTGGGGGAATAATATGAGAATTCTTTACGTTTATGCACACCCGGAACCAAAATCCTTTAACGGAGCCTTAAAAGATACAGCCCTTGCTGCCCTGAAGGAAAAAGGGCACGAAGTAAAGCTCTCCGACCTTTACGCAATGAACTTCAATCCTGTGCTCAATGCGGGAGACTTCACCGAAAGAAAAAAGCCGGACGTTTTCAAGCCGTTCTTTGAAGCGATCCAGGCCTCCAAAACAGGAGCTTTTGCGCCTGACATTAAAGAGGAGATGGAAAAAGTAAAATGGGCAGACCTCTTAATTTTTCAGTTCCCGATCTACTTCACAGCCATGCCTGCAATCATGAAAGGCTGGATAGACAGGGTCCTGGCTCCGGGCTTTGGCTTCAACCCTATCACAAACAACGCCTATGAAACCGGACTCCTGAAAGGAAAATCTGCAATGCTTGCCACCACTACAGGGGCTTCAAAGGAGTGGTATTCCGAAGGAGGGGAACACGGGAACCTGAACAGGCACCTTGAGTCGGTCACTCACTGCGTCTTTGAGTATATGGGGATAAAGGTGCTACCGTCCCATATTATCTACGAGGTGAGCAGTCTCTCAAAGGAAAAGGGGGCTGAAGAACTCGAGAAATATAGGAAGAGAATATCTGAACTATAAATAGAGAGGAAAACGCCTTTATTTCTTTTTTGAGAATTCAGGACTGGAAAGCAGCCTGAAACTCATACTACTTTATACCAATATGTAGATAGACTCTGTTTTATAAAAAACTATATTAACCGTTATGTATGTTCAGACATATCATTGAACTTCCATCTGAAGAGGTTTTTGAATGAAAAAAGTCCTTGCATTCATAATAATCATGGTACTGGCAATGTCCCTGGCTGGCTCCGGGTGTGCTGAGAAAGGAGCATCTACACCTGTTTCGGAAAACCAGGAAAAAGAGTTTGATGGGAGACAGATCACGGTTTGTTCCGGCGCCGGGCTGATAAAACCCATGAACGAATTGATTGCGAATTTTGAAAACGAGACCGGAGCAGATATCGAGATCCGCTACGGAGGAAGTGCCGAACTCTTCGGAATCCTGACCTCAAAAGAGTGTGACGTTTTTATCCCCGGAGATTACTACTACACCGGACAGGCTATGGACAGAAATTATGTTTTCAATGAAAGCGTGGAAAACCTGACCCTGCATATCCCGGTAATTGCAGTTCCTGCGGGAAATCCCAAAAACATAAGCAAGCTCGAAGACCTGGCAAACCCCGGAGTAAAACTGGCTCTCGGAGACCCGAACGGGCCTGCAATAGGCAAGGTCTCGGAAACAATCTGTACACAGGCAGGCATCCTTCCTGAAGTAGAGAATAACACAATTGTCAGGACTGCAACCGTAAACCAGCTTCTAATCTACATTGTATCCGAAGAGGCAGATGCGGCAATTATCTGGGAAGACATGGCAAGCTGGGGTGAAGCCAGCGGAAAACTCGAAATTATCCCTATTCCTGATGAACAGAATAAAATAAAGACCATACCTACAGCAGTTTCCGTATACACCGAAGATTCTGAACTGGCAGAGGCTTTCAACACTTACATTGCAGGAGAAGAGGCAGAAGAGATCTGGGAAAAATGGGGCTTTGAGCCATGCAGCCCTTAAAATACACCAGTATTAATCACTCCTGGTTCAGGAACCTCACCGTAGGCATTGCCTTCTTCTTCACTTTTTTGCTTTTCACAACCATAGGAGCCCTGCTCTTTGTCCTTAAACCCTCAGAAATCTTCTCAGCCCTGCTTTCGGAAGAGATGTTCTATTCCATGAAGCTTTCCATGCTGACCTCTTCAGCTTCGACACTTTCTGTCATGTGCTTTTCAATCCCAACGGCCTATGCTCTTTCCCGTTATTCGTTTCCGGGAAAAAGCCTCATAAAGGCCGTACTTGGGCTTCCAATGGCGTTTCCTGAACTGGTGATGGGCCTTGCACTCCTGCTTCTTTTCGGGCACGGTTTTCTCGGGCCTTACCTTGAAGCGGCAGGGATAAAGGTGACCTTCAGCAAGCTTGGAATAGTGGTTGCCCAGTTTTTTGTCGCCTTTCCTTATGCTGTAAGGGTCATCTATTCCACCTTCGAAGACATCAACCCGCGGTACGAACAGGTCTCAAGGAGCTTCGGGTATGGAGAATTCGAGACCTTCAGGCACGTAACCCTTCCGATGGCAAGAAGTGGGCTCTTTGCTTCGGGAGTAATTACCTTTGCCCGCTGCATAGGGGCTTTTGGGGCCGTGCTGGTGCTTGCGGGGGGCTCTTACATGCACACCGAAGTTCTGCCCGTGACCCTTTACCTTAACATCTCGTACGGAAACCTGGAAATGGCAGTGACAAGCGGGATTTTACTCATGGGAATTGCTTTTCTTGCAATCCTCAGCTTCGAAAGGTTCGAAGGAGGCAGACTGTGAGTTTCCTTGAGGTCAGGGACCTCTGCCTTGACGTTGGAGATTTCGAACTCAGCGATATAGGGCTCAAAGCCGAAAAAGGAGATTACCTGGCGCTGATAGGCCCCACAGGCAGCGGAAAGTCCCTGCTTCTTGAAACCGTAATAGGGTTTTACGGGCCCGAGAAAGGCCGGATTATTCTGGAAGGAAAAGATATCACCGACCTTCCTCCCGATATGAGGCAGATGAGCATAGTGTACCAGGACCACATGCTTTTTCCCCACATGAACGTTTTCGAAAACATAGCGTATGCCCTCCGGAAAAAGATCAGGGATAAAAAGCAGATAGAAACCGAAGTAAAGAGGGTTGCCGGAGTCCTCGGGATAAATGGACTGCTGCACAGGAGACCGGACACCCTGAGCGGAGGAGAGAAGCAGAGGGTAGCCCTTGCAAGGAGCCTTATAGTCAGGCCAAAGCTGCTCCTCCTGGACGAGCCCTTCAGTGCCCTTGATGCAAGAACAAGGGAAAAGCTAAGGGAGATGCTGAAAAAGGCAATTCGCGAGTACAGCACAACTGTCCTGCACGTGACCCATGATTTCGAAGATGTCTGGGCTCTGGCAAACCGGGTTGTAGTCATAAGAAAAGGGGAAGTTATGCAGGCAGGAGACCCGGAATCCGTCTTCAGGAGGCCGTCTCCGGATTTCGTGGCTGAGTTCCTGGGCACCAATGTACTGAAAGGAAAGGTAAAGGCGCTCGAAGGAAAACTCACATTGATCGAAGCTGAAGGCCTGGAAATCTATTCCGCAGACCCAGCCGAACCCGGAGAAGAGGTCACGGTCTCCATCCGTCCTGAAGAGGTCATCCTTGCCAGAGAGGCTGTGGAAAGTTCAGCCCGGAACACTGTAAAGGGAAGGGTATCAGGAATTTTCAAAAAGGAACACTTTGTCGTGGTCGAGCTGAAAATGGGGAGTGCAGAAATTAAAGCCGTGATTACGCCTACTTCGTGTGAAATGCTTGACCTTGAACCAGGCAGAGAAATCTATGCCGTGTTCAAGGCTTCAAATGCCAGGATAATAAATTAAATTCAGAAGGTAAATTCAAAGCCGGAATAAAGTTAACGCAGATCGGGAGTAAGATTAACAGAACAAGAAGTAAAGTGAAGATGGGCCGGGAGAACAAAATTGATACGAAAAACCGGCAGCAAAGGAAATCGAAACATAAAATAAGGAATATATAAAGGAAATTTTTGAGGCAAAGCATGATAGACCTTTTTGACCTTTACTTTTACGAAGACTGCCCCTATCAGGATGAAAGTGCAGAACTGCTCAGACTTGAAGGCAGGGGAAAAATGAGGATTGTTTCAAGAGAAAACGGGATCTGTGCCTGCGCCGGCGACCTGGCGGAATATTACGAAAGAAAAGGCCTGAAAATCCTGAATTACCTCAGAGACGGCCTGACTTTCAAGCCCGGAGATGCAATTTTAGAAGCCGAAGGAGACCTCAAACTCCTGTTCAAACTCTGGAGAGTATCCCAGACCTTCCTTTCCCTCATGTGCACCATTGCCACAAAAACTGCCTCTATGGTAAGTGCAGGCCGAAAGGCAAACCCGGACCTTATTATTGCAACCAGCCGAAAAACCCATCCCGGATCCCGGATATTTGAACTCAAAGCCGTCCGGGCAGGCGGAGGAGACATCCACCGAAACTCCCTCAGCGATTCCATCCAGCTCAGCCAGAACCACCTGGAAGTTTCCGGGGAACTGGGAGAACTCAGGGCTATGAAAAAAATAGAAATCGAGCCCAGGTCAAGGGAAGAAGCATTCAAATATGTCAAAATGGCAGATATAATGCTCCTTGACCATCTTTCCCCGGAGGAACTTCAGGAACTCGGACCCGAACTTAAGAAACTCAACCCTAAACTTGAACTTGCAGTGGGAGGAATCGAAGCTTCCAGGATCCCTGAATACGCCCCTCTTGTCGACATTATCGTCATAAGCGCCCCCTATTATGCAAATCCCCTTGACTTTACAACGAAGATCGAAAGGATATGAGAAAAAGAGATAAAAAGGTAGCAGCATGTCAGAAACAGAATACTCGGGAGGAGCAAAATCCCCTGAAAAAGAAGAAAAAAAGGGAAAAAATGGAATGAAAGGGGAAGGAAAAGAAGCAGAAGAAACTGGAATTCTGCCCGCTCTTGTAAGTGCGCTCAAAAACGACCTGGGCCCTACCCTTGAGGAAATCGAAGTAAAGGATGTCAGGATAGGGCTCGCCTATACCGGAGTCCTGCTTTCCGAAAACTACGGGGGCGTTGCCTGCACCCCGCTCTACGAGTTTTCCTGTTGCCCTGCCCTGAGTTTTACGGATGAATTAAAAGGCAAAACTGCGGATAAAGTGCTTGAACTTACCCTGTCAGAAAACCCTCTTGAAGCCGCAATCGGGATTGCAACTGCAAATGCCCTATCTCACATGCTTCAGAGACCTTGAACCTGAGAACTTTCCTGTTTCAAACATAGACATCCTTGACCTTATAAAACCTGAAGATCGGGTTGCAATGGTAGGTTATTTCGGCCCTCTCGTCCCGAAAATCCTGAAAATAACCGAGAAACTCACAGTCCTTGAAAAGCGTGAAATCGAACTTCCAGAAACCAGGACACTCCCCTCGGGAAAAGCCAGAGAAGTCCTTCCCGTATCCGATGTAATCATCCTCAGTGCAAGTACTCTCGCCAACAGGACTTTCGATGAACTCCTTTCTCTCCGGGGAGCCGCAAGGGAAGTAATCCTGCTCGGTCCAAGTGCCCCTCTCTATCCGGAGCCCTTTTTTCAAAGAGGAATTACCGCAGTAATGGGAACCCGGATCTTTGATCCCCTGACTATGCTCACTATTGTCAGTGAAGCAGGAGGAACGAAAAAACTTCACCAGTACTGCGGGGAGAAAATTGCTTTCAGAAGAAGCGAACGAAAAGAATAGTCCGCTTGAGCGAAGCGAAACGGACCTCGTGCTCCCGAAGCGAAACTCGGGAAGACGGAAGCAGGAGGAACGAAAAAACTTCACCAGTACTGCGGGGAGAAAATTGCTTTCAGAAAAAACAAGTAGTATCCGTGAGTTATTCATTAATTCTTGCAAAAAGGGCACAATTGCTTTGTTTGTCCAGATTTGTATAGTACCAAAATGGAACTGGAATTTACTCAACGTTTAACTTTTACGTCGTCCGCTGTTGTATCGTGTATTGAACTTTCAACTGGTTTTGAATCTGCGAAATCATTTCAGGATACAACACTATATTGTATGGGTGAAATAGTGAGAAAAGCACTGATTATATTGATAGTGTTGTTCGGCATATTCCTCGCAATAGGATGCGCGGGAAATAAACCGGTAACTCCAAATGAAACAGGAACCCCGGAAAAGGCTGTAACTCCAGTTGAAGTAGTTACTTCAACTGGAGAAAAGGCAACTGAAAGACAGACTGCAAGTGAAATGCAGAATGTGATAGAGAAATCGGAAACAAAAGAATATACACTTGAAGAACTTGCAGAGTACAACGGTAAAAATGGGAAGGCATACGTTGCCTATCAAGGCCAGGTCTATAATGTCTCTGATAATGATCTTTGGAAAAATGGCAGTCATAAAGGATGCAATGCCGGGATAGATCTCACTGGAAAAATGGACAAGGCACCACATGGGGCTGAAATATTAAAGGGTTATCCTATTGTCGGGACTTTGAAAAAATAACATAACTCTGCAATCTAAGTTTAACTAGGGCTCTCTTAAACTCACTATCAAACTGAAGATTATTTCTCTTTTTTCCGTTAATTAAGGTGAATAATGGTTCCCTAAAAAAGTACATCTTATTTTCTACCTAAAAGAACATGACATTCTTTGAATAACAGGCACAAACACATGAAAGTACCTTTCACCTTGCCTTTTTTGACTGTTGATTTCATCATTACCTTGGGCAGTAAGGTTGTCCTAATTTTGGTTTTTCAAAACCGTACCTAAACTGATCAATGAATTGCCATCGAAGGCTTAAATGTGATTAGGAGTAGAAAATGAAAAAGGAGCATGAGGAACCAGTTTTGTTCCTACTTTCATGCTAAATTTAGGGCAGTGTGCATAATGCAATTGCAATGTTAAAGTTGGTCACAAAATTTATCGGATAGGCTCTTAGTCCTAATCATTATAGGAATTACGCACTTGAGGTTCAAAAATCAATTACAATAAACACTATGGTTTTAATTTTCATTTTAAACAGTTAAAGGTTTAATGCTATTGATCTTTCAGTTCAACTGCGTAATTCCTACATTAGTTTTCTCTCTTGTATCACTTGGTGAATTACCAGTCTTTATTGGTCTCATTTCCTTGATCTTCACTCATCGCTTTTTTGAGCGCCGCTGCCTTTAATAGTGGACGTTCAGTTTCTGTGCAGCCCGATTCTTCACTCATCGCTTTTTTGAGCGCCGCTGCCTTTAATAGTGGACGTTCAGTTTCTGTGTAGCCCGATTCTTCACTCATCGCTTTTTTGAGCGCCGCTGCCTTTAAGAGTGGACGTTCAGTTTCTGCGCAGCCTGCTTCTTCACTCATCGCTTCTTCACTCATCGCTTTTTTGAGCGCTGCTGCCTTTAATAGTGGACGTTCAGTTTCTGTGTAGCCCGATTCTTCACTCATCGCTTTTTTGAGCGCCGCTGCCTTTAATAGTGGACGTTCAGTTTCTGCGTAGCCCGCTTCTTCACTCATCGCTTCTTCACTCATCGCTTTTTTGAGCGCCGCTGCCTTTAATAGTGGACGTTCAGTTTCTGCGCAGCCTGCTTCTTCACTCATCGCTTTTTTGAGCGCTGCTGCCTTCAATAATGGACGTTCAGTTTCTGCGTAGCCCGATTCTTCACTCATCGCTTCTTCACTCATCGCTTTTTTGAGCGCCGCTGCCTTTAAGAGTGGACGTTCAGTTTCTGCGCAGCCTGCTTCTTCACTCATCGCTTTTTTGAGCGCTGCTGCCTTCAATAATGGACGTTCAGTTTCTGTGTAGCCCGATTCTTCACTCATCGCTTTTTTGAGCGCCGCTGCCTTTAATAGTGGATGTTCAGTTTCTGTGCAGCCCGATTCTTCACTCATCGCTTTTTTGAGCGCCGCTGCCTTTAATAGTGGACGCCCATCGTCAGCAGGAGCTGCACTTACTGCCACAGCTGTTACTGACATTAAGAAACAAACTGCTAGCAGAATACCGAGTATCTTTACCGTTTGTTTAGACATATTTATCCCCACTTTTTACATTTTATTTTATACACTACATTTTATTTTTAGAGAGGAGTAGGTTTGATTACCGTATAAGTGTGAATAAATATAATTATATATTATATAAAATGCCCAGAATAATTTGTTCTGAATATTAATAATCTTGGAAAAACTGAGCAAACTCTACGATGACAAAATAAGCTTACTTACGAATCTAATATACAATTCTAAATCCTTTTGATACTCCTGAACATTTTCAGTATGATGTAATGAATTACATAATGAATTACATGCAGTTTCCACAGAGTCATTGGAGAAAAATAAGAACGACAAATATGATGGAGAGAACTAACAAGGAGATAAAAAGAAGAAGCAGGGTAGTAGGGGCATTCCCGAACCAGAAATCAGTATTGAGACTGGTAGTCTCAATACTCATCGATATAAATAACCAGAAATCAGTATTGAGACTGGTAGTCTCAATACTCATCGATATAAATAACCAGAAATCAGTATTGAGACTGGTAGTCTCAATACTCATCGATATAAATGAAGAATGGATTACTGGAAACAGGTATATAGTAATGGAGCAGTAATCAAAAAAGAAGATTAAGGGTATAGAGAAAATTTTACAGAAAATTAGGCACACTGCCAGATTTGGGCAGAAATAGTGAGGATAACTGTAAATTACGGAATTAGACAAAGAAAGGAACTACAAGCTTTCTCTGAGTAAAGAAATAAAGAGGAGGCTATATTTTTACTAATATAGATTGAATAGGAAAAATAAGAAATATAAAGTATTAAAAATAAAAATTAAAGCTTATTAACCGTTTAAATAAGAGCTGAATAATTAAAATACGCTCTTCGCTGTTTTGTATGGGTTGAAAATAATTTTCCAGTTAAAACGTGACTGTCCTAATAGATAAACATCGGTTTTGAATGTGGTTACCCACTCGAAATAGCGAAGAGCCAAAAATATTGTTTTTATTAGGAAAGCAATAAGATTCTATTTAAGCCGCGGAATAAGCTTTATAATCTTTTAAATAATAATCATTTGGGGGATAATATAGGAGGAGATTTATAAAATGGAAGATTTGGGAGTATAATAATATGTTTGGGGAAAATGAAAAAAAGCTGTCTAAAAAAAAGGATTTCTGGATAGAATTTTTTGCAGGTAGGAGAGATGGTGGCCACAGATCTTCAGCTGAGAAATTTATTTCCATGGAAGCAAAGGAAAAACTATTCCATCTGGATGGGGGCAAAACATTGCTTGACTTTGGATGCGGTGCAGGCGAACTCCTGGTTTACTACGCGCCGGAATATGAAAGGACGGTAGGAGTTGATTTTTCCGCATCCATGCTTGACGAAGCAAGCAAAAGAATCAAGGAAAGAAAATGTGAGAATATATCCTTAATCCTGGCTGACGACAAAACTGTCTGGAACAAGCTGGAATGCTCCTTTCGATCGAATTACTGCAGCTGGAGTCTTTCAGTACCTGACATTGCAAGAAATTGACAGTTTATCTTTAATGCATCAAATTATCTCAATAAAGGAGGTAAAATAGTGTTGTTTGACATGTTAGACCCTCGTCTGTACCCATTGTGGAAAATAGGACTGTTCTCAGACGATGCCGGACCTCTGGAAAATATTACGTAAAGTCGGTTTTGAGTTTAAAATTATAGTATCAGCAAGCCTGAATAATCACCCACGTGATATTCTGGGGTTTGCCCATAATCCCAATAAAATTAAAAAAATTGCAAATAAAAATGGTTTTGAAACTGACCTGTGTGCAATCAATGTACTACGAATACAAGTATCATGCAATAATATTTCGGAATTGAATAACGGGTTTCAGATATACGCTGAATCAAAGGTAATATAGTCACCATTTTAAATAATGCGACATTTTGTGTGTAAATGTATGCTTCTCCCAAAATTTATCCAGTTCTTTCCTCAATACTTTAATATTTTTGAATTATTTTACCGATGTTAATTCTTCTCTTGTTGTTTTCCAACAATATTTTTTTGGGTTTCTCTCTGGAGTAGCTGGAGGAAAATATAATATTTGCAACCACTGCTTATTGTTTTGATAAAATTCCTCTGTCTTTTTTGATTTATGCCATGTAGCTCTGTCCAGTAGAAGAAATATTTTTGCTCCTATGTCTCTCTTAAAATCCAGTAATGATTTTAGAATCCACACAAAAATTACTCTCATCATGGGTGACGAATAAATAATTAGGGTTTAGGAATCTTTTTTGAACTTCAACTATAAATTCGGTTGTAAGTGTTTCGTTTCGCCTTTTGAATCTCAGTCTACATGTTATTTTACTAAACCCTGAATCTTTAATAATTTAAAAGAAAGTTTAAGAGTAATATTTTAATTGTAACCTGAGTTCCCAAATTTTAAGCGCATATATCTAATTCCACAAGTCTGATAGGTCAGAAGATTGTGATTTTGAAATTAGAACCTGCAGTTCATGTGCTTACGTTTAAGCACATAATTCGAGATCATAAGAAGCTTCTGCGCCTAAAAAAGCGGAACTAAGGTTGTAACAAAAGTTATACTAAATATCACAAAAATAAAATATCTCATTGGAAATTATTTCAGTCAGAAAAAATATAAATAATTACGCACATATGAGAGAAAAAGAGAAATTCCTTTTGTCTCCTGTTACAATTACAAGTGATTTTGAATTAGGTCTAAAAGTTGAGCCTGTATGAGTTTTAGATTGCACATGAAGAGGCGTAAAAAAGCAAGATTTGGAGTGAAAAAAAGTGTCTGAAGCATATGGAAAAAACATATCGAAACCAAGAAATATCTGGGAAGAATTTTTTGCAGATAAGAGAAGTGGTGGCCACAGATCTTCAGCTGAGAAATTTCTTGCTATGGAGGCAAGTGAAAAATTATTCCATTTGAATGGGGGCAAAACATTGCTTGACTTTGGGTGTGGGGCTGGAGAACTCCTGGTTTACTATGCACAAGAATATGAAAGGACGGTAGGAGTTGACTTTTCCGCATCCATGCTTGATGAAGCAAGCAAAAGATTAAGGAAAAAAAATTGTAAAAATACAACCTTAATCCTGGCTGACGACAAAACTGTCTGGGACAAGCTGGACTCTTCTTTCGATATAATTACTGCAGCTGGAGTCTTTCAATACCTGACATATCAAGAAATTGATGAATTTATTTTTAATGCATCAAAATATCTTACTAAAGAAGGTAGAATAGTATTATTTGACATGTTAGACCCTCGTTTATATCCATTATGGAAAATAGGACTGTTCTCAGACGAAACCGGATTCTGGAAAATATTACGTAAAGTAGGTTTTGAGTTTAAAAATAGAGTATCAGCAAGCCTGAAAAAGTACCCACGGGATATTCTTGGGTATTCTCATAATCCCAATAAAATTAAAAAAATTGCAAATAAAAATGGTTTTGAAATGACCTTTGTGAAATCAATGTATTATGAATACAAATACCATGCAATAATATTTCGGGATTAAAAAGCGACCAGATGGATAATAAATTGATGGATAGAATCAAAAGAAAAATAGAGACATAAAATTGATCTGGTGGTTTAGTGAAGACCCCGAGCCATCTAAAAACGTTTTTTCTGATATTGTTTATGCTGAGTTATCTGTGTGTTGGAGGAGCAATAGCTTTCCCTGGAACAGATAATCTGGAAACCCGTGAGAATACCGACCAGGGCATTATTACCTTGTTTTCACAAAACTACTCTGAAACTAACAGCATTCCAAACAACTTTTTTATCGCAAAATTTCAACGAGACAATATTTGTGACAGTATATATTCAATAATTTATGGGATGCTGAAGCCACAGATTATATTTAATGGTACATCAAAAGGATTAGAATATAGAATCACGAGAGATTCCTGCTTACTCCCTTACAGTTCACTTCCAGTTGCAGATACTGTTTTGGATTTAGGAATAAAAGCATTCCAGGGAAATTTAATGAAATCTTCAGAGACTGAAGGGTTCTGTGAAGTGACTTCTATTCCACTGGTTCACTATAGAGAACAACCAAGGCAAACCGGATCACTTTATATCTGTAATCTTACACCAATGGTTAAATGTACTTATCAAGTCTCAATGGATATAAACACGGATGGTCTACACAGTTGTGTTGAGCTTAACAGCCCGGGTTCTAAGTTGATAATTCAAGAAGGAAATAATAACACTGCATTGACGAGTTATTTCAAAAACTCTTCTGGAGATATCAAATCCGAAACCATATGTATTGGGAATGCCAGAGGAAAATCGAATTTTGAGATCAGGTATGATGGGTACAACAAAACAAATACAATCTGCGCAAAAGACGGCAGCCGTATTGCGACTCCTTTTTATGACCTCGGAAGGCAAAGATTACCGTATGCGGATTTTTCAAATGGGTACCTCAAGTTTACAACTTTCTTAATGGGAGAAGGAACGTACCTGGATGTTGATATATACAGTATAAACCAAGAAGCAGATAGAAAGCTCATAACCCCAATTGGGAATAACAAAATTCTGCCTTTCGGGATAGATGGCCCTCACGCGAGAAACACAACCGAACAGGGCATAAACTATCTTGGAAGTAAAAATGATAAAGGAACCATATGGGTTGATAGAAATTATCTTGAACAGTACACTGAAACAGACCTTGAATACTTACGCAATCTGGTTGCCACTGACTCCTGGGATGTGGGAGTACACTACTCAGAAGAATTAAATAGTTTTTCACTTGAACAGGCGTATAAAATAATGGATGAGGAGTACTCATACGTTTATGAGAAAATCGGAAGGAAACCAACAACATGGTGCTCTATGAGAAACCGTGATAATGTGACACATGCAATTTATGCGTATGAAGAATTAGGGATGTTCTGGAGAAATGGAGACTCTGGAGTTAATGCGGAAAAAGAAGTTGGGAATCTGGATGACGACACCTGGGAATGGTGGGAAAGTGTATCCAGAGCTGGCATGGTATACCCGGTTTTTACCCATAAACTTGATCAAGAACCGGCTATAAAATACTCGATTAGTTCTTCAAAATTCAGGAATTGGGTAGACAACTATTTTTCAAAAAATGTATCCATAGTATCTTTTTATGAATATAGTCAGATAAACCGTAATACATACGATGCACACTTTGATGATCTGGAATATAATGAGCATCTTATCACATTTGATGCACACACAAATGGTGCCAGAGCTCTCATAAATGTAAATATAAGTGCCGGAAAAGATACACAGGTTTACGACAGTACATCTAATAAATTTATTAATTAT
>CAVZFI010000014.1:0-114489 GCA_963774465.1 uncultured Methanosarcinaceae archaeon | reverse complement strand
TATAGTTTGAATGGCTTTTGTTCGAACAGATTTGAGGAAATCTGCAGAGCGCCAAGGAGAAGTTGAGAGGAAATGGCTTAGTGATTGGTTGTTAGAGCATTTACAACAGTAAATTGACATTTTTCTCATATTTTTCCTATAGGGGAGGAGAAGCAAACCATTAAGGTAATCAATACAGGTTAAAACCATACAACGAGTTTTCGTTTGAAAATAGAATTCAAGATGCTTCTCTGAAATGTATTTTTCTACAGAGATATTATTTGACTTGATGAAGTCATCTGTTATTTGTTTCACTAAACCAAATTTATAGGGGAAAAATTATACTTCACGGTAGACGTGAAAAGGAAATGTGACAAAGTCAAGGTAAATATACATGCTAATTTTTAATTTTGTGAGCTGCAGATAGTTCTCATCTGCAACTCACAAGATCCCTTCTCTCTCTTTTAGCCTGCTTGCCTGGCTCATGATTATGGTGAGTAAGAATATAAGAAAAAATTTGGTTCTGTTGCAAAAATAATTTTACTGCCTTTTAGGATCTAACCTAAGTTCCGCTTTTTTAAGCGCATAAGCTTTTCATGATATAGAAGTATGTGCTTAAACTTAAGCACATGAACGGTAGGCCCTAATTTTGAAATCACAATCATCTGACATATTAGACTTGTAGAATTAGGCGTATGCGCTTAAAATTTGGGAACTCAGGCTATAACTATTGCTTTTTGGGTTCCGTTGCAAAAAAATATGAAATCGATACTATGAAATAAATAGGCATTTACTGGCATATCATATACTCATAAATTCTTATTTATTTCATAATATCGATCTGATAATTTTTTGCAACGGAACCGCAATAGTTATAGTCTAAAAAGGCAGCAAAATTATTTTTGCAACGGAGCCGCAATTCTGGCTTTATTTAAGTCTAACTTTCTTTGAGTTCTAGCTTTCTTTATGCGAACTCCAAATTTTAAAATAGTATCGATTTATAGTTGGAATCTATCAAACTTGTAATAAATGACAGCAACGTTTTTAAGGTAAAATGTTGCTGTTCAGTTACAGTTCAACATACCAATAATTAAAATGATATTATTACTATAAAATATAATGGAAAAAAATAAGTAGTTATAGCACTGGAAAATTAACCTCATGAAAACATCAATCGTAAAATGATGGACGACCGGCTTATTAAGATGACAAGTAATTAAATTTTTGAGATACTAGACTATATTCGGTTCTGGTGCAAAAATAATATTTCTGCAATTTGAAACTATAATTCTTACCTTTGTGTATTATTTTTTCCCTAATGAAAATGATTAACTTTCCTAATTGTGAAGGTTTTCACTGATTTTGTAACAAAGTCAGATTTTTTGCACCAGAACCATTTCGTTTAAGGTACAGGCTATGGATGAGACTACATCAGGCGCGACAGAAAATAGATCTCAAAATAACAAGAAGGAAAGCTTTGCATTCGATGTGCTGACACTTGCAGGCGGGACAACCTTTGCTCAAATCCTTACAATTCTATCTGCTCCTGTGTTGACCCGCCTATACGGGCCTGAAGATTTTGGAGTGTGGGCTCTGTACATTTCTATCACCAGCATTATCAGTGTCATTGCCTGCATGAGGTACGAATACTCCATAATGCTGCCTGAATCGGATGAAGAGGCTGTAAACCTGTTAGGACTGAGTTTTCTGGCAGTGCTGTTTGTAAGTGGTTTAACCTTTCCAATCACATGGTATTTTAAAGAACCCATAGTTAATATTATGAATTCTCAGCAGATAGGAGACTATCTCTGGCTCGTGCCTCCATTTATTTTTGTAAATGGGTTATTTCTTGCACTGAATAACTGGAATTCAAGAACAAAACTTTTCAAAAGGCTTTCCCTTTCAAGAGTCTTCAGTTCGGTCTCGGTTACTGCAACGCAGATAGGTTTCGGGCTTGCAGAAAAAGTCGGTGCAGGCGGATTAGTAGCTGGAAGTCTTGCCGGACAGTCTATTGCAACATTTGTGCTTGGAGGGCAGATCTGGAAAGATGATAGGAAGCTGATTGTGGAAAACCTGCACTGGAATAAAATCTATGAGGGGTTTAAGAAGTACCGCAAGTTTTCGCTTATAGATACCTGGTCTGCCCTTATGAACTCAGTCTCCTGGCAGCTTCCTGCCTTTCTTCTTGCGGCTTTCTTCACACCTGCAGTAGTAGGTTTTTACTCCCTTGGCTTTCGCCTTTTACAGCTTCCAATGAGTTTCATTGGTAGATCAATCTCACAGGTATTCTTTCAGAGAGCATCAAGAGCCTTATCCGAAGGTACCCTCCCTTCCCTTGTTGAAAATGTTTTCAAAATACTTGTGATCATAGGCATGTTTCCGATACTGATCTTGACAATTGTAGGCAGTGACGTCTTTACAGTTGTTTTCGGAAAAGCCTGGGCAGAAGCAGGTGTTTACGCCCAGATCCTGAGTCTGTGGGCTTTTGTATGGTTTATCTCATCCCCATTAACCACGATATACGTAGTAGTCGAAAAGCCCCACTTCGGCTTTCACTACAATTTTTTCAACCTGGCCACCCGGCTTCTTTCACTTGTTATCGGCGGCCTGCTTGGAAGCGCACGTCTGGCATTGATCCTTTTCTCGATATCAGGAATTCTGGTATACGGTTACCTGTGCCTGAAGATGATGTCCTATTCCGGAGTAAAAGCTTCAACAGCCCTGAAAATAGTATTCTCCAATTTTATCCTCTTCGTCCCTGCAGGAATTGTCCTTGTTGCCCTCAAAACTGCAGAAATAAACCAGACTCTTCTTGTTATCTTTTCAGGCGTGATTATCGGCATTTATTACCTGTATATTTTAAAAACCGATGTACAACTAAAAAAGACAATGAGCGAATTCCGAGCCTGATGAATTGATTCAAAAAATTAGTTCGTGAAAGAGCCTATTTCCCAACAAGAAGGGGAAATTACTGTGAACTAGAAATTATTCAACAGTTGATAAACAATCTTCTTGATGCCATGAACTTTTCAGAACCTTGCCAAGCACTCAAGAGTGCAGTAAACCGCTTTTTCGGGTTCTGGTGCAAAAAAATATCTCTGCATTTTGATATTATAATTTTCACCGTTGTGTGTCATTTTCTCCCGAATGAAAATGATTAACTTTTCTAATTGTAAAGGTTTACACTGATTTTGTAAAAAAACCAGATTTTTTGCAACGGAACCCTTTTTATTCTATTGTATCATTAGAAAGGATTTTTTGCAACGGAACCCTTTTTCGCTAATGAGTAAAGCTATGATTAGCTTTTGCAGGGCACTTATAGGAATAAAATTGTCCAGTCATATAATAAAAAATTTGCTCAGTTAGAAAACTATTTATAGACCGATTTTACAAATATCTCTATAAGTTGGCTATAAAATAATAGACAAATGTCTATAATAACGACCAGCTTTATGAAACTTCCGGTTGGCTGGCCAGGATATGATCTAACTGAGGCTAAAAATCTTGACAACAATAAAATTCTCCCTGCTTAAGAGAATCAAATCCTCTCTGTTTGTATTTATGGTCTTGATTTCGTGTTTACCTGGCAGCACATGTTTTGCTGCCGGAAATATCGAAAACCATGAAATGCCGCAGAACGGTACATCTTCTGCTGAATCCGTGATTGAAACAGCACCAATAGACCCCAGCTTTCTGGAACTCTGGCATCCAGGCCCGATTGAACCTCTTTCTTTTGGAGATAGTTACGGACAGACTTCAGGCACAGGGTATAGACCCTCGCCTGTGAACCTGCCAGAACTTGCAAGCTCTGAAGGAAGACTTTTACTGAGAGCTTCAGGTTCAGACCTTCCACCTGCTTATGATCTGCGCAAGGAAGGGAAAGTAACAGTTGCAAAGAATCAGGGAAAGGATGGAAGCTGCTGGGCCTTTGCAAGCATGGCGTCTCTCGAATCTTACCTTCTGGGAGCAGAAAGAAAAAGCTATGACTATTCCGAAAACAACATGAAGAACCTTGTAGCAAAGAACTATCCGGAAGGTTTCGATCTAACTTCGGATGACGGCGGGAACGCATTCATATCAACAGCATACCTTTCCCGCTGGAGTGGGCCTGTAAATGAATCCAAAGACCCTTATTACGAGTCGTCCGCCTATTCCCCCACAGGGCTTCCTGTACAGAAACATGTGCAGGAGGTACTTTTCCTCCCTGAAAAGACAGAGTTTCTGGATAACGAGGTTCTCAAAAGGGCACTTCTGGAATACGGGGCTGTGTACTCCACAATGTACTGGAATCTGGCTTATTATCAGGAAGAAAATAACGCCTATCAATACACTAAGAGCCTGACTGCCAACCACGCTGTAACCATTGTGGGCTGGAATGACTCTTTTGACAGGAATTTGTTTACGCAGGTTCCGCCCGGAGACGGGGCTTTTATAGCGAAGAATAGCTGGGGTGAAACTTGGGGTGAAGACGGATACTTCTATATTTCATACTACGACACAAAAATCGGATTTGATGAAAATGCCGTATTCACAGCTGAAAGTCAGGATAATTATGGCCATATCTACCAGTATGACCCTCTTGGATGGATAGTATCAAAAGAATATCCAGGAAGCTCGATTGCCTGGGGTGGTAATGTCTTTACATCTGAAAGGGATGAAACCCTCAGAGCTATAGGATTCTATACTACGGACCTTAATACGGCTTACGAAATATACGTCTACAAAAATCCGGTTTCCAGCCCTGTTAACTCGGGACAAGGATTCGTTGCAAAGGAAAACGGCCGATACTCCTTCCCAGGATACCATACATATGTGCTGAACTCGGGAGTACCCATACGTGCAGGAGATAAATTCTCAGTAGTTATAAGATTCAGCAATCCTTTTGCTGAAGGTCCTCTTGCAGTCGAACAGCCTGTAGCCCTTTACAGCAGCAAGGCACAGGCAAATCCCGGAGAAAGTTATGTGAGCCCAGACGGGGTCAAGTGGGAAGATATATCCAGCAACTCGGAAGCGAATCTCTGCATAAAAGCTTTCACAACCAGCAATGAAATTCCTGAGGCTGACTTTTCCTCAAATATCACAGGCGGGGTTTATCCTCTTACGGTCCAGTTCACTGACCTCTCCAAAAATGCCTTTTCATGGGAATGGGACATGAACGGAGATGGAAATACAGACTCTACAGCCCGAAATCCAACCTATACCTACGGGTCTTACGGAAATTATGCAGTCTCTCTGACTATCGAAAACAGTAACGTGTTTGACACCGAGACAAAACCCGGTTATATAACAGTGACTCCTCTTTCACTTAACTCAGCTAGTCCCGGCGGAAATATTACAAGCTACAAAGGAAAGAAGCAGGAGTTTAGTGTTAGTACAAACTATGCCTGCAATGTAATCTGGTATCTTAATGGAGAAAGCATAATCTCTGAATCCCGTGTCCAGAAAAGCTCATACTCGGATAGCATCCGTTCTCCAGGCATTTATAACATTACAGCAATTGCCATAAACGGGGACGAAAAAGTTACACAGAGCTGGAACTGGACAGTTCGCACCTGGAACCCATGGGATAGCCCGGATTCTCAGGAAGGAGTAAACATAAGTACCGAAGAACTACAGGAGGCCATCCATATCTATCGCAATGGGCTGCAAATCCCTGAAACCGGAGCAGAACTCACGGACGAAAGGCTCAAAGAACTTATACTACTCTGGCGGGAAGGTTCAGGGGAGTGACAGCTCCCCCGATAAAAATATAGTAATCGAGCCTATCCAAAACCCATATTTATTCTCAATTATCAGAAATATTCATGATTGGTTTCATAGTCATAAGCTTGATTGGTTGCTTAAAAACTGGATCCAAAGAAGTAAATTTTGAGTTATGGGATAGGCTCATCATATAAAATATTTACACTTTATAAATTTGATCCTTTGCTGAAAATGAAATTCAAAAGTGTACTTACTTCATTTGTTGATCATATTCGGACGAAAAAGCGAACCACTGAAAGCACGGAAAACACAGAATAAAGGAAATGAGGGCACAGAGATTTCCGCGCTTTCCGTGTTTTCCGTGGTTATAGAATCTTGATTGAGTTTTTCCCTGCCCGTCTATGTTTTTCGTAGTTATAAAACCCATAGCGGCTTAAGTGTAAATATTTACATTTTAAACTATAATTGGTTTTTAAAAGTGTAATTAATTCGTAAGTTTACTATAGAAGGCAAAGGAAAGAAAATAAAGGGAAGAAAGAAAAACTGGGAAATAAATTTAGCTTTCCCGGATTGTGTCTACTTTTTCCAGAGCCTGTTCGATCCCCTCCCCGATTTTAACATTCATGAGAAAATCATCAACAGTTGCAAGAAGGAAGCCTATTTTCTCAGAATGAAACCGGACAGCAACTCTCTCATCACTGATTTCACTTTCCATACTTCGATTATTGTCTGGTACATGGACTTGCAGGAGGATTATGGGCAATGTGCCGATTTTGCTGTAAAATCATAAATCTCAAGAAATTGATAGTTTGAAAATTCCATATCGGAAGAACAAAATTACACACAGTACATAAAAACTTGACTTCGAATTTACTGCAAATTTGCGACACTGCCTCATTTTTCAGTTCAAATGCATAAGTCCTATCCCAATTGTAGAAATTGTTTGAATTTTAAGATAGTCTCTAAATAATCAAATACATTTTTAACTTTCTAAGACACTTATTATTATTCCTGCTTTTTCTTATATATGTTTATTTATATTTTTGAATCTTTTTATTCTATATAATTTGTCTGGATATGCAAATTTGTGGGGATTTATTTAATTGCTTGAATAGAGGCAAAAACAAGGAGTAGTAATATGGTCTGTCCTGTGTGTGTAGTTGGAGGAGTTGGGTTTATCCTCAGTAGGATTTTTGGGTTCCCTGATGTTGTTGTGGCTTTTGTGATTGGGATGATGGCAACTTCGACGGCTTACTGGGTAAATCATATCATGGCGAAAAGATGGAATAAAAGAAAAGGTCAGCTTGTAGCAATCAATATCCTGTCAGGAATTATTTTTTTATATTCTCTCAAATTGATTGGCTTGTGGTAAAGTCAAGAAATTGTTTAGGTTCCGTTGCAAAAAATCTTTTTCTAATGATACAATAGAATAAAGAAAACCAAAGATAGTGGTTCCGTTGCAAAAAATTCAAAAAAATATGTAAATCTATAAGTAATGAATAAAAGTCAAAAGATCCGAGGGAAACATACCAACATTATAAAATTATACCAAATAATTGATTAATGTATTTGACTTCATTAAGACCAGAATAATCTAGATCATTTACTTGTCCTTTTTTAATCATATTCATAGCTTCAATTCCTTTTAAAGTCTTATTAGCAGATTGAAAAGACTGAAATCCTAACATTGGATTAACTATTCGCTTTATAGACCTATGATCTTGTTCTATAATGTTATTCAAATACTTGATTTGTCGAATTCCTACGTTTTTAGGTATTATTTTATCATTTTTCAGTTCATCTATCGCAGGTGGATAAGCTGGATTCTTATCAACGGTTATTACTCTTGGAATTTGATTATGATTAGAACTTAAAGCTTTCTTAAAGAATCTCTTCGCTGCTTTCCGATTTCGTTTTGCACTTAACATGAAATCAATTGTATTTCCATTTGAGTCAACTGCTCGGTAAAAATATTTCCATTTACCTTTTACTTTGATATAGGTTTCATCAACTCTCCATGAATCATTTGTTGGTCTTAAATGTCTTCTTATTTTCTTTTCTAGTTCAGGAGAATATTGATGCACCCATCTCATTATAGTACTGTGATCAACTTGAATTCCTCTTTCTATCATCATTTCCTTTAAATTTCGATAGCTTAATGGGTATTTTAAGTACCATCTTACATTCAATAGGATAATTTCACCTACAAAGTGCTTCCATTTAAAGGAATTAGATAGCATGTCACTACCTTTGATTTCCTTTTTATTTTATTATATCCGTAGCAGATATTTTTTGCAACGGAACCGTCTGGCCCCTGCTCGCCTGGATGACTGGTAGTTTCTGATCTGTTTTCCTTCAAGAATTAACTGCATGTAGGGTAATAGGTTATCAAGCGGGATTTTCTGGCATGGTTCTCCGAATTGTTCCTGTATACCATAGACCAGATGCCCGCCCTGGTTCTCCAAATGGTTCTTGTATGCCATAGACCAGATGCCTGCCCGCCTGCCTGCTTGCTTGGTGAGTGCATGGATCAGACCTTCGTGTCTCGTCAAACTTTCGGCAGGGATTTATACTAAGGGGTCAGTTATTTTTGCGGTATGTTAGTGAGTCTCCGTATCGATTCACCCTCTTGGACGACGATTTCGTGTAGACTTGTCTTTTGGGGTTGAGTACTCAGTAACTCATCTGAGGAAACATAGTGGCTCCGATTTTGATTTTTAATTTGTTAGTACAAAATCATAATCGGAGATGAAATGATATGGAAATCACATTTGGTATTGGTCCCAGGATCTCGTATTGGTCTTGTGGTTCTTCTGCTATGCTGCAAAGCATAAGTGAGTGAATGGGGCTTATTGAGTTCTCCTGACATACCATCTTCAGCATTCTGCTTTTCTGGCCTGTCCATGCTCGCACTCCTTCCTCCAATAAGCTGGCCTGGGTCGGGCCTGGAGCCCGGCATGGTCGAGGTTTCAAGACCGTCAGGTTTTAAGATAAAACCTGAAGTTTCCTCCAATATAAGGGCCTCCGGCAATGTTAGTACCTCGAGTAAGTGAATTATTCCAGGTATTCCCACCTTCACCAGGTCCAAGCTTTACGTTTAGAATATTGTTAAAATAATTATTGTAGATTCGTTGGCCGCCAAAGTTTTCCTGATCAAAAATTCCGCATTCTCCACAGAACATTATTTTATTGTTGACTATGTCAACATGACAAGCTTCTCCTAAAAGAATCCCTACATCACAGTTTAATATTGTATTATTGTCAATTCCTGAACTTGCTTGGGCAAGCTTAATCCCATAATCACAGTCAGTAATCCTGTTATTACGAATATCTGCTGCCTGATCATATTCGTATATGCCAATGAAACAATTTGAGATCGTATTATTTGAAACTGTATTAGTATATCCACAACAGGAAATATGTATGCCTTCACCTTCATCGTTTGAAATCTTATTTTCGGATATTAAATTGCCTGCTTTCTCGGATCCCAGAAGAATACAACCATTTTCAATAGTGTTGCCTGTCAGATTATTCATATCACTATAAAGACTGATTGCACTTTTATCAAAATCCTGACTGGCTCCTGTTATATTTAAACCAATGATTGTTATAGAATCAGCTTTTATCATAAAGGTACTTTTACTTTCATCCAAAGGTTTTACCTGCACACTTCCATGATTTGATTCTGATCTTATAGTTAACCCTGGTACATTAACAAGAACATTTTCAGTATAAGTTCCAGGCTTCACGATTATTGAGTCTCCGGGTACGGAATTATTTACCGCTTCCTGAATTGATATGAAATCAGCTCCAGAATTATCACCTACCGTAATTTCCCTTGCTGGTGCAGGAGGTTCAGGTGTCTCTACTGGAGCGAACTTCTGAATGCGGTAACTGGAAGAATCAGCAACATAAACATTGCCCGAGGAATCTACAGCTACACTGGTTGGATAAGTAAATTGTCCATCTTCACTGCCATAAGAGCCCCATTTGGTTATAAACATCCCATTACTGTCGAACTTCTGAATGCGGTAATTGGAAGAATCAGCAACATAAACATTGCCCGAGGAATCTACAGCTACACTGGTTGGATAAGCAAATTGTCTATCTTCACTGCCCTCAGAACCCCATTTGGTTATAAACATCCCATTACTGTCGAATTTCTGAATGCGATGATTGTACTCATCAGCAACATAAATATTGCCCGAGGAATCTACAGCAACACCAAGTGGATAAATAAATTGTCCATCTTCACTGCCCACAGAACCCCATTTGGTTATAAACATCCCATTACTGTCGAACTTCTGAATGCGGTGGTTAGAGAAATCAGCAACATAAACATTGCCCGAGGAATCTACAGCAACACCAACTGGATAAGCAAATTGTCCATCTTCACTGCCCCCAGAACCCCATTTGGTTATAAACATCCCATTACTGTCGAACTTCTGAATGCTGTGGTTAGAGAAATCAGTAACATAAGCATTGCCCGAGGAATCTACAGCAACACCAACTGGATAATTAAATTGTCCATCTTCACTGCCCTCAGAACCCCATTTGGTTATAAACATCCCATTACTGTCGAACTTCTGAATGCGATGGTTATTGGAATCAGCAACATAAACATTGCCCGAGGAATCTACAGCTACACCATTTGGATAATAAAATTGTCCATCTTCACTGCCAGGAGAACCCCATTTTGTAACAAATGTATATGGTTCAGTTGTATCACTAACAGTCGAATTACTTACCGGTATGGTAGATGCTGAAGCAGTAGAAGAAATATAAATTAAAAATAAAATCAGAAATGCTGATGCTAGAAATATTGAACGTGACTTTGTCTTAATTTTCATTAATATATCCCTCCAATTTTTATAGACTAATAAAATAAAAACGCCGGCAAAACCAAAATCGACATTAAAAATATAATGAAACAGTTTGAACGTTTAAAGATTTAAATCTATCTTTTAAGAGTCCTGTTCGCATTTGCCAAAAAGAACCTTAATCAAAACTACCAGAACCAAAATATTTCCAAGTAAACACAACTACTAGTGTCGCGTCAATCCTCAAGTGTCGGATAAAGACGTGATAATTTTATCCTTGCATCTTCTGTTGTGAATTGCCAATTAACCTTTGCATTTTTGTTGTTTCTGAACTTTTGCCAGGCTAATACTTCTTTCCTAACAGCTTCGATGTTATCCATTCTCCTTTTTAAACATTGACCTGTAAGTACATTCAATTCAATCTCTGCCATATTCAACCAGCTTCCATGTTTTGGTGTGTACACAAACTCAAACCTATCCCATAGAGCCTTCGCCTTTGCTGGTGGAAATATTTCATAGAGAGATCCTGGAATATGCGTGTTTAGATTGTCCATTACCAGCGTAATTTTATCTGAATTTTCCTGTTGAAGTGCAATTTCTTCCAGAAAACAAGCCCAATCTCGCTTGGTTTTTCTTTCAGTAATTTTCACCATTCGTTTTCCTGCCAATGGTTCACAGGCAAGGAATATATTGCACATTCCACAACGTTTGTATTCATAATCATACCTGGCTGGTTTCCCCGGTGAACAGGGGACAGGAATCCTGGTTTCTGCAATCAGTTGTTTTGGGGATTCGTCCATACACATAACAGGATTTCGTGGATCAAATGGACTATAAACATCCAGAACCATTTCCATATTTGCAACAAAGCTACTGTTTTGTTCCGGGGGAATTACCCATCCTTTCCTTTGCCAGGGTTTGATTTCGTTTTTTTAAAGTACGGCGAACTGTTTCATGAGAAATATTCTCGATATAGCCAAGATCTACAGCCTGATCAGCTAACAATCTCAAAGACCACCTTGCAAAACCTTCAGGGGGTTCACTGCAACTAAGAGCCTATCCGAAAAGTGTTGTAACCTGCTGTAGATTTTACACTTGGAAATATGCACAACGTAGCAGATACTCGATATTAGGACCTATTGTAACTTCTACAACATGCAATGATTGACTTTTCGGATAGGCTCTTAGTAGCTATGATTGAAACCAGATTAAAATAATTTCCATCTTCAGCTTTCATCATTTCAATAACTCTACGAGCAAAGTCATTAACACGAAAGCCAATCTTGCCATGCCTCTTTTAAACACTTTAATTCTTTACATTCGTTTATGCTAACCGAATCGGAAGTTTTCCATATATTATTGAAGAAACTAAAAGATGAACCATGAATTCATCTATTCTGTATGAAAACGCTAACTTCACCATCAGGGGAAAACAACCCATAAAGAACTTGTACTCCCTGTTCGCAAGTTGAGGCAACATAAAGCAGTAAATTACAAAAATGGTGTAGTGTTTAATGCTGTTGATTTTATATTTGACATAAAAGCAGGTTTATATTAGCCAAAAAACAATTCAGCATTAGCAGGCATTTCAACATATTTATTACTTCAGCAGACATCAAACTATTAACATCAAACTATTGGGGTGAACAAATGCCAGCAAGAAAAGTAAAGAATGATAATAAAGAAAAAGAATTTATGGAAAAACTAGAATCAGTAGAAGAAAAACGAGAAGGTACAGTAGAACAAATAAACATAGAAGAGGAACCCGATGAAAGTAAAAGGCCTAAATAAACAGTATATTACAGACAAAAGACTTGATTTAATATTTTTAATGAGTTAAACTCATTTACATTTATATCTCTTTTTTATAGAATCAAAACGGAAGAAGAATAAGCCTTTTTTATCAAAGAACTGCCATACAGACTAAATCCAATACCCAATCTAAGTATATTAGAAACTCTGTCAGTTAGAAACCCTGTCAGAATAACAGGTCCAGAACGCCATCTGACTGCCGTCCGCACCTTCGAAAAAATAGCAATCAATATCTTCAGTATTTTGCTCCTTACTGCTGATATGTACTGCTGATATGATTACTTTTATTCTTCATAAATTCAGGAAAATCTTTCACGCCTAAGACCTCCCTGTATTAAAACAGAAATTGACTCGTTAAAAAACTTCTTTACAATTTAGTAGCTATGAGTGAAACCATATTAAAGTAATTTCCACCCTCAGCTTCCATCATTCCAATATCTCTACGAGCATAGTCGTTATCACACAAAAGCCAATCCTGCCAGGATTCTTTTAAGCAATTTAATTCTTTGCACTCTTGAATACTTACCGAATCAGAAGTTTTCCATAGATTATACCACCAGTCACATGAGTGTAGTGTTAAAGTCATATCATCAAACCAGTATGGTACTAATTCTGCCGGAACTCCATTTGTAAATTCCTTCTTCAGCCCTGGAACTGCAACTGCTATTTGTCCTCCTTTTTTTACAAGTGGAGCAAAATACTTTGTCAAATAATCTGCTTCGACCCCAAAATAATGATAGGCATCTACACTTATAGCAAGATCAAAAAACTCATGTGCAAATGGTAAATCATGTGCTTCTGCATGTATTGGTATTATTTTATCTTCCAGTCCCATTGACTTAATTCTTTCATAGTTATCTGTCGCACTGATCCAGAGGTCAGTTGCAAAAACTGTAACATCATATTCTTTTGCCAGGAATATTGAAGTTAGTCCTCTCCCACAGCCAAGATCAAGTACTCGCATGCCTTTTTCAAGTTTTAAAGACTCCGATAATTCCTCAATTATTTTCAATGCGTTTGGTCCCATCATATTTTCTTTAACAAAATCAGTATCATATTTGCTGCTCTTTTTAAGCATCAGTTTGACCACCTTTCATTTGTTTATCTATTCTCCATTATTCCATACAGTTTGGTCTTTATAATTGCTGTGGGCATGCCATTAGGACGTAAATATTTACGCCCAATTTATCAGATTTTATTTTTGAAAATAAGACGAATTGAATAATTCCAGGAACGATTCGAGACAAAAGGTCTATAACTTAAAATTAGTCCTCTTGAGCGAGCGAAACGAAGTAAAAGGACGATGGGCTCCCGAATAGCAATTAGGATAAATGAGCAAGATTCTAAGACATAAATTAGTCCTCTTGAGCGTAGCGAAAAGGACCAGCGTACTCCCGAGGCGCAATTCGGGCGAGGCGCAATTCGGGCGAGGTGCAATTCGGGTGAGACGGGAATCGGGACATAAAGAAGAGTTCCTCTGGGTTAAAAGACTAATAAAATGAAAAAGCAAATGCAAGGACTGAAAGAAGGGGAATTTTCGTCCCCTTTCTTTTGTTTTAATTTACGCCTTTGCTTTCATTTTGTCTATTATTATGTAGTCCTTTATGGCACTTACGGAATCGAAGGGAACGAGAATAAAGTTGTCCGCTTTTTTGTACCTGGAAATATCTAAATTGGCATTCGGGGTGACCACCAGGTCAATGATATTTCCCCCTTTAATCTCGACTACAATGTTGCTCAGCGTTCCTATCTCTGTGCCGTCGGTAGCCATTACCTGCTTGTTGAAGAGAAGGTTCCTTGCAAATACTTTAGACATTTTTATCGTATCTCCGTGCTCAGTATGTTATGCGGGTTTGGGTAAAGCTGGCTTTTCACTTTGAATATTTTATGTCATTTGAAACCATATTCTTTAAAACTTTTTCCCTTTAAGAATTGCTCCTTTAAAGAGTTATTCATTTAAACTCTTACCTGTAACCGACATAAGCACCCGATTCTATGAGTTTCTGGCCTCCCTTAAACTGCGCCTCGATCTTTTCATAGAACTGAGCAATATTTTCCGTAATAGTGGGCTTTACCTTCTTCAGAGCTTCCCTGAAGTGCCTCATTTCGATACTTTCTATATCGAAATTCTCCCGAAGGGCAATCATTACAGCTTCCCTGCATACGGATTCTATATCAGCACCTACATAGCCCTCAGTTATATCGGCAAGGATTCCAAGGTCCACATCCTCAGCAAGCGGCGTATTCTTTGTATGGATCTTAAATATTTTGAGCCTGCCTTTACGGTCAGGAGACCCGATATAGACCAGCCTGTCAAAACGGCCAGGGCGCAGGATTGCAGGGTCCAGAAGGTTAGGGCGGTTGGTTGCGGCAATTACGACCACATCTTTCAGGGTCTCAAGCCCGTCCATCTCTGTCAGGATCTGGTTCAGCACCCTCTCCGAGGTATGGCTGTCTGTGGACTCCATGCCTGGCATAGAAGCAACCGAATCGATCTCGTCAAAGAAAATTACACAGGGAGCAACCTGCCGCGCTTTCTTGAAGGTTTCACGAATAGCTTTTTCCGATTCCCCAAGCCACTTCGAGAAGATCTCAGGCCCTTTAACGCTTATGAAATTGGCATTCGACTCTCTGGATACTGCCTGGGCTATCAGAGTCTTTCCAGTCCCTGGAGGACCATAAAGCAGGATTCCCCTCGGGGCCTTTATACCCATCTGGACGAATTTTTGCGGGCTTTTTATTGGCCACTCCACAGCTTCAATAATGGACTGCCTTGCTTCATCCAGCCCTCCCACATCATCCCAGTTAACTGTGGGCATTTCCACAAAAATCTCTCTCAGAGCTGAGGGTTCAGCTTCCATGAGGGCATCTTCAAAATTTTTCTTGGTTACAACTATCTTTTCCAGCCTTTCCGGCGGAATTGCTTCCTTCTCGAGGTCAAGGTCAGGCAGCTCTTCCCTGAGGCACCGCATGGCAGCTTCCTGCACAAGCGCCAGAAGGTCTGCACCCACAAAACCCTGGGTACGTTCGGCAAGGTACATCAGGTATTCATTTGTCTTTTCTTTCCTTTCCCTCTCAAGGGCAGCTTCATCAGCTTCGATTTCGACTTCGCTCCCTACTTCAACATCTCTCTCAATTGGCATGCCCCTTGTGTGGATCTGAAGGATCTCGTACCTGTCCTTGGTATCAGGCACACCTATATGGATTTCCCTATCAAAGCGGCCCGGTCTCCTGAGTGCTGGGTCGATTGCATCAACACGGTTGGTGGCTCCTATAACCACGACCTGCCCTCTCTCTTCCATCCCGTCAAGCAGGGTCAGGAGCTGGGCAACGACTCGCCTCTCCACTTCCCCTGTTACGTTTTCTCGTTTTGGGGCAATGGAATCAATCTCATCAATGAAAATGACCGATGGTGCATCCTGAGTTGCCTCTTCGAAAATCTTCCTGAGCCTTTCCTCGCTTTCTCCATAGAACTTCCCTACGATCTCAGGGCCGGCAATGTAATGGAAACTTGCTCCGGATTCATTGGCTACGGCTTTTGCAATCAGGGTCTTTCCGGTCCCCGGAGGGCCGTAGAGGATAACTCCCTTCGGAGGCTCTATATTAAGGTGGCCGAAAAGCTCAGGATGCTTCATGGGCATCTCTATCATTTCCCGGACACGCATGATCTCCTGCCCAAGGCCTCCTATGTCTTCATAGGTGGTTACGCCCCTGGTCGCTTTTTCGTAGCCCTGTACCGGCTTTTTCCGAAGTTCGATGACTGTTGCTTCCGTGATAAGGACAATTGTGTTTGCAGGGTCGGTCTCAACAGCTACCAGAGGTATTACCTGGCTTGTAGTCAGGGATTCAGTCATTGGCTGAGACATGGAGTTGATTATAGGAATTATGTCTCCCCTGAAAACCGGCCTTTTAAGGATATGCCTTTTTATGATCTCATTTGCATGTTCCCCGAATTGAAGTTCAGGTCCCCCCTGCATCATACTTTCCGGAAGCGCCAGAATAAGTTTTTTTGCCTCCGGGGCTTCCACCTTTTTGATGGTTACCTTCTCTCCTATGGAAACTCCTGCGTTTTGCCGGATGAAGTTATCAATTCGCACGAGTCCCTGTTCCCAATCCTGCCTGTCAGCTCTCCAAACCTTTGCCGTGGTCTTTTTCTTCCCCCTTATTTCCACGATATCGCCTGGCGAGAGCTGAAGTTTCAGTAAAGCCGTAGGGTCGAGTCGGATAATTCCTCTTCCAAGGTCGATAGGATATGCCTTTTCAACCTTCAACTGTATTTCTTCCATAGATCATCCCGAAAATAGTTGTCTTTTTAATTTTAATTTTTATTTAATAATTACATAAAATGAACAGACACCGGGTTTTTCATATTTTTCCGGACTGTGTATTATGGAACTACCTGTTTTCTATATTAGATGCTCTTTTTATTTCAATGCCTGTGATCAGGGAGATTTTTATCCCGGAGGCTTTGCTACGGAATAACCGGAGCCCTTGATTTTCCTGTCCGGTGTTCCTATTCGAAACCCCTTTTATGACCTGCATCCCTGCCCACACAACAATTTTGTCGGTTAGAGGTACATTTGATAATCAGTTATTTATATTATAATATCCGGGATATTACCCCCTATACCTCTATTTATTAAATAAGTTTACCCTCCATCCCTTTTTCCTCTGAGAATTATAATATATCTGGAGATGTATCTAGACCTTCTGTGTATAAAATTGTTTGATATTATTCAAACTCTGATCCCATTCGAACTTTATTATTCGTATCTCAATATTATTCAGATATTAATCTCCATATTATCCAGATATTAATCTCCATATTATCCAGATATTAATATCATCCATATCTTTATTTCTTTTAGACTTATTACTACGAACATTCAGGAATTTGACAGCATGGATCTTGAAATCGCGCAGAACAGGATTATTGATTTTATCCGGGACGAAATCAGCAAAGCAGGTGTAAACGGGGCAGTTGTAGGCATTAGTGGGGGGATAGATTCAGCTCTTGCCGCAGCTCTCGCCGTAAAAGCCCTGGGAAAAGATAAGGTGCTCGGAATTCACATGCCCGAATCCGACCTTACCCCTTCTGAAGACAGCGAAGATGCAAAAGCTCTTGCAAACTGGCTGGGGATCGAGTTTCGGACAATTGATATCTCAGGAATTATTTCGTCTTTCATGGCTGCAGTCCCTGAAAGTGAGTCTGCAGACAGGCTCTCAAGGGGAAACCTGAAGGCAAGGGTCAGGATGTCTCTTCTATATTTCCATGCAAACCGGATGAACCGTATGGTCATCGGAACCGGCAATAAAACCGAAATCCTGCTCGGGTATTACACAAAATATGGAGACGGAGGCGTTGATCTCGAACCCATAGGCGGGCTTTACAAAACCGAGGTCTGGGAGCTTTCTCGCAGACTAGGAGTCCCGGATTCTCTTATTTCCAAAAAACCGTCCGCAGGCCTCTGGGCAGGCCAGACCGATGAAGCCGATCTTGGGATCTCTTATGTTAAAGTAGATAAGGTGCTCAGAATGCTTGAGCAGAATGAAGATCCTGAAACCATCGTGAGTACCCTTTGCATCTCCATAGAGCAGCTGAATTCTGTCATAAAGCGCATCGAGAGAAACGAGCATAAAAGAAAAGTCCCTCCGATTCTGGAAATAAATTAGAATCAACAGGGTCGGAGATAATCTGAAAAACTCAAGAAGCCTTCCGAACTCAGGATTTGATGCCTTAAATTTACGAATTTCTTTAAGTTTACGAATTTCTTTAAGTTTACAGACTTATTATCGGGCAGGTTCTTATCGGGCAGGTTCTTATCGGGCAGGGTGGATATCCACATCAGATCTCTGTTCTCTTACCAGAGGTTTTGCAAGGTGCCGTCTGGCGCAGGGGGGGACCTCATATAATCCTGCTGCAAGGTCTCTTTTTACTTCGCACCTGATTTTTGAGGCGGCCTGCGTTCCGCATTTTTTGCAGCGGAACTGCTGTCCCTGCCCTGCGGACTTCATGCGCTTTCCGCAATTCGGACATTCCGGGTTTTTTTCTTTATATACAGGTGCAAGCTTTTTAATTTCGATTTTTTCAATATTGAGAGTTCTCGAGCTGACACTTCCCGAAAGTGCAACCTCATCCCCGGGCATTAGCCTCCTGACAAGTAACCTGAAGTTCTTTGTAGGTTCGAAGGCTGCGCAGTCGATTTCGTTTCCTTCTTTATCCCTGATAGGGAAAATAACGTGGCCTCCATGAATGGTTTTCGGAACTGCAGAAACCTTACCCTCGAGCCTGTAAGAATGCATATCCCGGATTTCAGCGGCATTCGCTGCGGACAGCAGGTGCATATCCGTGCCCTGGTTTGTCCTGTATACGGCAAAACGTTCTACAGGTTCGGATTTGATCATGGTCGCGGCTTCAGTAACTATGCCCTGGCTTTCTCCCCGGATTCCGAAAAGCACGGGATCGGCCGAATGGGGTACACAGACTACAAGCCTGTTTATAAGGTCCACAGTGTCCCAGGTTCCGGGGTAAGTTTTCCTGTCAGCTTCAAAAAAACTTTCCTCTTCTATTTTGCGTGAAGTTCCCCACCTTTCCTTCTGCCTGTATGCCAGGTACTCGAAAGTGTAGTCCCAATCCTCAGGGTTCAGCATAGCCCCGCAGGCTGCAAGAGCGCCTATCAGCCCTCTTCCGTTTTTGAAGCCTTTTGAAGGAATTTCGAACTTCTCAATGAGGCTTTTTGCCTGCTGTATTTCTATAACGTCCGTGACAGCTTCTTCCAGAAAGCCCCTGAGAACAGGCTTGAGGCTCTCGTAATCTTTTTCCAGAATAAAAACAGCACCTGGATTTGTTTTTTCGCATTCCATGCGTGCAAGTTCTTCGATTCTGGATATAACGTGGGCAATTACCTTTTCCGGGCAGCCGGTCTTAAGTTTTAGGGCTACTGCAGCATTTCCTCTTGTTTTATAGGGAATGGTAGGGTTCAGGCGCACAAGCAGGGGAAGAGTTTCAACAGTACCGCAGGCCTGGAGTTCTTCCAGCAGCAAGGCTCCCAGATATGTTGTGCACATTCCTTCGTTTGAATCAGTATCATCAATTCCGATAATCATTTTTCCGGCTCCGGTCTTTTCCTTCCGATTTTCCGCAAACCCGTCTCGGATAACCGCAATTTTCGCTACTCTCCGGCTTATTTTCACACTGTAATAATTCTCAAGAGTAAAGAAACATATATATAGATGTTCAAACAGAGATTGTTATCGGAATGACAAAAGAGGTTCTCATACATCAAATTATTGATGTATTGGCACGTGCGGGTTTTATACTCTCAGATCGCTGCAATATTCGTCCGAGGAGTTTTGACGTTGCCGCACGGAAAGGTGAAACACTATTACTTTGCAAGGTTTTATTTAACATTGACGGCTTGAATGAAGAAACTGCCAGGGAGATGAAATACCTGGCTGAGTATCTTGGAGGTTCTGCTATTGTTGTGGGGGCGAAGACCAGGGATCAGATGCTTGAAGACAGCGTTGTGTATATGCGCTACGATATTCTTGCCCTGAATGTCCAGACCCTTCACGACTATTTTATTGAAAATATTCCACCGCTGGTTTCAGCAGCTCCCGGAGGGCTGTATGTCTCCATAGAAGGGGATCTCCTGAAAAAAGCCAGGACGGATCAATCAATGTCTCTTGGGACCCTTGCTACCATGGTAGGGGTTTCAAGAAGAACTATCAGCAAGTACGAGGAAGAGGGCATGGACGCGTCGATAGACGTCGTGATCCAGTTAGAGGACATCTTCGGACTTGAACTGGCAAGACCCATAAACATTCTGAAGTCGTGCGGGAGCAGAAAGCCCCGAAAGAAGGCAGAATCCGAAACAGGAGATCAGACAAGATCCTCAACACTTTTGCCGGAAGATCTGATCCTTAATACGATTTCAATGCTTGGCTATGATGTCCTTCATACGGCACAGGCACCTTTCAAGGCTATTTCGCGGGATAAGTCTTCAGTTATCCTCACAGGAGTAAGCGAATTCAATACAACCGTAATAAAGCGGGCTCACCTAATGAGCAGCATTTCGTGCGTTACTGAAACCCAATCAGTATTTATCATCAACGGGCGTTCCAAAATAAAATCCGTGGAAAATACGGTTCTTATCGAAAAGAAAGAACTTGACAGGATAAGTGATTCTCAGGAACTCCTAACTTTTATAGAGGAACGTAAGGAAACCCATGATGAAGCATGAAATCTTTTTGTAAATTACCTTTTCTGAAGATTATGATTCCAAAACCCTAATATAGCACTGTTTCAATCTAAAAGCTTCGATGACGGTAAAGATTGCGGTGCTGGTTTCTGGAAGGGGCTCGAATCTCCAGGCGATTATAAACAGCATTGAAAAGGGTTACATAAAGAATGCGGCAGTTAATGTTGTTATTTCCAACAAGGCAAATGCCTACGCTCTCGAACGTGCAAGAAATCACGGTATAAGCGCTGTTTTTCTTGATCCGGGCATGTATGACAGGGCAGGATATGACCGGGAAATTCTAAACATTTTGGAAGAGTACAATATTGACCTTCTTCTGCTTGCAGGTTATTTCCGGCTTTTAGGGAGTGAGATCATTGAAGCGTACAGGGGCAGGATTTTTAATATCCATCCTTCTCTACTTCCGGCTTTCAAGGGACTTCACGCCCAGAAGCAGGCATTCGAATACGGGGTAAAAGTTGCAGGCTGTACCGTACACTTTGTGGACGAGGGACTGGATTCAGGGCCAATTATCCTTCAGAGTTGCGTGCCTGTACTTCCAGACGATACGGAAGAAACTCTTACTGCCAGAATCCTTGAGCAGGAACATATTATCTACCCTGAAGCAGTCAGGCTCTTTACCGAGGGTAAACTTAAAATTGAGGGCAGAAATGTAGTAACCCATATTTGAGCAATCGATTAAGTTCATACTCAAACCGGAATAGATTTTACCGATTGGTAACTTCATTAATCCCTGATAGTTATAAATAATTCGAACTTATAGGTACTTCCACGAAACTTTGCAGACTACAGGAGGTTTCCAGATTTCGAAATCTCCTGCTACTAAAAACACCGGGATTTTTCTCCGGGAATTCCAGAATTTCAGCATGAAAACCCCATAAGAAAGGTATAACCCCTGTTAAATTAATCCCGTTTGTAAGGGCTCTTGCCGTTGAATGCTTCAATCCCTTGAGTAACTTTCCAGTCGGTCAGGCAGCTCTTACATACGCACATGTTATCACTAATCAACCCAAGCCACAGAAAACTCTTGATTTTGAATAAATTTTAAGCGAGTAGATCACAGGTGACAGTAATGTCTTATATTGAAAAAGTTGATCCGGAATTGTCCGAGGCTATCAAAAATGAAGCCGAGCGCCAGGAATATAAATTAAACCTTATCGCATCCGAGAACTATGCAAGCAGAGCCGTTATGGAAGCTCAGGGCTCGATTCTGACCAATAAGTATGCCGAAGGGTATTCAGGCAAGCGATACTACGGCGGCTGCGATTTCGTGGACGTTGCTGAAGACCTCGCCATTGCCAGAGCAAAGAAAATCTTTAAGGCAAATTACGTTAATGTCCAGCCGCACTCGGGTTCAGGGGCAAATATGGCTGTCTATTTCTCTGTTTTGCAGCCTGGGGATACCATCATGTCCATGGACCTCTCGCATGGCGGGCACCTTTCCCACGGCAGTCCTGTGAGTTTTTCCGGAAAGCTCTATAATATTGTGCCTTACGGGGTCAGTAAAGAGACTGAAATGCTGGACTATTCCAAACTTCTGGAAAAGGCAAAGAAATGCAGACCTAAAATGATTGTTTGCGGTGCCTCTGCTTATCCGCGTGAGATTGATTTCAAACAATTCCGGGAAATCGCTGACGAGGTTGGAGCTTATCTGCTTGCGGACATTGCCCATATTGCAGGGCTTGTAGTTGCAGGTGTGCACCAGAGTCCTGTGCCCTATGCAGATTTCGTTACCACCACAACCCACAAGACCCTTCGGGGCCCAAGAGGCGGAATGATTATTTCCAGGACAGAAGAACTTGCGACCGGGATTAACAAGGCGGTTTTCCCCGGAATTCAGGGCGGTCCTCTCATGCATATCATAGCCGGAAAGGCAGTAGCTTTTAAAGAGGCAATGAGTGAAGAGTTCAAGCAGGATCAGATCCAGACCGTAAAGAATGCAAAGGCCCTTTGCAAATCTCTGAAAGAAAAGGGCTTTGATATTGTGTCTGGCGGCACGGACAACCATCTTATGCTTGTCAACCTCAATAATATGAATATAACAGGCAAAGACGCAGAAGCCGCCATGAGCAAGGCCGGTATTATTGCAAACAAGAACACGGTGCCCTTCGAGACACGCAGCCCGTTTGTCACGAGCGGGGTAAGGCTCGGAACTCCTGCCTGTACTACAAGGGGTATGAAGGAGACGGAAATGGAGTTAATTGCCGATTATATCGAAATCGCAATCAAGAATGCGGCAAATGATAAGCTCCTGTCGGAAACAAGTAGCAAGGTCAGGGAACTCTGTTCCATGTTTCCGGTTTATCGCTAATCGAAGAGGTTCGGGTGTTTTACGAATGTCAACTGAAGGGTGTGAATCAAGGATCATAGACGGGAGAGTTCTTGCACAGCAGATTGAAGAAGAAGTGAGGTCCGGAGTCGAAGACCTGGAAAGTGGCCGTGGAGTCACGCCGGGGCTGGCTACCGTCCTTGTAGGAGACGATCCTGCATCGAAGATGTACGTCCGCCTGAAGCATAGAGCCTGCGAACGGGTGGGCATCAGAGCAGAAGACTACCTTCTTCCGGCAGAAGCGAGTCAAGAGGAACTTCTCTCCCTGATCGATACCCTTAACAAAAATAAGGATATTCACGCAATCCTGCTTCAGCTCCCGCTTCCGGCACACTTTTTCCCGCAGGAAGCAATGGAAGCCATAGCCCCTGAAAAGGATGCGGATGGATTTCACCCCTATAATATGGGAAAGCTAATGATCGGGGATGAAGGCCTTGTTCCCTGTACTCCCCACGGGGTTATCCGGGCACTTGAAGAATACAATGTGCCTGTCAAGGGCAAAAATGTAGTTGTTGTCGGGCACAGCAATGTTGTTGGAAAACCCATGGCAGCAATGTTCCTTAACCGGAATGCAACTGTTTCGGTCTGCCATATATTCACGGATGACCTTAAGAAATATACTCTCGACGCAGATATCCTCGTAGTTGCGGTAGGGGTCAAACACCTTATCAAAGCCGACATGGTAAAGGAAGGGGCAGTTATCTTTGATGTGGGAATTACCAAGGAAGAAGACGGCGTATACGGAGACGTGGACTTCGAAAACGTAATTAAAAAAGCTTCTCTTATCACTCCCGTCCCTGGCGGCGTAGGTCCCCTCACAGTTGCCATGCTTATGAAGCACGTACTGATGTGTGCAGAGAAAAACTTTTGAATTTTGAAGCTTTCTTTATTAAGGCCTCTTTACCGGGCCTTTTAACCTTTCTTTTTTGACGCTTTTCATTCCTGAAGCTTTTTTATCTTATACTGCTATTTTAATTATATTTTTTATGATTACTAATAAGTAAGTAGTACTGTTTTGCATTGAGCGGTTAATTACCATATCAAATGGCACCGGATGATAATCCGTGTGACAATTCCCTGGCAAGCACAGGTTAAGGCACATAAAATTCTCATTTCCGCCAATTTTCATATTAAAGCAAGCAAAGTTGTTTTTCCAATTGTGCCGTATCAGGAAATTCAGCTTTATTTTCTTTATCTTGCCAGTTCACGATAATATTGGTTGTTTTTATAGATAATTCCTTAATTAATTTACAGCATTGCTTTCCCAATTGTGACAGATTAATTCTACACATCAATATTTTTATGTATTATTGAAGCTTATTTTACTACAATAACGTTTACTACCAATAATATTCGAAATAATTATTGGGTTTAAATATATATGATTATTACTATAAAATATTCGGTCGCTAAAATGAGACTCATTATAAGTCTTAAAACTCGCTTAAACACATATTAAACATGGCTTAAACAAATCTACCTGATAAATCCAGCTGATATGTATTAATTAATATATGATTGCAGTTATTATTTATTTAATCCTGATAATCTATCAATTTAATTCCCCCTGTCTGAAAGCCTCTGGTGACGGAATAAAAAGATTTTTTTCACGAAATGTCGTAAAAGGCGGAATAAAGTATATTTTCGCGATTTAAAGGCATATCGTTAAAATATCCGATGACTGAGAAATCTCTGTGAATCCGGCTTCCATCGATACCTGTTTACCAATGTCTAATAAGCGCCGACTGGCGTCAATTAATTTAAAACTTATATAGCCTGGTTGTCAAAAATGGTTGTTGATACTGATATATGCGGTATAAAGATAGGAGACCGATACCCTGCACATGTAATGGGTATCATTAACTTTAGCCCTGAATCCTTTTACGGAAATTCGGTCATAAGCCCTGATTCCGCTCTTGAGATAGCCCTGAAAATGGTTGAGGAGGGAGCAACCTTCCTGGACCTGGGAGCCCGTTCAACCTGGTTACATGCCGAGCTTATTAGCAGGGAAGAGGAACTGAAACGTATTCTGCCAGTGCTTGAAGCACTGGAAGGCAATGTGGATGCTGTGATCTCAGTGGACACAATGTTTCCTGAAATCGCAGAAGAAGCTCTCAAAAGGGGAGCTGAAATTATAAATGATGTTTCCGGTTTTACTGCAGACCCCAGAATGATTGAAGTAGTGGCAGATTACGGATGCCCTGCTGTTGTCATGGCCTCAAATAAGGTTCCGGGTGATCCCCTCGGGATGGATTCCATTATCGGAGCACTTGACTCCATCATACAGGCTGCTGAAGCAGGCGGCATAAATCCGGAAAATCTCATACTTGACCCTGCATTCGGCAGGTGGACTGAAGAAAAGCTTTCCATCTACGACTTCGAAACCCTTGACGATTTTGAACGCCTTAAGATTTTTGAAAAGCCTTTGTTAGCAGCTCTCTCAAGAAAATCTTTCATAGGAGATGTACTTGAAAAACCTGCAACTGAAAGGCTCTACGGCAGCCTGGCTGCAGCAGCTATTGCAGTTTACAAAGGTGCTCATATTATCCGTACGCATGATGTGCTTGAGACCTCGGATGTTGTAAAGCTTTCAGGGGCTCTCAGGAGCCGCTCAAGTGTAGTAACGGAGGGCAGGTATGAGGTTTCTGTGCTTGAGGTAAAGACCCCTCAGGATGCAGGCATAGCTATGCGGAAACTTGGGGCGACAGGGACCGGCTCGCAGGTAATGCAGAACAAAAGCATTCACCTTATGCTGAAAATTCGTAACCTTACGACTACAGAGGCTCTTATTATAAAACAGGAGATGCTTGCCCGGGGAGGAGATGCAGCCCTGGCGAGGGACGCAGTTTCCCACGAAACGGAAATGACTGACGTGCTTGTAATGGGTACTCTCCTGCAGTTTGAGCGCCTTTCGAGGAAACTTGAAGGTCAGGCACGCTCCCTTCCACTTATTGCCGAAATGATCCGCGAATGTATTGCAAACCGGAGTGATCTGGAATATCGATATTTGAGGTAATTATGATTATAACTTCAGCAAAACCCCTTGAGGAAATTCTGGTCCTGTTAAAAGACGAAGATAATATCTTCATTATCGGATGCAATGTCTGCGCTGCAAAACTGAAGACCGGAGGGGAACCCGAGGTGCTTGAAATGTGCAGACAGCTTGAGGAAAGCGGAAAACACGTCGTAGGCTGGGCTCTCCCCACAGCAGCTTGCAGTATCCGGTCTTTTGAGTCCCTGGCCGAGAAAAATGAAAAAATAAATGAGACGGGTTGTATCCTTGTCATGGGCTGCGGCAGTGGAGTTTCGACTGTTGCCAATGTAACGGATGTTCCCGTATACGGTTCAAATAATACTCTTTCCCTTGGAGGTTCGAGTGAGGGCAAGCTGCTTTCCAGCCAGTGTATAATGTGCGGTAATTGCACAATCGGCGAATTCGGAGGCATCTGTCCCAAATCCCAGTGCCCGAAAGGGCTTCTGAACGGGCCCTGCGGAGGGGCTGTTGACGGAATGTGCGAAGTCGACAGGGAGAAAGACTGTGCATGGAATCTTATTTATGACAGGCTTAAAAAAATCAAAAGGCTTGACCTTCTTTACTCTGTCCATGCCCCTGAGGAGCATAGTTTTAAGTAACCTCAACCAGGTCACTTCAACCCTAATTTTTTATTTAGTATTTTTAATCAGGTCGAAGAAGGCTTTTTGATAACTTCAGAGACTCTAAACAGTTTTTGAAGCTAAAATAACGGAAGTAAGACTAAAATGGAAGTAAGATTAAAAAGGAAGTAGACTAAAACGGAAGTAGACTAAAACGGAAGTAAGACTAAAACTATAGTTTCGAGCTTAAATACTTGAGCTAATTTACTCAAAACTCTTTTACAGGAAGCACGGAAAAATCCACTGAAGACTCTAAACCACGCAGAACACTGAAAGTGCTGAAAACCTAGATAGCCGCGTTTTCATTTCTCAGCATTTGGAAATAGTCAAAAGATCTGGTCTCCTTAACATCATCGTACTCCTCAGGAGCATGGTTTTAAATAATTTCATTCCTAATATTCTTATTCAATGCTTTTTAATTTTCGTGAAAAACTGAATTCCAGCAAATTTCTGGTTACTGCTGAAGTCTCCCCCCCTAAGGGAACAAGGTTTTCAGTCCCCCTGGAAGATGCTCGTCAGCTCAAAGGCATTGCAGATGCTCTAAATGTTACGGACAACCAGTGCTCGATTATGCATATGAGTTCCCTGGCTTTCAGTAAGCTTCTGCTTGATGAGGGGCACGAGCCTATTATGCAGCTCACATGTCGGGACCGGAACAGGATAGGGCTTCAGTCAGATCTTCTGGGAGCGTATGCTCTGGGTATCCGGAATATCTGCTTGATGACAGGGGATTTTCCTTCATGCGGAGACCACCCCGGTTCAAAGCCAGTATACGACCTCGATTCCGTACAGCTCCTGCAGCTTGTCCGGAAGCTTGATTCAGGCGTTGATTATGCAGGAAACAGGCTGGATGGAGGGACTTCTTTCTGTACAGGCGCAGTTTCAGGGATAGATCCTGAAAAAACCCTGCAACTCATAAAGCTTGAAAAAAAAGCCAGGTGCGGAGCTGACTTTATCCAGACTCAGGCTGTCTATGATGTGGGAATGTTCGAGGAATTTATGGGAGCTATAAGTCATATCGATGTGCCTGTAATTGCAGGTTTGATTCCTCTCAAATCCTCGAGTATGGCCGAATACATGAACAAGAACATTTCGGGAATCCGTGTGCCTGAAGAGATCATATCTCGCATGAAAGAGGCATCTGATCCTGCCGGAGAAGGCCTTTCAATAGCTTCTGAAACTATAAAAGAGCTTATGAAACTCTCAAGAGGGGTTCATATTATGCCTATCGGGTCCCATAAAAATACCCCGAGGCTGCTTTCTATGGCTGGAATTTCCGGAAAGCAATAGTTCTGGTAGAAATTAAAAATATTCTTTGGAGTGGAGGGGTGCTTTTCCTTCTATTTCGCTGTAAGGTTTAATATTTCCCTATATCTGTGCTTAAATTTTTTATTCTTTCCTCAATTTTTATTTATATATTCTTTTGTATCTTTTTTGAGTTTCTGGATACATTTATCAATATCTTCCGGTATTTTACGGTTTGATCGCATATATGATTTTTCGATCCAGGAAACTAAGCTGATCATTAGCTTTTAAAGGCAGCAAAATATGAGTTCAGAAAACACTTCCATCCAGATGTTCGGGATTAAGACCTCTATTATCCGGGAAGGAGACGATATCGTACAGATTCTAGAAGCGGCTATGGAGGAAGCAGGCCTTGTCCCGGTTGATGGGGACATTTTCGTGCTTGCCGAATCTGTGGTTGGCACAGTGGAGAAAAGAGTCGTCGAGCTTGCAAGCATAACTCCCGGGGAAAGAGCACAGATTCTTGGGGAAAGATACGGGATCGATCCCAGAGAAATGGAACTTGTGCTTCAGGAATGCGATGAGATTTTTGGGGGTGTGCCCGGAGCTGCCCTTACAATTACGAAAGGCGTTCTGGCTCCGAATGCAGGGATCGATGCTTCCAATGCCCCCGAAGGCTACGTAACCCTGCTTCCAAAAGACCCGCGAAAGAGTTCCGAGAATATCAGGAGCAGGCTTGAGCAGCATTATTCATGCAGGCTCGGGGTAATTATAGGGGACAGCAGGACTCAACCTCTCAGGCTTGGCTGCTCAGGGATTGCGCTTGGAGTATCAGGATTCGTGCCTGTGGAAGATGCACGGGGAACTTTAGATATCTATGGAAAACCTCTCCGTATTACATATAAGGCTGTAGCAGATAACCTCGTTTCGGCTGCCGAACTCCTTATGGGAGAAGCAGGGGAAAGAGTGCCCTGCGTGCTAATCCGTGGTGCTCCGGTAAGTATGGTAAACGAGTCTCCGGACATGCCAACAATCTCAATGGAAGGCTGCATGTATTTTGGTAATATTATCAGAGGCAGGACAGAAGATTAAGGCATCTGAAAAAATGTATGATTCCTTAATGGTTTCCTCGATAAAAACAAATTTTTCTTTCGAATGGTTTAATTTTATATAAATAACATAAAAATTAGATGAATTTGCTCATTATAATTTGCTAACATCTTCGAAAAATATATCAAAAAAGTAAAGATAAATAGTCATCAGTTCAAGAAAAGACGGTTCTCCAGAATTTTTCCGTCATGCCTTGAAAAGATGGCTATCGTCCTTTTCCTTTCATACTCAGTAATTCTTTCAGACTTCAGCCGTTATTATTACCAGCGGCCATGTCCACGGCCACGGAAGCCGCCTCGGAAGCGACCGCCGAATCCGCCCCAGCCCCAGCCTCCGCCGCAGCCTCCGCCGCAGCCGCCAAAGCCGCCGCATCCACATTCAAATCCTCTAAAACGGTCACAGCCACATCTATTGAAACCAAACCCACCAAACATTATGTTTACCCTCCATGGTTTTACTGTATTTTCTTTATACTGTATTTTCTTTACACTTTTCATACTCGTTTTGCATGAACGATTTAGTTTTAATCGCCATGATGAGTACATAACTACAATATGATATATAATTTATAATTATATAATAGTTCTAGAACTATTGTTTCTTAATTATAATAATCTTTGAAAAACTGGTATAAATTGGTACAATTCCTCGCAACAAAATAGGTTTGCATTTGCACTTTACTTACGAAAAGTTTCAGTTCCCGCCCAATTAAACTAACTATAGAAATTCAGTATTTGAGCTGAATAACTTGAAATAACTAAGGATTTTGTCCGTGCGTCATTGATTACGGTGTACTCATGAATTAATCACACTTTATAAATTGGGTTCTATGCCGAAAATAGTGTTAAAATATATTTAATATTATAAAATATATATTTAACTTTGTAATATATATTTAATTTGTGTGCTGGCTATAATTGGCGAGAACCAGGCCTTAGCTGCAGAATCTCTTAATATCGCAAGCCTCTGAAAAAAAACCATAAACTAGCTCAGGCAATAAGTGATTCTTTACGGAGCAGCCTTATCTCCAGGTTAGAATAGAAAGCTCTCTTGCGTGGGAAAATACTCATGAGATTGGCACTTTCGAACCATCATCGAGGTTGTGCAACACTTGTGGCTATCTAAGTTCAAATCTGGTTTTAGTGGATAGGGATTGGACTTGCCCTGTTTGCGAGACCAGACACGATAGAGATATAAATGCAGCGATCAATATAAAGAGTATTGCACTTCGATATGGAAATAATTTACATGAGGATGCCATGTAGAGCCTGTGGACTTATTCTCGGTAGAGAGAAGTATGAAGCAGGAGGAACAATTGGATAATATAGAAAATTATTTCACATAATCGAAGAATATACATGTATACAATAAAGTGAGTCCCGACCCTGTATCTGGTAATTCCATCATTGAGGCCGCCTATTTCAGGATTGGGTTTCCGGCAGCTTTGTCGTACAGGCTTTAATAGGCAGTATATGTACGATTTTTCTCTATGCTTCCCGGAATGGATAATCTAAAAATAGAGAAAATCTCAGATGTTTCAAAGTAATATAGGTGATTTTATGAAACCGATGGTATTGGACTTTTCCGCAACATGGTGTGGACCTTGCAGGATGCAAAAACCGATTCTTGAAGAGCTCGAAAAGAAGTATGGGGATAAGGTTGAGTTCAAAGTTGTCGATGTGGATGAAAACCAGGAGCTTGCCTCCAAATACGGTATACACGCTGTCCCGACACTGATAATTCAGAAAGATGGGACTGAAGTAAAGCGTTTCATGGGAGTAACCCAGGGCAGTGTACTGGCGTCGGAACTCGATAAAATTCTCTGACCCCCAGATTTTCTGGCAAGACCGCCCGGGGTTCCAGAAACCTGGGGCTAATCTTTTTCCATATTCGTTTTTTGAGCTACTTTTCCTGTAATCCGTACAACTGGAAATCTTACTTTCTTAGACCTTTCTATGCTTTCGTGAAATTTTTACTCCTTTTATACGGAAGTATTTCGATAGCCAGTTTTTGGCTCGATGCTCCTATTTTTTTCAGTAATTTCCCACGACCAATTTTCCTTTATTCAGGGTGGGAGGGTCTTACTGAGATACTCAGCTAAAAATATATAATATGTCCAAAAATTAAATTCCATAATAGTTAAACCAGTTCATAAAATATATTGTAGAAGTAATGATAGCAAAAATCAAACCAAAATAGACGAACAATTTGTAACAATCGGATTACGTTTTCTTTCTTGCCCCCTCCCGGTTGATTAAAGAGATATTTCGTGGATAAAACATCCAGAATACTATCTAAATAATGTTAGTTGAATAGGATAAATATTTATAGTCAGTATAACCTACTATATAAATGTAAAAACGTAAAAAAAACTTTACAGTGGGAAGAGAAAAACATGAAGATCCGAGTAGTTAGTTCAAGAGAAGAAATCTTTACGCTTAACCCTAATGAGCGTATTATCCACCTGGCTTTCAGGCCGTCGAACAAGGATATTTTCGGATTGGTCGAAACCTGCCCGAAGATTGAGGTAATTCAGTTACCTAAATCTTATATGAGCACGGTTTCAAAGTCCGTTCAAATGTTCCTTGTGATGCAGAGAATTCAGCTTATTGAAGGAGATGTATGGGGTCACAGAAAGGATATAAACGAATACTACACCATTCCGTCCTCAGTGACTGAAAAGATAAAGGAAATGAAAACCGAAGGTAAATCCACTGAGGATATTGAAGCTAAGATTTCAAGGGAAAGCAAGCTTAACCCTGAAATGGTTGCTTATATCATGACCAAGGAATCCACTGCCTGAATCCGAGCAGGATAAGGTGTCTATCAGATACTTTACTGGAGATCGGACCATAAAAAAGCATCGAATCTTTCGCGCTTTCGCGATCTGATCTCCAGATTAAATCTTGTATTTAGGGAGGCTTATTAGAGAAAGTGAGAAAACTTGAAAATGTAATCAGGTTAATTTTTCAAAAAGATTTTTTTATTTCTTAATTTCTTTTGCTACACTCCTCAGAAGAATCATAATTTGGGGAGGAATCGGGACTCCCAGAGTCGCCATAGACACTAACTGAAAAACAAGCTTTACGATTTCTTCAGCGGCATAACCCACAATAATCTCGTTTGTGACATCTTTTCCGAATGATTTTATGGGGTGCTTGACTTTATCGAGTACTGATTTTATTTTCGAGACACTACTTTTTGATTCTATCTTTTCTTCCAGAGGTACAGGAGAATTTTCAATTTCTTTAATTAATGAATCTTCATTTTTGAGTATCTCTTCAAGGAAATTCTTAAGAGCTTCTTTATCCCCTTTTTCTGTCAACTCACTAATCTTCTTTGAAAACGTCTTGATAAGTTCCCCTTCTTTTCCTCCGACCTCCAGAGAAAGAATATCAAGCTTTTCGAGACCTCTATCCAGCTCTTTTTGAATCAAGTCCAATTTGGCTTCAATTCTGTTTAAATGAGCCGTCATATCCAGTTGATAAGATAATTTACTTAAGATATTATCAATAAGAGGAATTTTATCTTCAATCGATGGTTCTTCATATAACGTTTTAAGCAATTCACAAGCTTCACTTTTCTGGCCTTCAGGGAACTTGGAGCAAATAAAGCTTATTGTATTTTGCATACAATCTACTCGTTTTTTAAACCCTACTGGATCTCTAACCTGTAAAAGAAATTGACTATTTTGATTTAATTCGTTACCCAATTCTTCAAGTTGGGTTCCTTTCGTTTGCTCACTAATTAATTCTGTTTTCTTCTGAATCTCTTCGAGAATCCCTTTTAGATTTTTATCGAGGATGGGCAGCCCTTTTCGCATAGCTATTGTCGCAAAAGGTGCTGCTTCTTCAGCATCTCTCATAAGTTCTGCTGCGCGATCACAGTATTTTCTATAAAAATTGAGTTCTCCTTTTATTGCCTCTAAATCCAGATTTTCTAGATTCTGGACTTCTTTTAGTGCATTTGAAAGATTTTCAACAGTTTCAAAAAGCAATTCCTTGCTCTTAGACCCTTTAATTGCAAAGTGAGCTTCTGCCAGATATTTGTCCACTTCTTCCCTAGCTTCCTGTTTTTGAAAATTATTGTATGAAAAGAACGGTAAAAAGGAAGGCAAAATTGAGACGGATTAGACAATAAGTATTTAGATTCCTGTGCTGCTTTTTCAAAAAACTCAATTGCTTTTTCCAATTCTTCTTTGTAATCTTCTTCTTTTTCTGCCTGAGAAGCCTTGAATATGGAAACTTTTCCAAGAGAATGATTTGATTGGGATCTCACAGAACTGTCTTCATCATGGGTAAGTTTAATTAAGTCGTTCCATGCCTGTTGTTTATCTGGCACTTGAGAAAACACAGAACCAAGAGCATAGACGGCCCCAGACCTCACATAACTGATTTCATCAGTGGTCAGGTTATGTAAGTCATTACATGCTTGTTGTTTATCTAACACTTGAGGAAATGCAGAACCAAGGGCAAAGGCGGCCCTATATCTCACAGAACCTTTTTGATCAGTCGTAAGTCTATGTAAATCGTTCCATGCCTGTTGTTTACCTGGCACGTGTGAAAACGCAGAACCAAGAGCATAGGCAGCATTAGACCTCACTAAATCGTCTTCGTCACTGGTAAGTCTAATTAAGTCGTTCCATGCCTGTTGTTTATCTGGCATATGAAAATATGCAGATCCAAGGGTACTGGTTGCTATTCCTCTTACATTACTGTCTTTGTCATTTGTAAGACTATGTAACTCATTCCATGCCTGTTCTTTATCTGGAACATCAGAAAATGCAAATCTAAGTGCATAGGTTGCGACCCCTCTTACATACAGGTTCTCGTCAGTCATCAGCCTATGTAAGTCATTCCATGCCTGTTTTTTATCAGATGCCTGAGAAAAATAAAATCCAAGAACATATAAAGCTCTCCATTTCACATCCCTGTCTTTATCTCTTGTGAGTCTATGTAAGTCCTCAAAAGCTTGCTCTTTATCAGGAACTTTAAAAAAAGAACATTTAAGAGCCTCTATTGCCCTCAATCTAACATCACTATCTCGATCAGATGTCAGTTTATGTAAGTCCTTCCATGCCTTTTTCTTGTCTGGCACGTTAGAGAACACAGAGCCGAGAGTTTCTACTGCCTTCCATTTCACACACCTATCTTTATCTTCCATTAGTCTGTGTAAGTCGTCCCATGCTTTTTCTTTATCAGGCAGTAATAAAAAATTAGACTCCAATTGTTCCAATGCCTCAGTACGTTCTTTTGGATCATCGCTAAGACATTGATTATGAATCTTCTCTTGGTCTATCAACTGCCCAACACCATAAGTTTCGATAAAACTTAACACTTAAATCAGTTTCTTTTTGGTTTTAGGGATTCGTGAGCAAGGTTCGCTAAATAAAGAATTTCTGCGGAAAACTCCCACTTTACCTCCTTTTCCGGCGTTTTAAGGCAAAATCTGTAAAAGGTTCAAGTTTTATATGCTATCTTATATTTTTGTATAAAGTAGTGTATTACTAATCTACAGAATTTCCCTAACCTTAAATAGCTTAAGTATTATCTCCTCAAGGATTTGCGTGATTTCTAAAAAACTAATTGATCTTGGTGTGCTGGCGCTCAGGCAGCGTAATTCTCGCGGGACTTTTAAACCGCATATTTCTCTCCGGTTCAGGGATGACGGCGGGGATTTACGTACGTTTTCCGTTGACACCACCCGCACGCCTGGAAAGCATCCGCAGCCCGATGCCTATCTGATCACCCATGCCCACTCCGACCATCACGGAAAATCGGCCATGCTTTCCCCAAATTCCGTTTGTTCGGAAAAAACAGCAATGGCTCTTGAAATCAGGCACGACAGGAAATATGCGGGCAGGATGTGCGGAATTGGGGCGGAAATCGAGGTAGAAGGGGTTAAGGTAAAGACTTTTCCTACAGAGCATACTGTCGGTGCGGCTGCTTTTTACTGGGAAAATGATGTAGGAACAAGGATTCTGGTTACAGGCGACGTCAAAGATGCAAGCAATCTTCCTCCCTGCGATGTCCTAATTACTGAAGCTAATTACGGAGACCCGGCAGATCCAACCTGCCATTTTGCAGATGACCTTGAAGGCATGAAATCTGCCCTTTTTGAAAAAGGTTCTGTTGCCTTTGGAGCATATGAATTTGGAAAAGCCCAGCGCGCAGTCGAACTCATAAGGGGTTTTGGGTATGATGGAGCTATCCGCATGGAAGCAAGAACCAGAGCCCTTACCCGCAGCATGCTTGAAGATGCCGGGGAACTGGCAGGTTTCGATTCCGAAGGAGATGATGGGGTATTCATAGTCGCTCCCTGGGACCTTGACAAGCTGCCCTGGAACATGAAAAAATACGTGTTGAGCTGCCGCATGGATTATTCTTACCCAACAATCAGGATAAGCGACCATCTTGATGCCTGCGGGCTTGAAGATATGGTCAGAAAACTTAACCCTGAAGTCACTCTTGTCTATCACCCTGGAGGAAACAGACCTTCTAAATTTTCAAAACATTTAAATTCAATAGGAATCGATTCGATATCTATAGATCAGATAGGTAATGTTTTAAGTAATGAATTTATTTAAAGCTGTGAAATTCAGTCCTGATATTTATTCCGAAAATTTAATTCAAGTAATCTTATACTAGCAATAAATTCCAATAACTTATTTCAATAATTTAATTATAATAATTTAAATATAATGATTCTTATCTGATATCTCAAATCTGCGAATTCAAATCTTATTATTCAGGTCTAATTTTAACTGAGTTAACTGAGATTAGATCCTGACTACCATTACATCCCGGAATATTAACTGCCGTTCAGGAGAGTATACAGGTTGAGTAAGCAAAATCCAAAGTTAAAGCCCAGAAAGGAACCCGCAAAAATCACAGAGGCTGCTGCAGAAGGTTCCATAGCGAACGTTGAGACTCCAGAGAAGAAGAATCTTAATTAAGGAAAGGACTCCTGAGGAAAAGCAAAAGGAGCATAGGGACGGAATTATAAAGACGATAGTAGCCGCAGTACTTGGCACAATCGCAGGAATTTTATGTTTCAGCCAGTATGGAGCCGGAGAAGACAGGATCTGGTATGCTGTGCTTATGATCGTTATCGCGCTTACATATTTTATACAGAAGCTTATATATCCTCAATTAAATATCGATACAAAGGAGTTCAAAGCAAAGGACTGGTTTTTCGTCGAGTTTATAGTTATCGATTTTTTTCTCGTTGCCTGGACTATCCTCCTGAATTAAAATCTTCTTTCCTGAACTGCAAAAAGGCTTTCTTAAAGTTGAGGGCCTTTTATACAGCCTTTTTATCACAGGCTTTTACCTTTTTGATCTACTGAATTCCTGTATTACTTGCCCGTTTATTTCATTAAACTCCTGGTGATTGGTGCTTAATGCCTGCAATAGTCCAACGGTTCAGCCTGCAATAGTCCAACGGTTCATATACCAGAGCAGGCATTTCATAACCGACAACTTCTGTATATGTGCAATGTCCTCTCAATATGCCATATATTACATTATCATATTGCGCTGCTGTGATAACCGCTCTTTGTTATAGCAAAAATTTACATTGCTACGCTCTGGTCACGCTTGAAATCACAGCAGGCGCTTCATTTAACATTATTTAACAAACTAAAGAAAAACGTGATTTACGGGGACTAATATGAGAATAGCTATACTTAATAAAGATAGGTGTCAGCCCAGACGGTGCAGCAAGGAGTGCGAAAAGTACTGCCCCAGGGTCCGGACAGGGGATGAGACAATTGTTTTTGAGGATGACGGAAAGCCCGTTGTCTCCGAAGAGCTCTGTGTGGGTTGTGGGATTTGCGTTAACAAATGCCCTTTTAAAGCCATTATGATCATAGGGCTTCCTGAAGCTCTGACAGAACCCACGCACAGGTACGGGCCAAATGGTTTTGCCCTCTTCGGGCTGCCTGTTCCGAGGGTAGGAAAAGTGACAGGAATTCTCGGCCCTAACGGAATAGGGAAAAGCACATCGGTTCAGATACTTTCCGGATCTTTGATCCCGAACTTCGGACAGGTAATAGGTGATTGGGATACTGTGCTCGAACACTATGCAGGCACCGCGCTTCACGACTATTTCAAAGCTGTGGTGGACGGAAAAGTCCGGGTTTCCCAGAAACCCCAGTATGTGGACCTGATCCCTAAAGCCTTCAAAGGCAAGACTTCCGAACTGCTAGAAAAGACTGATGAGAGAGGAGTCCTCAATGAGCTTATCGATTACCTGGATTTGAAAAGCGTAGTTGACAGGAAAATCTCGGAATTGAGCGGTGGAGAGCTGCAGCGCGTGGCGATTGCGGCATGTGCGTCAAGGGATGCCCAATTCTACTTCTTTGACGAAATCAGCCCCTACCTTGATATTTATCAGAGGATTAACGTTGCCCGTCTGATCCAGAATCTCTCAAAGGACAGGGCTGTGCTCGTGGTCGAGCATGACCTTGCAATCCTGGATATGCTCACGGACGTTATTCATATAGCCTACGGAGAGCCTGCAGCCTTCGGTGTGATGACTCTCCCGAAAAGCGTGCGTGTAGGGATTAATCAGTACCTTAAAGGCTACCTCCCTGAAGAAAATATAAGGATCCGGCCTGAAGCCATTAAGTTTGAGATTCACCCTCCGCGAGAAGATTCACAGTTTAAATCCATGATCAACTTTAAAGGCTTTTCAAAAAAATTCGGGGACGGCTTTTCCCTGAAAGCCACAGGAGGCAGCCTTCGGGAAGGTGAGGTGCTCGGGATTGTGGGCCCTAACGGGATAGGAAAGTCAACCTTCGTAAAAATCCTTGCAGGGGAAATCAAGCCTGATGAAGGAGCTCCAGGTATAGATGTCAAAATCTCTTATAAGCCTCAGTACATTAAAGCCGATATATCTGTCAGCGTGCAGGATTTCCTGCGGGGAATCACAAAACGTTTCGGAACCAGTTATTATGAGGTTGAAATTTCAAATCCACTTCAGCTCGAAAAGATCTATGATAGCCTGCTTACTGACCTGAGCGGTGGAGAACTGCAAAGAGTTGCGATTGCAGCCTGCCTGTCCCAGGAAGCCGACCTCTATATTCTGGATGAGCCGAGCGCCCACCTTGACGTAGAACAGCGTTCCATGGTCACAAAGGTCCTTAACCGGTTCGCCGAGAATAACCAGAAGACAGCACTTGTCGTTGACCACGATATCTACATGATCGATATGTTAAGTCAGCGCCTCATGGTTTTTGAAGGCAAGCCCTCTGTATACGGTGAAGCTCACGGCCCGTTCAGCATGGAAACCGGCATGAACAAGTTTCTGGAAAACCTGGGCATAACCTTCCGCAGGGACGAAGAGACAAGGCGTCCGCGTGTGAATAATCTCGGCTCAAGGCTTGACAGGGAACAGAAGGAAAGTGGAAATTATTATTATTCGGCAAGCAATTAAGGCTTTAAAAAATCTCAAAAATCGGGGTTCCCCTAACAGGGAACTCAGGTTTTTGCAGAAGCTTTTACAAATAATAATTTTTTCCGATACTGTCATGCGATTTCAAAATAGTTTTTTATCTAATGTGTGAGTTTCTGGTTTTCAATGAAGATAGAAAGTCTCGATCTGCCCGGCGAAGTAAAGCGCTTTTATCTGGATTCAGGGATTCTGGAACTTTATCCCCCTCAGGCGGAAGCAGTGGAAAAAGGACTGCTTGAAGGGAAAAACCTGCTTGCTGCAATCCCGACTGCCTCAGGAAAGACTCTCCTTGCCGAGCTTGCGATGCTGAAGTCCATTCAGGCAGGAGGAAAGGCGCTCTATATCGTGCCTCTCAGGGCTCTTGCTTCCGAGAAATTCAGGCGGTTCCGGGAGTTTTCGGCACTTGGAATCAGGGTCGGGATTTCTACAGGGGATTATGACCTGCTGGATGAGGCGCTTGGGATAAACGACATCATTGTAGCTACATCGGAAAAGACCGATTCCCTTCTCAGGAACGAGACTGCCTGGATGCAGGAGATCTCGGTGGTTGTGGCAGACGAGGTGCATCTTATTGATTCTCCGGACAGGGGACCCACACTTGAGGTCACGCTTGCAAAGCTTCGGAAAATGAATCCGTCCTGCCAGATCCTGGCACTGTCCGCAACTGTCGGAAACGCAGATGAGCTTGCAGCCTGGCTGGAAGCCGAACTTGTGGTAAGTGAATGGAGGCCTACCGAACTTCTGGAAGGGGTATTGTTTAACAGGACGTTCTATTGCAGGGACAGGGAAAAGCCTGTTGAACAATCGACAAAAGATGAAGCCATAAACCTTGCACTGGATACCCTCAGGGAAGGCGGTCAGTGCCTGGTTTTTGAAAGCAGCAGGAAAAACTGCATGGGTTTTGCAAAGAAAGCGGCTTCAACAATTAAAAAAATGCTTTCCGCAGAAGACAGGGAAGCTCTGGCTGAAATTGCTGATGAGATTCTCGAAAACAGTGAAACCGATACTTCAACCACCCTTGCAGCCTGTATCCGTTCAGGGACGGCTTTTCACCATGCAGGCCTTACCACGCCTTTGAGGGAACTTGTGGAGGATGGCTTCAGAGAAGGAAAAATCAGGCTGATTTCAAGCACCCCTACCCTTGCAGCCGGGTTAAACCTGCCTGCGCGGCGCGTAATTATCAGAAGTTACCGGCGTTATTCCTCTGAAAGCGGGATGCAGCCTATTCCTGTGCTCGAGTATAAGCAGATGGCAGGAAGGGCAGGACGTCCAAGGCTTGATCCGTATGGAGAAGCTGTGCTTCTTGCAAAATCATACGAGGAATTTATTTTCCTTTTTGAGAAATATATCGAGGCAGATGCCGAAGATATCTGGTCCAAGCTCGGAACTGAAAATGCCCTCCGGACTCATGTGCTCTCTACAATTTCCAACGGCTTTGCGCGGACAAGGGAAGAGCTCATGGATTTTCTGGAGGCAACATTTTTCGCTTTCCAGTATTCGAACTTCGGGCTTTCTACGGTTGTGGATGAATGCCTGAACTTTTTGCGGCAGGAAGAGATGCTTGAGAAAGCAGATGCTCTTATTCCTACAAATTTCGGAAAACTTGTCTCGAGGCTCTATATAGACCCACTCTCTGCCGCCCGCATTGTAAAGGGCCTGAGAGAAGCAGAAAACCTGACTGAGCTTACCCTTTTGCATCTAATCTGCAGCACGCCTGACATGCGCCTGCTGTACATGCGGAACCAGGACTATCAGGAGATTAACGATTATGTAATGGCTCACGCCAGTGAGTTCGTAAAGATCCCGAGCCCCTTCAATATTACAGAATATGAATGGTTCCTGGGAGAAGTCAAGACTTCTCTTCTCCTTGTTGACTGGGTCCGTGAAAAATCCGAAAACGAAATTTGCTTAAAGTTCGGCATAGGCGAAGGTGACATTCGTGCAATTGCGGATATTGCGGAATGGATTATGCATGTAACCACCCAGCTTGCCAGGCTCCTTGACCTCAAAGGGGCAAAAGAAGCTGCAGAACTTGAAAAGCGGATCCATTACGGAGCAGGCCCTGAACTGATGGACCTGCTTGGTATCAGAAGCATTGGGCGCGTGAGAGCAAGGAAACTCTACGAAGCAGGCTTCAGGTCAACAGCAGACCTTTCAGGCACTGATCCGGAAAAGGTGGCTGCTCTTCTGGGGCCGAAGATTGCAGACAGGATCTTTAAGCAGATAGGAACAAAAAAGGCAGTCCCTGAAATTACAGGGCCTGAGCCTCCTGAGAAAAGTATTTCTTCTGGGCAAAAAACAATCAATGATTATTGATTCTACCTGCCTCATTGTTTTTATTTCCTGGCATTTTAAGTCCTTTTACTATTTTTTGCTTTTTTTTCAACTGGCTCGATAAGGGATAAAATATTAAATGAGAGCAGGGATTTAATTGGATTGGATTATCAGGCTAGCCGATTATCCGGTATCCGGTTCTCAGATTAACCGATTGTCCGGTATCCGGTTGTCAAATTAGCCGATGTATGGTTATTCGGTTCTTAGATTAACCGATTATCAATTTGTACCAGGTATCAAGTTTATATGGATTCTCAAATTGTCAATTTGTATAAGGTCTTATCAGGTTCTTTCCGAGATGGTCATTATGTTATTCAAAAGATTGTCTGATGTTTCTGAAGCTGAAATGCAGAAATTGCTCTCCCGGGGTTCCGGGCTTGAAGATGTAGCGAAAACCGTTTCAGCTGTGCTTTCGGACGTGCGTCTCAAAGGAGATGCAGCGCTCAGGGAATATACAGCTAAATTCGATAAAGTCGAACTTGCAGATTTTGAGGTAGGCGAAGAGGAGTTTGAGAAAGCTTTTTCCTGCATCAGCCCTGAACTTCTGGATCACCTTAAATCCGCAGCCGCTAACATCCGGGCTTTCCATGAAGCTCAACTTCCAGAGGCTATCTGGTTCATGGAGCTTAAACCGGGGATTGTGCTGGGGCAGAAGGCAACACCTCTCGAAAGTGTTGGAGCTTATGCTCCAGGAGGGCGGGCTTCCTATCCGTCGACTGTGCTGATGACTGTAATACCTGCCAGGGTTGCAGGAGTAGGGAAGGTTATAGTGTGTACGCCTCCGAGACAGGACGGTTCTGTACATCCTCTGACACTTATTGCTGCAAAGGTTGCAGGGGCAGACAAAGTCTTCAAGCTTGGCGGCGTCCAGGCAATAGGGGCAATGGCTTATGGGACTGAAACTGTCCCGAAGGTGGACAAAATTGTAGGGCCGGGAAATGTTTTTGTCACATCTGCCAAAATGCAAATAAGGGACGTTGCAGAGATTGACTTTCCTGCAGGCCCTAGTGAAGTGCTTATTATCGCAGACGAGTCAGCAGATGCTGTTATGGCTGCCTCGGATATTATAGCCCAGGCAGAGCATGACCCAAGTGCAGTCTCGATACTTGTCACTACCTCAGAGACCCTGGCAGAAGGTGTAAAAAGAGAGGTGATTATTCAGGCCGAACAGGCTGCAAGAAACAGCATTGTAAAGGCATCTCTTGAAAATGCCGCAATTCTTATCACAGATTCTCTTGAGCAGTGTATTGGCTTCAGCAATGAATTTGCTCCCGAACACCTTGAAATTATGGTATCAAACTCAGATTTCGTACTTGACAGAATAAAAAACGCTGGGTCGATTTTTATAGGAAACTATGCTCCTGTGCCTGTAGGGGATTACGCTTCAGGAACCAATCACGTGCTTCCCACTGCCGGATATGCCAGAATTTACTCGGGTCTGAATATTAACCATTTTATTAAATATTCAAGTATTCAGAAAATCAGCAAGAGTGGGCTTGAAAGTCTAAAAGAAACTATAATCGCATTAGCCGAGGAGGAGGGCCTACAGGCACATGCTGATGCTATTAGAACTCGCTTCGGGTATAAACCCTGTAAATAATATTCCGGCGAATCGATATGTATATAAAATGTAAGTGCGTAAACAAAATTTGATTTTTAAATAAATCAAAATTTAATTCTTTAATAGAGTGGGGATCAGTATGAAAATCAGAGTAGTTAGTTCACGGGAGGAAATTCCTACCCTGAATCCGAACGAGAAGGTTATTCACCTTGCTTTCAGGCCATCTAACAGGGACGTATTCATGCTTGCGGAAACATGCCCGAAAATTGAAGCTATACAGCTTCCCAAATCTTACCGACGGACTGTTTCCAAGTCAATTGAAATGTTCCTGGAGATGCAGAAGATAAATCTTCTGGAAGGGGATGTATGGGGGCACAGGAAAGACATAAACGAATATTATAATGTCTCTCAGAATGTGCTGGAAAAGATTCAGGAGTTAAAAGCCGATCGCTTCACCAATGAGGTAATTGCCGAAAAGCTTTCGAGAGAAAGCAAGTTGAATTCGGACATGATCCTTTACATCCTGAGCAAAAGAGTTGTCGATTGATCTGTTAATTCTTTCGCCATTTTTTCGGGGTAAGTCCTTTTTTCAGGCCGAATCCTGCGAAAGATGGCGAACAGGAATAGATAGGTCTCTCCAAGAAAGGGTCTTAAAAGCATTTTATAATCTTTTCCATAAAATCGGGATCCTTCTTTTAAGGATGGAATTCCAACCGGAACTTCCATCTAATATATACTTTTCTCATATTTCTCCGGGTTTTTGCCAGTTTTCGAAACAGGATCTTTGCTTTTATCAAAAGGCAGACTATTTTATTATTTGACTAACCTTTCTCTTGATCGACATCAGCTCATTTATTACGAACCGAACATTCTAAAATTCTACAATTTTTTACAAAACTTCTTTTTTATATTTCGTAAGACAGATCTAATTAATTTATAAGTATCCGGGGCATGAAATCTCTTCTTTTTTCTCTACGCTTTTGTTTCTGTTTTCCAATCTGCCTTTTTTTCAAGTATTCTCAGTTCAACGGGACAAAATTAGAGAGTATACATAGAAAAATATTTAAATATAGTCGTATAACTTCTTTTATTGATTCTTTAATTCAGTCTAGGGTCGGGGGATCTGTATGAAAATCAGAGTTGTCAGTTCAAGAAATGAAATTCTCTCACTGAATCCGAATGAGAAAGTTGTTCACCTTGCATTCAGGCCGTCAAATAAAGATATTTTCCTGCTTGTCGAGACATGTCCGAAACTGGAAGTAATCCAGCTTCCCAGGTCGTATAAGAGGACCGTTTCAAGGGCTATAGAGATGTTTCTCGAAATGCAAAAAGTTCAGCTTCTGGAAGGGGATGTATGGGGGCACAGAAAAGACATTAACGAGTACTACAATATCCCTCCTTCCGTAATTGCGAAAATTAAAAGCATGAAGGCTGAAGGTATTCCCGGTGAAAGAATTGCGGAAAAAGTAGCACATGAGAACCAGTTTAACCCGAAAATGATTTCTTACATCCTGAACAGAAGGGAATTAGAGTAAAAAGCTCTCTATGAGGCTACAGTTGAACAAAAGTAAACCTTATGGTAAAATAGTAAATGCGAAATCCTCAACTTCTCTCAAACAAAAATAAACCACTGAAAGCACGGAAATTGAAAGGACTTATTCACGAAATTACAGTTTTTCCGTGCCCTTCCGAGGTTATAAAAACCTGTGCTGGTTAATCCGAAACATTATATTTCTGACTGCTTTTGATCATTCTTGACTGTGACAGCACAGGCGCAGTTTTGATAAGCCTTCTTCTCTGTATCATTGCCGGAAGATCCATAATGTATCATTGCCGGAAGATCCATAATGTATCATTGCCGGAAGATCCATAATAATCCTTAGTCTGAGGATATTTTAAGGCATCCGGTTTGAATTTTATCTTGACTTCTTATTTCAACTTTTTTCCGGTTGTTTCAGGTAAGTTCCTTGTTGAAATATTTGTCATAGGAGCTCATGTCAAAGTGCCCGTGCCCGCTCAGGTTGAAGAGGATTGTTTTTTCTTCTCCTGTCTGCTTACACTTGAGTGCTTCATCGATTGCGCAGCGGATAGCGTGGGAAGATTCAGGAGCAGGAACTATGCCTTCAGTCCGTGCAAACTGCACAGCCGCATCAAACACAGGGTACTGATCATATGAAACAGCTTCAATAAGCCCTTCAGCGCAGAGTTTGCTGATAATTGGAGAGTCCCCGTGGTAGCGAAGCCCGCCTGCATGTATGGCAGGAGGCACATGCTTGTGGCCCAGGGTATACATTTTTAGAAGCGGGGTCATTTCAGCGGTGTCTCCGAAGTCGTACCTGTATTCCCCTTTTGTCAGGGTAGGGCAGGCTGAAGGCTCTACCGCGATCACTCTTGTATTATTCTTTCCCTCAATCCTGTCTTTAATAAACTCAAGGGATATTCCTGCAAGGTTACTTCCTCCTCCGCAGCAGCCTATAACTATATCAGGATAGGCTTCAACCTGTTCAAGCTGCTTTTTGCTTTCGGCCCCGATTACTGTCTGGTGAAGTATAACATGGTTGAGCACGCTTCCGAGCGAGTATTTCGTGTTGTCATGGGCTACTGCATCCTCTACGGCTTCACTGATTGCTACTCCCAGGGTTCCCGGGGTTTCGGGCTGTTCCTTAAGGATTTTTCTCCCGAATTCCGTATCCGGGCTGGGAGAAGGCACAACATCCCCTCCCCAGATTGTCATCAGGGATTTCCTGTAAGGTTTCTGGTAGTAGCTGGAACGGACCATATAGACTTTACACTTGAGATCAAAGTAGTTGCAGGCAAGAGCTAATGCACTTCCCCACTGCCCGGCACCGGTTTCGGTTGTGATCCTCTCGGTTCCTTCTTTCATATTATAATATGCCTGGGCAATTGAGGTGTTTGTCTTATGGCTGCCTGCGGGGCTCACACCTTCGTATTTGTAGTATATCTTTGCTGGAGTTTTGAGAAGCTTTTCCAGCCTGTGAGCCCTGTAAAGGGGGCTGGGCCTCCAGAGCCTGTATATATCGAGTATCTCTTCAGGAATGTCGATAAATCTCTCACCGCTCATCTCCTGCCTGATGAGGGCTTTTGGGAAAATAGGCTCAAGGGCTTCCGGACTTATAGGTTCCCAGGTCCGGGGATCAAGAGGCGGGTCAATAGGAGAAGATAAGTCTGAAAGGACGTTATACCACTGTTTAGGCATTTCATTTTCGTCAAGGATGATCTTTGTCTGTTCCATAGCTTTTCTCCATGATATCGTGTATGCACAAAATCGTACCTCGATGTATTTAAGAGTTACTTACTTTGCAGTTCAGGCTCTTACATCTCATTTATGTACTTTTGGGGAGAGCAGGTAACTTCGGAGGAAAATTGCTCATAGATACAGGATACCGGGAAAAAGAAAGGCGATCAGGACAGAAATCCGGTTCTGAGAATAGAGGTGCAGGTGCATTAAGAAAGTCCTATCGCTTTTTTCTGTATCACAAGCCTTTTTAAAAAAGACTTGAGCGAAAACAGTGCATTAAGAAAGTCCTATCGCTTTTTGCGTATTTTTACTGTAACTTTTCTGCAAGTTCCACGGCAAGTTTTGCTACTTCAGTCGCATTTATTCCAAGGAGGCGTACCATTGGTTCTTTTCCCGTGCCTCCTTTGTCATAGATGACTTTTGGCACGCTCCCGTATTTTTTGATTGCTTCGGCTGTGCCCCATTCCATAGTCCCGGTATTTTCCGGCTCGTCAGCCCTTTCAAAAGAGGAAATTCCGAGTTCCATTTCCCTGCAGGCTTCAAGGACCTTTTCGGAGTATTTTACGTTAATTGCTGCCCTTATTTCGAGATCGTAGCGAAGGGCAGAGAGAATAACCCCTGCTACATGCCTGCTGGCTCCGAAGTCCGCACAGCCTACAGGCACTGCCCGTTCTCTATGCCTGACTATTCTGCCTTCCACTGCCGCAACATCTTCATAGCTGCCTGCGTCAGGAATTGCCATCCCTATGTTACAGCCCACTTCAGGAATCAGTTTTGAAAAATAAGGGCTGCCTTCAAGGATTGAAACCGCTTCTTTTAATTCTCTTAAGACCAGATAACGCTCTTTTTCCTCCAGAGTCGCTCCCAGGGGATTTACAGGATTTACTCCCCTACCTGCAGGCCGGCTCTTCAGGATCGCCTGTTCAACGAATTTCTTTGATTTTCTTGCAGCCCAGTCGAGGCTTTCCCCGCAGGCGAGAAAGGCAGTCATTGCCGCAGAATAGGTGCAGCCCGAGCCGTGAGTTCCCCCTTTGACAAAAATTCCCGGAATGCGGGTAAAAGTATCAGAACCGGCTTCATAAAGCAGGTCAGTGGCATCCAGATGTCCTCCTGTAACAATTACGGCTTCGATACCGAGGTCCGCTATTTTCCTGGCTGCAACCTTCGCATCCTCAGGGGTTTTGACGGCCATGCCGGCAAGTGCGCCTGCTTCTGACGCATTGGGAGTTGTGACTTTGCAGAGGGGCAGCAGTTCCTCAATGAGGACAGAAAGAGCTTCTTTTCGAAGCAGGTCTCCTCCTGCTTCAGCAGCCATGACAGGATCAACTACAAGGGAAAGCCCGTGTTTCCTTACCTCTTTTGCGATTTCCCTTATGATTTCCGATGAGGCAAGCATGCCGGTTTTTGCCCATATGACATCCATATCGGTGCAGACAGCTTCGATCTGGCTGGAAACAGCTGCAGGAAGAAGGTCAAAGGCTTCCAGGACTCCAGTAGTATTCTGGGCAGTAACCGACGTAATGGCGCAGGTCCCATGTACCCCAAGGGCAGCAAAAGTTTTCAAATCAGCAGCAATTCCGGCTCCTCCCCCGGAATCCGAACCTGCAATAGTCATAACAATCGGGTTTTTCACTATTAAGGGCTTTTCTGTCATATATTCCTCTCTTTTATTCTTTCTGTTTTCCCATTTTTCCGGAACTTTTTCTTCTGCCTATCCTGTGAGTTAATTTAATATTGTGCCTTCCACGAATATTTTGTGATGTTTTAAGTAAATTATTTGTAAAAAATCTCTTCAGTAGCCCTGAAAAAGCTTATTGATAGATATATTTTATGAGTATTCCGAGGTGAAAGTCTTTTAATTATATTGTATTCTTTTTCCTGGATGTCCATTCTTTAAGAGAATTCTTTATCAATACCGGGGTATTTTTATACGAAAACTTAAAAATGATGTATTGCTTCGATACATTTATATATTGTATTTGCGACTTTGATGCAAATAATCAAACATTTAAGCGCGGCGATCAGTTTAAATCTGGATTAACTATTTATACTGATATGGAGAATGACTTGATTTATAATGTTTTAAGGGGATTGTAAGGATGGCAAACCGACCTCTGGATATTTTGAACAACGCACTGGACACACCTGTAATCGTTAGATTGAAAGGCGCACGTGAGTTTAGAGGCGAGCTGAAAGGATACGATATTCACATGAACCTCGTGCTTGACAATGCTGAAGAGCTAAGAGAAGGAGAAGTAGTAAGCAAGTTCAGCAGTGTCGTTATTCGCGGTGACAACGTGGTATACGTATCTCCGTAATCTATATCAAGCACTTCATCTATTATCGTTAAACCTCGGTGAGCAACAGGACTTATTGTGACTGGCCGCAGAGAGTAAATTCAGAAAAACAAAATCGCTTAAGATTATAGAATATTGCTCTAACAAACTGATTTTTATAAGGAGATTTAGGAATGAGTAAAGGTACGGCATCAATGGGAAAAAGGCAGAAACGCACGCACGCCAAATGCAGACGATGTGGGAGTGTTTCTTTTAATGTGCATACAAAACAGTGTACTTCATGCGGCTTTGGAAAAACTTCCCGCATGAGAACTTATAAGTGGCAGGCAAAGTGCAAATATTAAACCTGTCTGTTCCACTTTCTCTATTTTTACCTTCACCGGAGGTCTAAATTGAAAGAAGAATGCGGCGTTGCAGGCATAATTCTTCCCTGTGACAGGCCCCAATCCAATACTGTCGCATTCAAGCTGTATTACGCCCTGTATGCCCTCCAGCACAGAGGACAGGAGTCTACTGGCATAATGGTATATGATGGTACATCCCCTCATTCTATCAAAGGCATGGGGCTTGTGCCTGATGTATACAATAAGGATTCTCTGGGACGCCTGATCGGGAATGTAGGAGTAGGGCATGTCCGCTACTCAACTACAGGCGGATCAAAGATAGAAAACTGCCAGCCCTTTATCCTGAATTTCAAGGGAGGGACAGTTTCAATTGCCCATAATGGGAACCTGGTTAATGCCAAAGCACTCAAGGACAAACTGGAGTGTGAAGGTCGCATCTTTATCAGCGATTCCGATACCGAAGTTATCGGTCATCTTCTCGTAAAAGAGCTGATAAAACACGAACCTATAGAATCAATCCGGAATGTGATGCGCAAGCTTGTCGGCTCCTACTCCCTGGTTATCCATTTCGATGGCGTTCTGTACGCTGTCAGGGATCCTTTTGGTTTTAAGCCTCTCTGCTTCGGGGAAGTCGATGGTGGATATGCAGTTGTTTCGGAAAGTGTAGCCCTGGATACCCTTAACGGTACTCTCATCAGGGACGTGCGGCCAGGAGAGGTAATGGTTTTTAAATGCAATGGTTTCGAGAGTCACCAGATAGGAAACGAACCTCATCCTGCACATTGTGTCTTTGAGTTCATTTACTTTGCAAGGCCCGATTCTGTTATTGACGGAAAACTGGTCTATAAAGTGAGGGAAAATATCGGAAGGGAACTCGCCAGGGAGCATCAGATTGAGGCTGATATTGTTTCTCCTGTCCCGGACTCAGGGATTACCTCAGCAATCGGCTACGCTCGGGAATCAGGCATTAAATACCTGGAAGGCCTTATGAAGAACCGCTACATAGGACGCACCTTTATTCTGCCTGGGCAGGAATTGCGTGAAACCGCAGTCCGGCTCAAGATGAACGCTATCCAGGACAACATCAAAGGCAAACGTGTAGTTCTGGTTGATGACAGTATTGTGCGGGGTACAACCTCCAGGCGGATTATAGATATGGTCAGGCGGGCAGGCGCATCAGAAATCCATGCCAGGGTGGGAAGTCCTGCAATTATTGCTCCCTGCTACCTCGGTATCGATATGGGTACCAGGCAGGAGCTTATTGCTTCGTACAAGACCATAACAGAGGTCGAAAGCCTTATTAACGCCGATTCTCTCGGATACCTGAGTATTGAAGGGCTTATGCGGGCCCTGGAGTGCGATAAAAACGACATGTGTATTGGCTGCCTCACAGGCGAGTATCCTGTGGAAATCCCGGGAGAAAACTGCAGAAAGAAGCAGACACACCTGGACGACTTTAATAGCCAGGAAAGTTCTTGAATGCGCTTTTCCAAGCAACCTGAAAGGGACTTTCTTCACTTTTCTTTTTGATCCTTTTATGTTTTTTTTCCTTTCTTACTGAGCCCTTAAAAAAGTAATATTTACTGTTCTGCTTCTCGGCCCGTCCATTTCGGCAAAAAAGACTCTCTGCCAGGTTCCAAGCTCAAGCTTTCCTTCCGAAACAGGCAGGGACTCGCTTGCTCCGAGCAGTACTGCCCTGAGATGAGAATCGGCATTATTATCTATCCTGTCATGCATGTACCCTGCGCCGGTTGGCACAAGTCTCTCTAAAAGATCCAGAATATCTTCCTTTAGTCCGCGTTCGTTTTCGTTTATTATGATGCCTGCTGTAGTATGGCGTGTGCTGATTATGCATATTCCTTCGGATACTTCGCTTTTCTTTACTTCTTCCTGAACCTCTGAAGTGATATCTATCAGTTCAATACGTTTGGAAGTTTCGATTTTGAGTTTCAAAGTCTTTCCCTCTGAGTCATGCCAGTTTATATTATCAGGTTTTTATCTATTTTTTTATCTGTATATTTTATCCGTATATACATGTTCTTTTACCCTGTACGTAATAAATAGTTATTTAGACAAGGGAAAAATTGCTACTTTATAAATCTGAAAAAGGTTAATATAAAAATATGTTAAAGCAAGAAAGTAATTCTGCAAATCAAAAAAATTAATTCTGTAAAGCAAAAATAAAAATAATTCTGTAAAAGCAAAAATAAAAGTAACTTCAAAAATATTCTGGTTGCAGTAAAGAGTCGGATTTGTATGATCCAGCTCTATGCTCAGTCTCAGTTTCCGTTTTTCTTACCTTTTCGGGGTAAAGTTTTGTGTTAAAGTTAGTATCTTTTACTTCTAAGTCAAACCTGAAATTTCTATTTTTCAGATTCGTGCTTCCAGTATGGAAAACACTCCAGAAAATTCAGGATTTTTGAGGTATGGGGGGACTTACGGTCTTTTAACAGGAATCCGTGCAGGACTGGTTCCAGGGATTTTTGTGGGACTATTTCTTTCATTCTTGCTACCTCTTAATTCCGATTTACTGAGTTTCTTAACAGGCTTACGGTAGCTTATTGCCTAGTTATTATATATAAAGTTTTCCCAATATCCTCTGATTCTCATATTTTTGAGGCTTTTAAAACACAGGTTCCAGATTCACAGCATTTGTCTTTTTATTTCCCTTGGAATTAAGCATTTTTAAGGTTTCATTCAGGGAAATGAGGAATTCCTCCCTGAGCCTTTCGGTCAGTCGCTGCGGGTCAATACTTCTGAAACAGGCAGGAGTTCCTTCTCTTATTTCCACATACCCTTTTTTTGCCATTCTCTCCAGAACAGAGTAAATCTTTGGTCTCGGAACATGGGTAAACTCATGAATTTCCCTTGCTGTGGCTTCATTCAGACTGAGGAGTCCAACATAGATTTTTGCCTCGTTTTCCGTGAACCCCAGTTTCTTGAGTTTATCTATGAGTTCGGTGTCCATTGCAGGCCTCCGGTACTATTCATTTTGTTCTTTTCCGTTCAGGCGGTCTCATCAAGCTTCTTCATCGTTGCAAACATTGTTTTCAGGCTCTCCTGGTACGCAAGAACTTCCTCTTCATCCAGCTTATTGAGAATCTCGGAGGCGCTTTTTTCCAGTTCCTCCATGAACCATTCCCTGTAAGCTTTCCCCTTTTCGGTAAGGGAAATCAGGGTTTTTCTCCGGTCATCAGGGTCTCCCTTCCTGCAGACAAGTTCCTCTCTTTCAAGGGCATCGATCATGGTTGTCAGGCTCCCCTTCTGAAGATCAAGACATTTTCCAAGCATCGTAGGCATGATATTATCTACCGCCCCGATAATCATAATGGCTCGATTCTGGTTTTTATTCAGGTTATACTGGCTATTCCTGGTTTGATGGAAAACCCTGGCAAAGTTTTTGTGAAATAGGTTAATTATTTCAAACTGGAGTTTTACTGTCTCTTTTATTCTTTCTTCTTTCATTGGTTATCACCAGGGCTTTTTTTCGAATTCGAAAGATAATCTGAGCGGTCCTTCCATAGATTTTAAAGTTCAAATTTAAAATGCGAAGTTATGAACTTATTAATTCTATTCTTATCTTCCGAACCTAAATTGTTTATTATCTTACTATTCATTTATCTAATTGTTTGATTTCTTACTATATGCTAAAACTGCCAGGATTCTATTTATATTTTATGATGCCGGTTCCAGCACTTTCGATGAAATTAACAGTCTTTCCCATTTTTATTCATATTTATCACGCGTTTCAGGTACGTCTGTGCCCACACAAAAGTGATCATCGAACCAATCACAGTACCCACAACTAGCCCCCACCATACCCCTAGCAACCCCCAGTCGAATTCAAAAGCAAAAAGTAAGGAAAAGAAGAGAGTCATAACAAGGCTCCGCAGAAGGGTGGCAATAAGGGCGCTTGTGCCTTTTCCTGCACCCTGGAAGAGAGAGCCTGAGAGCATTCCGAAGGTGACGACTGGATAGAAAACCGTCATAATTTTAAGGAGCCTTGTCAGTTCAGGAGCAATACGGGCTGCATTTTCGGTTTGTGTAAAGACGGCAGCAATATCCGGAGCAAAAAAGTACACAGCGGCAGCAATTGCGGCTTCGACGAGAAAACCGACTTCAATTGCATAGATAAGGGTATTCTGTGCTTTTTTATAGTTTTTCTCACCAAAAGCAGCCCCACTGATCGAGACTACAGCTATTGAAATTCCTATAAGGGGAGCAACTGCAATACTTGTTACTCTCCAGGCTGTGGCGTAAACTGCAACTCCGTCCGTACTGCCAACAGTCGCGATAACAAAGTTCATTATAAGTGCAGTTAGTGCCAGGGCAAGCTGTTCTATTGATGAGGGAATTCCTACTCTGAAAATATCCTTGATAATTGATTTGTCGAATTTGAAAGAACGAAACCTGAAAGAAACGTAGGTATTTTTTTTAATAAAAAACCAGTAGAACATCAGCAGTCCCGAACTGGCAAAAGAGATAACTGTAGCCAGGGCTGCCCCTGCGACCCCAAGTCCCAGGGTGTATATAAAAATAGGGTCAAGCACTATATTAAGGCATGAACCAATAATCATAGACCTCATAGCTCTTTTCGAATCTCCTTCACTTCTCAGGATAGAATTCGCAACATTCGTAAAGAAGAAAACAAAACTGCCTGCAAAAATGACCCTGGCATATTCGACTCCTAGCCCTGTCGTTTTCCCGGCTCCGCTGTACATAAAAAGATCCTTTATAAGCGCAAGTCCAAGAACTGTAAGGGCAACTGTGAGGATGAGCATTATAACGAAGGCGTGAACTGCAACATTATCCGCACCTGTTTTATCCCTGGCTCCGATGCGTCGAGAAATTGCAGCCCCCCCTCCAACTCCTAGCCCTCCAGTAAGCGCCATCTGGATCACAAAAAAAGGAAAAGCAAATCCTACAGCAGCCAGGGCATCAGCTCCAAGACCTGCAACCCAGAAGGTATCAGTAAGGCTGTATATAGTCTGCACGGACATGGCAACTATTATAGGGATTGAAAGCTTGACAACGGCTTTCCTGGGATCACCGAGGAGGATATTCACTCCTTCTGTATTTTTTTGACGGATTTCTTCTTTTTCTTCCCTGCTTTCCCCTGGGTATTCTTCGATGCCCCCGCTTCCGGTTAATGATTCCCTATTCATTTCTCCCGCCGTTTTTCTTCCTTTGTCTTTAAAATACGGTGTCTTTTGTCTGTTCTCTTCTTATCTCTTCTGCCTTTAACATTTCCTTACGTGCAGTTCCTTTTCACTTTTTATCCAGGTGAAATCTAAAGAAAACAATTATTTGTGGGTATTTGTGGGGAAACATATATCTACGAGTTGAAGCAAGTAAAAATGAAAAAACAGGTTGGTAAAAAATAGATTTTTACATATAAAATAGCAATTTCCAGCATCATGAAACATACAAAATATTTCTTCTGTCTAATTAAGTCAATAAAGATTATAGGAATTCAAATAAATAGACTTCAAACATCAATAATAACTAATGAATAACAATCCGATAGCGGGTCAAAAGTTATATAAATCTGCTTAGGTTTTTACTGTTTTTAAACGTGAAAAATTGCAACTTATATAAATTTGCAACTTATATAATATTTATTGGTTCAGAGCCTTTGCGAAAAAATTCATCCAAACTATTATAAAACACAGAGAGTATACTATGTCTAACAATAATTTTAGAGGAATACTGAACTCTATGGGGCTTGTTTTTGGAGATATCGGAACAAGTCCAATATATACCCTGACAGTTATCTTTCTTCTCACAAGACCCACATATACTCACGTAATAGGAGTTTTATCTTTAATTATCTGGACACTTATTATACTTGTGACTCTGGAATACGCCTGGCTTGCAATGAGCCTGGGTAAAAAAGGGGAAGGGGGTACAATAGTCTTAAAAGAAATACTCACTCCTCTCCTCAAGTCGGGTAGAAATGTAGCTCTGGTCACATTGTTAGCTTATATAGGGACATCTTTCCTCATGGGAGATGGAGTAATTACTCCTGCAATAAGTATTCTGAGTGCCGTTGAGGGCCTGCGGATAGTTCCTGAGTTAGAAAACATAGGGCAAGGCACTATTATACTTATTTCTGGCGCAATTGCAATAGCACTTTTTTCAGTTCAGAGCAAGGGAATAGAAAAAATTACATGGGTTTTTGGGCCTGTAATGGTTTTATGGTTTGCAGCCATTGGATTTTCAGGTATTGCTTCTATTTTCTATACACCAGACGTGCTCAAAGCCATCAATCCTTATTATGCTATCAGATTTCTCCTGGATAATGGGATTACGGGATTTTTTGTACTATCCGAAGTAATTCTGTGCGCCACAGGGGGTGAAGCATTATATGCTGATATGGGACACTTGGGAAGAGAGCCTATTTTAAAAGCCTGGAGATTCGTATTTGTTGCATTGGTTTTGAATTATCTCGGGCAGGGCGCATTCCTTATCCGAAATCCAGATTCGACACATTTATTGTTCGAGATGATAAATCAGCAGGCAAACCTGCTTTATATCCCATTCCTTATCTTGAGCATTATAGCTACAATTATCGCTTCTCAGGCTATGATAAGTGGCATGTTCTCTATAGTATATCAGGGAATAACGACCCGAGTAATGCCAATGCTAAAGATTGATTATACTTCCGGCATGTTAAAATCACAAATATATATAAGTACAGTAAATTGGATGCTTCTAATCGCTGTATTATTTATGATGCTTGTGTTTAAAGAATCGAATAACCTTGCAGCTGCATATGGATTGGCAGTTACAGGAACCATGTCTATTACAGGCATACTGATGACTTCTATATTTTATCATAGAAAAAATACAACCAAAGCTCTTATTTCGTTATTTATAACTTTTATTGACATAGTATTCCTTCTCTCGAACAGTTATAAAATCCCTCATGGAGGTTACTGGTCCGTTATCATAGCACTTTTTATTCTTTCTCTTATAATTATATACACCTCCGGACAAAAGAGACTCTATGAGCTGATGAGACTCATGAGGGCTGAGAACTTTCTTGAAAAATATAATCAATTATATGCTACTCAAAATAAAATCACCGGGACTGCTCTCTTCTTTACACGAGAGATAGATAAAGTTCCCCAATATATTTCCCATGTAATGTTTAAAAATAACATTATTTACGAAAATAATATTTTTATCTCAATTATCAAGTCTGACAGTCCTTTTGGAATAGAAAGCTCGTTCACAAAAGAACCGGCAAAAGGATTGAAAGTTTTTGAGATTAGAGCGGGATATATGGAGATTGTTGATGTCGAACAAATTCTGAAAGACCAGGGCATTTATGAAAAAACAATTTTTTACGGAGTAGAAGATATATTCACCAATAATTTAATATGGAAAATTTTTTCCATAATTAAAAAGTTATCACCCTCGTTTGTCCAGTTTTATAGACTTCCTACCGACGAACTCCATGGAGTTATGACAAGGTTCGAAATGTAAAAATGATGACGGCACTCCGGCTTTAGCCCGAAATTAAAAACTGGAATCGGTCGCGCGATATTCAGGCAGTAACCGAAAACCGTAGTTTTATAGTCAGCTATGGTTTTAGATATGCTTTCGTGAAGGAAAATCTGATTTTCCTTTTTTCTCTTCTCTTTTTCCTGATTTCTACTTTTCTTCCCCTTCTGAACCTGATTATTCCCCCTATGTATGCTATTTTTTCGTACTTGATTAAAACATAAAAACTAATACGGGAAGACAAGAAATTAAAATAGTCTGGAAATTCTAAGATTTAACAAAAAATTCCAGTTTTCACAAGCAAATTTCCAGTCTTCAGATCTAATATCTGCTTAATTTGCATATTACGGGTAGGTAGCAAATAAAAAGCTTACCGGATAATATATAAGCTACATTTAGTATATAAAAGAATCATTCATAAGAATATATATATTTTGAGTTAACAGATTGTATTTTATTAAAATCCAGATTTTGGGTTCTTGCTTTTTTGTACAATTTATTGTACAATAATGATAATTAAAGTGCATGGGTCTGTAAAGTATCCGCAAATAGAGAAAATAATTGATGCTTAGGGACACTGCCTTCGAATATGGATTTTAATAATAATTACTATGTTTGAATAACCAATCCTGTTTGAATAATTAACCCAAAAAGTTCAAAAGTTTAAATATGAAAAAATGGATAAAAATGGAGGGATCTGATTGGATAAGCAATATTTGCCGTATCTTGCTGCAATTCTCTTTGTATTTCTTGTACTCGCACCTGGCATTGCAGCAGCAGAAGATAGCACATACACAGATGTGAGTGTCAGTGATGCTAAAAAAATGGTCGAAGAGGGCGATGTCTTCATTCTCGATGTCCGTACCCCGGATGAATTCCATGCAGCGCATATAGAAGGAGCGGTATTGATTCCGGTAGCAAGCCTTAAGAATCCATCTGGAGAGCCTGTTTTGCCTCCTGAAGACCTGCTGGCAAATCGAACGGATGATCCGTTATTGCCAGACAATTGTGATGCAAAGATACTTGTTTATTGCAAGACCGGAAGCCGAAGTGTCAACGCAAGCAAAATTCTGGTAAATGCCGGCTACGACAATGTCTATAACATGCAGACCGGGATCAAAGTCTGGATAGACGCAGGATACCCGGTAGTAAGCAGTTTCGTGGATGAGCTTGAGTGTGCAGATAAGTCAACCAAAACCGCTCTCAACGCAAAAGTCAACAACATACTCTGTCATCTTGAAATAGGAAATGATCCCAAAGCTATAGAAAAAATTGGTAATTTTACTGCTTTCGTTGATGAAATGAAAGCCGAGGGCAGGCTGAATTCTGATGAAGCTGATTACCTGATCCATGAATCCACAGTCCATCTTAAAGACCTTATCTGATTCATGACTTTGCAGTTGCCTGTTTTGCAGGCAACTTTAGATTTTTTTCATACTTTCAAAATAACACAGCCTGTTCTCCAGCTTTCGGATTTCCAGATATTTTGAAAGTAAAAAACAAAATCTTCGTAGTCAGATTATTTAATTTCTGACGTTTTTGATGTCATCCGACTTTTCCAACAACACCTCCAGGTTTTCCCCTTCTTCTTTCACGTGCAGCCTTATAGCTTCAACTTTCTTTCCGGCAGCCTTTGAAAGTAACCCGCCAAACCGAAAAGAAAGCGTAGCTGCAAAGATACTCCCGCCATTTGAAGGCTTTATGGAAAACGAGCCGCCAGAACAGATAATTGACTCCGGGAATAAACCTTATACTCTCTCAATTCATTCTGCACGCATCTGGTAATCTCAAAACTTAATTTTTCCAGTTTGTCATCGAGGTACTCCTCGGCATAAAGCACAGAGCTTTTTTCAAAATTCTTTCCTTTGATCCATCTGGCAGTTACGTGGTCTTTATGCCAGGACCTGTAGTTTTCCGTAAAAAGAGTGAACCATTCAAAAATGGCTTCAGGTGATCTGTTTATTATTACGGAATCTTCCAGTGTCGTCATTTTTAAGGTCCCACTCTCTCCTTTTATAAATTTGGCATGAAAGTGCTTTCAAGTACTTTCATATTTTTGTGCATGTTATTCAAAGAATATCATGTTCGTTTTTTAGTTACATTTTTAACGTCTTTTTAAGATAAACACAGCCACTAACACAAGTGCCAGACTTGCCAGTTTAAATCCGGGCAGGGTTTTTTCTACAGGGTATGATTTTGCTTCTACCTGTATCGGTAGATTAAGTGTATAATCTTCTACGTTTTCAATATCTTCCCCGAAATAATAAACCACCCTTCCTTCAACATTGAAGTCTCCAGGCTGATTGGATTCAATCCTTACCTCAATATCCCTGCCCTGTCCGGGGTCCAGCTCGTAAGTTGTCGTATACTGTCCTGCACCCGACTGGACAAACTCCGAGGAAGAGACACTCATTCCTGAAGGCGGGATAATAATGACCTGGACATGCATAACAGGTTTTGTGATAAGATTCACTGCCGAAAGCCTTAGAAGGATGTCCTCTCCGGAAACGACCTGCGTTTTTTCGCCATGCAGGCTGACACTTGCAGAGGGCGATGCAGGTTTGGAGTTTTCAGGCGATCCTGTGCCTTCTGAAGGTTCTGCTTGTACGTTTTTTGAACCTTCTATTTGATTATACTTTGAACGTTTTATCTGATATTCTGAGCCTTCTGTTCTTGTATATTGTGAAGATGTTATTTTGGTGTGTTCCGAAGATCCTGCTTCTGTGTAATTTGAAGACCCTGCAGATGTATTTTCAGAACTTTCAGTTTGTGTAGGCTCTGAAAGCCCTGTTTCTGCATACTCCGGAACTTCTGTTTCTGTATGCCCGGAAGATTCAGTCTTTACATACTCTGGAACTTTCGTTTCTGTGTACTCCGAAGGTTCGGTTTTGTTCTCATAAGAAGAATTTATTGAAGTGCCAGACGAAGCATACGTACACGGAATGTTGCTCACTAAAAAGCAACCGATTAAAAGATAAACCATTAAAATTTTTAAAATAGCCCTCTCAGACATTCTACCACCTTTTTTGGGCCGCCATCTCTTATAAATTCAGTCTCAGCTAAAGGCTTTTCCAAATTCGGGTTGCCTTCTAAAGCCTGTCAAAATAATAAAAAATAGGAAAAATTTATTTATTTATTTTTCCTTAAACCTTTTTTAAACTCCTTTTTAACTTGATTTAAACTCCTTTTTAACCTGATTTAAACTCTTTTTTAACCTGATTTAAACTCTTTTTTAACCTGATTTAAACTCTTTTTTAACCTGACTTACTTCCTCTTAACAGCATAAACTCCTAACAGGCCTATAGCTGCAATTAATATCCCAAATCCTGAAACGCTGAATGAGCCCTCTCCTTCGGCTTTTACTCCTCCGTTCTCTTCGGTTTTTACTTCTCCGTTCTCATCAGAGCTGGGAGCTTGTTCAGAATTTTTGGAAGTTTCCTCGACTACAAAGGGGTGGCTGAGTGAAATCGGGTTGTAATTGTCCTTATTATCTCCAGGCCAGTACAAGCCGCTGAAGTGCACCGTAAAAGTGCCTGTTTTCTCTCCCTTTACATCAATGTAAATTGTCCGTGCGCTTCCGGGCGGCACTGAGAATGTACCGTACACGGTGCCTGCTGCACCTGCCTGGCCAAAGCCCTGTCCATACACGTGAATTCCAGCGGGAACACTGATCCTTGCATCCACGTTCAGAGTTACATCATTTAGGGACGGATTATCGATATAAAGCTCAACAAGGCCATCTTCATTTTCGGTTATAACATCGTTAACCGGCCTCAGGACTACAGTAGGGCCTACCCTGAACTTCTGTTCGGCGACAGGTATTGCTGTGGTGGCGTTGGGTACATTGGCGGGACTTGATTTGTTTTCTACTACGGATTGACTGACTGGTTTATTGACGGATTTATTCACTGATTGATTGACGGACTGATTAACTAACTTATTTACTGATTGATTGGCGGACTGATTAACTGAATTATTTACTGATTGATCGGCAGATTCATTGGTATTTAAAATCTTTGATGCCGTTTCATTTACTAATGGGTTTCCTGCTATGCCTGCAACAGCACTTGAGAAAACAGTCCCAAAAATAAAGATTGACATCAATAATATGGGCAAATATTTTTTCAACTTAGATACCTCCTTCAAGGGGTATTTAATTACCTGTACAATAGTTTTTTGAAAAAGATTTTTTCAAAATATCGAGGTTAATTTTTTTCAGGTAGAATTTGCTTTGGATTAATACTTTCCAACTGATATTGAGCATTTTGGTTTAACTTACTTTCGGCTATTTTTGGCAAAATCCTCTAGATTCTTCTTACATATCACAATAATTTAAAATTAAATATGTGAATTCCTGTGCTAATAAGTGTTTTTTGTCCCTCTTTCTCCTGTATTTGTATGAAATGGTATTTTTCATACAGGAATCGCTAACATTTTAATAAAATATAGGTGAAATTTCAAATCACAATTCTTATCTGTATAAATTATGTGCTAATTACAGGTAATTTTTCGAGAGAGGTGCAGATAGAGAAGCTGAATAATTTTTATCCGATCTTTATAACGAGATTCCAGAGATAAACGACCTTTATGTGATCACTTCTCCAGGCTTCGGCTTTTAGCCTTATGGCTCATTTTTTTGCTATTTTACGCTACTGCCATTTGATGTCAAAACGGGGAATTAGCCATTCATGTTTCAAAAAGATCACGGATCTTCAAGTCTAAAATCCAATTTAAGAGTCTCACAAAGGTGAGAAAATGAAGACACAAATAGCGTTAATAGCTGCCAATCCTGAGAACCAAATGGAAGCCGTCTATAACCAGATAGACAAACCGGATATTTTTCCATATAAGTCTGCCTCATTTAGAGTACCAAAGCTGTGCCTGTCCCCAACAGAAAGCAATAGAATAGGCATTGTTCGCGGTGGCGTGGCGGAATATAAACTTAAGGTAATTGTCGGGCCAGGGAAATACGATTACATCATACTTACTAACTATGTGAAAGAGAAAAGCGACTGGAGCACAGACCGAAGTAAAAATTTAATCATTTTACCCGGGCAGGCTTTGACTGGAAGTTTCTACTCCGAAATGGCAATATATTACGCTCAGCAAGGATACAGTACTTATATCCTGGATAGAAGGGAAACGAACATTCCAGCAGATGAGACTGATTTCAGTTATATGGAAAACTGGACTATTGACAAATATCTGAGTGACACATACGAAGGTATCGCTGTATCAAGAATCCATACGGCTCTCTTAAGCAATAGTCCTGTAGATGATATAGAGGTTACAGCAATTGGCCACAGTCATGGGGCATTGATCCTTACTGCTTACGAGGCCAGCGAATACGGAGATATGTCTCTAGGTTCTGTTGACAGGATAGTATCTATTGATATTATTGTTAAGTATGATCCCAAATATCCAGAGCTAATACAGGCCCAGGCCCAGGAATTTAACATGATCTCAAGATGTATCGAAAATAGAACCTACAATGGCAGTAATATGGCCTTCATGATGCAGATAGCCAATCTGGCTTTAACAGATCCTGAAGGAGAATCTTCTTTTCAGCCAGGCCTTAAAAACAGGCAATTTTTCCGGCTTATGGCTACCCGGACTCATACATTTAATGCATATCCCTATACTCCGAATTATCATTATTGGAGTGGAGATCTGGGTGGTCTTTATTATGTTGACGAAGATAGGCTACTCAATTTGACTCTAACCGGGGGTGCTGTCCCTTATGCACCAAAGCATCTGGACCTGTACATGGCCGGTCTGATGGGAAACATGGAGGGTTACGAGATTGATTTTTCAAGAATAGATTCTCCTGTTCTTTACATCGGGCTCGGAGGAGGTTTTAGTTACTACGGCTCATGGTGGTACGAAACTGAGGTCGGAAAAATAAATAAGAGAGTTACTTCCATAACCTGGAATAATCAGGGTCACGGTAGCATAGCCCTTGATTATAATTCTCCTGATTTATGGGCAATTATAAACAACTGGATTAAAAATAATTAGATATGATAAATAAGAACCTGGAAGAGAAAATACTCTGAAAAAAGTGTACGGTATCTTACTGGCTCTTAACCATTTTTAAATTAAAACTGGATCGGCAAAAATAGGAAAAGAGTCCTGTTTGCCTCAGGCTGAAACTCCATCGACCCTCGCCGGATGTTTTGTTCTTAATAGTGCTCTCAGGAAATACTCTGCCCAGACGTACATCAACAGAGAGCCTATTCCGTTGCCTATAACCATTCCCCACCAGGCTCCTTCCTGCCCCATATTAAAGGTGAAAGCTAAAAGCGCTGCAAAGATGGGAGTAAAAACAATAGTTCTCAGGAGGGTTGCAATCAAAGCACTCATGCCCCTGCCCGCTCCCTGGAAAAAAGAAGAGGAGAAAAAACCAAGTGCAGCGGTTGGGTAGAACAGGCACATAACTCTCAGGAAGTGGGAAAGGTCAGCTGTTATATGGGCTCCCCCTTCAGATTGTGTAAATATGGAAGCTATTGGCGTGGCAAAGATAAATATAAAAGCTCCGGCTGCACACTCTATAAGAAATCCAAGTCTTGTTGAGTAGGAAAGAACAACTTTTGCTTTTATATACTCACGCGCCCCGATCGCAGCTCCGGTTACTGAAATTACAGCAGTTGATATTCCTATTAAAGGAGCCATTGCAATTGTCGCTATTCTCCATCCTGTAGAATATACTGCAACTCCATCAGTGTTACTTACAAGCACAATAATGAAGTTCAAGAATACCATCGACAGAGACATGGAAAGTTGCTGAGCCGAAGCTGGAACTGCAACATCAAAGATGTCTTTTACAATCTTCCTTTCAAAATGGAAATCCTTGAAATTGAAGTTCACATAAGTATCCTTTCTGAAGAAAAGCCAGTTAGCCATCATAAGAGAAGATATGGCGATGGAAAGCATCGTCGCCCAGGCTGCACCTGCGATTCCCATATTCAAAGTATAGATGAAGATAGGATCAAGGACAATGTTCAGGACTCCGCCTATGATCATAGCTTTCATAGCTCGCTTTGAATCTCCCTCGCTTCGAAGAATTGCATTAGCTATGTTGGAAAAAAATATTACAATGCTTCCAAGGAAAATAGCTCTGGCATATGCAACTGCAAGACCTGTAGTTTTTCCGGCTCCTACAAGGGTAAAGATTTGAGGTGCAAAGATATAAAACGGAATTGTAAATAAAATCGAGAGCAGAGTCATTATAATTATCGTGTGTACTGCTACATTATCTGCACCTGCTTTATTCCTGGCTCCTATCATTCGGGAGATTGCAGCTCCCCCACCTATACCCAATCCATTGGATAAAGCCATGCTGATGAAGAAAAATGGGAATACAAAACCCATTGCTGCAAGGGCATCTGCTCCAAGCCCGGAAACCCAGTAAGTATCAACCAGACTGTAGAGTGTCTGTACTGACATCGCAATAACCATAGGAATTGAAAGTTTCACTATAGCTTTTTTTGGGTCCCCCAACAGTGTTTTTACACCAGTTGTCTCCATTTTCCCTGCATGGCCGGCAGAAATTTTACTTTCATTTTCGTTATTTTTCATTTACTGCATCTTCCTTCATAAATCGTTTTTAAAACAGATTTTTAAGCCTTTAAGCCAGTTGACTGTAATCACCGGCTCTTCCGTATCCGGACAATTAACGGTCCGCTTTCCTACCCACACATGGCACGGTCATCTATATCTCAAGGCGTTTACAGGTCTTAATTTTTGGCTTTTGCTCTGTTTTCCCGGTGCTTTCATTTCATAACCCCACAAAACATCCACGGTAAATTTCAGGTTGCAGAGCCGTATTAGAGTAATACTTTCCCCAATCTTTTAATATCAGGAACGGGATGTCGGTACTTAACCTTAATTGTTTATTTGCTCTATATTGTTAGATTTCTTACTAAATACTATGGATTGTATTTATATCTTTTGAATCATTATACCAAATTTAGTATATACTGCTACATAGACTCAGTGTATGCTACGTTCGTTCAGTCTATAAAAGTGTTCGGCATTATCTCCCATACAAAAAACTTCAGGGTAAGAAGCTCGGTAAGGCGTACAAAAGGAGAAGCTGAGGGTACAGGATAGATGTTCTTCTCTCAGGATGAAGTTCACCTCTTCGTTCAGACATGTGGTCTTTTCGTTTGAGATCTGTGAAAAATATAAGATAATTAACAGATTAGGTGATTAATAGATTAGGTGATTAATAGATTAGGTGATTAATTACAATTTGAAAGGATATGCAGCCTGGTTATAAAACAATAAGCGCAAGGTCCTCTTCTAAAGCCTCACATGCCCTGAAAGGTCTCATAATATCCTTCGATAATATTGCATGATACCTGTACTCATAGTACATAGACTTTACATATTCCATTTTGAAGCCATGCTTATTGGCAATTTTTTCAATCAGGTAGGGAACGTGAGCGTCTCCAATTATATCCCCGGGACGATTTTTCAAAATGGCCGATACGTGCTTAAAGCATCCCAGACCAACCCTGGGCAAAGTCTTCCATAATCTAAAATTCTGTGAAAACCATCCGAATTTCCATAAAGAATACAGCCTTGGGTCAATTATATCAAAAAAGACTATTTTTCCGTCCTCATTGAGATAGTCGGATGCATGACGGATAAAAGCATCTATCTGCTCAGGCGTCAGGTACTGGACCACTGATGTTGCAGTAATCCGGTCAAACGATATATTCAACTTATCCCAGATTGTTTCGTCATCGGCAAGGATTAAATCTACATTTTTGTAGTTCTGCTGCCATATTTTCTTTTCCGCTTCAAAAAGCATGGAAGAAGAAAAGTCAGCTCCTACTACCCTCTCATAATTTGGCACGTAATATATCAGAAGTTCCCCGGCACCGCATCCAAAATCGAGAAGGGATTTACCCCCACTTAAATGAAATAGTTTTTCCTTAGCCTCTTTATAAAGGAATTCTTCTGTAGAATACCTGTGACCTCCATTCTTTTTGTCCGAAAAATATTCTACCCAGGAAAACTTTGATTTGTTTAATGCTGTTTCGATACCGGATCCCCCTTCCTTTTCCCTGTCCTTTACATTTCCCGGAAGTAAATCAGCAATCAAGCGCAGGTGCAAAATGATTACATGTCTTTGAAACTGATATAGGAAAATACGTTTGATATTACAAATATCACATGATTCTATATACTTATTGAAATATTTGTCCTGAAAATAAGTCCTGATTTGCCTTCGGAAATTCTTCTACTGATAACTGATTTTTGCGATAAATAATCTAGACGAACATGAAATTCTTTGAATAACAGGCACAAATAAATGAAAGTACTTGAAAGCACTTTCATGCTAAAATAGATTTTTGCGATAAATTACCGGATTTTAAAAAAATCTCGATTCATTTATATAATTTTCACAGGTTTCAATCTTAATTTGATCTTAAATTTATTTTTAAATTGCCGGGAGATTTGTTTCAATCTCACAGTGGTAATTTTCTTGACAAAATTGCATGATATCTGTATTCGTAATAAATTGATCTGATGTATTCCATTTCAAAACCATATTTATTAGCAATTTTTTCAATTTTGTAAGGACTGTACGAATACCCTATAATGTCCATGGGACTCTTATTCAAGCTTACGGAAAGATAATCAAACCATCCCACAAATACTGTAGGAAGAATCTTCCAGTAGCGGATTCTCTTGGAGAAAAAACCTATTTTCCACAGAATATATGACTTTGGCTTAATTATATCAAAAAAACTATCTTTCCATCTTTGTTTAAATATTTAGACGCCTTGTCTACGAAACCGTCAATTTGCTCGAATGTTAAGTACTGGAGTACTTCTGCATTTGTTATTCTGTCAAAGACTGAATTAACTTCATGCCACACGGTTTTATCGTCAGCCTTGATTAAGCATACATTCTCATACTTCTTCTCAGCAACTTTTTTCTGGCTTCATCAAGCATGGAAGAAGAAAAATCAACCCCAACAACCAGTTCATAATTTGGAGCATAGTAAATTAAGAGTTCGCCAGCCCCGCACCCGAAATCAAGAATAGAAATGCCTCCGTCCAGGTGAAGTAATTTTTCTTTTGCTTCTTTAAAGAGGAATTCTTCAGTGGAATACCTGTGGCCTCCATTTTTTTTGTCCGAAAAATATTCACTCCATGAAAATCTTGATTTTTTAGGTGCGATTCCCATTTTTAATACTCCTTTTTATTTTTGAAACCGGTACTAAAACAAAAATATTATTAGAAATAGCTATCTCAACACAATTTCTAATTTAAAGTGGTAAAAGAAATGAAGGAATAAATAGGTTAACTGTGTTAATTCTACTTTATTATTTTCTTGACATTTTAATCAACAGATTAACTCTCATCTAATAAGTTCTGTGTATTAGTCTGGTCATAATCTGGTCATAGTCTGGTCATAATCTGGTCATTCAAAGTTCTTTTGCGTTACAGCCCCTGTATGGGAACTTGCTGCTCTTGCTCCCGGCTCCCGCTTTCTTACTTTGAGAGCTATCCCAGGCTTCTTTTTCAAACATCTCAAAGAAATTTGTAGAAATCGGCGTTATCTTTTTTTGGAAAAAAGAAGAGCAGATGAAAAAACCGACAAAAAGGCAGGAAATAAAAGTTTTGCAACACAAAGCTCTTTTCTCTGCCTTTTTCATGTATCTCAAGTGCGTCAGCTTCCACAAAAAAGTAGTATCTTCCAGGGTGCGGGCAGGAAACATAAAGCATTTCAAGGTGCATGATATAATTAATAGAGTCCTGAAATAATATGAGAATAATAAGTAAATGAAGTTCAGGGTACTGATAAAAGAGGGGGATAAAGTTAATGGAAGATATGTTCAGATTTGCGGATGAGCTTGGGCCATTTAAGATCATCCATGTTTACGAACCGTCAGTTGACCTGAAAGCGGTTCTTGTGGTGGACAACATCGCGCGGGGGCCTGCCATTGGAGGGGTTCGGATTGCCCCGGATGTGAGTACTGAGGAATGTTTCAGGCTGGCAAGAGCCATGACCCTTAAGAATGCGGCTGCAGATCTTCCTCACGGGGGCGGTAAGATTGTCATGTACGGGGACCCGCGAATGCCGCAGGAAAAGAAAAGCCAGATGCTTCGAGCGCTTGCCAGTGCCCTCAGATATACGGAGGAATACATTTTCGCTCCTGACATGGGGACGGACGAGCTCTGCATGGCCTGCATAAAAGATGAGATCGGAAGGGTGGTAGGTCTTCCCTGCGAGGTTGGGGGAATTCCTCTTGATGAAGTAGGAGCCACAGGCTGGGGGCTTGCACACGCTACCGAGGCGGCGCTGCAATACTGTGATTTCGAGCTGAAAGGAGCCCGCGTGGTTTTTCAGGGCTTTGGGGCAGTTGGGAAGCATGCTGCCCGTTTCCTTACCCAGAGAGGAGCGATTCTCGTGGGAGTCGCCGACTCCGAGGGTGCTGTCTACAACCCCGACGGGCTTGACGTGGATACCCTGATCAGGCTTAAGAAAGAAGGAAAAAGTGTGCTTGACTATCCTGGAGGGAAAAAGCTTGACAGTGATGCAGTTATCGCTATTCCCTGCGACATATGGATTCCAGCAGCCCGTCCAGATGTGATCAACGAGAGCAACGTCCATCTTCTGAACACTAAACTGATTATTGAGGGAGCAAACATCCCGGTCACAGAGGGGGCGGAAAAAATCCTATATGAGGCGGGTATTCTTTATGTCCCGGATATTATCGCAAACGCAGGCGGCGTAATCTGTGCGGCGTCGGAGTATCAGGGAGCCACCCAGTGCACAGCTTTCGGGTCAATTGAAGAAAAGGTAAGAAACAACACGGCTCAGGTACTGGAAGCTGCAAAAACGAAAGGAATCCTGCCAAGGGAAGCTGCAGTCCAGCTTGCCGTAAAAAGAGTTAAGCGAGCCATGGGGTACAGGCGCTGGTCAATCTTTTCTTCGGCGCCGGGTTTTGTGTAACCTTTATATGATTCTCTAATTTCATCCTTTACTTTTTTAAATTCCCGGCTATTCAGGGTTCTTCTGCACCTCAAATCGAGTTTTTCAGTTTATCTCTTTCCTCCGCACAGCACCGCTGCAGCCCTTACTGCGCTGTCTGGAGTAAAAAAGACCGGCATGTTTGTGGCTGTAAAAGCTGAAGCCATTTCCCGGCTGAATTTTCCGCCTGGAGAACAGATGAGGACTGGTTTTCCACAGTTACTGGCAAAGTCTCTGATTTTTTCCGCAACCCCTTTTGAAAGAAGAGGCGGGCCCCAGAGCAGGCTCACTATTGCAAGATCATATTGCTCCCCAAAAGCCTCCTGCAGAGCAGCAACATAGTGCTCGTCCCTTACACTGCCTGTCAGGTCTACAGGATTTCTTACGGAAGCAAAAGCCGGAAGTTTCTCTTTTAGCCCTTTCACAGCTTCGCTGGAAATTTGGGGTACCTTTAGTCCGGCTTCTTCACAGGCGTCAGCAATGGAAATTCCTATCCCTCCTCCGTCAGTTATAATCAGAACTCTTTTTCCTTTCACCAGCGGATACCTGTTCAGGACTTTGCAGGCATCTTTTAATTCTTCATAACTTGTAACTTCTATTATGCCTGCTTTTCGGAAAGCGGCTTCATAAGCCTCATACCTCCCGCTAACAGCCCCTGTATGGGAACTTGCTGCTCTTGCTCCCGTCTCCCGCTTTCCTACTTTAAGAGCTACCACAGGTTTCTTTTCCACACATCTGGAGGCAGCTTCAAGGAACCTGCGTCCGTTTTCCACAGACTCGATGTAGAGCGCAACTGCTTTTGTGGCTTCATCTTCTGCCAGGAACTCAAGGCAATCGCTTTCGTCGACATCCACTTTATTTCCGTAACTTACAACCCTTGCGACCCCTGCTCCCTCGTTTGCCATCTCGTCCATAATCATAGCGGCAAAGGATCCGCTCTGAGTGAGCACGGAAATTCCGCCTATGCCAGGTCTTTCGACTTTATCGCTGCTTATAAAAAAGGTATCCACTTTTGAGGCTGTATCGTAGATCCCAAGGCAATTCGGTCCCATAGCCCGGATACCTTTCTTCCTTAAGATTTCTTTCAGGCGGATTTCCATTTTCTTTCCTTCAGGCCCCATTTCCCGAAAGCCTGAACTGACAATCACTGCTCCTCTTATATTTTCCACATTGCTGTTGAGAATTTCAAGAACACCAGATGCCGGGACTGCAAAAATCGCAATATCAATCATATCCTTGATCTCATCTGGAGCTGAGTAGCATCTAAGCCCCTTAATCTCCCGGTAGCCCGGATTTACCGGGTATATCCTTCCCTGAAATCCCATATTCAGGAGGCTTTCCAGGATTGTGTAGGAAAGCTTTTCGGGATTCGGCGATGCTCCTATAAGGGCTATGCTCTCAGGCTTGAAGAAAAAATCAATACATTCTTCAGTGTTCATCGATAGCCTCCCGTCCTACTTGTAGATCATATGCAGATTATAATTCAGAGCTTAAATATTTACACCCAATAAACTTCGGTTCTATAAACTCCGAAAAGAAAGAAAAACTATGAAAACACTGAAAGGTAAGGAAAACTCGGGATAAACTCCACAACCACGGAAAACACGGAGAGCACAGAAAAACTCATTACAGTTCTATAAATGCGAAAAGCACGGAAACTCTATGCCTTTATTTTTTCCTTTATTCCGTGCCTTCGATATTTTCAGCGTTTCTTTGCCCGGCCACAGCTCAGTGATCGCAGTACATGCAAATGGCTTTTTGGCACTCTTCGTTCTGAAATTTCCACTTCAACCCCCAGCGTTTAATTGCCTGTATTATCTTCACGAAATCCACCCCGCTTTCGGTCAGGTAATACTCGGATTTTGGGGGGTTTGTAGAGTCGTCAACCCTTTTTGCAATCAGGCCCTCAGTTTCCAATTCTGTCAGCCTCTCGGAGAGTATTTTAGGGGTTATACATCCGAGTTTTCTTTTTAGCTCGTTAAAACGTTTTTCTTTCTTTTCTCCTTTGTGCAGCTCCAGGAGGATATGGATTGTCCATCTTTTTCCGATAATATTCATAGTCTTATAGACCGTGCAGTCTTTCATAAGTATAAACATAGAAACTGTCTGATATATAACTTAGTATCTCTAATATACTGGTATCAAAAGGATACTATTATAAAATTTAATTTATAAAACTTACTTATGAAAATATACTATGAAAGTCTCCCTGTATCCGGCAAAACAGGATAAAAAGCAGTTTCTGGCTGAGAAAACTTTCTGAGTTCTGTCAGAACTGCCAGGTAATCTCAGTATACAGTGATATCAAGAAAATTCGGAGAAAGGAATCAGCCATGAAAGAAAACTTACCAGAAAAAGGTGCAATCGTTCAGAGAGACCGTGAAACCTACGCAATAGCCCCCCATCTTCCCGGAGGAATCGTGGACCCGACAACTCTCAGGAGAATTGCCGATGTTGCGGAAAAGTACGGTGCAGCCGCCCTCAAGATGACTTCTGCCCAGAGGATTGCAATAGTGGGCCTGAAAGAAGAAGACCTTGATAATGTATGGGCTGAGCTTGGTATACAACCCGGAGCAGCTATAGGGCTCTGCGTAAGAAGCGTGAAATTCTGTCCGGGGACAACTTTCTGCAAGCAGGGAAAGCAGGATGCTGTAAGCCTGGGCCTGAAACTGGATGAGAGGTATCACGGAATGCCCATGCCTTCAAAGCTGAAGATGGCTGTTTCCGGCTGCCCGAATTCCTGTGCTGAACCTGCCATAAAAGACATAGGGATAATGGGTACTGCCAGAGGATACACTCTTATGGTCGGAGGCTCTGCAGCCGCGACTCCAAGACTTGCCGAGGTTGTCGCAAAGGAATTATCCGAAGAGGAAGTTCTTGAAACGGTCGATAGAATACTTAATTTCTATAAAAGCTCAGGCACGAAAAAGAGGCTGGGAAAGTTCATTGAAGGCATGGGCCTTGATGAATTCAAAACCCAGGTAGGGCTGTAAAATCTATATCTCTTAAGTCGTTTCATATAGTCTTCAGAATGCCTGATCTGCTCCAGTTTAAAACGTTTCCTCCTGTAAACCCTTAACCCCCCTTCGGGGTTTCAAGAGTTAAAGTTAATAATGGTTCTTAGAGACAATGGGAAAATTTGTATTGATCAGGCATATGTGGGACGGATATCAGGATGGAAAATGCAGATTAAAAAAGGCAAGTACAAATAATCTGAAAATACTTATAAAATATACCGGCATAATGCTGAAAAACATAAAAATTGTGGTCAGGGGAAAATGATATGAAAGTTACCGAGATGAAATCCTCACCTGAAAAGCCGAACCCTCATAATGTGAGCGTACGGATGCTGTACGACACCGAACATGCTCAGGCAGTGCACATAGAGCTCAAGCCAGGGGAAGCCTTGAAGAAACATGTAACTCCAGTAGACGTATTTTTTTACGTTCTTGAGGGAAAAGGCGTTGTTGAAATTGGAGACGAACAGCAGGAAGTCAGCAGAGACACGTTAATCGAAAGTCCTGCAAAAATCCCTCACCGCCTCCTGAACCCCGGAGACGGTATCTTCCGTGTACTTGTTGTTAAAGTCCCAAGGCAAACTGAATCCACACGGCTGCTGTAAAGCGTAAATCAAGTGTGAGAACGATTAAAAAGGTTCACAAATGGGGTCATACATGGAAGAAAAAATAAATCCCACCAGAATTGCGGTCGTGCGCTGCGACATAGTCTCGGAAGCCTGCCCGGGTGTAGGCTGCTTTAAGGCTTTCAACGAAAGAAAGTCGCACTTTGAGGCCTACGATGAAGATGCACAGATGGTCGCCTTTTTCACATGTGGAGGCTGCTCGGGAAGGAGAGTATATCGTCTGGTAAATGCCCTGAAAAAGCATGGTCTGGACGTTGTGCACCTTAGCTCCTGTATGCTTATGGAAGATACCTATCCTAAATGCCCCAATCTGGATAGCATCAAAAAGACAATTCAGGATGCTGGAATAAAGGTTGTCGAAGGAACTCACCACTGAGAATTTACTCTGAGAAGATACAGGTAGCCAATAAAAAAATCAAAAATCGGAAAGATAAGACACAAATGAGGAAAACATGTCTGCAGAAGAGAACAAAGCAATAATTCGCCGATTCTTTGAAGAAGGTCCCTCTAAAGGAAATCTGAGCGTCGCTGGTGAGTTGCTGTCACCTGATTTCGTTATACATATACCTCTTCCTTCGTCTCCAGGAGTCAAGGGAATAAATGAAGTAATTACCACATGCAGGGCAGCCTTCGAGCACCTCAATGTTACAGTTGAGGATATGATTGCCGAGGGTAATAACGTGGCTGCTCGTTTCACAGCTCATGGTATACACAAAGGCAATTTCATGGGTCTACAGGCTACAGGCAAGCCGATAACCATGACTGGCATAGAGATCTTCCGCATTAAGGACGGTAAGATTACTGAGCTGTGGGGTGAGGTTAACCTCCTTGGTCTGATGCAGCAGCTAGGGATTTTTCCCGCGCCTGAGGACCAGGGTTAAACTTCATCAGGTGTGCTGTGTTCTCTTCAAATGCTTCTGCATCTGAAAGTCCGTGGTGAAAATATAACTTATGAATAAGCTAGGGTAATAAAATGAACGATGATATGATTCGGGACAGGAATCTTGAAGAAAATGAAAATTACGAAGGTGCAGACCTTGAACTTGAGGATATTCCTCTTCCCAATACAGACAATATGCTCTATTCAATTTTAAATTCTTTAAATAATAATATTGCGAGCTTTTATGCCTATACGAAGTTCAGGGACTATATCTCTGAAAATACCCTGGATCTGGAACTGCTCCAGAGAAGCATGAGCATTCACAGGGATTTTTCAGCCCTGTTTTTGCAAACTAAAGAAGAACTTGTACTTATTTATCCGGATCTTCTGGAAAAAGCTGAAAGACTGTTATTCAAAGGAGAAACAGTTACTGACTTCGTAAAGTATACCTCCAAAATGTGCAAAGTAATCAATGATTATAAAATTATGCTGCATAGAGAGGGTTATTTGCCGGACCTCCGAATGAAGCTATTGCTGGGTGACATCTGATTTCTGGCAGTCCACTGCACAACATAAATAAAATTATATAAAATAATTTTTAACGGCACAATCTTGAAGGGGGGTCGGTTTCATGGTAAAACGAATGATAGTGAAAATTGACGAAGAAAAATGCACAGGCTGCGGAAAATGTGTTGCACCCTGCGCTGAAGGTGCTATTCAAATCATAAACGGAAAAGCGAAGGTCGTATCCGAAGAACTCTGTGATGGCATGGGCTTTTGTCTCGGTATCTGTCCCGAAGGCGCAATCTCTGTCGAAGAAAGACACACAGTCGAGTTCAACAGAGAAAAAGCAGAAGCCCAGCCCAAACAAAAAGACATCTCAATCCGCTGCTTCACCTGTGGGGCCGGCGAAGATACCCATTACCTCCTCCCTCTCAGGCACAACATGCAAAGCATGTGGGTGTGCACCCGCTGCCTTCCTAAACTGATCCACGGTTAATCAGTTCAACTTCTTTGCCAAAAAATAGTCCGCTTGAGCGAGCGCAGCGAGTGAAACGGACCGCGTACTCCCGAGGCGCAATTCGGGCGAGGCGCAATTCGGGCGAGGCGCAATTCGGGCGAGGCGCAACTAGGGAATTGGAACTAGGAAGGGTTTACTCTGATTTTGCGTAGACTTCTCCCATGCTGTGAAGCCACCTGTGGAACTCCTCATGCTTTCCAGGGCCTATTATTTCAGTTTCTACAACCTCAAAAGCCTCTAGCAGTTTTTCCTGGACAGCCTGTGAGAGGCAGGCATCAGCCATCGGGAACAGGTTATTTTCCTCTTTGTCAATATGCAGGGTCAAAAGTTGAATATAGGCTCTTGAATTCTCAACCATAGTCGGCAGTTCCCTGTGTTCTTCTTTTTCTGAGACTTCCCTTTCAATTCTGCTGACATAATGCCTTCCCTCTTCATGCTCTTTTTTAAGGGAAATTATCAGCTCTCTTGAATCTGGAATTTCTGATTTTTCCATTTCAGGGAAAAGGTAAGCCTCTTCTTTTGTGTGATGGCATTTATCAACAAATACTCTCATAAATTCTATGAGTTCCTCAAGGTGTTCCTGTTTTACACTTCTCCCGGTCTCTATATTTTTACATACGCCGCCGAGGATTCTCAGCATCAGCTTGACAGCCCTATGTTCTTCTCTCAGGTCATCAGTTGGTCTCATTTTGCTTTCCACTCCTTATTTTAAAAACTCAAATCTGACCACGTTCCCATCTCCGGCGAGCTGCTTTTTATTCTCTCTTCCAGCTTTGTACTTTTTGAGTTTGCATTCCGGAGACTCAGGAATAGATATATATTATGCATAATGATACTAATACTAATATAACTACAATCGGGGGTTATTAAATATGGAAGAACATAAACATATGGAAGAACATAAACATCTAGAACCTAAAGAATTGCTTGAAAGTATGAGTGAGAAGCTGGGTTTTACCCCGCAAATTCTTGAAATCCTTGGAGAACTTGACAGCGAATCCCTTCATAAATATAACAGGTGCGACAAGAAGCTGCTGTCGGATGGAGCCCTTCCCGCAAAGGTGAAGATCCTGATAGCTCTTGCAGTCGTTGCATCCAAGCAATGTGAAAGGTGTACGGTTGTGCAGATGCAAAGTGCACTCAAAAACGGTGCCACCAAAGAAGAAATAATGGAAGTAATGGATGTTATATTCATAACCTCAGGGGCACCTGCTGTAGCAGCTTGCAGAGACGCATTAAAACTCCTAAAGTAAAATTAGATCTACACTTATTATATCTTCACTTTATACTGATTTTCAGGTACTTATTGTTGGGGGTGCCTGCAATTGAGGTATAAAGTACTGTTTATAACACCTGCAAAACTCTGCATTTTAATTTTTTTATAAAATAAGCATGTTCATAGTTTTATATGCTCTTTCTTAGATTCGTGCTTTTTTCATGCATAATTTCTCCTGAATTCTGAATACTTTTTCATGCATAATTTCTCCTGAATTCTGAATACTTTTTCATGCATAATTTCTCCTGAATTCTGAATACTTTTTTTATGCATAGCTTTTCCTGAATTCTCTATAAAATTATATATATAAATTTGAACCACATTAATAGTATGGGAGTAAAGAAGCATTTCTTCTGGAGTATGATGGGATTCATCGGGGCTATATTGCTCTTTTCAGCCTGTATATCACAGAATACTGGAGTCGTGGCTCAGGAATACGAGCCTGGAAATAATACGAATGGGATTAATTCGAGCCCTGGCCCTGGCATTGATGCAGTAATCAAGCCTCCAAACGCCGTGGGAAATTTGACCCCGGAAGCGGTTGAGACAGTTGGGAATCTTGAAATTACTGTCTATGAACAGGGGACTTCCCTTGTAAAGGAAAAGCGAGAAATCGAGCTGCAGAGTGGGATCAGTCAGGTAGAATATACGGATATTTCTTCCGGAATTGACCCGACTTCCGTTATAATCAAGGATCCTGAGAATAAGGGCACTGTCCTGCTCGAACAGGATTATGAATACGGTCTTTTGAACAGTGACGGTTTGCTTGAGAAATACCTTGGCAGGGAAGTCAACGTAACTGACCGAAATGGTGAGACTTACACCGGCACACTGCTGAGCCATGAAAGCAGCAGTATTGTCCTTGAGACTGAAGCAAAAAAAGTTATGGTACTAAAGGATTTCTCAAAAATCGAACTGGCTGACCCCTCCGGGCTTTCGGCAAAACCTGCTCTTATCTGGCAGATTTATTCTCCGGTTTCCGGAACACGGCAGCTTCTAATTTCCTACCTGACGAGCGGTATCAGCTGGCAAGCGGATTACGTCCTCATAGGCAATGCGGATGATACTAAAGCAGATGTTCAGGGCTGGGTAAACATCGACAATAAAGCAGGGATTACCTATGAAAATGCAGTTCTGAAACTGGTTTCCGGGCAAATAAACCGTGTTTCTCAGCCTGTGCCTCAGCGTACAGGAGAAAAAGCTGTGGCTAATGAAGCCTTTTCACGAACGCCCTTTGCCGAAGAAGCTCTTTTTGAGTACCATCTTTATACCCTTGAAAAACCGGCAACCCTGAAAAATAACCAGGCAAAGCAGATTTCCCTTCTGTCTGCGGATTCTGTCCCTATGGAAAAGAAGCTCATCTATGACAGTTCTCTGGGTGAGAAAGTCCTGGCTTACCTTACTCTTAAAAACTCAAACGAAAGCGGGCTTGGGATGCCTCTTCCAAAAGGAGTCGTGAGGATTTATAAAGCCGATTCTTCAGGAGGGCTTCAGTTTATCGGGGAAGACCAGATAAAGCATATTCCAGACGCCGGGGAAATGAGAGTTGCTGTCGGCTCATCTTTTGACCTGACTGTTAAGCGGAACGATACCGATTACCAGCGCATAAGTGATAATGTCGAAAGGGCAAGCTATGAGGTTGAGCTTAATAACAGTAAGCCTGATTCCCAGAACGTCACTATCGTGGAACATCTTTACGGGGAATGGGAAATTCTGGAAAGTTCGGACAGCTACGAAAAAACTGATGCCTTTACCATTGAATTCAGGGTAATGGTCCCTGCAAAAGGTTCGAAGGCTGTTTCTTATACTGTAGAACGCCGCTTTTAAGGATAGATAATGCCGCAAAAAGCTTTCAGGGAAAATTAAAATTGCGGAGATTTAAAATTGCAGAGAAGCCTGGCGGTTAGGGCGTCTAGTTGACGGCCGCCGGCGAATTCCTCAAAACTGATATTGAGGCAAAAAGAGATTCTTGACTAAAGAAAAAGGAGTTTGCAAGACCAGGTACAGAGGGTTTCTGTAACCTGTCTTTACATTTATCCTTCTAATACGATCTCGATGTTGATATCCTTGGGAACCTGGATTCTCATGAGCTGGCGCAGTGCCCTTTCATCGGCTGCAATGTCGATAAGGCGCTTGTGTACGCGCATTTCCCAGTGGTCCCAGGTTGCAGTCCCATCTCCGCTTGGGCTCTTTCTTGTAGGAACTACAAGCTTCTTTGTGGGGAGTGGAACAGGCCCGGAAATATTAACTCCTGTTCTTTCTGCAATGGACTTTACCTGATTGCAGACTCCGTCCAGATCCTTGGGACTGATTCCTGACAGTCTTATTCTAGCTTTTTGCATACCTTTTTTCTCCTTAAAAAATGAAAAAGGAGAGTGTTATTTCTGTTTAACACTCATGCACATGCCTGCGGCAATGGTCATACCCATATCACGGATAGCGAACCTGCCGAGCTGTGGAATTTCTTTTACGGGCTCGATAACCATCGGCTTTGTCGGTCTGATGGTAACGATTGCTGCATCTCCTGCCTTAAGGAAAGTCGGGTTCTCTTCCTTTGTCTGCCCGGTCTTCGGGTCCAGCTTCTTGTTAAGTTCGATCAGCTGGCATGCAGTCTGGGAAGTATGGGCATGGAAAACAGGGGTGTATCCGGCAGTGATTGCGGAGGGGTGCTGCAGAACGACAATCTGTCCTACGAACTCGTCAGCAACCTTTGGCGGGTTGTCAACAGGGCCACAAACGTCTCCTCTGCGGACATCGGCCTTGCCGATACCACGGACGTTCCAGCCAATATTGTCTCCAGGGAGTGCCTGCGGAATTTCTTCGTGGTGCATCTCAATGGATTTTACTTCACCGGTTGCTCCGCCTGGCATGAAGACAACCTTGTCACCCTTCTTCATGATACCTGTTTCGACTCTGCCTACAGGGACAGTTCCAATACCTGAGATGGTGTATGCGTCTTCTACAGGGACCCTGAGCGGAAGATTGGACGGTTTTTCGGGTTCCTTGAGGTTATTGAGTGCATCCATTATGGATGGGCCCTTGTACCAGGCGGTCTTGTCACTGAGTTTGACGATGTTGTCACCGTAGAATGCAGAGGTCGGAATGAAGGGGATTTCGCTTGGCTTGAACCCGATCATTTTAAGAATACCGGATACCTGTTCCACGACTTCCTTGTACCTGGCTTCGCTGTAATCTACTGCGTCCATCTTGTTGATTGCGACAATCAGCTGGTTAATACCGAGGGTTCTGGAAAGGAAGATGTGTTCCTTGGTCTGGGCCATGACACCATCAGGAGCTGCGACAACGAGGACAGCAGCGTCAGCCTGGGAAGCACCTGTGATCATGTTCTTTACGAAGTCACGGTGGCCTGGGCAGTCTACGACTGTGAAGTAGAACTTGTCTGTATCGAATCTCTTGTGAGCGATGTCAATTGTAATACCTCTTTCACGCTCTTCCTTAAGAGAGTCCATAACCCATGCAAAGGCGAAAGATTCCTTACCCTTCTGCTTTGCTTCTTCTCTAAACTTGTCGATGATGTGTGGAGCTACAGCTCCTGCATCGTACATTAAGCGTCCTACGAATGTTGATTTTCCGTGGTCAATGTGACCAATCACTGCTAAATTCAGATGTGGTTTATCTGCTGCCATATTCTAATTCTCCTGTAATTCGATGAGTTTAACTCGTATATCAAATATTTACTATATTAAGATTAGGGCAGATATCAATATTGATTCATCCATTTCTATATTCTTTTGTGAAATCAATATTGTTTGTTTCCCTTTTTCCAGACTTTTTTTGATCCGGTATTTTTTGAATATCCAGTAGCCTGGACTGCTTTCCCCCAATATAGGCATACCTTGTCTTAAAGCTTTCCGGTTGTACGTATCCTCGAACCGATAGGGATTCTTTTCCCTTCCAGATCAGTCGAGATATTTTTTCTTAATTCCGAAGGAGACAGGTGTAACCTTAAAAATATTAAGGAGAAGCGGATTTTTCCGCTTACATCGAAAGGTAGTCAGCGGCTTTGGGCAATTCTTTCTTCAGGCCTTTTCTCTCTCTGATCTGGCCCACTACTTCAGTCTGGATGCTGGATGGCACGATATCGAAGCCTCCGAATTCAGTGCTCCACATAGCACGTCCTTCGGTTGCAGACCTGATCTCTCCTGCAAACCCGAACATCTCAGCTACAGGCACCCTGGCCTCGATAATTGCCAGGTCTCCTTCCGTGGTCATGTTAAGAATAATTCCACGGCGGCCCTGCAGTTCCTTTGTTGCACCACCCATTGTGAGCTGGGGCACCTGGATAAAGACCTTCTGATAAGGTTCGAGCAGGCTGTCCTCTGCCATAAGCATTCCGGCCTGGATGGCCTGCCTTGCAGCAGGAATGACCTGAGCAGGACCTCTGTGAATTGCGTCTTCGTGAAGCTTTGCATCTACAAGCACGCATTTCAAATTTGCCACAGGTTCCCTTGTAAGGGGGCCTGCCTTCATGACTTCTTCAAACCCATCAAGTACCAGTTCCATTGTCTCGTTAAGGTACTGGATACCCTTGGTCATATCAATGAAGATATTGGAATTGTAAATACCAGCAATGCCCTTTGCTTCTTCTTTATCCATCCCGAGTTCCATGAGCTTTTGCCTGCGTTCAAGTTCAGGCAGATTCATGCTGATATCGCCGGACTTGATCTGGCTGACAATCTCGGTGTCAAGGGGTTCCACAAAGATATAGAACCTGTTATGCCTGTTCGGGGATTTTCCTTCTACAGGTTCAATCTTTCTCTTGATGGTTTCCCTGTAGACCACAATAGGTTTGCTTGTGGTGATTTCCACATTCTTGTCCCTCTGGATCCTGTGGGCGATAACTTCCAGGTGAAGTTCTCCCATCCCTGCCATCAGGTGTTCCCCGGTTTCCTCGTCAAGGGTAATTTGAAGAGTCGGATCTTCTTTTGCAACCTGCCTGAGAACCTCGATCAGCTTGGGCAGATCTTTAGTGTGCTTGGCTTCCACAGCCACAGTCACCACAGGTTCACTTACGTGCCTGATGCTTTCGAAGGGCGCCATGTCTTCAAGGGTTGTAACGGTAGACCCGACAATTGCGTCTTTTAAGCCAGTGATTGCTGCAATATTTCCTGCAGGGATTTTTTCCACTTCAAGTCTTTCAGGGCCCATGAATATGCCCACCTGCTGGACCCTGCTCTTCTTTGCGGTCCCGGATGTGTAAACTTCCATTCCACGGGTAAAAGATCCGCTGAACAGCCTTCCGGTTGCGACTTCTCCTGCATGAGGATCTATGGAAATGTCCGTTACCATGAAAGCAAGGTCACCGGCTGCATCTGCACTGGCCATTGATTTGCCAATTTCAGAGTTGGCATCTCCGTGCCATATGGCAGGGACCCTACCCTTCTGGGCGTCAAGTGGGTCTGGCAGGAACCTGATGACCATATCAAGGACAGTTGCATGAAGGGGACACTTTTCTGCCAGGGACTTCATGTCTCCGGCTTTACAGTAATCATATACGTCCTTAAAGGAGACCCCGGTCTTCTGCATCATAGGCACACTGATTGCCCAGTTATAAAGGGCGGAGCCAAATGCTACGGTTCCGGCTGCTGCATCTACTTTCCAGCCTGCCTTGAACTTCTCAGGGTTCATATTCTTGATGAGCTTGTTCACGTGGTCAATTACTTTGCCAAGGCGGACCTGCATCTCCTGAGAATCTACCTGCAGTTCGTTGATCAGCCTGTCTACCTTGTTAACGAAGAGTACAGGTCTAACATGCTCTCTAAGGGCTTGCCTGAGTACGGTCTCGGTCTGGGGCATCGTGCCTTCGACTGCATCCACAACAACGACTGCCCCATCCACAGCTCTCATGGCACGGGTAACGTCTCCACCAAAGTCAACGTGTCCGGGGGTGTCAATAAGATTGATCAGGTAGTCTTCATTATTGTAAGTGTGAACCATGGAAACGTTGGAGGCATCGATTGTGATACCTCTTGCCTGTTCCTCTTCATCGGAGTCCATGAATAACTGTCTGCCTGCAAGTTCCTTTGAGATCATGCCGGCGCCTGCTAACAGGTTGTCCGATAATGTAGTTTTTCCGTGGTCAATGTGCGCAACGATCCCGATGTTTCTGATCTTTGTCGGTTCATTCATGAGCGTCGTTACGCGCTCGACCATCTTCTTCCTTCGTCCCATGCTAATACCTTTTAAATGAATATAATTTATTTATAATGACTTTTTAAATCGAGCAAGCCCGCATAAGCGATTAGCGTGCTGCCTTTGCAACTCTTTCCTTTGCATCCTTCCTGTTGATAGAGAAAGATTTCGTATCGCGGTTTGCAGCGCCTATCAATTCGGTTGCCAGGCATTCTGCAACAGAGCGCTTGGACTTGAAGGCTGCATTTTTGGTTCCCATGCTGATGTAGCGAAGAGCTGTATCCACACGCCTCTGAGGTGCAGTGTCTACTGCTTTTGGCACTGAGATTCCGCCGTACTTGAGCCTGACTACTTCTTCCCTGGGGCCTGCGTTAGCAATGGCATCCACAAGGACCTGGATCGGGTTCTGTTTGGTCTTCTTGTTCATTATGTCGAAGGCTTCTTCAACTGCGCGCAGGGTCGTCTGCTTCTTCCCACTGTTAATCTCGGTCCTCATCAGGTTGTTTGCAAGGCGTTCCACTATGGAAATTTCGGATTTGTTAAACTGCTGCCTGGCATGCTTTCCGCTGCTGTGTGGCACAATAACAGGAGTAAGGCTGACATAGCGCTTAATTCCGAGGTCTCGGACTTCAACTTCAGTGGGGTCCCATTTGCCGAATATTTTATACAAGAAAATCATCTCCTTGGCTTTTCCAATCTGCCGATGACCAGCTGGTTCAGGGACACATTATTTACGGCAATCACTTTGAAGCGTACACCGGGAATGTCACCCATAGCACCACCCATGCGGCCTCCAATCCTTTCTACGGTTACTTCGTCGTGTTCATCGATGAAATTCACTGCACCGTCCCCTGGACAGAAAGCAGTTACCTGACGCCCGTTTTTGATGAGCTGGATTCTTACGCATTTGCGGATAGCTGAGTTTGGCTGTTTGGCTTCAACTCCTACTTTTTCTAATACTATACCCCGACCCTGCGGTGCACCACCAAGCGGATCGGCTTTCACGTTCAGCCCAAGAACTCGCCTGCCGTAGTATGAGTCTTTCCAGCGGGCATTTTTCCTGGTCTGTTTGAGAATATTAGCTGCATATTTTCCTTTAGCCATTGTTAATTTCTCCAAGTTAAAAATTGATCACAGTTTCCTTAAGGCATATTAAATGCCAGATTGTCCTTCAACGCCGGATTAATGGATCAACGTAAATTAAGGTAGATTACTGCAGGATTACATCTTCTATATTGTGATGGCGGCGGGCAAGCATCTTTACTTTTTCGATATTCTTGCCGTTGCGACCGATGGCAAGCCCCTTCTCTTTATTGGGTACCTCTACATAAGCTAATCGCTTGCCATTTTTGTTTATAATGTTTACCGAAGTCACGGACACGGGTCCGAAGGCGTTCTTTAAAAAGGTAACAGGGTCTTCTGAATATTCCACAAGCTCTATGGGTTTGTCAAGGGCCTTTTTAACGCGGTTTATACTCTCCCCATTTTTGCCTATCGCAAGCCCCATATCACCCTGTTTTACGACGTATACGAGCCTTTCCTCTTCCGGAATACAGTCAAGAATCTTGGCCCGTGTCATATTTTCAAATAACGCAATGTACTGGATGCTTTCTGCCGTAAGTCTTATTTCACCCAAGACGTTGCCAACTCCTTCTATCAAACTGTAGCTGCCAGGATATCCGATTCTCCTACCTCGAGGATTGCCATGGCTGCAATCGTAAAAGGCTTGCCGCATACGGGCCCGAGTTCTACACTTGTGCCTTCGTACTCCAGGACAGGAATATTTGTTGCCTGAACTTTTTTCTTGATGTCTTCGGGGCAGTTTGATGCCAGGACCACCATTTTTGCAGAGCCGTTTGCTGCTGCATCCACGGTCCGGTTGGCTCCAACGATTACTTTTCCTGTTTTCACAGCCTTGATAAGAGATTTATCAACATTGATCTTCATTTTCATCAACTCTGTCTCAAATTAGCTCGTCTACTTCATCTTTTTTTAATAAAAACTTCCAAGCTCGGTGAGTATATGGTACTGTAAATACCTGATGCCTTATATCTATTTTCTGGTTATGAGCTTCGCGGACTCAAGTTTTTGCAGCAGGATTTGATAAGTTTCATAAAGGTAATGTATACCTGATCTGGACTGGTCTTCTATCAGGCTACACATTTAAATAATTATAGGTCAGGACCTGGACTTTTTCTTAAAGCCTTCATTCCTCTTCTGCTTCCACTTTCATTTCTGCTTCCATTTTCATTTCTGCTTCCTTTTTCATTTCTGCTTCTTCTTTCCTTCTGCTTATAAGATGCACGTCGCCCGTACCCATGCGGATGGGCTGACCAACAATGATATTTTCTGTGACGCCCTCCAGCTTGTCCACATCCCCGCGCATCCCCGCATCAAGCAGGTGATTGACAGTCACTTCGAAAGCCGCACGTGCAAATACACTTGCCTTTTCACCTGAGATCCCATGTCTTCCGATCTGCTTTACTTCTCCGTCGCAGGTCATGAGGTCTGCCACAAGCATGATGTGCCGTATATCCACAGTCAGACCCTGTTCACGCAGGGTGTCTGTTGCTTCCTTGATAATTGCATTTCTTGCAGCTTCGACGCCCAGCACTTCGTAGATCTCATTGATGTTGTTTGTGCTGGTCCTTGTCTTGTCCACTCCTTCAAACTGAAGTACTTCACGCAAAGCCGAGCCTTCGGTATAGAGGGTATACTCTTCACCTTCTTTCCTGACCACCACTCGTTTGATCCCTTCTATCCCTTTCAGGGTGACATTGTGGATACTTTTCGCAAGCTGGAGGAGTTCCCTGTAAGATTGCTCTCCCGGGGCGATAATGATCTGGTTATCTATATCCGGGGAAATGGTGACCAGCACGTTCAGTTCTTCGTTGAACTTCTCTTTTACCTGTTCGATAGTGATGTTCCTGCCTTCCATCGCTTTTTCGTGCAGGTCTATTATCAGCTTCATCTGGGAAAGGTCTGTGGTCACGTCAGCAATGTGGTCGATTTTGGTCGCTTCAATTTCCCAGGCAAGGGCTCTTGTCTTTTCCCTGTCGTAAGCATAATCTTCAGGATTCTCTTTAGAAAGGGCAATTGTCATCATAGGAGTGCTCGGAATTTTCCTTGCATCCACGATTTCTATAAGACGGGGCAGACCAAGAGTAACGTTAATCTCGGCCACACCTGCATAGTGGAAGGTACGCATGGTCATCTGGGTGCCTGGCTCCCCTATAGACTGGGCTGCAACCACACCTGCAGCATCACAGGGTTCCATGCATGACACCTCATATTCTTCCGTCGCCTTTTCTATGATCTCTTCCATTTCCTTCTTGCTCACTCCGGCGTTGATAACGTCTTCCTTGAGAGCTTTAAGAACATTCGAAGGAAAAGGCAGATCTTTTATCATGCTATCGATTGTAGCTTCGCTGATACTCATCAGGCCACCTCCTTGTTCACAACCGAACGGACGATCCTGTGAATCGTATCAGGCTTGCTAAAGTCACTTTTAGTTGGATTAATCCCATCTTCCCCGTACTTGAACTGTACGAGCACGCCTCTTGTATCCCGGACTGTAAGGTCATACTGGACTTCCAGATCCTGGAGGGCATTAACAAGCCTCCTCTGCAGGTACCCTGACTGGGATGTCCTGACCGCAGTGTCCACAAGCCCTTCCCTACCACCGATTGCGTGGAAGAAATATTCTGTCGGGTTTAATCCGCTCTTGTAGCTTGCCTTCACGAATCCGTGGGCATCCGATCCGAGATCTCCCTTTTCGAAATGGGGCAGAGTCCTGCCTGCATATCCTCTGCGTATGCGTTCACCACGCACTGCCTGCTGGCCAACGCAGGCTGCCATCTGGGTAAGGTTCAGGATGGAACCTCTGGCTCCGGAGCGAGCCATGATAACTGCCGAGTTTTCAAGCCCCATGTGACTGTCTGCAATTCCACCGGTCTCGTCTCTGGCCTTCCCGAGTTTCTGCATGATGCTCATTTCAATCGTCTCATCAAGAGTTCTTCCGGGGAGAGGTTCAAGCTCTTTATTCAGGTAGGATTTGATGAGGTTCTGCACGGCGTCTTCTGCCTTGCCGAGAACCTCATTGATCTGGATCCTGGCTTCTTTTGGGATATCTTCGTCAGCTATTCCGAAACTCAGGCCTGTCCGCATTATCGCCCGAATTGCAAGCTTGGTCATGTCGTCTATGAAGTTGGCTCCAGCTGCAGGTCCTATTTCCTTGGTAATACGGTCCTGGATCTTTCCTTTAAATGCCCCTATGGCAGCTTCGTCTATCGTGCCCATAAGGAGTTCTCCATTCCGGATTACCACATAAGCGTCGTTCGGGCATCCCTCTTTCTTGCAGGTGTCGCAGTGTGCACAGACCTGGGCTGAAAACTGTATATTCAGGTTTTCGGGCAGGATCTGGCTGAAGATCTGTTTTCCTGTCCAGTAGGGCTTTCCGTCGTCATCGTAACTTGCAGGCGTAGGCAGGCTGCGGGCTTTGCTCTTCCGAAGGATGTCGTAAGCGTCGTAGCTGGAAATATGATTTTCAAAACGGGTCAGCAGGAAAAGCCCTGAAATGTGGTCATGGATTCCACCTATAATGGGGCCCCCAAAACGCGGGGAGAGAATGTTTTCCTGAACCTGCATAAGGATCTTCGCTTCAGCCCTGGACTCTTCTGTCTGAAGAGCATGCATATTCATCTCGTCACCGTCAAAGTCGGCATTGTATGGAGGGCATACTGCGGGGTTCAGCCTGAAGGTCTTATTCGGGAGCACCTTAACAGAATGAGCCATAATACTCATTTTGTGCAGGGACGGCTGCCTGTTAAAGAGTACGATATCTCCATCCTTCAACTGGCGCTCTACCGTCCATCCGAATTCCAGTTTTTCGGCAAGGTCATCTTTGTTTATATTGGTAACTTTTATGCGCCTGCCGTCAGAACGCAATACGTAATTTGCTCCGGGATGGATATCCTCGCCATTGCGCACATAAACCTTAAGCTGTTCTATATTCCTTGGCGTTACCACACACGGCATTGTCAGGATACGTGCAATGGGCATCGGAACCCCTACCTCATTAATGCTCAGGTTGGGATCAGGAGAGATTACTGTACGGGCAGAGAAGTTAACACGTTTGCCAGACAGGCTTCCTCTGAAACGTCCTTCTTTTCCTTTTAAACGCTGGGAGAGGGTCTTTAAGGGTCTGCCGGATCTGTGCCTTGCAGGAGGTATTCCTGAAACGGAGTTATCAAAAAACGTTGTAACGTGATACTGAAGGAGTTCCCATAGGTCCTCAATAATGAGCTGAGGAGCGCCAGCTTCCCTGTTTTCCTGAAAGCGCTGGTTGATCCTGATGATATCTACCAGCTTGTGAGTCAGGTCGTCTTCACTGCGCTGCCCGGATTCTAAGGTAATTGAAGGACGAACCGTAACAGGAGGCACGGGCAGGACTGTAAGGATCATCCATTCGGGTCTTGCATTCTTCGGGTCCATTCCGATGACTTTTATGTCCTCATCAGGAATATTCTCGAAGCGGTCCCTGATCTCGGTTGGGGTTAATTTTTCCCCGTTTTCCAGATATTCGCTGGGTTTTTCGAATTTAATTTCAAGCTGTTCCTCATTACAGTAAGGACAGGTCTTTACTTTGCTGGCTTCCTTATATGCCTCGTTGATCAGGTCATCGGGCATATGTCCGATTTCCTCTATGCCTGTAAGCTGGTCCAGAAAATGCTGTTTCTGTGCAGGTTCGAGCAGGATCCTGCTGCATTTCCTGCAGGTTGCCCTGAGGAGTTTTCTGATCACTTTGTTGAAGCCAACGTGGACTACAGGGGCAACAAGTTCGATGTGCCCGAAGTGTCCTGGGCACTCACCTGCCCTTCCTGAACATGTCTTGCAACGAAGCCCAGGGTCAATAACCCCGAGTTTCGTGTCCATAAGTCCCATGTCAATTGGAAACCCGTCATCATCATAAGTATCGGCCGTAATAATGGGCGTTGAACTCATCTTACGGATCTCTTTTGGGGACATTAAGCCGAATTTAATAGAAGAAATTCTTTTCGGAATAGGAGGTACATTTGCCATTTTCCACCTCACACCGCATCTTCAAGATTAAGCCTGGGAGCAACTCCCAGGGATTTGATTTCGTCCAGCAATAGCTTGAATGCGTAGCTCATTTCCACCGGATATATATCCGTATCAGCCCCACAGGCAGAACAGAAAGAGACGTTTCGTTGCTTGTCATATGTTGCAATCATTCCGCAGTGAGAACAGACAAGTTCCACTACTTTATCCGACTCGTCCAGCAACCTCTCTTTTAAGGACATGGCAGCTCCGTGCCCTACCAGCACATCACGCTCCATTTCCCCGAACCTGAGACCACCTTCTCTGGCTCGACCTTCAGTTGGCTGGCGGGTAAGCACCTGTACAGGTCCGCGGGACCTGGCATGCATTTTGGAAGTGACCATGTGGTGAAGTTTCTGATAAAGAATAACACCAACGAAAACATCTGCAGGGATCATCTTGCCTGTTGCCCCATCAAAGAAAATTTCTTTTCCGGTATGGGCAAAACCGTGCTTTTTCAGGGCTTCTCTGAGGTCGTCTTCGTTTTCTCCGGAGAAGGCTGTCGCGTTTACTCTTCGGCCTTCCATGGACCCAACTTTTCCGCCGATCATTTCAAGAACGTGCCCTACAGTCATACGGGAAGGAATTGCATGCGGGTTAATCATCAGATCCGGAGTCAGGCCGGATTCCGTAAAAGGCATATCCGCAATCGGAACTTTCAGCCCGATAACTCCTTTTTGCCCGTGCCTGGAAGCGAATTTATCCCCTATGTCAGGAATCCTTTCGTCTCTTACCTTTACCTTGGCAAGACGGGTTCCGTTAATGGATTCTGTTAGAATTACCGTATCGACAATTCCTGTTTCATTGGACCGCATGGTAACAGAGCTTTCTCTCCTCTGCTCAACTGCAATTCCGAAGTCTGTAGGTTCTTCAAGGAATCTCGGGGGACTGGTCTTTCCGATCAGCACATCGTTGGGGCCAACCTGGGTTTCAGGGTTTACAAGCCCGTCGGTATCCAGGTTTGCATATGCATCAGCACTGCGGGATCCGCGGTACTCGGAGTCAGGAATCTCGAATTTGTCTTCCTGCCCTCCGGGATACCTTCTTTCTTCTCCCTCGAAGGTTCTGAGGAAGTGGCTCCTGCCAAGTCCTCTGTCGATTGAACCCTTGTTGAAAATCAGGGCATCTTCAATATTATACCCTTCATAGGACAGGATTGCGACCACGAAGTTCTGGCCTGCAGGTCTGTCGTCAAAACCTATTGCTTCAGAGGTTCTTGTTCTGGTGAGTGCCCTCTGGGGGTAGTGAAGGACATGGGCACGGGTATCGGGTCTGAGCTTCTGGTTTGCTGTGGAGACCCCGATACACTGCTTGATCATGGCCGCACCCATAGTATTACGCGGAGATGCGTTGTGTTCAGGGTAGGGAACCATCCCTGTGCAGATCCCAAGCATAAGTTCAGGATCAATCTCCATGTGAGTGTGCCTTGTAGTAATGTCAGCTTCGTAGATGGCAATATAGGCGTTTTCTTCCTCTTCGGCGTCCAGATACTCCACGCAGCCTTCTTTTACGATGTCTTCGTAGTTGATTTCTTTATTCTTCAATTTCTGTATATGCTCTTCTGTGACACGGGGCATTCCATTTTCCACAACAATAAGGGGCCTTCTTGCCCTGCCCATGTCGGAGTTTATAATTACTTCCCTGGTGCTATCATTAAGAGCTACGTTAACCTGTTTGGATATGAACCCCTGCCGCCTCATTTTTCGGAGTTCGTTCACGAGTTCCGCAGGGTTATCATGGGTCCCAACAAGCTCCCCGTTTATGAATACTTTTGCTTTAGTCATCTAGCATCGACCCCTTAATCACCGAACGTTGATCCGGCATCGTCCATATCTGAATAATCGTAGAATTCCTCATCTTTGTATTTGGTTTCGGGTTCCGGAGTTTCTTCAAATTCTTCAACGATTTCTTCTCCGAACTCGTCGAATAAAATTTCCTTAATCTTTGCCGGAATTTCCGGCGCCTTTACAACCACACGCTCGACGTTCAGGTCATAGAGTATTTTCTTTATGCCGTCGGTCTCTTCTATGCCTGTGGAAAGTTCAACCATCTCGGCAAAGTTTTTCACCAGGCCACAATTCGGGCCTTCAGGGGTTTCCGAAGGACAGAGCCTTCCCCACTGGGTTGCATGCAGGTCTCTAGCCTCAAAGTGAGGCTGGGCACGGGAAAGAGGAGAAATTACACGGCGCAGGTGGGAAAGTGTAGAAATATAGTCATTCCTGTCAAGTAATTGAGACACACCTGTCCTTCCCCCTACCCAGTTTCCGGTTGCCAGTGGATGCTGAAGGCGGTCAGTCAGGACATCTGCCCTGACAATTGTGGCAACGTTCAGCTCCCTGTTCCTCATGTTTGCGCGCTCGAGCTGGTATTTTATGTCTCTTGCCAGCCTGTTGAAAGATACCCTGAAGAGATCTTCCATCAGGTCTCCTGCGAGTTTCAGCCTTTTGTTTGCATAGTGGTCTTTGTCGTCTTCAGAACGCTTTCCAAGGGCAAGCTCGAAACAGGACTCAGCCATCCTTGCCAGGAAGTGAGCCTTCGAGATCCTGTCCCTCATATCGTTTCCAAGATGCGGGAAAAGGTACCTGTCAATGACGTAGTTTGCCCTTTTTATCTGGTATTCCTTGGCCTGGCCTGCAGCGACCCTCGCACCTATTTTTTCAATTGCTTCTTCCTGGGTCTCGACCTCGGCTTCTTCCAGGTTTTCCAGCATAAACTTGATAATTTCGGGGTCACTTGAAACTGCGTTTACGATATCTTCATCGGTTACAATCCCAAGGGCTCTCATGAGGGTAATGAAAAATACTCTGCCTGATATTGAAGGGAAGGATACCTCAAGCAGGGATTTTCTGCCTCTTTCTACGATTACGAGTGCTCTGTATCCGCGCTTCTGGGAGAAAACTTTTGCAACCTCAATTGAATCTCCGTATCGCTCGCCGTACTCTACCAGAATCTTGTTAGGGGCGAGGTCTTCAAGAGTCATGACCACTCTTTCAGTGCCGCCGATAATGAAATATCCCCCGGGGTCAAGAGGGTCTTCACCATACCTGACTTTTTCAGTTTCACTGAGTCCGAGAAGGTTGCAGATCTTGGACTTGACCATAATTGGAAGCTGCCCTATCTTTGCTTCCATTACATCTGACTCAATTCCTTCTTTTACTACACTCATCTCAAGGTAGAGAGGGCCTGAGTAAGAGAGGTTTCTAAGCCTTCCCTCGTTGGGGTAAAGCTTTTCGATTGCCCCATCAGCTTCCTTTACTACAGGATGTTCTACTCGGATCTTTCCGAGTTTGAGGTAGGTGTCCTCAATGTCAGTCTCTATAATTCTCTGTTCGTCTATGATTTTCTGCAGCCCGTAATCTATAAACTTGTTAAATGAGTCTATATGGTGCTGCACTATCTTATCCCGTGTAAAATAAGCCTGCGACAGTATACTGGTTTCTAACGCGATGATAGCACCCTCTTTGCTTTATTAAAATGAAAATCAATAAGTATGATCTTCAGATCTGTGTGCAGTCGTTGAATCTTTCCGTACGGTGGTGCATGGAATTCAAAAAGATGTTCTGTGAAGAAAATCTGAAGATCATGCAAGCGGTTTACTCCCCTCCGCTTACTCGATCACAAGTCTATAGTAGTCTGCCTCCCCTGCAGTTTGACTTTTTCTTGTGATTTTCACTACATCTCCGACAACAGCTCCTATTTCTTTACTAACAGGATCCTGCACTTTGATTTTCGGAAGTTGTTCCTTTTCAATGGAATACTTGCTTAAAACAGACTTTAACTCGCCTTCATGCATAATTTCATGTTTAGGGACCGACTCATGGTCGAGCAGGCTGAATTTTGTCAAATCCTTTCCTCCAAAAATAAAGTATTCAAAAAACTTGGCCAAACATTTCCCGTGAATAGCCTTTCCGCCGGGTATAATTAAGAACATGGCGGGCCCGTAGGGATTTGAACCCTAGGCCGACTGGTTAAAAGCCAGTCGCTCTGCCTGACTGAGCTACGGGCCCAGTTGTTTTCTCTATCTATGTCTTTTGCACTCTGGTGATTTTTTTCTTGCCACCCTGCTGCCCCGCTGCATCAGGGAGCACCTCTCGCACCGGTGCAACCCTCTAATTATAGCTATTCTATAAATAGTTTATGGTGACATCATTTTTTCTCCCAAAACTTCTACAGAATTTACCTCAAATTTATTTATTATGTACTTGATTTTAGAGGGATTTTTCCCAATTTTGCAGGAAAGATATATGTACGAGAATTTTACTTTTTTAAAAGTAAGGCTAAAAATTCAAATCATTTCTCCATATATTCGGGTAAACCGAAATTTTTGCCCCGATTTTATGTAATATCCCGATTTCCCGCCAGTCACCCTCTCCAAAAATGAAGCATTAATTAATCAAAAATAAAAAATAGGTTTTTTACAAAGACCCCTAAATCGATCTTTTTATTTCGGTTGCCTCTGCTGATTAAAGTATATTCCAAATATGATCAGGTATTGGATAGATACAATAAAAAAAGGAGAAAAAAGAAAAGAGAATAATTTTAACAAGTTCTTTCCATAGAAGGGGTTTCTATAATATTTTCCTTTTTACTACCAGTTTAGTCTTCTTTGAATTCCTTGGCGACATCTACGGCATTGGTATACTGTTTGTCTGGAATATTATTAATAGCTTTCATAACCTCATCGCTAGCTCATTATGCTTAGCACGCTTAACGAGATCTTTCTTACTTGTAGGAAAATCGATACCTTTTAAAGCTTTCTCAACATAAGCCGGACTTGCCTTCATAAATTTTCCACTTATGTTTATATGTTTATTTTTCATGTCAGAAACTCGATTAATTATTCCAAATTAGAAATTCAGGGAAGCAATTTTGAGTCTTGGAATAAACTCTCAGATTATATTTCCTAGTAAGCTCTACGAGAGAATGGAGGGAGTTAAAATTCACGTTCTTTGACGTTACTTTTTTTATAAATTATGATCTATAGTTATATATTTATATTTCTGTAAAAATAACACTTTGTTATACCTCAAATGAGGGGGGGAAATTATGGAAACAATTTATGATATATTGAAAGCAGAACACAAACAGGTCTCTGATCTTTTACAGCAAGCACTGCGCGATGGCTCAAAGGAAACCTTTTTCAAAATAAAGGCTAAAACCGATCCTCATCTGGCGGGAGAAGAGAAACTCTTTTATCCGCTGCTTGAGCAGAAAGAAGATTTACGTGAACTTGTTAACCATGCCTACGAAGAACACGAAGAAATAAAATCCATATCATCCGAACTGGAAAGCATGGATGCCGGCAGTTCAAACTGGACTTCTAAAATCAAGGAACTAAATGAAAGTGTAAGTCATCATGTAGAAGAAGAAGAAAATAAGGTATTTCCGGCGGCTCAGAAAGCCCTGAGCCAGAACAAAGCCCAACAGATAGCTCAACAGTACCTAGACTTCTCAAAGAGTTTTAAACAAAAGCAGCCCAGTATGCCTTAAAAATTAAGGACAAATAGTAAGGACAAATAAATAAAAATAGAAGAGTGCCAGTATCTAGACTTGATTTTTGCTTGGCCGGCCCTCTTTATTCTTTTTTAATCCTTTTCGTCAGCTCTTTTTTGTTCTCCTTAAATGCCTGATCCTCCTGTCGGGTCTTATAAAAAGAATTGTCTACACTTTAAAGCTGTCATCATTTAACTGAGAGATAAACGCAAAGTGATGTAAAACGCTTTAAAGTACTTCCTCACAGATAGGTAGTAGAAAGTACATTTGGATGACTGGGTCGCTATCGACGTTTGAGTAAAGATTACGAAGGATCAACAGAATCAAATCAAGCCTTCATCTATGCTGCCATGATCCATATAATGAGTAAACGACTGGCCAAGATCACCCTGCCGTTTATGCGAATGAGAACGAATTTTAAGACAGGTTCTTAGACTAGAGGTGATTAAGATGTCAAAAATATCTTTCATGCTCGAAAATGCTTGTTCATTATAAAAATTGTCATTATTTATATTTATAGTATATTTTTTGTGAGAATATATTTATATACTGCATTGTTTGTTTTATTATCACTTAACTAATATAATATAATCTTATATATTTTAAGCAAGGGTTTTATAGTTTTTTAATAGGGGTTTAAAAGTCCGCAATCCTGAGATGGCTATCAATTGATATGGGTCATCCTGAGAATCAAGTCCTGAAACTAAAAATAGAACTTATGTACTTGATGCATAAAATCAAATACAATAGACATTGTGGTTAAAGCTGTCATTTAGATAGTTGAAAGTTCAATGTTGTTGATTTCTCAGTTCAACTGCGTAAGTCCTAAAAAACAAAAGAAGATACATATTCGGTGTACTTCTATAGAAGTGGAAACTAGATGTTACTCAAAGAAAACAAAATCGTAGAAAAAATTTGTGAAATCCCGGTTACACTTGAAGATGTCTCCGAAATCATCTTTGCAGGTGTAAGTACAAAAAACATTATGATGCATAGGCTTCTCTCCCCTGAGAAAGGCAGTTCGGACTCATATTATCTTTGCGAAGGCCTATGTAAACCTGTATTTTCAGAACCTGAAATTGTCTATCCATATGTATCAGGAGCATTTTCCAATCAATTTGCGTTTCGCCCTTCACCTTACCATTTTATGCTGCCTTATGAATTGCCCGACAAGGGCAAAAGCAAAGAATACAATGTAATTCCCCCTGAAAACCTGAAGACCAGACTCCCTCTGGCTTACGAGAGAATTATGGAATTCAAAAAATGAGTTTCGTCACGATACCTCCTCTCTTAAGGCAGCAGATTATAGTATAAATGAAAGGAAACTCCTGGAGTACCTCAACGCTCCTAAAATCATTGCAACTGAAGGCTACTATCATCTACAGGCGCATACGACTCTGCTGGGAACCATGTGTTTAGAAAGGGCTGCGGGATTGTTCTCAAAGACCTGAGTAAGTATCCTTATATAACTGCAGTTCTTAACAGCCCGATTGCCAGACTCTTTCCCGCAGTGTGTAAGTCTGAAATGCTCTTCTCGAGTTACACAGCTCCTACAGTCCTAAAACGTTTTCCAATCGTATTTCCGGATAACAAGCTAACCGAATATCTCATAAATACTACTTTCAGTTACCTTATGTTCCTCAACAGGCAGAAATACGCAACAGATTACGGAATTACGGACTGGCTTCAGGAGCTTGCAAGTTTCTATAAACAGATCTCAAGCCTGCTCATTCTGGATACTTACTTTATAAACGACCTTGATCCAAAACTTCTGAATGCCCTTGCAGAAAATATTCATCCATACGCAGAAGAGATAGAATCTGAAAATAGTGATAACCTGCTGAGTGCGTTATATTACATTAAGCAGCAGATTATTGAAACCTCAAGATTTGAGAAATACAGATTTAATATGGAATTACCTGAAATTCTAAATTTCTCACAGAGCAGCAGCGAATGGTGAGCAATTTCTTTTTAGATTTTATCCATTATTTGACAGAAACATACATTTTTTAATGTCTAAATGGGCTTCAAGCTTCTGTTTTCTTCATACAATTCAAAGTTCTGTCTTGTGTTTTTGATTTTTGACATTTTTCCGGAAGATTTTGTGCCGATATAATGCTTTTTCTGCAAGAAAATACTGTATTAATTAGTAGAATCTGCCAAATTCGGGCTAAATAAAATCAGGTAGTATCTTTTTCCGAAATTCAGATATACACATTGACATTATATTACAGCACTTTATTCCAATTGTAGAATTAAGTTTAATTTTAAGACATGCTCTTAGAAAACGAGTGTATTTAAACAAAGTGCATTTCAGGATGAATATCAACCAGCTAATAGGGCACGACCAAAATGTTATGAAAAAGAGTAAAATGTTCCTGAAAATTAGCTGAGAAGCAGTTGGTAGGGTCTGAGTCCCTATTCTCGGATCCCGACCTGTGAACCAACCCAAAGATTAAGAGAAAACCCTATTACTCTTAATCAGCATATATAATCACCTAGTTACATATATGATAGCCGATATGAAAGATTGTTTCAGATTTGAAGTTTCAATATAATTGAATAATTATATTACCTAAAAAATTTTAATGTTATTAAAAATTAAAAATATGTGAGATGTACTTCACGTACCTCACTCAATTCTCATATTCTTTATTTGATCACAAGTCCATAAGCCTACAAACGGAGAATGATGGGAACTTGAAATTTATAACGTCAAACAATTTTTTGCTTAAATACAATTTTTTGTATAATTAATTTAAAATAATTTCTCTTATTAGTATATGTTGGAGTTGGGAAGTCCAATTGAGAATGGGGTATCATCTATCAACAAAAGAACCTCCTAGAGGTTGCTGATCTTTCTTCGAACCATTGTGCTTGGGGGAGCATAATTTCGAAGAGACTGTATTGGGGGATACAGTAGGTACAGCACCTCTGGGCTTCTTCTTGCGTTATATATTCTGAAGATTCTTTATCAAATAAAATGGAAATTCAAGGGATTTATATATGAAACATCTAAAAATATGTCCAAAATGCCACGCTAAACTGAAAGTGAGCTCAGACGGCAAGACCCAGTACTGTAACATTTGCAGGTACTGGACAAAAGTAGGTACTGCAAGACTCGATTCAATCATGATTTATGGATGAGAAGAAAGCATAAAAAGTTAAAAGAAAAGGTTAAAGTTAGACTTTTACTTTTAACTTATCTAAAAGCTATTTTTAGTGAGTTTCAGTTATAATCTCTTCTCCCTTATCCAACCTTTTTTAAGCCTTTATTTCACTATGACAACACCCTTCATGGAAGGGTCAATCGAGCAGTAGTAGTTATAAGTGCCCGCTTTGGTGAATTTATGTTCGTATGATTTTCCACTAGAGATGTCACCGGATGAAAAATCAGTTCCTACGACTGTATGGACACCTGCGTCCAGATTTGTCCATTTTACGGTATCACCGTTAGATATTGTAATTGAATCCGGATTATAAGAATCGTTTTGAATTTTAACGTCAACTGTTTTAGCTTTACTTGTGCATCCAATTGCCAGAAATATACTCAATAAGACCATTAAAATAACAATTTCTCTTCTCATTCTTTTCCTCCCAAAAATGTATTCAGGTTCAAAATCAAGTAATTTTTAAATTTACGTTCATCACTGGATTTTGGAACTGAATCGATTTTAATTCCCCTATAATAATAATGTTCTTGTATATATAAAATTGAGCAGCTCATTCATATACATGACTCCAAAATCAACTTTTAAAAAGGCTGTCAAACAAGAAAGTGCAAAATAATGCCCTAATTTCCAAGAAAAACCAGAAAACGCGAGACCTTAGTTTTGATGCATTTTACCACAATTTCCAGGCATTCTCTACCTCTAACCAGAATAGGACTTGTGCATATGAGGTACAAAATCAAGCATGATAGGCTTCGCAGTTTAACATGGGTTTCTGAGAGTTGAGGGTTTAATGCTATTGATTCTTAGTTCAACTGCGTAAGTCCTAATAACGATTTTCATGATCAGAAACTCGATTAATTATTCAAAACAGAAGATTCAGATAGGCAATTTTGAGTTTTGGGATGAGCTCATATGTGACAGATAACTACTTTTAAAACGCCTGCTGATCCTTAAAATCAGACTAGTCTTCATAGTTAATAGAGATTAATTATTTATAAGCTGACCGTTTATTATTTAGATGATTTATATTAAATTAATTTTTATTTAACTTGATATATGATCGATCCAATGGTCGAGCTCGCATACGGGGGGGTTAAGAATGAAAATGAAATTAATAGTTTCTCTGCTGGCTTTATGCCTAACGTTGTCTGTTGTATCTGTGCAAGCGCAGACTGACGGAAACATGGAGGACATGAGTATAATCATGGCCGGAAATATATCTGAAACCATTAACTGCAACGTGACCGGAAACGCGGTTATTATCGGTATGGATAATATAAGCGGAAATATGGAGAACGTGACCGGAATCATGGGTGAAACCCAGATTGGAAACATGACCCAAACTCAAACTCAGAGCATGGCCCAAACCCAAACTCAGAATATGACTGAAGGCCAACAAACTCAGAATATGACTGAAGGCCAACAAACTCAGAATATGACTGAATGCCCTCAGAATATGACTGAAGGCCAACAAACTCAGAATATGACTGAAGGCCAAACTGGAACCATGGCAGAAAACCAAACTGGAACCATGGCAGAAAACCAAACTGGAGCCATGACCGGAAACATGGGTAACATGACCAGACCTATGACATGTAATGTGGTCGGAAAGGTAGTTATAATCAAAGACATGGGCAATATGACCGAAAAAACGATTATGATCGGTAAAATGGATAATATGCCCGGAAAAGTGGTTATGTTCGGAAAAATAGATAAAATAAGCGGAATGGCCGAAAGAATGGATAATGTGTCTGAAACGGCCGAAAGAATGGATAACATGCCTGGAATAGCCGAATACATGAAGAACATGACTATAGTCATGGTTGGAAACATGACCGGAACCATGACATGCAGTATGACCAGAAATATGGAAAACATGACCGGAATGACCGGAAACATAGATAATATGACCGGAACGGCCGGGAAAATGGATAACATGACCGTGCTCATGGCTGGAAATATGACTGGAACCATAAAATGTGATATGACTGAAAAAATGGTTATGATCAGAAACATGGGTAGTATGAACGAAGTGGCCGGAAAAATATGTAATATGTCCGGAATGGCCGGAAGAATGGAAAACATGACCGGAAGAATGGAAAACATGACTAGACCCATGATGTGTAACATGACCGGAAGCATGATTATACTCAAAGATATGGATAACATGACCGGAACGGCCGAAAAAATGGATAACATGGGAATGGCCGAAAAAATGGATTATATCAATGGAATGGACGGAAGTACGGTTATAATCGAAGACGTGAACACGACCGGAGCCGGAAAAATGGATAACACTACCGGAGCCGGAAAAATGGATAGCATAACCGGAAAGATGGTTATAATCAGAAATATGGATGATATGACTCAAATAATGACTAAAACCATTACATGCAACATTACTGGAAACACGACTATGATTAAGAACATGGCCGGAAAAATGGGTAATATGACTGGTAACTATTGATCGGTAAAATGTTTGTGTAAAGGAGCACGAATGAAGAAATGCATTACCTATCAGTTTGATTAGAGAATTTGGCTCAGGAGGAAGTAGAGGTTTGTGCTCCTCTATTAATTGATATTTTTGGCTCTGTAGAAAACCCATCTAAATCAGCTTCAGTAGGCTAAAAAGGAATATGTAAAAATAGATCAAGCCATTCAGTTCAAATCAATGGAAATTCTTTATTTCAGAGGATTTCTACAGAGCCGGAAATTCGATATTTCAGAGGATTTTCTACAGAGCATAGTTTTAGCAATGATTATTAAGTTTCAGCGTGTACCTGAATTTCGGAAAATTTGCGATCTGAATTTAAAATAACGTTTCTCATTATCCAATTGTAGAAATGGTTTGAATTTTAAGACAGCCTCTTAGTTTTTCCTTACGAGCCCCGCCCCTAGATCTTTGCAGATCACTTACCACAAAAGACCAAAACGACTTATAAGCCTCATCCGCCCAATTAACGAGCCGAGCGGCGCCCGCATTTACGATGTTGGAAGCCTGATTGACCGGCCAAGCACATCCTCAGAGAGAGATATTCGGGGTATTCTTGGAAAAGTCACTGTCCCGTCGCCAGGTTGACGATCAGCGCCATCCCGGCAAGAGTCATTATCAGCACGATCACCCATCCCAGGACATTGCTCGCCCTCGAGTTGATGAACTGGCCCATAATGTCCTTCCTGTTCGCGATCATGATGACCAGCGCCATCAGCGGTGGCGCGGCCAAGCCGTTCAACGCGGCCGTGTAGTAGAGTGCCGTTATCGGGTTGATCCCGAGCCAATTCAAGGACATACCTACTAGCATAGATACAATAATCACCGCGTAGAAACCCGGAGCACGGCCGGGCTTCTTGCCGAGCCCCTCCTTCAGCCCTATCGTCTCGGCCACGGCGTACGCCGACGCGCCGGCAAGCACCGGGATCGCTAGAAGCCCAGTGCCGATAATTCCAGCCGCGAAGAGCAGGTAAGCGAGATCGCCGGCAAGCGGCCGCAGCGCCTCGGCCGCCTGTGACGCAGTCTGGATTGTAGTGATTCCGCCTGCGTTCAGGGTGGCGGCCGTGGTGACGATGATGAAGAACATAATGACCTGGGAGAAGAACATTCCGATGAACGTGTCCCAGTCCTTCTCGGCCATGTCCTGTCGTGTCACTCTGGGTTTCCCGACATTCATATCGGGGATCTGTCCGTTCACAATCTCCTCCTCGACCTCCTGCGACGCCTGCCAGAAGAATAGGTACGGGGAAATCGTCGTGCCCAGGACTGCGACGATATTGAACAGGTAGTCCGCCGAGAACTCGAGGTGTGGGATCAGCATGGCGTGAAAAACCATTCTCCATTCCAGCCTGACGACGAAGGCTGCTAGGACGTAAGAGAAGAGGGTCAGTGCCAGGTACTTAAGGATCCTCGAGTAGGTACTGTATGGGACGAATACCTCGAGAGCGATAATGGACCCCGTAATGAGGACATGCCATAAGAGGGACGGAAGCCCCAGCAACATCTGCGCCGAGGAGGCCATCGCCCCTAGATCCGCGCCGATATTGATCGTGTTCGCGATCACTAGCAGCGCAACCGTTACGTACAGTACCCACCTCGAGTAGTGCTCAAGGATGACACCAGCCAGCCCCTTTCCGGTCACCATCCCGATCCGGCTGCACATCTGCTGGATGACGATCATGAACGGACAGTTGAACCAAACGAGCCAGAGTTGACCGTATCCGAAGATCGCGCCCGTTTGCGCGTAGGTCGCAATACCCGAAGGGTCGTCGTCGGCCGCACCGGTAATGAATCCGGGGCCGATCTTCCTGAACAACCCTTTTAGGGCTTTCAGGGGCCTTACGGCCATGTTTCCCTGGTGTTGCCGTATTAGTGGCGATGCGGATTGCGGCGATTTGGTCATGCTTCCCTGCAAGGATGAAAAACCGGCCATAGGGGACGATATGAATATTCAACCGGCATTCTGTACTTAATATTGTTATATCAAAGATATCCTAAGGATATCCACTGATTATCGGTTAAGGTTTAAAATGTCATCTTGCCGACTCAGTTCCAAAATCATTGATTTTTGTATTTTTGATCGAAATCTTGAATTTCCGAGGAGGATTCAGGCTTCAATCAAACTCAATTAAGGCTTATGCACTTATGATGCGAAATTAAGTACGGTAAATTTCATAGTTAAAATTTAAATATTAGATAGTTGCGAGTCCACTGCTATATGTTTTGTACTTCAAGTACATAAGTTCTATCAATATTCGAGATCTTCCGGCATCAATCAATAGTGCGCATTACTTTTTACGTCTTTTTGCCCTCAAAAACAAACAGACATTGGTTCTTTGATCATTATCCATCTTTGCGGTCATATTTTTCATGGTTTCGGTCATTATGGTCGTATTCCCAGTAATACTAGAAATCATAGTTCCAGTCATATTTCCGGTAACATTGCACATATTTCCAGTCATTTTCCTGCAGGCTTTGATACTTGCACGGCGACAGGGGAAAAAACTACGCATAGTTCTCGTAAAGAAACTACCAATCCAAGTTTCATTCTTTACTCCCCATTTGCGGATTAGACCCTTTGGATCTACGGCACAAATTTAATTAAATATTCTCATTAAATATATAGCAATTAAATAATAATCGATTAGCTTATAAATAGCTAATCTCTAGTAATTATAGGGGTTAGTATAGTTTTTACATAACGAGAAGGCATTTTGAAGCATTTACTGTATGTATTTTATTGCTATTTGCTCGACTCAGTACCAAAATTCAGTGATGAAAGTAAAATTAAGAATCCTAGATTTTGTAATTAGTTGCAATTCCGTGATCATATTTCTAGGTTGAAATCTTTAGATCTCGAATGTTAATTTCGATTGGAGACTAATTCTTCTTAAGAATTTGGATTTGGATATTTTTGCCCAACACCGTGAAAAGGTAAAATAAGCTATATCTGATAAAAAAAGCCGCCTCAGAAGAAGAGGTAGTACCAGCGTAACTGCCACAGCCCGCAAAGTAAGCAATATTAAAGAGCAAATCAAATCGTGCTCATCTGTCGGACTGACAATGAATGCGATAACAAAAATTATCAATGACCAGATTTAAAAGGCAATCAGCTAAACTATTTAAAAAGCATATCGAGCACGATAGGGAACTAAAGGAACTTCAAAGGCAAAGTTAAGTTGTTTTCGTGTCATTCCTATCATATCAAAATATGCAAAAAAATCGAGCCCCATAGTCTATGCTGACGGCTCCATATAAAGTAGCATTGCTTATTTTACCTTTTGTATTCCGTTGAATCTAGGACAGCTAGCCAATCGAAATCGGTGAAGCTTTGGGGAGTTAGTGGGAAGTAGGTCGGATTCCTCATACTGCCCGAGTGAGTCGGAAGAGCTGCGATTGCCGAAATTGGAAGTCCTTGGCCTTTGTGAGTTGGAATGAACCGCACCGGCCCCGGCACGGCAGTCAGGTATGCCTCAAGAGGGTTGGCTTCGAGCTTGCCGATACCATTGGCATCAGAAACGCCTACTATTCGACTGAATAAATTCCGGTTTTGAAATTTCGTCTCTGTAAAAATCCTCTAAAATACAGAATCTCATTAATTTAGACTGAATGATCTGATATATTTTTTTCTTATTTATTATCCGTCTCCTGAAGCTGATTTCGGTAGGTTTTCTACAAAGCCAAAAAATAAAGTATTAATCAAAAATAAAAAATGAAGCATTAATAAATAAAGTATTAATTAACGATAATCACCCTCTTCAAAAGTGAAACTTTAATTTAATTAGTCTATCACTTAACCGAAATCAGGTTAGAATTTCTGGAATATTAAGTAATTCTTGAATTTTAATCTTAATGTTAAATTTTACAAGTCGAAACATTATCCGTAAAGATTACAGGTAAATAAATTTCCAGAAAAACAGGTTATGACAGGCAAATAAATTTACCGAAAAAGGATTTTTACTGCTTTTCTGGTACTGTGAATCTGATGGCGAATTCAGTTCCGGAATCCCTTTTCAACTGGAGTTTTCCATCTAACTGGTCTACAAGGGTGGTTATCAGCTGTATGCCAAGACTCTCGAGATTTTCCAAATCAAGACTTTCAGGTATACCTATTCCATCATCTGAAACTTCCAGAACGAAACCGGTGTTTTTAAGATTTTCTTTCTTGCTTCCTGTTCTCTCGTCTTTACATTCTCCGATTTTTTCTCTGTAGAGCTTTATTCGGACTTCTCCTCCGTTTCTCTCTGGAAATGCATATTTGAGGGAATTCGAAACAAGTTCATTGACAATTAGTCCGAGGGGAACTGCAGTATCCGCATCAAAGAAAACTTCCTCTTCTATTTCTATGTTTAAACTTACATTTGCATTTCCAAGCCTGTAAGTGTGGAAAAGGTTTTTAACAAGCTTCTGCAGGTATGATGAAAAATTAAGAGTATCGGTTCCTTTACCTTTGTGCAGTTCTTCATGAATAAGGGCAATAGATATTACTCGGTCCTGACTTTCTCTGAAAGCTTCCAGAAATTCTGAATCCCTAATAGACTCTCTATTCTTAAATTTTTCAGCTTCAAGATCAAGGAGTGAAGAAATTACCTGCAGATTGTTCTTGATTCTATGATGAGTTTCCTTTTTGCGTGCAGCCTCTATATTTGCAAGGGCTTCTTCTGCCTGCTTCCTTTCAGTTATGTCGTAAATTACACCCTGATAAATGGGTTTTCCGTTCTCACCAAAAATTTTCTGATCGGTTTTGTGAACCCATTTTATTTTTCCTTTCCTATTTTTTATTTTAAATTCGCTTTCGACAGTACATGCATCAGGAGCGGCTCTGAGCTTTACTCCTTCATTGAGTATAATAGGCAGGTGCTCGGGATCGATAATTTTTTTCAAGGGAAGTTCAGAGATAAACTCTTCTTCACTGTACCCTGTAATCTCTTCCACAGCTCCATGCAGTAACTGTGGAATCAAGTTTTCATCTGTCTGATAAACAATCCCTTTGAAATTTTGTATAAATGAACGATACTTTCTTTCGCTCATCTCCAGCCTTTCCTGGGATAACTTCCTCTCTGTGACATCTTTGATTGTACCAAGAACTCTGTTTACTTTACCCTTTTCATTTTTCAGGCAGACCCCGCTATCTTCAACAAAGATGTAACTCCCATTGTTTTTCTTGCACCTGTATTCTGAGCAATAAGCGCCCCCATATTTCATATACCTTTTAATATTGTTTTGCAGTCTATCCAGATCCTCGGGATGAACACGACTTATCCTGGATTTAAGACTCATGTTTCTAAATTCTTCAGGATCATAACCTGTAAATTCTTTAATATTGCCTGCCCAGTCAACAGCGTTCTTCTCTACGTCATAATCGTATACCAGCTGCCCTGTCTGTTCAGAGATTAAACGGTATCTTTCTTCGCTTAATTTAAGCGCCTGTTCAGCTTTTTTACGCCTGGTTATGTCTCTGGCAACAACTGAAATAGCAGTCAGTTTTCCATATGAGTCAAATACCGGAGAAAGAGTTATTGCACAATCTATTATCTTGCCGTCCTTTCTTATCCGGGAAGTTTCATAATTGCGAATACTTCTTCCTTTTTTAATCATCTCACTGAATTCTTTTGCTTCGTCATTCAATGGGAATGGTATTAGACTGTTTACGGGCTTTCCAATAATTTCTTCGGCTGAATAACCATAGATCTGCTCTGCCCCTTTATTCCAGCTAGTAATTATATCGTCAAGAGACCTGGTTATAATGGCATCATTTGACGATTCCACAATATTCGCTAAGTTCTGAATTTTCTCTTCTGCCTGTTTGCGCTCAGTAATATCCTGAAGTGTCCCTCTCATTCGAACAGGGATATTTTTTTCGTCAAAAATAGCTCCACTTTGCGCACGGACTACGCGTTCTGCTCCATCAGCTAAAATTATTCTATGATCAATGTCACAGGGCTTTCCGTTTATGGCTTCTTTAACGGCATTATCTACATAGTCAAGATCATCTGGATGTACATAACTTAAAAATGCACCGTAAGTTGCACCGAATTCTTGAGGTTTAAGTCCAAAAATACGATATAATTCATCAGACCAGTATAATTCATTAGTTACAATATTCAAGTCCCAACTTCCAATATGAGCCATTTTTTGGGCTTCATTAAACCTTCTCTCATTTTCCAGTGATAACCTATAAGCTTCTTCAAGCTCTGCTGTACGTTCTTCAACCAGTTCTTCTATATTGTTGAGTGTTTCTTTTAACCTGGCTTCTGCTTCCTTTATATCCGTAACATCGCGAGAAATCGCAAGAACAGAGGTCACCTTGCCATCAACAAACTCCGGAACTATTTGTGTATTCAAATAGTATTCTTTTCCTTGAGGCGATGTATAATGAAACTTCCATTTTTTCGGGTTTTCCTGTGGCAAAAACATTTTCATAATGTCTCTCCCAGAATTTCACCTGTTCGGGGTCCATTCCCAGCTCACGATTAGTTTTCCCAATAATTTCTTCTTGAGAACAACCACAAGTATGCGCAGCTGCAGGATTAGCATATAAGTGGCGGTTTTGCCTATCAAAACGAGCGATTACGTAAGGAGAATTTTCAGTTAATGTACGGAAACGTTCTTCACTCTCCTGCAATTCCTCTTCAGCTTGTTTGCGCTGGAGACTTACAATCTGTTCCCATTTTCCGTCCCTTTTGATTAAAGCAAATTGGTGGTTGACAACCACATCTAGAATTTCGGTTGCGTTACATTTGTCGATAGAATATGTACAGAGAGCCATCATATTGCAGTTGCCAATAATACTGTCTATCTCTTCTTCATAATCAACAAAATTATCCCAATCGGTTTTTTCCATCCAGAAAGTGTTTCCGCTCAATCTCAAGCCATCATAGCCGTTAGCCATAGCTTGATTAAGTTTTTCAACCCAGCCATTTAAGACTCTCTTAGAATCGAAACCATTTTCCTTTAAATACCAGTTCGCGTAAGGAATAATTTCGATCTGCCCTTTCCCCAGGTAGATGTCAGCATCAGGAATAGCTTTTCTAAGGTTTCTTTTTGCCTCTTCCACTTCCAGAGGTTGTGATGTGATCCACATACAGAATTCGTTGTTTTCCAGGCCTGCTTTGAAGTAAGGGACAAGTATGTCTATCAAATCCTCTTTAGTCTGATAGAATTGGCAGAAATGCGTCCCCCACGGTACATCCCCAATAATATCAATACCCGTTTTCCTCAACTTTTCCATTCCTCACCTTTTCACGTATGTCCCAATTATATTCGTAATTTCAAAAGCAGTTTCTGCAACAATTTCTAACTATAATTATAAAGGTACTCTAAATTTATTGTGCAGTTTTGATTTAAATTTCTTTCATTAAAAATAAATTCTAAGATTTCTAAAAAGTCAGTGAACTCATTCCTAAATTAAATATTTTTAAGAAAGATTCAATTCTGGAAAGATCAAATCCTGATCATTTTCTTAAATGTGAATTACCGATCTACAAAATAAAATATTGAAAGTGTCAATCTTTTTGTCTTAAGTTAGAACTTGCAATTGAAGATCAAAATAAAGCGTGAGCAGCTCTGCAATATATTTTATGATTACTTAGGCAGTTTTGAGTTTTATGCTACTTGCTTCGCAATCCAGCTCTGTAAGTTCTATTTCCTTAGACCCTTTGAAAGAAGAACATAAAAATTATAAATTATGCCTTTGGCAGGCAATTTATAATAGCTTTATTTGTTAACTTTTTGTTTGTGGCCAAAATACGATACTTCTTTTCTGTAATAATGCTATAATAATACCGAAGAAAATCAATTTAGAAACTATATTACTTACGCGGTTGAACTGAGAAATCAATAGCATTAAATCTTGAACTGTCTAAATCAAACGTTTAGCCTCAATGTCTAATGTGCTTGATTTCGTATCTCAGGTGCGTAAGTCCTGTTGCGTATTCAAATCAGGCCAAATCAGGCACCGTAAATTGATTATTCTTCTCTTTTAAGATTAGCTACATAAAATATGGCTGATAACTGTATTTTACGGAAGAAAATCTCTTACTGCTTTTCTGTTACTGTGAACCTGATAGCGAATTCTGTTCCATTGTTTCTTTTCAATTGAAGTTTTCCATCTAACTGGTCTACAAGGGTGGTTATCAGCTGTATGCCAAGACTGTCGGGATTTTCCAAATCAGGTTTTTCTGGAATGCCCACGCCGTTGTCTGAAACGGTCAGAGTAAAACTGGTACTCTTATTGCCTTCCTTTTTGTGTTCTCCATTTTCTTCTCTACGGAGTTTGATTCGGATTTCTCCTCTGTTTCTCCCTGGAAATGCATGTTTGAGGGAGTTGGAAACGAGTTCATTGACAATTATTCCTAAAGGAACAGCGGTATCCATATTAAATAAGGCATTTTCTTCCAGATCCATGCTCAGATGGATATTTTTGTCACTATATCTATAAGTCTGGAAAAGGTTTTCAGCTAGTTTTCGAAGGTATGTTGAAAAATCCAGTGTGTCGGTTCCTTCTCCTTTATAGAGTTCTTCATGGATGAGAGCCATAGATATTACTCTGTCCTGGCTTTCCCTGAAGGCGGTGAGGATTTCCGAATCTTTAACACATTCTCTGTTGTTGAACTTTTCAGCCTGAAGGTCGAGAAGCGAGGATATTACCTGCAGGTTATTTTTGATTCTGTGGTGAATTTCTTTTTTGCGGGCAATCTCAAGGTTTGCCATAGCCTTTTCAGTCTTTTTACGTTCAGTAATATCAGTGAGCATGCTCATCGTGCCCATAAACTTTCCATCCTTATCAAAGAGGGATTTAGCATTTACAAGCGCCCATAAGAATGATCCATCCTTACATATTAATTTCAATTCGTAGCTCTCATTGATACCCTGCCGCCTCTTTTCCATATTCTGTTTGACGATATTCTTATCTTCTTCACTAATGAAGTCCCATATCGATCTGCCAATACCTTCTTCTGGGTTGTATCCAAGCATATCCGTCATTTTCTTATTAACGTAAGTGATTATGCCTTCATCGTCAATTATGTATATACCTTCGTTGGCGGTCTCCACGATGTTGCGGTACTTTTCCTCACTCTCTAAAAGTTTTTCTTCTGCTTCTTTTCTTTTGGTTATATCTCTGTAAATAACCGAGATAGCGGTCAGCTTTCCGTCGATATCAAAAACCGGAGAAAGAGTCATGGAAACATTTATTTTTGTACCGTCCTTTCTCAATCGTAAAGTCTCATATTGCTGGACTTTTTCTCCCTGCTTAACCAGTTCAGCTAATTTTTTTGTTTCTTCTACTAATATACCTGGCTCAAGGATGGATATCGGCTTTCCAAGAATTTCCTCAGCCGAATAACCATAAACTTGCTCTGCTCCTCTATTCCAGCTTGTAATAATACCATCAAGGGATTCAGTTATAATAGCATCATTTGATGATTCCACGATATTTGCCAGGCTCTGGATTTTTTCCTCTGCTTTCCTAAACTCAGTAATGTCCTGAACCGTTCCCTTCACTCGAACAGGGATATTCATCTCATCAAAGATAGTTTCAGTTTGGATATGTATTGTGCGTTCTTCCCCATCAGCTAAGATAACCCGAAAATCAATGACAATTTGCTCCCCTTTTAACCCTTTTTTAACAGCATTAGCTACATAGTCTCGATCGCCTGGGTGTACATAATTTAAAAGTTCATTGTAAGCTGGGACTATTTCTTGAGGGTTACATCCAAAAATACGACACATCTCTTGAGACCAGTGTGTTTCACCAGTTGCAATATCCCACTCCCAATTTCCAATATGTGCCATTCTTTGAGCTTCAGCAAGACGTTTTTCGCTTTCCTTCAACGAGTTATATGTTTCTTCAAGCTGTGATGTACGTTCTTCAACCAGTTTTTCCAGATTGTCGAGTGTTTCTTTTAACCTGGCTTCTGCCTCTTTTATATCCGTAATATCACGGGAAATAGCAAGAACAGATGTCACTTCCCCACCAACAAATTCCGGTACTATTCGTGTATTAAAATAGTATTTTTTCCCCTGAGGCGACAAATACTGGAATTCCATTGTTTCGGTTTTTCCTGTGGCAAAAACTTTCTGATGGTGTTCTTCCCAGAATTTCACCTGTTCAGGATCCATTCCCAGTTCACTATGAGTTTTACCAATAAGTTCTTCTGGAGAACGACCATAGCATTCCACAACGGCAGGATTAGCATAAATGTGGCGGTTTTGCCTATCGAAACGAGCAATCACATCAGGGGAATTTTCGGCCAGTGTCCGGAATTCATTTTCTCGCTTAATCAATGCTTCTTCTACTTCTTTTCGCTTGGTGATATCAGTGAGCATACCCATAGAGCCTGTAAATTTGCCATCTTTGTCAAAGAAAGATTTAGTATTTACAAGCGTCCATAAAGGTGAGCCATCCTTACGTCTGAATTTAAATTCATGGCTCTCATCGATACCCTGCTGTCTCTTTTCCATGTTCAGTCTGGAAACAGCTTTATCTTCTTCATCAGTGAAATCCCACCCCGATCTGCCAATCATTTCTTCCTGACCGTATCCCAGCATCTCCGTCATTTTTTTATTTACGTAGATAGTCTTATCCTCATTGTCAATTATCCATATGCCTTCATTTGCTGTTTCTACGAGATTGCGGTACTTTTCCTTGCTCTCCCGCAGTGCATCCACCAGGGCATCACGTTCCGCCAGCGATTGGGCAAACTTGATATTACTGTAGCTTAGCTGTGAAAGCATATTGGCAAGCTTCATGAAGAAGGACATAATCGTATCCGCAGCCTTCCTGCTCAGCCGCGGAACTTTTTCAAGCGCTGCTATGTATTCCTCTTCGTTGAAGCCATATTTTCCAGCCTGGGATCGGAAAAGTTCATAGTCCAGAGGCTCTTCTTCAAAAAAGAACTGTCCTAAGAAGATATTGCCGAGATGCTGGCCGCCCACAATTATTGGGGTGACTATATCCCACATGTTGTTCTTGCACCTGTACATCTTAAACTCTCCCGGAAGAACGCCCGTGGATAGCTTTGTGTCGCTTTCTACGCAGTGCTTGCAGGCTTCAGGGTGAACCCTGTGGAATTTGGTGCAGATATCCTGCCATCCGACACCTACCAGAACATTGCCTTTGATATCGATTATGCCTATGGGAATATGAGCAAGCTTATAGAAGTCGTCCATAAGGGACTGGATCGCCTGGGCATCAATAATATCGGAAAACTCCAGGTTCGCCGTCTTCCGAGCAGGCGAGAGAATGCTCTTCAACTTCAGCCTGGTGCGCTGCTCACTCTGGCGCAGCGTCTCTTCAGCACGCTTGCGATTGTTGATATTTTTCCGCCCGGAATTTTCTATCCGCTCCCATTTTCCTTCCTTTTTGACCAAAGTGAATTGATGATTTGCGACAATATCTATGGCTTCAGTTACATCGTGCGCATCGAGAGAATAGGTACATAGAGCTATCATATGGTAGTTGCTAATAACAGCATCCGCTTTTTTCTCATAATCAACAAAATTATCCCAATCGGTTTTTTCCATCCAGAAAGTGTTTTCACTCAATCTCAAGCCATCGTAACCATCAGCCAGAGCCTGATTGAGTTTTTCAGCCCAGCCGTTAAGCACTCTCTGCGAATCGAAAACTCCACTTTTTAGATACCAATCAGCGTAGTGAATGATTTCAATTTGCCCTTTCTCCAGATAATAATCAAAATCAGGAACAGCCTCTCTCAGGGCTTTTTTTGCCTCTTCCCTATCCAGAGGTTGTGATGTGATCCAGATACAGAATTCGTTATTTTTCAGCCCTGCTTTGAAGTAAGGGACAAGTATGTCTATCAAATCTTCTTTTGTCTGGTAAAACTGGCAGAAGTGGGTTCCCCAGGGCACATCGTCAATAATATCAATACCAGACTTTCTTATCCTCTCTCCCATTCTCCACCTTCTCCCAAATCATCCAAATTGTTCTATCTGTATTCGGTTAAGGAATCCGTTAAGTTAAAATGACCACTGGAACAATCCGTCAATCTGGATTTACAATGGCAGGTTCAGGTAAACGGCAACAAAAATAACAGGTTCCTGACAAATCGTATTTTTACCGAATAAAATGGATATTAATCTTTTTTAAGCGCAATTTCTGCAATAATTTATGGCTTGACTTTCAATCGTGCAGGGTTACTCGTGATGTTTATAGTTACAGGTAAATCCTCTTTCAGTGAAACTGATTTAAACATTTCTCAAAAAACACAGAAGCTTCACGTACTATATAAATATTTTTGTAATATTGCAAAATATATATCAAGTGTTGAAAGTATTTATATTTTATTTCCGTTATTATATCAGGCAATATGCCAATTTCTCTGTAAAATCACAAGTTTCAAAAAGTTATTGGGAAAAAAGTTCTACATCGCGAGAGGTGAATTATATACAGTGTGCAGAATTTGACCTTAAATTTACAGACAATTCGTGACATTGCCGAAAAATATAGAGATCTTCTTTTGCTTACGATTTTTCACTAATTTACCCCACTATCAAAATCAGGTGCAGTAAATTAATTATTCTTCTCTTTGAGATTAGCTGCATAAAATATGGCCGATAAATAAATTTTCCAGAAGAATATTTCTTACTGCTTTTCTACAACTGTGAATCTTATAACAAATTCAGTTCCAGAATCTTTTTTCAATTCAAGTTCACCATCTAACTGGTCTACCAGAATGGTTACCAATTGTATGCCAAGAGTATCGGAATTTTCTATATTAACGCTTTCAGGTATACCCAATCCATTATCTGAAATGGTCAGAGTATAACTGGTACTTTTACACACTTCGGTTTTGCTTTCTTCTCTGCGGTTTATACGTTCCCCGACTTTTTCCCGGCAAAGTTTGATTCGGATTTCTCCTTTATCTCTGCCGGGAAATGCATGTTTAAGGGAGTTCGAAACAAGTTCATTAACAATTATTCCTAATGGGACTGCAGTATCCATATCAAAGAGAACTTTCTCTTCGAGATCCATGTCTAAACTGATATGTGTATTTCCAAACCTGTATGTCTGGAAAAAGTTTTCAACAAGCTTCTGCAGGTATAGTGAAAAATTCAGAGTATCGGTTCCTTCACCTTCATATAGTTCTTCGTGGATCAGGGCAATGGATACTACTCTGTCCTGGCTTTTCCTGAAGGCTTCAAGCACTTCTGAATCCTCTAAACATTCTCTGTTGTTGAACTTTTCAGCCTGAAGATCCAAAAGGGAAGAGATAACCTGCAGGTTGTTCTTAATTCTGTGATGGATTTCTTTCAGACGGACAGTCTCGAGGTTTGCCATAAATTCTTCTGCTTTTTTACGCTCAGTGATATCACGTGCTGCAGCAAAAATACCAGTAACTTTACCAGCTTCGTCTTTGTAAACTGAAGCGTTATACAAAACAGGAGTTATGTTTCCATCCTTATGCCGAATTTCTAGTGGATAATCCCGAACTTCACCATGTATGAATACCTGCTGGTATCCTGTTCTAGCTTTTTCAGGCTCAGTGAAATAATCTGAAATATCAGTTCCAATCAACTCATTTCTGGAATATCCGGTAACCAGTTCCGTAGCACCGTTCACATCCGTAATTTTACCATCAGGCCCGATGGTTACCAGAGGATCCAAACTGGCTTCAATCAGGCTTCTATTATAAATATTTGACAGCCTGAGAGCTTCTTCCGACCTCCTCCTCTGCAGAGCCTGCGTCACCGCCGGCGCGATAGCTTCGAGATCTTCCTGTTGCTCGTAGCTATAGCCACTTTCACGGTTTCCAACCCCAATAGAGCCTACAATTTTTCCGTCTAAAGTAAGAGGCACAGTGAGAAATGACTTTATCGGTGGATGACCAGCCGGCAAGCCGGCACTATCAGGGTGTGACTGTGGATCGTTAGTAAAGAAGCTTTTCCCGTTGATTATGACACTGCCATACAAACCATGGACAACATAATCGTGCGGAAGACAAATATGCCCTGTCTTGTCGTACATATGACACTGTTCCCATGCCAGCTTGCTTTTTGCAACATCGTGCAGTAGCCCGTCAGCGCTCATTTCAATAATATAACCAAACTTGCTGCCAGTAATTTCCAGGGCTACAGATAGACATGCTTCCCCCAATTCTTCTTCGGTTTTTGCCTGCACCACATTGCTGAAGACCCAGTTAATTCCCTCAAGAATATGGTTGTATCTGCGAATCCGGTGCTCTTCTTGCTTGCGTTCGGTGATATCATCAAACAGGGTGTATACCTGGAAGGGCTTGTCCTCTCCTGTCCGGAAAATGGGCACAGCATTAATGTTTATCCAGCGGTAGCAGTTCTCCCGAGGATTATAAACTCCCATCACCACATCTTGTACTTCCCTTCCTGTTCGCAGGGATACCATAGCTGGATGCTCGAGTCCAGGGAATATAGAGCCGTTCTCTCGGATAGTAAGGTACTCCTCGCCCACAGAAGAACTGCCCAAGAACTCAGCTGGAGTCTTGCCAAGAATCCTCTCGGCTGCGGGATTCATGGAGATTATCCTACCGCTGGCATCTTGGTAGACCACACCTTGAAGCATGGTCTCATATAAAAGTCGATAATGTTGCTCCGACTGGAGAAGACCCTCTTCTGTCTGCTTGCGCTTGGTGATATCAGTGAACATGCCCAGGGAACCTGTGAACTCGCCTTCCTTATTGAAAAAGGCTTTAGCACTTATAAGCGCCCATAAGGGAGAGCCATCCTTACATATTAATTTAAGTTCATAGACCTCATTGATGCCCTGCCGCCTCTTTTCCATATTCAGTTTGAGGATAGCCTTACCTTCTTCATCGGCAAAGTCCCATAAAAATCTGCCAATAAGCTCTTCCAGACCGTATCCGAGCATCTCCGCCATTTTCTCATTAACGTAAGTAATCCTGACTTCAGCGTCAATTCTCAATATACCTTCATTGGCGGTTTCTACGATATTGCGGTATTTTTCTTCGCTCTCTTTAAGCCTCTCTTCAACTTTTTTGCGCTCGTTAATATCACGGGCGCCATAAACACTCCCAATGAACTTTCCTTCCGAATTATGTGGTGGCGAGGTGCTTACTGCGAAATAACCACCGAGACAATCCTCGCAAATCTCTACGGTGTGCTCAGCCCCGTCCTTAAGCAACTGCCGGTGCGGGCAAAAAGAGGGCGGTTCTGAATTCTCTATCCGTTCCCATTTTTCTCCCCTTTTGATCAAAGCAAATTGATGGTTGGAGATTACATCAATAATCGCGGCTGTGCTGCACATATCGAGATAATAAGGGCATAGAGCTATCACGAGGTTTTTGTCGATGAAAGCATCCACTTTTTTCTCATAATCAACAAAATCATCCCAGCCTTCTTTTTCCAGCCAGCAATTGTCCCCTGAAGCCCTCAATCCATCATAGCCGCTTGCCAGAACCTGATCGATTTTTTCAACCCAACTATTTGTGACTTTGTCCGGATCGAAAATACCCTCTTTCATATACCCTTGAGTGTAAGGGATAATTTCCATTTGTCCTTTATCCAGATAATAATCAAAATCAGGAACAGCCTTTCTCAGGGCTTCTTTTGCCTCTTCCGCATCTAGAGGTTGTGATGTGATCCACATACAAAACTCATTATTTTCCAACCCTGATTTGAAGTAAGGAACCAGTATGTTAATTAAATCTTCTTTTGTCTGGTAGAATTGGCAAAAGTGTGTTCCCCAGGGTACATCGTCAATAATATCAATACCAGACTTTCTCAGTTTTTCTTTCATTTCACACTTTCTCCTAAAATAAAAAATAATTTTATAATGACATGTTTAATTGTCTGCGAGCATTTTGTCATTTCTGAGACTGTGGAATTTTCCTGAGACTGGGAAATTTTCTGGAATCCTTGTCACATCAAGCGATATGATCCGCAACTTTTTTCAAAAATAGAAGGTCGATTAACCTGGCGAAAAATTTGTCAACGGCAGTGGATATCTCAGTCCTGTTCGTGTATGCATGGATCTATTAAGGTATTTGGTATGCTATTGATAAAGGGAAAGTTAGTTTTAATTTTTTACTCTCGTTTTTCAAATTCAGGAACCTGGCAGCAAAATATTTAAATTGTAATGTTTAGTTTTTAGCTCCTTTGTCTGCCAGCGTTTTCAGCCTCTGGATATTCTTTCATATTTAAATTATATATTATTTTAATGCAGATATCCCAATACTTTATGGCAGGCTCTCAAGAGTATTCTAAGGTTCCTTATGTTTGTAGCTTTACGTAAATTCACTTTAACTGAAGGTGGATTTAGATATCTTCTAAAAAATAGAAAATCCATTCACTATTTAAACATTTTCTAAAATAAATCCTAAATTAATTATGTTCTTTAATAGAAATCGTTGGCTTATAAATGGCTTATAAATTATACATACTAAATATTGAAAGAATTTGTCTTTCATCCGAAATCGTTAAAAATGAAACGCAGTAAATATTATTACTTTTCTAAAAAAGAAATGAAATACGGAAAATGAAAATAGACCCGATATTCACTACACTTTAAGTATCAAGAGCTTAAGAATTGTTGAACACATTCTCTACTGCTTCTTTTCT
>CAVZFI010000013.1:0-166842 GCA_963774465.1 uncultured Methanosarcinaceae archaeon | reverse complement strand
AATGTATTGGCTCATATATACACAAATATATTTATATACTATAGACACATATACTACATATAGAACATTTTTTAAATATATTTATATCCTATACTAACAATATAGGGGGCTTGTATTTTCAAAATACAGGAATGGGGAAATATACCTTCTCCTTCCCCCTTTCCACAAATCCTACCCTTAGAGAGTATTGCAGCACTTGGGACTAATGGGAATTACCCTCGGTAACAATACCCACATTATTATAACTGAATTTCTTTATCAACCCCTTACTTTCCAGACTCCCCAATATCTTATAAACGATGTTTTAGGTATCCCCGAAACTTCCCTTAACTTCGGTACTGCAATACCCTCAATACTATCAGGAATTAAATCATACACCATTGCATATCTCTTACTAAACTTATTTTAATTATATTTAACCACCCTTCCCACGAATCTCAAACAAGATCCAATCAGGATTGAAATGCCTTTAAAGATTAAAATTAAAAAAATTATCTATATATTTATTAATACAATTTGAACATTTTGTCGGCGCATACTGAGTGAGTTTTAGGAGAAGCTCTTTAACTATAAATACGAAACATTCCAATAGTTATTTATGAGATGCAAGGTAAGTGTCAGAAAAATATCTTCCGATCCACTCCATTACGATTATCAGTATGGTCTTGCCTCAATGCTATATTCTAAATTAGCTACTTCTAATATAGAGCTTGCAAACGAAATTCACAATAAAAAGGGCTTTAAATTTTACACATTTTCCAATCTTATTCTTGAAGACAGAATTCCCGAAAAGAACGGGTTAAATTTCAGGACAGCTCATTTTTTCCTGTCGTCTCCTGATCCTGAGTTCATAAGGAGTTTTGCAGAAGGGCTTTTGCTTGAACCGGAGTTTTTTCTCGGTAACAATGAAAACAAAGCCAGCTTCATAATTGAAAGAATTGAAGTGCTTCCTGTAATACGCTTTTCGGATACATGTGCCTTCAGAACTCTTTCTCCTATCTATTTAAAGACCTTGAGAAAACAGGAAGATCGGCTGGCCGAGTTCGACCTGTACCCGAAAGACTCAAAGTTCCATGAAAACCTGCATAAAAATCTGGTTGCCAGATACGAAGAATTCTACGGATCAAAAATCGATAAGGACTTTTTTGAAATTATAAATATTCCAAGTTTCAAACCCAAGCGAGTAAAAGTAGAAAACAATTACAGACGCTGTAGTCTTGATGGATCTTTACCTGTCAGCAAGCCCAGAACTTCTTCAATTTGCGTATGATGCAGGACTGGGTGAAAAAAATGCTATGGGATTCGGATGTGTAGATATTTTGGAAGTAAAACCAAAGTAAGGGGATTAAAGAATTGACTGATGAGTTTATTACGGAAAAGGAACAAAATTTTCGATGAATCTCTACCAACCTGAAACAAATATACATGCAGAGGTTTCCCTGGAATCAGTTCGGATTACCGGAGTTAAAGTAAATTATTATCATGTCTGTAAGACAAAGCTCTGGCTTTTTTCCCATAATATAAACCTTGAGAGAGAAAATGATAGTGTTGCTATAGGAAAAATGCTGCACGAAGACCGTTATAAGAAGAATCTCAAAAATGTTACTATTGATGGGATAAGTATCGATTTTGTGAAAACAGGAAAGAAACTTGAGATTCATGAAGTAAAGAAGAGCAAAAAAATGGATGTTGCGGATAAGGCTCAGCTTTTGTTTTACCTTTATTACCTTAAGAAAAAAGGGTTTGATGCTACAGGAGTATTAAATTACCCTCTTCTGAACAAAACTGAAAAAATAGAGCTGAGTCCAGAAGACGAAACCAGTATTGAGAGAGATATCGAGGATATTAAAAATATAGTTCTTGGCTCAATGCCTTCTCCAGAGCACAAGAAAATCTGTTCAAAATGTGCTTATCAAGAGTTCTGTTTTTGCGGAGAGGAGATGGGGATAAAGCAGATGAGCCAGAATAAATGAAGTGATTGAAAAACTAGAGGAGGTAAAAGTAATAGAGAAGATTTTTATATTTTACAGGACGGGATTTTGAAGAGGAAAGAAAATACGGTTTATTTTGAAAATCAGGAAGGTAGAAAAATCCTGCCCATAAATAAAATCAGTTCAATTTTTGCATACGGAAACCTTTCTTTTTCATCGGGGGTGGTTTCTTATCTTTCAAAGGAGGGTATTCCGATTCATTTTTTCAATTATTACGGTTTCTACGAAGGCTCAATGTACCCACGGGAAACCCTTATCAGTGGAGATCTAGTTATCAGGCAGGCAGAATATTACCTTGACCCTGAAAGACGACTGTATTTGGCTGGAAAATTTATTGAGGGTGCTTGCGGAAATATCCTGAGGAATCTCAGGTACTATGCAAGAAATCGAGAAGATATTCAGGAAACAATCGAAGGTTATGCAGCTTCTATAGAATCCGAACTTTCCTGCCTTGAAGATGCAAAGGACAGTCCCTTCAATGATGCGGACTGAAGGGAAAATCCGTGAGCTTTATTATAATGCACTCGATGAAATTTTTCCCGAGGATTACAGAATAATAAAACGCACCAGAAGGCCTCCAGAAAACAAAATGAATACGCTTATAAGTTTCGGAAACTCCCTTGTTTATTCCACTACCCTCTCCGAGATTTATAACACTCAACTTAACCCTACTATTTCGTACCTGCATGAACCCTTCGAGCGCAGATTTTCTCTTTCTCTTGATGTAAGCGAGATCTTCAAGCCAATTCTGGTGGACAGGATCATTTTTAAACTGGTTAACAAAAATATGCTGGACGATAATTGCTTCAGGGGAGAAATCGGAAATATGCTATTAAGTGAAAAAGGGAAGAAAATCTTCCTTAAAGAATACGACGAGAAACTCAAGACTACTATTAAACACAAAGGCCTGAACCAAAGTGTATCTTACAAACGCCTTATACGGCTTGAGCTTTATAAGCTTTCAAAGCATGTTCTGGGTGCAGAAGAATATAAACCTCTCGTTATGTGGTGGTAATGTGTTAAAATGAGGTGGTAAGTATGTATGTAGTAATAGTATATGATGTGGGGGTTGACAGAGTAAATAAAGTCAGGACTTTTCTAAGGCAGTATATGAACTGGGTCCAGAACAGTGTATTTGAAGGCGAACTCACGAAAGCAGAATTCCTGAAGGTCAGGACCAAACTCAAGGAACTGATAGACGAGAGTTCAGACCACATTATCTTCTACAGCTCAAGAGACAAAAAGTACCTTGGAATAGAGAACCTTGGAACTCCAAAAGCAGATATCAGCAATATATTCTGAACTTAAAACCTATAAATGTATCTTGGCTTATTTTTTAATTTCAAATCTCAATACTTATTTTATATATTTATTGTATGTTCTCCTTCGAATGATTTTGAATTTTTTCTTTTTTCGTGGATCTTTATATATCCTTTTCCAAAAGAGCGATCCCCGAATTTCATGCTCGAATCTCATCTAAAAAAATGAATACTTTTATATCTTACGGAGTACAAACGTTATTATCCAAAAACAGCAATATAAGCCCGAATCCTGTAACTTTGAATGATAGGTTTTCACACCTAATTTAATGAAAAATTACGGGGAAAATGTGCTTGGTTAAAATCAGACCTTAGAGGGATTGAAACGAGTACTGAACTTTTCTTATCCAGAATGTAAATATCATGTTAAAATCAGACCTTAGAGGGATTGAAACGCATTGATTATAACCTATTAGCTGAATGAATGTAGGTCGTTAAAATCAGACCTTAGAGGGATTGAAACGCGGCCATGTACTAGCAGGTCCGTATACATATGGTATCGTTAAAATCAGACCTTAGAGGGATTGAAACATATTGTGAGTAGTGTTGTGATGTAGTTGACATTGAAGTTAAAATCAGACCTTAGAGGGATTGAAACATCAATCTGGCATATCCCATAGAGTATTATGCAATCGGTTAAAATCAGACCTTAGAGGGATTGAAACACGAAGCTTCGAACACGGCCAGTAGGCAAAACTCGTTAAAATCAGACCTTAGAGGGATTGAAACTCAGTTGCAACGCTCTAAACATGTATTACCAGACGTTAAAATCAGACCTTAGAGGGATTGAAACATCTTGCCTGTCTAATCTTCGCGATGTTAATTCATGAGCAGAGTTAAAATCAGACCTTAGAGGGATTGAAACGTAGTTCTTGTCGTGGATCCGCACATTAGCTTACCGATGTTAAAATCAGACCTTAGAGGGATTGAAACTTGACTACTACTGTATGCAAGTATCATCGCTGCCCGTGATAGTTAAAATCAGACCTTAGAGGGATTGAAACATGTGACTATCTGTGCTTTTGTAAGGACAACGGATGATGTTAAAATCAGACCTTAGAGGGATTGAAACAGTTTATCACTCTCAATGATATCCATGTAAATGAAGTTAAAATCAGACCTTAGAGGGATTGAAACACTGGTTCAGGCATTAGCAAATGTAACGCACTTGCGACGTGTTAAAATCAGACCTTAGAGGGATTGAAACTTGTATATCGATCGGTTAGTCTAACACTTAGAGTACTGTTAAAATCAGACCTTAGAGGGATTGAAACTGATATCTTCAGCATATTAGCAGTCTTCATATAGTGTAGTTAAAATCAGACCTTAGAGGGATTGAAACACTCGGAATGACCATTACGTATACAATTCGTGCATTGTTAAAATCAGACCTTAGAGGGATTGAAACATAAATTCAGGATTCGTGATTACTCATGAATCCCATTACGTTAAAATCAGACCTTAGAGGGATTGAAACAGTCATGAGTTTAAGAATGACCAAGCTGTTAAGATTGGGGTTAAAATCAGACCTTAGAGGGATTGAAACAAGTACTATGATCAGGAGTATGATCAGATCTTTAGGGTTAAAATCAGACCTTAGAGGGATTGAAACGTATGACTATAACCCTGTCTTCAATTCATGCAAGTAGTTAAAATCAGACCTTAGAGGGATTGAAACAAGTATCTACGTTAACCCATTCAGGCATACTGCATAGTGTGTTAAAATCAGACCTTAGAGGGATTGAAACGTTGGTATGTGTAGTACCTATAACTGAACTAGACTAGTTAAAATCAGACCTTAGAGGGATTGAAACATATCTATGTTCGTTACTTGGCTATCTGCATAGGATCCGATGTTAAAATCAGACCTTAGAGGGATTGAAACTGCCCAATGATATGTCATAGAATTCATTAGAACAGTTAAAATCAGACCTTAGAGGGATTGAAACATAATATGAACAGTGTCATAAGCATTGAACACGATTTAGTTAAAATCAGACCTTAGAGGGATTGAAACGTCTTCAGAGTATACCAGGTTGATCATGCATCAATCATGGTTAAAATCAGACCTTAGAGGGATTGAAACTCAGAATGCAGGTAACTCTGATTACTGCCTTTATCAGGAGTTAAAATCAGACCTTAGAGGGATTGAAACAAATATCTATGCAGTAATGTAATAGCTGAACATGCCAGGTTAAAATCAGACCTTAGAGGGATTGAAACCTATATAGACGCTACATATCCGGATAGCCGTAAAAGTTAAAATCAGACCTTAGAGGGATTGAAACGTTGAGACATGCTCAGAGCTCTGCTGGATTAAGCGCGTTAAAATCAGACCTTAGAGGGATTGAAACAAGAATTACGAGTTCTAGACTGAACGTCTATAAGTTTGCTGTTAAAATCAGACCTTAGAGGGATTGAAACGCTTACAGAGACTTCACTTCATTGCGGATGTGTACAGTTAAAATCAGACCTTAGAGGGATTGAAACGTACATGACAGCATAGATGCAGCCGCCAATACGCAGACGGTTAAAATCAGACCTTAGAGGGATTGAAACCAGCCTATTGCATTGGATAGTAGTAGTCTGACCGGTAATCGTTAAAATCAGACCTTAGAGGGATTGAAACTGGATAAAGGATTACCTGTTGACTTAATTCCTATGTAGGTTAAAATCAGACCTTAGAGGGATTGAAACCGTAAATGTTCAGCTGTAATACCTGTCTAGAAGTCTAGGTTAAAATCAGACCTTAGAGGGATTGAAACAGTAGATCGCTCCGTATTACAGCTGCTATGAAGATGTTAAAATCAGACCTTAGAGGGATTGAAACGTGACCATCGATGTACCGATTACATATCTGAGCTATGGCGTTAAAATCAGACCTTAGAGGGATTGAACATACTACTTACATTGCGGATCGTGGTAATCTGCATGTTAAAATCAGACCTTAGAGGGATTGAAATTAGCGATCAGCTAGAAGCAATCACGTATTATGTTAAAATCAACCTAGAGGGATTGAAATCTAAGATCATCTATACAGCAGCGTTTAAATCAGACCTTAGAGGGATTGAAACATTACGCAGTAATTTGTATCATTTTTGAAAAACGTTGAGATCAAAACCTTAACGAGAGCTGCATTCTTAATGAATATTTAACTCCTTTCTATTTGAGAAAAAAGAAAAAGTTACTTATTAGAATAGTTTATTTAAATCTTAAATATTTTTTCTTTTGTGATTAACGTTGAATTTTCTGGAAGTGGAAGTAAAATAATGAGCCAAAGCTTACTTTATACGTTTACTGGGAATCCTTTTGTTGATGCTGGGATATGGGCCATATGTGAATGGTCGGGTAGAAAAAAGCCTGAAGAAATAGAAATTGAAGATCTCAAAGAGATAGCATTCAGATATAGTTCCTATTTATATAACTACGGAATGGTCAAAGAGTCTCTATTCTATTTTTCCGAATAATGCGGTTACTAATCCGTCTGTGAAAAATAAAGATCAAAAGCTAATTGAATCTTTAGATCAGTTAATTGGTCAGATTGAACCTCTAAAGGATCGAATTGGAAACTGCATCTCTTGTGGGAAATATAATGTGAGCAAATCAGGACAAAAACAGAGATTCCTCTAATAGGATCAGGTACTTTAATTAACTTCTTCCCATATGGTCAACAAGGGGGCTGATTACTGCCCTGCCTGTACACTTGCAGTCCAATTTTCTCCTCTTATTTTTTATTCCTGCGGAAAACTTTTGCTGATTCACTCAAATTCTGACAAAGTAATGCATTACTGGGCAGAAAAAGCAATAAAGGACATTCGAGAGGCAGATTTCGACAAACAATTACACCGGTTGCTTTGATGAAGGTTACAAAAATCCTGTTAATGCTCTTTTTCATATAATTGAGGATATTATTCTCCAATACGACGAAGACTGGGTTGAGGAAAATCCCTCTATAAATATGTATCATTTTACAAACTATAATCAGGGACCTGATCTTGATATCTATAGAGTTCCAACCCCTGTATTCAGATTTCTGGCTTATGTTAAAGAACCGAGCATGGTTTCTGAATGGAAAAAAATTGTCAGAAGGGGATATTTTAATTGGGACAAAATTAAGGAAGAAGATGAATACAAAAACAGAGGAAATTCTGTTTACATAAACCTTCTAAAAGGTTATTCTATTGTGAAATATTTTATTGATAACAAAAATCGGCAGGTATACGGAGATTGGGAACTATTAACATTTTATTTAACAGAGGTAAGAAACATGGGTGATAAGAGATTAGATACTCTCAAAAAAGTTGGGGACACCCTCTCTGAGTATATAAAGGATAATAAAAACATAAAAAGATTAAATCAGCTCGAAATGGCGAGCAATTTTGCATCATTCAGGAATCAACTGAGGTTTATCGAAAAAGACCGGATAAAACTAAGTGCTCAAGATCCACTTTTTACTCTAGAAGAGTTTATGGAAGATCTCTTCCCTGAAGGGAATATGGGCTGGAGAGAAACTCAGGATCTTTTGCTTTTCAGGATTTACGAAAATTTGCATAACTGGTTTGTTGAACAGGACGCTTTGAAGTCTGAACTCATTTCTAGCGAGGAAGAAGAAACAGAATTATCTAAGGAGAACTGATTATGGTACGTACAGTAAATGGTTTCATGCTTATCGATGCTCCCCATTCGGCACTCAACAATGCAGGAAATGACAGCAGTGAGAGGACAGAGAACGTTGTCAGAGTGAAAACGATCAGAAAAGGAAGGAAAGTATATCCCTATGTCTCAGGACAGGCTCTCAGGTACTGGTGGCGTACTACTCTGGAAGAAAAATTCAATTGGAAAGTTTCTCCTATCGAGCGCGAGAAGAAAATAGCATTCACAAGTGCTAATCCTATCGAATACGATGATGATGACGTGTTCGGATACATGAGAGCTCTTAAAAAAGCAGAAGGTGGCACTGTCACAAGACTTTCCGTCTTGAAGAATTCTCCTCTTGTTTCAGTTGCAGGCCAAGTTCCTACAGAAGATTTTGGAGTGATGGCCCGTCACGAAGGTGATCCTGTTCCTTATGAACACGAATTTTACTCCACGGTTTTGAAAGGAATCTTTTCCCTTGACCTTGACAATATAGGTGTGTTTTACAAGAGCGAAAAAACAGGATACAGAAATATGTATCCTGAACTCGAAGCAATTGCAGAAAAGAATGGGGCAGAGAAGATAGAAAATAAATGGGTAATGCCTGCCGAAGTCAGAGAGAAGAGAGCAAAAGATGTACTAAAGGCTCTTCCATACCTTACAGGCGGTGCGAAGCAAACTTCCCATCTCACTGATGTCTCCCCAAAACTTCTCATACTCGCAGGGATAGACGGTGGAAATCACCTATTTATGAATCTTGTCAGAGAGGAAAATGGAGAAGCCCTTGTAGACATGGAAGCTCTGGAAGAAGTGATTTCCGATTATTCAGATATCCTGTTGACTGATATCTATATCGGGAGACGCAAAGGCTTCATGGAAGAGCTTGATCCTGTATTTAAAGCTCTAACTGAAAAATATGCAGGCAATGGTCGAAAAGTAATTTACGGCTCTATAAACGAAATGGTTGATTCCTTTGTGCAAACGATTCCTGGGCTGATGAGGTAAGATGAAAGTCTTAAGGATCAAAATTGAGGGCTGGACTGCATCCTTCAGGTATCCGGGTTTTATAAGCGGATTTCAGCCTACTCTTCCAGTCCCTCCCGTAAGTACCATGTATGGGTTGATTTCAGCAGCAAGAGGAGAGTTAACTGTTCCTGAAGATGTAAGTATTGGTTATGTATTTGACTTTGAGAGTAAAGCAGTAGACCTTGAAACAATCTACGAACTAAGTCCAGGACTTTCTGCAAAATCAAATGTCGTAAAAAGAGAGTTCTTGTACAATCCAGAACTCTATCTTTATCTTGACAGGCCCGATTTTGAGAAATATTTCCGTAAGCCTCAATATCCTCTCCTCTTTGGTAGATCTGGAGATTTGGCGAAAGTTTCAGAAATAAAGGAATTAGAACTTGGAGAAGAAGCTGGAAAGAGATTAGGAAAAACCATCCTTCCTTTTGGAATTAAAGGTGCATATGGTCTGGTGCAAGCTCTTCCAAGCCATTTTACTGATGAAATTCCCCGAAAAGCTGTAGGTGTAAAACCATATCTTTTGATGGATGAGTTTTTCATCTATCCTGAAAAGTGTTTATTCGACCCGGAAATGGATTGGGCTGTCTGGATTCATAAGAATTGATTGGTAACACAGGGAAGAAATATGGTTATTCTTGCAAAAAGTGACCCAGAAGAAACATTACTGGAACATACAGAAAACGTCCTTAAGGTTTTTAAAAGCATAAAAGATGCATACCCTGAAATTCCTCAGATGTGTGGAGTTCCGGATTTCTGGGAGTATCTCTTCTACTCTATTTTTTTTCATGATTTTGGGAAAGCTGCATCAGGATGTCAAGAATCTATTCGTGGAAAAGAAAAATGGAAATACAGGCACGAGGTTCTTTCTGCTGGGTTTGTTTCTGGGCTTGAATATGAAAACCAATCAAGAGAAGCTGTAGCTTTAGCAATAATTACGCATCATAAAGATGTACTTTATTTGCGGGAAATGTATCGTACAGACTCAAATCCTTGCCAAAAAAAGATATGCTGAAAAGCTACAAGAATTAATACCTAACTTTGAAGAATTAAGGGAAATTCAACAAAAAATTCCAGAAATTAGCAAAAAGTATCTGGGCTTTGAATTAACTAATTTTAGAGAAGTAAATTCAATAGAAGGAATAATTGATTCCTATAAATATGCTGTAAAACCTTACAAAAAACATCTTGATAATGATGAATTAACAGCTTTGCATGGAAAGTATGGAATATTCCTCAAAGGATTTTTAACAGCATGTGACCATCTAGCATCTGGAGGAAAGTACAGCTTATTAAATGGAATTAAAGACATGAGAGCTGTATATAACTTTTCTGAACTGAGAAAAACTCAGAGTGAAGCTTTAGAAACAAAAGGTGATGCCTTTTTAATTGCACCTACCGGAACTGGAAAAACAGAAGCCGCATTGTTTTGGAGTCACGCAAATCAGAATCCTGGCAGATCTAAAAGGGTCTTTTACCTGCTTCCCTATACTGCAAGTATAAATGCAATGTATAAACGACTTCAAAAGGACTTTAAAGACCCTGAATTGATCGGTATTCAACATGGTAAAGCTATGTACTATCTGTACAGAAGCTTTGAAGACGAAGAAGATTACCTGATTGCAACTAAAAAAGCAAAACAATTAAAAAGTCTCACTGATAAAATTTATAGACCTTATAAAATAGCAACTCCCCATCAGATTCTTAAATCCATGTTTGGAATTCGAGGGTTTGAGCAGAATCTTGCAGAAATGTCCAATGCTCTTTTCATAATGGACGAAATTCATGCTTATGATGCTCATACAACTGCTCTGATCCTTGAAACACTGAAGATCTTGAAAGACTATCAAGCCAATTTCCTGATTATGTCCGCTACTCTTCCTTCTTTTCTTAAAGAAATGTTCAAGCAGGAATTGGGAATCACAACGGAAATCTCTTTTACAGAACTTGAACTTGATGAATTTACTAGACACAGGGTTTCTGTTCTTAAAGGAAATATTTTAGATAATTTGGATCTAATCCAAAAAGAACTCAATGATAACAAAAAGGTGCTTGTCGTTTGTAACACTGTAGCTCAAGCCCAGAATATTTATAAAATACTTTCTCTGAAGAAGTAGAAAACTCGGCATTAATTCACGGAAGATTTATCCTTAGAGACAGAGAAGAAATTGAATCAAAGTTAAAGAATCTGAACCTTCTAGTTGGTACACAGGCAATAGAAGTTTCTCTTAATATTGATTATGATGTACTGTTCTCTGAACCGGCTCCACTCGATGCCCTTATCCAGAGGTTTGGAAGAGTTAATCGAAAAGGATGGGAAGAAAAAATAATCAAGCCAGTATATGTTTTTGAACAAGGATCTGAAAAAGATAAATATGTTTACAAAAATCAGGAATTAGTCTCTAAAAGTCTGGAGCTGTTAAGTAAAGAGGATATTCTAAGAGAAAGTAGAGTTCAAGAACTTGTGGACGAAGTTTATTCAAATGGGTATCAGGGTTCAGATCTGGCATCTTTCGAAATGGTGAAAAAGACATTTCCCAAAATTTCATAGCAAAATTGTTCCTTTCATAAATGAAAGAGAAAACCAAGAAGATTTTTATAAACTTTATAAATCAGTTGAAGTTGTTCCCAATCAATTTAAACTTGAATATCTTGAGGAGATTGAAAATAAAAGGTATTTTGAAGCTATGAAATACGTCGTCTCGATAAGTTTGATCAATACAAAAAACTAAAAAATAACAACCAAATCCAGATTGACTCTGATATGATATTTGCAAGTGTTGATTACAGTTCTGAACTGGGTCTCTTGTTGGACTCTGAAGACTCAATTATGGGAATCTTTGAAAAAAATTAATAAAGCTATATAATTATACATTACTTTTTACCTATGTGACTTATAGTTTTTTTGAATAATCTTATAGATTATTAAGAGTTTCTTCCCCCAAACAGTAAACTTTGATCTGGAATTCGGTCATACACGTTACGAATAGTCTTGAATGTTCCTTCCCATTCGCGAGCAAGATCCACTAAAACAAGGATTGAAACAACGAAACACGGATCAGGTTGTTTATCATAAAAAAACTATATTGTCTTAAGAGCCTATCCGAAAAGTCAATGATGGCATGTTGTGGTTATAAAAGGTCGTAATATTTAGTATCAGTTAAGTTGCGCATACCGCCAATTGTAAAAGGTACAGTCGATCACAACACTTTTCGGCTAGGCTCTTAAATAGACACTATGCCATTAATAATAAATCGTTACTAGTATCATCATAGCGGAGAGGATCACGTATAAAGCTCCAGGTATAAAATGAGCCCAAAAATCCGGAAGAATTAAACGCTCTTTTTGTATCCTGTCTTCATCTGCGAAAAAAGAATCGGGATATTTGTGTAGAAAAGCTTCATATATTCTGAAGTAACCAAATTCGAAAAATGAACCAAAGCCTACTAAAGCAACATTTAAAATGCCGCCAATTGTCATATCGAATCGAACATCAATTGATCCGAGAAGGATAAATAAAATTGCAAAGTGCAATAGTGGTACGATGAATAAAATAATCCATGCTGCGAATAAACGCTTAACGTTGTGAGAATTTCCCTTCCAAGCATTATATGTGTCCCAAGTGTTGTACATTCCATGGGAGCGGTCTATAATCAGACCAAAATAAATCGCAAAGAACAATGAAAACAGCTCTTGTGCTTCAGTAAGAGACATTATTCCACCTTGTTCATGATTTATCAGCTTAAAACGCTAATAAAAGAATAATGAGGGGATATATTGCGCTTATCCCAAAACTAATTTTTATTTCCACATCACTGAGAAATTTAGAATTACTCTCGTGATCTGAAACCCATTTTGTCATTCGAATTTTATATCCAGACTTAATTTCGAGTTTTGGGATTAGCTCATAAAGTATTTATATAGCGCTTATTAATATATAATTGTTTTATATTAATTATTTTTTATCTAGTAAAAATACCATGCTATCGGCTCAGTTGCTGAACTCACATATAGGGGGCTATATGAGCATAAAAGACTGGCAATAAATATCAGACTGGAGCGATGGCAGGGAATATGACAGGGTACGAGACCAAAAATAAAGGCTGCTGAGTGACCGGAATATATCTTATAGAATATCTTAAAATTCAAATCATTTCTACAATTGGACAAGGGGCAACGCTAACTTTAATTCAGAACACACTCGATGTACAAAATCATGTATATTAGAGGATTTCTCGAACTTCGTGTATAGGAGGAGATTGCAATGACAAGTCTACCAATACGTGATCAGGTGAATGATCAATTGCTCACCCCGAAAAACGCGATGCTTATTATAATCGACTATCAGCCGGTTCAGGTGGCCTCGATAACCTCGATGGACCGGAAGCTTCTGGTTGACAACATTGTGCGAGTGGCGAAAATAGGGAGAGCATATGAATTGCCAATCGTGCTGTCGACTGTGAACGCGACCAATGGCATCAACAAACCGACGATCACTCAGTTGCAAGAAGTGCTGATAGGAATCGAGGCGCTGGACCGCACGACGATTAATGCTTGGGAAGACAAAGAATTCGTAAAAGCAGTCAAAGCGACAGGTCGCAAGAAGCTCATCATGACCGCGCTGTGGACAGAGGCATGCCTCACGTTTCCTTCGCTCGATGCAATGCGCGAAGGCTACGAAGTTTACCCCGTAGTTGATGCGGTCGCCGGTACCTCCATCGAGGCACATCGGGCGGGGCTGAAGCGCATAATCCAGGCCGGTGCGAAGCCAACGAGCTGGGTGCAACTCATCTGTGAGCTCCAGCGCGATTGGGTCCGCAAGGAAACTGTACAGCCATTCAAGCAGATTCTGTTCGAACCCGTCGAACCCTGGAACGAGTAGAATCTATCTTTTAGGTTTAGGGAAAGGTAATAACGGTTTGATTTTATTCCAGAATTCGTAAGAGATCTCGTAGTCATGTCCGTTTCTTCGTGCCATTACTCAACTTACCCTAAAATGTAGTTATTTTACTTTTCGGATAGGCTCTAAAAAGTTCTTACAACTTTTTCGCGTAGACCATTCGCTCTATCGGTGTTGAGGCAAGTATCCGACCAGTGGGTTTAATATATTTCTCGGCCATTTCATCGTAACCCACGTCTTCGATTGCCTGCCAACCGTACTCTTTTAGAAAGTTCGGCCACGCATCCGGGTCCATCCCGAAAAGCCAGATCTTATCTTTTACCACGTACTTTTTGTAGAACTTCTCCCAGCCATACATGGCTCGACCATCGAGAAAGTCCTTGCGAACATATGTGAAAGCAAGACGGCTGCCACGTGCAGCCTTAGCCAGAAAATCAAAGGTTGTCCTAATGCCTTTTTCTGTCAGATATTGAGTGACAGCTTCCAATATGAAAAATGTCCGCTTGTCCGTAGAGTAACCGTGCGATTCCAGTATAGTACCAGGATCTTCGCGGTCGAAGTCTATTGCAACAAGTTTAACATGTGAAGGAATTGTTCCGAACACCTTACGAAGTCGGGTCTGCTTGGCTTTGATGTTTTCAAGTTGATCGACCTCCCAAACAGGTATGTCAGATAGAGCAGGTAACCGATATGCCCGAGTATCAAATCCTGCACCCAGATTCACTACCGCTTCAATCTGATTGCTCGAATCGATTAGTTTCTCGTCGATATACCGCTTTCTGCACATCATACCACCCCAGATGCCGGGAGAGTCTTTCTCGGTTGCACGAACCATCCAAGCTCTGACCCAATTGGGTCGCATCAGCCATACTAAGGCTCTCGCGCCGAATGGTAGTATACGATATGCTAAGTCATCCTCGATAATGCGTTGCTTCTTCGGAAAATATTGCTCAATAGCGATTAGCGCTGTTGGACTTACTCCTGTTTTAGCTGCTGCTTTTGCCATAATATTCTACCCCTAAAATTAATATCCAAACACTTGTCTTCTACTACCCATTTTCAATGAAAAATTTGCCGGGCCACAGACGACCGAGTTTTTTCCTCCTTTCTTGCACGCTCTTTTTGCATATAACTCGTTTTTATACGAATTGTTTTCGTAATTTGATTAATGACTGCATATTATACGAAAACCTGAAACCTTTAATCGTATAAACGTTAACTGTATTTTAATACTTTTCAAGTAATTATGCAAAAACAATTGGAACAGGCAGAGCGAGAGCTCAAGATTAGAAACTACAGTCAGAAAACTGTAAAGAGCTATCTTATGGCCTATGAGAATATTTTGCTTTTAAGAGAACAAGTTTAGAAATTGTGGATAAAAAATATCAAATTCGCGAGCAAGATCCACTAAAACAAGGATTGAAACCCTGAAAATACAAACTCAACAGCGCCCGGAACGGTTGCGAACGAATTCCGGCCTTTCACTTCAAAAAAAGAAAATAAGACGTTTTTATTTGCATTTTTCAATGCTTAATCGATTACCGATTATAAACTGTAGTATTTTTCAGCTGGAAATAATCGTTATTACGGCTTCTTACGAGCTTATTCCGTAGTCACTCCGTCGAATTCCGCTTCATTGGCTTCGGCTTCTTCTTTCGTTTTGCGCACGATTCCGTCCTTGTGATGCGCCGGCGAATAGATGGTATAGAGTTTCAGATCCTCAGTTTTTGAAGTGTTGATGATATTGTGCTGCGCGCCAGCCGGCACCACCACCGCAACCCCGTCACTGAGTTCATATTCGTTGCCGTCAATTATGCACTTCCCCTGCCCTTCCTCAAAACGGAAAAACTGGTCGTTTTCCTCATGCACTTCCATCCCGATGTCTTCCCCGGGCTTGAGACTCATAAGTACCAGCTGGCTGTACTTTGAGGTATAGAGTACCTTGCGGAAATTTCCATTCTCCAGAGTAGCCTCTTCGATATTGTTAGAAAATCCTTTCATGCCTTTTGGTTTATGGTTATTTGTATATAAGATTATTCGCTAGCAGGATCAATTAAAACAAGGATTGAAACTGTCGATTGGGAATAAAAAAAGGCAAAAGGAGATCATTTATGAGCAAGACCCATTAAAACCAGGAATTAGACCCCATTTCTAATTTCGGTTTCAGCCATTCGGCTAAAAATCACGTTCTTGAGGAATCATTTATCATTATTTTTTTCTGTTGCGGTTTTAAATGTTATAAAGATTATAAAAATAGGAAGTATTATATATCTGAAATAAAACAACATCAAAAGCAAAACCCTATGCATGAAGTTGAATAAGTAAATCATGCAGCTATTTAATATATTGAAACCCGTGATCCAATATGCCCAGAAAATACACCAACAAAACAACCCGCTTCATCCTCCACGATGACGGTACATTCGACGTCTACATGAATAAAAAATTCAAAGAATGTGGACTCTACGAGGAAACCCCGGACACTGTGAAATTAAACTATTTTAAACATTCTTCTACATTTCAAAAAGAAGAAGGGTGTTTAATTTCTGAGAACTACAGAATCTGGATAGAAGACGGAGTAATTAATGTTCCAGGTGGTACTCTTAATAATGGGGTATTCATAGCCAATTGTGATAATGGTGGTACTCTTCTGAAAGATTGAAATTTATGTCAGCCGAAAGAAAGTGAAATTATAGAAAATATCAAAGTAGAAAAACCACGAGAAGTACCAGAGACGTTTTCACCTCCTTACTTATATTGAGGTTCCAGGAACGTTTTAGGCTACAAAAGAAGGAATTGATTTTATAAGGACGTTTATTGAAGGAGAGAAGAAAGATAAATGAAAGTTAAAATCAGGCCTTAGAGGTTTGAACTATAGAAAATCATGATCTCTCCAAATAATATGGTGATTATCACATAATATGGTGATTATCACATAATTGGCGATTATCACATAATGGTGATTATATTAAACCATGTAGGGAAGCCATATACAGGTAAATTTCAATTCTTTCTCTTGATGAAAAAGTTACTTATTTGAATATTTTTCTCTTTTTGAAATATTCTTTCTTTTCTAAAGGTGAAGATTTCTGAAAACGTGAGTATAAAATGAGCCGGAGCTTTCTTTATACATTTGCCGGGAATCCTTTTGTGGATATCGGAATCGGGATTATGTACGAATGGTCAGGTATAAAAAATCTTTCCCGGGTTTCACAGCAAAATTGTTCCTTTCATAGATGAAAAATAAGATCCGGATGAGTTCCATAACTTATATCTATCAATTGAAATTGTTCCAGCTTAATTTATACACATACAGCAATCGAAGGAGTTTTTTCTAATCAGTAAACGTCGATCTGGAATTCGGTTATACACATTGTAAATTATTTTTAATACTTCATCGGATTCAAGAATAAGATCCGTTAAAACCGGAATTGACACAAATGGAAAGACTTATTTTATCTGTAGCTATCGTTATTCGCGAGCAGGATCTTTTAAAATAAGGATTGAAACTTACCGAGCTTTCGAGTCCCTGTTGTCGAGCTGGTCCGGGCACGGATGACAGTTCTGGCTGGTCGCGATGGGTCAGGAGACCGCCGCTCAGAGCCGCAGCATGGCGATGCTGGAGCTGCATCGTGTGTATTGCATAATGCCTTACTATAGAAATCGTATAGAAAACAGTATAACTAAAATATTTTTGATCGATAAGAGCGATAAATATGACCGAGAAGATCACCTATCTCGATGGGCTGCGCGGTATAGCTGCGATTAATGTTATGATAATGCATTTCTTTATCGTATTAGCCCCGGCGATGATCTATAGTAATCGGATGCCATCACATTTCGGAAACCTTGAGCAATTTTTTTCGAACACACCACTGGGATTAATTGGCGCCGGTAACTTTTCAGTGTGTATCTTCTTCGTCCTCAGTGGCTACGTATTAACCTATAAATATTTTAAAACGCGGGACAACAGCATAATTATAAGCAGCGCAGTGCGCCGATATATACAGATTGTTTGTTCCGGTATTCGCAACAGTAATGTTATCGTTCTTATTATCGTCAACCGGATTATTCCATTATTATATTGAAGCTGTAATGATTTCTGGAAATAATAATTACGCCAACTACTGGACCTTTACGCCAAATATCGTCGACGCGGTTAAACAGGCGGTGTGGGGATCGTTTTTCACAGGGGATGACACCTACAATCCGGTTTTATGGACGATGACAGTAGAATTTTATGGGTCAATGCTCGTTTTCGCAATGGCATTGCTGTTCGGATCGCAACGCAGCCGCTGGACATTCTACCTTGCCGCAGCCGTACTTTTCTTTAACTATTACTATCTGGCTTTTATAATAGGAATGGTGCTCGCAGACACGTTCAACAATAAAACGCCGGCGTTTAAAATAAATAATAAAATAATATTGTCTATTATACTGATTTTTGGGTTGTTTCTCGGATCGTACCCTATAGGCACTGTGGCAAACAATTCCTTATACGGTTTTCTCAATAACGGCGTTTTCCAAATACCAAAAATGACCTATCATATTATAGGCGCAGGCATGATAATGTATGTCTTATTAAACAGCCGATGGCTGCAAAACGTTTTTTCTTCCCCGGTGCCTGTGTTCCTCGGAAAAATATCTTACTCTCTGTACCTGGTACATTTCCTGGTGATAAGCAGTTTCACCTGTGCATTATTTCTTGCCCTGTACCCGGTATTGTCATATGGCGCGGCTGTTTTAATTTCATGTGCCTCGTCGCTATTATTGATAATACCGGTTAGCTATCTATTTTATAAGTATATCGACACGGCGGGAGTAGAATTATCTAAGATCGTTTATAATTGGCTGGTCAAGACTTGCATACCCGGCGGTGCCGGAGACATAAAGCAAGAACATCTGTCGAGCGCTATTTTTACAATATACAATAAATTATTTAAATAACTTTCACTATATTATTATGGTGTATATGGGGGGTCTATAGCTTGCGGATGTCTACCAGGCTATTGGAACAACTGCATTAGAAATATTTAAAAATCAACCCCCTAAAAGTATAACCCCTTAAAACTAAAACCCACTAAAACCCACTAAAACAAGGATTTAAACCAAAAATGAAGGATGGGAACGAATGTAACTTCTTTGAATTCGCGAGTAAGATCCATTAAAACAGGCATTTATATTAATAGCTGGTTCGAGGGATTTAGTAAAAGAGCACATAATTATGTTAAAGGAGAGCTAAAGGCAGCATGACAGAAACCTGTGACATTCCCTCCCTCAAAAAAGAAGTACGAAGATATTACAGGTTGGCTTTTATAATAGCCTGCTACTCAGCATTTAGTTTGTATATAGATTACGGACATCAGCAACCTCTAGCTCCTATAATCTTTATTTCTGCTCTTATGGAACTCTCCCTTTGCTGGTGCATCAAGAAGACAAACGATACCATTAAAAACGGTGGGGTGGACCCCGATGGGTCGTTCGAGTTAAAATTTAAAACTCAATTTCGGGCAAGACTGGCCCTGGTAGGAGTTTTCCTGTGTGGAATGCTTTCTTTTGCCTATATCGTAATTTGTTTTGCGGAACTCTCTACAAACTATAATTATGGATTGGTAGGGTTTGTTGTAAATGGGTTCTTGATGCTTAAAATTTATGCGGATAATGACGGGATTTTCTAGAGGCTCATTCAAATACTTTCCACTTTTTAATCAGATATTTATAATTTACTCCTGGATTAACTGACTCGGTAATTTTACGATAATTCGTTTCAATCTTTTTCTTTAAAGGATAAGAACAAAATCTTAAAATGGATATAAACTCAACTCTGCAAATTTACAAAATTAAAGGCTTAGTGCGAAAGACTTTATAACCTTTAATTTAACCTCAATAAGCTTAATATACTTGTTAGTGCTATTTTTATTTATAGTAATTTATTTTAATGCCCTGGGTTTTTATTATATAAGGTCTGGAAAACATTTAATTTAAATTTATTATGATAACCGATAGTTTAGCACTTTTACAAAGCCGAAATTTCGGTATCTACAACCTAAAAGAATATATTTTATTAATATCAAGTTAAATTAAAAAATGAAAAAAGGAAGCGAAGATTTTGGATACACAAAAAATCAAAAATCTGGTCAGGAAATTTAATAATTCTATTGATATGAATAAGGATTACCAGGCTTATTCAGACTTTAAAGAAGGAGTTAATAGAGGTATGGATATAGCCAGATACGTTTTCCAGGAAAATGCGGAAAACTTCTCTTTATCCCGATCAGATGAAGATCCGGCTGTAAGGATTAAGAGCTTAGAAGAGGACTTTAACCAGCATTTAGACAGGATTATCCTGCCAAAAAAGCCGAATTGCTCTGAGAAGCATTTAGATGGAGTACGTAGTGGATTCGAAAGATCCAAAGTAATATTTAGAGACTTCATAAAAGAGTCATTTCCTCTGGAAAATACATAAGAATTTTTAGTAATCTTTATGGAGCTTAAAAGCTCCATTCTTATACTATTTATTTTTCAGTTTATTTTTCAGTTTATTTTTCAGTTTATTTTTCAGTTTATTTTTCAGTTTATTTTTCAGTTAGCTTGGTTTTTAGATTTCAGGACTTGCGAAGTTGCCTGTGATGCAGGCAACTTTGTGTTTTTCTCACATCTCATACTGAAGTAAAAACGAAAAGGACCGGATAGACCCGATGTAAAAGGCGAAAGCAGAGGTAGAGCTTAAATTAGTGAGAGATGTCCGCTAAAACAGGGATTGAAACAGTGTTCTTCGGATTTTGCTCTGGATGGGGCAATGCAAGTGTTTCGATTGGTTTGAAAACATGCGAAAATCGAATCGTATCGAAAATGTTAAAAAGGATGTTACATTATCGTGCACTTAGCAAAACATGAAAGTAGAAAGGAGTAAGTAAAACGTCACCAATTGAAATACAAGTGTCGGTATGCACATTATTGTTTTTGTGTATATGTTTCACGATCTTATTCTGCGGCTGTAAGTTTTTTGCCTGGAAATGTTCAAAATACAGCAAAGTGTAAAGAAGGGATAAATACGTTTTTCGTAGCTGGATAAACCAGCTTTACGTTTTTATGGGTTTTTTAGACCTTTTCTGGATACTAATAGAGCTGATCCCAAAACTCTATATTGCTTCTCTTAGAGCCTGTCTTAATATTAAATTTGATTCTACAATTGGGATATGACTTATGCATTTTAACTGAAAAACGGTAGGATTAAACAGTTGAATGTTTAAAATGTAAATTTAAATCATGATGTACAATGTACTTGATTTTATACCTCGTGTGCATAATTTCTATGGAATAAAGTACTATCCTTAAGGTCGATGTGTACCTGAATTTCGGAAAAATTCACGATCTGACTTCTGACTTTAAAGTTACGTTGATTATTATCCAATTGTAGAAATGGTTCGAATTTTAAGACACGCTCTTAGTGGACGGCCGAAAAATTAAAAAAGGTAAAAATAACTGTGAATCAGTAAATGTCAAACTTATTTCCTTACTTCCCCCTCCGTCGGTTGTGCATGCAACTTCTCGATTGCTCTCCATATAGGCAAAGGATCAACGCCGTGATTTTTTATGTACTCTTCTCGAGTATACTCGTGCATATCGGCATCTGTGAAGATTAATCTGGCATGATCTGCCATCAACCTCACTCCTTTCGGTATTGCTGCAGGATTTGAGCAGATCTCTGAACAGTAGCTCTCTTCTTCAGCACCTTTTGACTCCATCTTGACTGGCTTACCGCAACTTGGACATATCCCAATCAATGTCTCTTCTTCTTTATCCATACTTTTCCCCCATAATGTTAAAAAATTTTCTATTCATTGAATATTATGTATATATTATATATTCAGGCAATATATTCCTTTGGTCTATAGCTTCATTTTCGCTTCAATAAGTTCTGCTCGCGAATTTAGTATTTTTAATAGGACTTACGTACTTGAAAAACAAAAACACGTGCAGTGGGCACTATAGTTTAAATTTCTACTTTAGACAGTTAAAGGCTTAATGCTATTGATTTGTTCAGTTCAACCGCATAAGTCCTAAATATTAAATTATAAGCTTACTGAAGCCATAGGGCGATTATTTTAATGACTAGAGAACAGCCTGAAAACAAAAGAATGGAACTCGCTTGAACCCTGTATAGAGGAAAATAAATATTATGCTTCAGGAACGAGCTTGATTCTGAAAACGACAGTAAAAGGCGGGTCAGAGAGATTGGAACTAATAGACATTATCATGGAATGAAGAATATTATTGAGCGAACAGAAACTGACAGTTTATAACGGGTCTTGCATAATCTCAGATGAGCCTTAGAGCAAATGCCCGTTATATATAGTATTGGTCTTAAAGGTTTACACTTAATTCCTAGAAAGAATCAATAACAGTAAGCTCATTTCATAATAATACATGGTTGTATTATTTATGGTTTTACTATAAAAGTGGCTACTGATACGGAATAGATTTTGATTGTATTATTTCTTATTTCAAGGAGCAAGGCTGCAGGCGGATCAGGCTACATTACATTTCATAGACGGCAATTGCATGAGTATAAGCGGGATGAGTATATCAAAGTTCATGGCATTGATCCTCTGCCCATCTGGAAAGCGATGGAGAAATGGCGTGAAGAACAGATGATGAAGTGGAAAATGTAAAAGTAGAATATGTAAGTTTAATGTCTACCGATTCTGAGCTATTTTTACCTTTTTTATTTGTTTCACTTCTTTTTACCTATTCTTACTTTTTTTCATTTATTTTTACCTCTCATTACTTCTTTCTACTTCTTTCTACTTCTTTCTACTTCTTACCTCTTCTTACTTATTCTCTAATTTTTTAATGTCATATCCAGACCAAGGAGTAGCTGAGGGTAGAACATGAAAATTAAACAAATATCGAGGCAGCTCTCCGCATATTAAATCGCCGTGTATTAAATTTCACATATAAACAGGTCGTCCATTTTCCGGGAAACATCGTTACCTGGTTCTTCGTCCAGATTAGTCACGGGAAATTAAGGGATGCCTGTAACTTCCAGGCATGCAGGATTCGAGAGCAGGATCCACTCCAACCTGAATTGAAATTTAAAGAGAGGGAAAAAGAGAGACTAAAAAAGGATTTGCGAGCAAGAACTGCTAAACTAGAAATTGAAATTACTTTAAATGTATTCATTTATCATCGTTTAAAGCTACTCCCCGAATCTCTAAAAGTTCACATAATCTATTCAAAGCATATTTTTTTTCACTTATCATAGTTTGTAATTTATTTACCTCTACTTCCAGTTGCGCGATTTCGATTTTTAATTGCAATACCTGCTCTTTAATAAGATCATTACTTTGCATCGTATCCGCCCAATAACTATCTATTATCCCCCATAAGTCATGATACTACTTTTACATATAAATCAAATACGTTTGTACCTTTTATACATTCATTTAACTCTATTACATTATTGTTATCTTTTGCTCTGGCTGGTACGCAGATAGAAATCTACCGTCATCCATAAGTTCGCGGGCAGGATATGCCAAAACAGTAGGTGAAGCAATCTCTTATTAATTTTCTATTTCCTTCTTCCCTCTCATCTCACGTTTAGCAATATGCACAAAAAGAGATTGAAAAATGCCTCTTGACGGATAGATATATGTACTATTTGAAAACAAAATTCACTAAACCAGGGATTGATACTTTTTAATCAGGGGGCGGGCTGCCTTTTTTCTCTAAAAACTCAAAAAGAAAGCTCCACTAAAACAGACATTGAAACCGTACTGCAGGAGAAAAATTACGTGTTTCGGATATACTTCGTTCGAAAGCCAGATCCACTGCGACATGGATTGAAACCCATGTTGCTTGCCCAGATGTATGGTGCCAGGGTGTGTGTTCGACATTGTCAAAATAACGTAATCCGAAGGTTTACAGAAAGCCGGATTTACAGATTTGAAGCTTTATAATACACAGGGATAGAAATGGCAGCAGTTGAAACAACTGAGAGGTTGGGGCGTAGCCTGGGCTTTCTCTCGACTTTCGCAATAGGTACCGGGACAATGATCGGGGCCGGTATATTCATCCTTCCGGGAATTGCCGTAGCAAACGCAGGCTCTGGAGCAATAATTTCTTTTCTGCTGGGTGGGCTTATATCAATCGCAACAGCAATCAGCATGGCAGAGCTGGCAACAGGCATGCCTCTAGCAGGCGGCAGCTATTATTATATCAGCAGGACAATGGGGGCTGCACTCGGTGCAGTAATAGGCCTCGGATCCTGGCTGGCATTAATATTCAAAGGCACGTTTGCACTCATAGGGCTTGCAGAGTATTTTCAGATTTTTTATTCCTTGCCTCTTTATTTCGTAGCAGCTGCCACGGGAGTGATCCTGTTAGCAATTAATTACCGTGGGGCAAAAAGCAGCGGTTCGCTACAGAACTTCATTGTGATTTTTTTGCTGGTAATACTGGCTCTATTCATAGGCGAAGCGTCTTTCATGGTCGATCCGGGTAACTTTGCGCAGACCGGATCTCATGGGGTAACCTCGATAATCACTACGGCAGGGGTAATTTTCATATCTTATCTCGGGCTTGCAGAAGCTGCCGCGGTCTCCGAGGAAGTAAAAAACCCATCAAAGAACTTGCCGCTGGCTTTTATCGCTTCAGCGGTTGTAGTAACCCTGTTTTATGTCGGTATAATGGCCGTGGTTGTCGGATTTTCAGATGAAGGAGCCGCAGCCACAGTAACTCCCCTGGCAGATATCGCAGGCTTGATGGCAGGAGAATCCGGGAGAATCTTCATTGCCATCGGTGCGCTGCTTGCAACGCTTTCTACAGCCAACGGTGCCATACTCTCGTCTTCCAGGTTTCCTTTTGCCATGAGCAGAGATGCACTGATGCCTGAATGGTTTGTCCTGATCCATAAAAAATTTGAAACTCCCCACAATGCAATACTGGTCACAGGCACTTTAATGGTTCTGCTCCTGTTTCTATTCAATATAGAGGAGCTTGCAAGACTTGGTGGTGCTTTTAACATTTTGATCTTTATCCTGTTAAATATGGCAGTAATAATCCTCCGAAAAAGAACTTTACCTGGCTATGAGCCTACATTTCGCGATCCTTTTTTCCCCTTCACTCAAATATTCGGGGTAATCGGAAGCATGATATTGCTGCCGCTACTTGGGGGTTTGCCTCTTCTTTTCACCGTGATGATGATTTTTGTTGGAATTGGCTGGTACTCGTTCTACGGAAGGGGCAAAGCCATGCCAGAATATAATTTATTTGATCTGCTGGAAAACACTGTTGAAAAGAAGAACATCGAACCTGCTTCTGTGGTTAAAATACTCGTGCCCATTTCCAATCCCGAACATGAGCGCGACCTCCTGAAACTGGCAGATTATATGGGAAGCGAGATAATTTGCCTCCATGTGATTGAAGTTCCGGACCAGACAACCTTAAAGTTAGCTCAGGAAGCCTATCATGAGAAAAAGATAGAGATGGACTGCCGTTTCAAAGAAGAGTTTGACCTTTATCCTGCTATTCTAGGACATAAAAGGGAATATATTGTTGCCTTTGACCACAGCATATCAAATTCAATTATAGAGCAGGCCGAAATAGAGAATGCAGACATAATTGTCATGGGATGGCACGAGTCTAAGAGATTCCAGTACTCGCTCGGAGTAACAAACGATGTTCTCCGGTCCTCAAAAAGCCAGATCGCGTTATTAAAAGGACATTTGCCTGACAGCGTTAATAGAATCCTTGTGGCGTACAACGGAAAAGAAAACTCGGTAAATGGACTTTATCTTGCAAAAAAGCTGGCTGTAAACACAGGGGCCGGAGTAGAGATAATCAGCGTTGTTAGTCCTGATGAAGATCAGCAAACGAAACAGAAAATTACTGACGAACTCGAACATCTGGTTAAAAAGATAAGTTTGGTACCTGTCAGCTTCAGAGTGCTGGAAAGATATTCTATAGAAGATGCTATACTGGAAGCTTCAAATAACAGTGACCTGACAATTATTGGCGATTCAAGCGAGAGGTTTAAGATTTCTTTACTCGGGACTTTGTCACAGAGAGTTGCCAGGCATTCTAAAAAGGCGACAGTGATAGTTAAGAAGCCAAAGCCAATATCCAAAGAAAGCCTGAACTACCTGATGAAAAAATCCGTCCGGAAAATATATGCAGGGCTCAGAAGGTAAAGATTAAATACAACTGGATAGAGCAGCCAGGCGGGTTAATAATCTCTGAAATAGAGTATGAGATTAAGTAATGCAGATAAAGCCAAAAAGTAGCGGGCAAATGCATTGAGTTGCTCGATGGGTGGAGAAATAGCCATAGACTTTAACATGCTGAGATGGTAGTGTCGCTGGTTATCGTAAACGGGACTCTGAGCAGCTTTGAAATGCATGGCGAGCCGCCATCTCAGGTTCTGGAGATGCTGCAGGCTATTGGACAGGGTGACCTGGAGCGTGTAAGTGGACTGCAGATCAGTCTATGGGTTGACGGCATCTATCGTCAGTCAGGGCAGGTCGGCTCGCATGTCTGCAAACGCGCAGCTAAGACGAACCGGATAGCAGTTGAAAATGGTATATTGGCCAAAGCTGACGCTAATCCGCTTAATCCACTCAATCCCCTGGCTGCTGTGAGGCTTACCGAGATCAGTATTCTAACACTGGTTTTGGCTGGCGCTCTGGATCATCCTGAAGTCCTGAGAGCTGCTGACCTGCTGGCAAATGAAATAAGGGGAGCAAAAAAGGTTATTCTGCCTGATAGCGTCCATATTCCGAATATGGAAAAGCCTGCAAATTTAACCGGCTTGTGCTTGATTTCTTGAGCAGCATATAGAGCCCAAATTCTGCGGAGCATATTTACAGGCCGAAGATTCCAGGTTAAGAGCAATTAGCTCAATTGCCTGTAATTGCAGCCAGTTCCGGCAAAGATTTTTTATGTGACAGTATGCCTGAGCACAGATTGTGCCGTAAACCGGGAGCTTACAGCCGCAAGCCAGATGAAAAACAGATTAAAATTTGTAACTTTTTTAATAAGTTTATAAATATATTTCCGACATCGCAGGATATTGTAAAGAGCAATTATTTGTCTTAAATCAAGCGCCCTCCTAGAAAACTTTATATTATTTTTTCAGGCTTTAACTCCTTTTCATCCGCTTTTTTTAGCCCGAAGTATGAGCTTTGAGCTGGAGAGTCGAACTATATATGATATAAGAATAATATAAGATTATAAGCAAAAGCTTACAAAAATAATTAAATCTAATTATTAATGAGCTTTTGTTTTTTAAGTGCGAAGTTCGAATGGACAATGCACATTTGAGAGGGGGAATATCGTGTCAGTGAAAATCGAATGGCAAATCTTTACAGCCGAGACCCGGAGCGATGGTACATGGAGATCGAACAGCCCAACGCTTGAGGAACTTCTCAACGTTATGGCAAGCCCGGATAAGATTAAGGAACACACTCTGGACATTGAGGACTCTATGGCCCGCCTTGCTATCAAGGGGCTGCCATATTTCAAAATAGCCAAGGTTAGTTCCGGAAACAACAGGGAAAAAAGCAGTACCAGAAAATCTACAGGGTCAGATGTTGGCATAAATTTGCAGGTAAAACCAGCTGGAAATAATCTGCTTATGTTCAGTTAAGACGTGGTCTGTAAGAAATGTGTTATTCTCGTTGCGCTTCTGTAAGCTTATAGTTTAAATCAAGATGAATGGAAGATCGTAATATTTATTCTCATATTAATTCCTTAACCGAATAAAAAAGAAAAAGGGTTGAACTGGCGGATATTGAGCTCAAGAAAATACTTCGGCCAGCATCCGCCAGCAAGATTCACTCAACCAGGGATCGAATCGTCGAAGTCAGGCAAGCAGGCAGTCGTGAAGCTTGCCAGAGCATTGGTTTTTTCGGAGAAAGGCAGGTTTTGTAGGAACATTACTCTACCTAAGCTACCGGACCTACTGCTATTTTTCTCATTTCTGATTCGTTTGCCAGATTTACTGCTATTTTTCTCATTTATGTTTCGTTTGCCAGATTTACTGCTATTTTTCTTACTCCTGTACTCCTGATCAGTTTCCCGGAAATGCCAGACAAGCTGGTTTTTCGGTTCAGGTCTCGCAAAAAATTCTGTGGAATGAATCCTGGGCTGCCGCCATAAAGACGAGATCTCTCTTACAGCTCCTTTCTAAGCTATTTCTTCCTGGTTACCAGAAGGCAGTACTGGTTTCTCCAGGTTTCAATACAAACCCTTTTAAAAAATAATCTCCCATACTTTAATGGGGGAAATAATGCCGTATAAAAGCAATTCCGAACTTCCGGAAACGGTTAAGGAAAACCTGCCGGAACACGGACAGGATATTTACAGAGAAGCTTTCAATAGCGCCTGGAAAGAATATAAAGAGCCTTCTGAACGACGAGGAGACACATCCAGAGAAGAGACTGCTCACAGGGTTGCCTGGAGCGCGGTTAAAAAAGTATATGAGAAGGATTCTAAAGGGAACTGGGTAAAAAAAGACTGAAATTTTGATTTTCGGAGTTCTGTCGACTTTCTTTTCTGTCGGCTTTCTTTCTAATTTTTTTCGGTGAATCTTTCTTTCAATATCAGCAATATATAGGCCCTGCTTGAAGATGGCTGTGGTGCCGCTTAATCCTTAAAAATCTGCAAGTTGAGACCACATAGATGAGAATATAAGGAAAGTAAAAGATAATATAACTCTTAACATATATGTATATAGTAACTGACCGATAGTAAAGGGAGGCATCGGAAATATGGGGATACTATCCGTTATAAAGCGCAGAAAATGCAAATATCGTACCTCGTGTTCACATTTCCGGCAGAAAAGTAAATATTGTGAGGGATTGGATCACCACAAGTGCGGGTTATTTTTGAAATGGGAACGAGAAGGTATAATCTCTATTTAATTCCTGGCATCGGGAATATGCCCATCTCCCAATTATTCGGTAACCCAAGAATTTTAAGCTTGCAAAGTTTATACCTTACAAATTAATTCTCAAAAGTTCATACCTTATATAGTCCATATTACGTTTTTAGTTTTATGCTATATTTTGGGGAGTTGGCAGCATAATCCGGGTGAAGTTTTTAAAGCTATTAAGCCTGCTTTTTCTCTTTACACTTATTGCGGGGTGCATAGATCCCGTCGCTACTGAGAAAATTCCAGCTTCAAATCCGGATCCTGAACGTCTGGTAGCGGATATAGAGGACTTTATAAACGGTGTAATGGACAGTTTTCTGCCGGATGAGACAGGATCAGGACAGGAAATTGAGAATGGAGGAAAATAAGAGTGCTTGCAGCTGTTTTCATTCCTTCCGAAGTGCCTGATGTCCCGACTTATCCCGAAGAGAAATCAAATGCCGTTTATCCCAGGGAATACAGGCTGATATCTCTGAACTTCCAGCGGGCTATAGGGTCAGGAAATGAGAGAATTGCATCCGAAGTCCTCAATATAACCGGGAAGGCCTCAGGATATGACATCAAAGACGCCTGCGATGTTTTTGACTATGTGAACCGGCATTGGGAGTACCGTTATGACAAAAATGCCGAGTTTTTCTTCGGGGCTTCACAGACTATCAATGACGGTTATGAAGGGGATTGTGACGACTACTCCATAGTCATGTCTGCCCTTTTACTAAATATGGGGTTCAATACAAGGGTCGTTACTGCGACAAACGAAGATTACGCACACGCCTATCCTGAAATTTACATAGGGAACAATAATGAAACTGCGTATGAAATTCTGAGTTATATTCAGCGAAGATATTCCTATGCCGAAGATATCTGGTACTCAGGCAGGGAACTTGAAGGAGGAGAGCTTCAGTACTGGCTGAATTTTGACTGGAGCGGGTCAAACGGGTACAGGCACCCGGGAGGCGAGTATTTTAAGGGAGCACAGGTTATCTACTATCCAAACGGGTTGGTTGAGTTCTGAAGCAGGAAGTAAACCGAAAATTTCCTTCAGAATCTGTCCTTTGCGCGTAAAAAACGTATTTCTTCCCTGTACCGGGTCAGAGAGCGGAAAAAAGTGAAAAACAAGCATTTTTGATCTTTTTCTTTTACAAAAATGAGTATTGAAAGTTCATTTTTATGATTAAATTTATATGGCATACCTCTACCCTCTTTTAGTAAAGGGTAATTCGGATTTGATTATAAACCTGAAAAACGGTTATTAAAAGGGGGAATTTTATGGGAATGAGTAACTACAGTGAACTTATTAGGGGAGATCGAGTACGGGCTAATACGCCTCCTGAGATTAACCAGGCAATTGATACGGAGATAGCTGCAACAGTCAGGTTTTATGCAAGCAAAACCGAATATGAGATAGGCAAAAGGATTGAAGAGCTTGATAATGAATGGGATATAGAACGCCTTATTGAATTCCGTGCAGCTGTAATTTCTTTAATTGGAGTGATGCTTGGCTTAATAAGGAGTAGAAAATGGCTTCTTTTGCCCATAATAGCTGCAACTTTTCTGCTTCAGTATGCTATACAGGGCTGGTGCCCCCCTGTATCTATACTCAGAAGACTTGGCATTCGTACGAGACAGGAAATTGATGTAGAAAAATATGCACTGAAAGCTTTGCGCGGGGATTTTGACGAGATTTCTTATCAGGATAGCAGTATAGATCGTGCAAAGGAAGCTGTAAGTGAAAGCAAGAGCGTCTGACAATCGCGGTAAAACCTTTAAACTTATTCTGCAAGCTCGGTTCAGGAAGCTTTTAACTGTTTCCTGTAAGCAGTTAAAGCCTGATTTCCCTTCACTTATTTAATCTCGGAAATATATTACCATATACTTATTTTTTATCTTCCATATTTATTTTTTATCTTCCTATCTATCTATTTTTTTATGACACAGATTTATTTCTTAATAACTTCCTGGGCTACAGGGTGCGGTCTTTTGTTCACAAATGTGGATATGCCTTGCCTTCTGACCACGGAGCCTTTTTTCTGGTATCTTTTTTCTGGTATCCTTTTTATAGTATCCCTTTGATCCTCCTGAACATTCCGTTTTTCTCTTTTTTCCTTTTCACTCCAGTAAAAATCTTTTTTATCCATTTCTTTCAAAACTTTCTCCCGCTGTTTTTTTTCAAAAGGGTTATATCATATAAATCCTAACTATGTTAAACTCTTCATTGTTACAAATCAGAATAATTGTGTTAAGCCCAAACTAAGACTGAGGTTTCAAAAATGACAGAAAAACTCGGAATTCTGGCCATAGGCCATGGGAGCAAACTGCCTTACAATAAGGAAGTAGTCACCAAGATTGCAAATTATATCGCCCGGAAGCACTCTGATGTTATTGTCAGAGCCGGCTTTATGGAAAACAGTGAACCATCCCTGGAAGAGGCAATTGAAGGCTTCTCAGGGACTGGCGTGACAAAAATTGCAGCAGTGCCTGTTTTCCTGGCTTCAGGAGTTCATATCACAAAGGATATCCCGCAGATCCTGAGCCTTGATGAAAATGGCTGCGGTACCCTGGAGATTGACGGAAAGGCAGTTCCTCTGTGCTACGCAAAGCCTCTCGGGGCAGATGAGCTTATCGCTGACCTTGTGTTCAAAAGGGTCCAGGAAGTCCTGTAAATTCAGTATCAAGGTCCGGTTTTTATCATGGACCTGTCTCGGAAGAAACTCGCCGTGCTCGACCTGACCCACGGCGGCATTCCCATAGCAAAAGAACTTGCAGCCGCTGGAAGTAAAGTAACCGGAATAGATGTCTACGGGACAGTCTATCCTGAACTGCTGACCGAGCTTGAAGAAAAGTACGGGATATACTGCTCAAAGACTTCTCTTCCTGCGTCCGGATTCGATTTTCTCGTAGCGCCTGTACACCTGGACCCTGCCTATCCGATGCTTGCAGAAGCCAGGGCCGAAGGAAAAAGAGTCCTCTCGCATCACGAGATTGTCGGGAAAATTCTCAAAGACGATCCAAGGCTTTCAGGCATAAAAACGGTCGAGGTTACCGGCGTAAAAGCAAAAACAAGCACAGCATCCCTCCTGGCGGATATGTTATCCAGACGGTTTGGAGTAGTGCTACACACTTCGCGGGGGCTTGAATACTGGAAAGGAGGCATTTCCTCCCTCATCAGCAGAGGCTTGAGCATAACTCCAGGGAGCATTCTTGTTGCAGTTGAAAAGGTTTTTGAGGCAGGGTTCATGCCGGATTTTTTTATCTTCGAAATCTCGATCGGAGGCACCGGGACTGCAGATTTCGGGGTTCTCACAACCCTTTCGCCTGATTATGGGATTGCAAACAATACTTCCCTTGCAAGCGAGGCCAAACTCCAGCTTGTCAGGAACGCAAAACCCGAAAGCACCCTTCTAATTAATGCAGGAGCCGAAAAAGCCCTTAAAGCCGCAAAAGAAAGTAAGGCAACGGTTCTAACCTTCAAAGACCCTTTCAATGCGGAGCTTTTTGAGGCAGCAGGTCGGGCCGCTGATTTTGCGCTGGAGACCGTATTCAGGATTGCAGCACCATCAGTGACTTCAGGCTTGTCAATATCTCCGGGCTCGAGTTCATCAGTGCCAGCAGGATTCTCGGAAATCTCGGCTCACCGGATATCCTCAGGCTCCGTGCTGCATTTTATGCACAAAAATGATGAAATTTTCTCAGCTTTCCTGCTTCCAGGATACAATATTTCGGCTTACATGACTGCTTTTATCGCAGCATCGGCAGCCGCACTCGAACTAGGAATTGAGCGTGAAGCTGTTGTTGAGGTGCTTGAGGAATTCAGGGGACTCTCAGGCAGGATGCAGGAGAGGGAACTGAATGGCATTGCCCTGATAGATAATTCCAATTCAGGCATGGATATTCTCTCTGCCGAAAAAGCCCTTGAGTATGCCCTCCTGAAGAAAAAGGATGAAAAAAAGAAAGGGATTATCCTTGTCCTCGGAGAAGAAGCCTCTCAGGTCTGTGAAGGGCTGCCCCCTGAATCCGTGCAGGATTTTGTGGAAAAGTTCGGTACAAAATGCAGCCAGATTATCCTGGTAGGAGAACGGATGAAGGCAGTGGTCGCCGCAAATGCCTCCTATTCAGGCAGTCTTCCGGAAGGTCTCTCAAAAGCGTCGGAATTTGCAGGCGGGGACGATATAATACTCTCTTCAGTAAAGTGCTTCCGTTAAATATTTCCTTTGCAAAATGCTTTGCTGAGTAATCGCTGAATAATTGTTGAATAATTGTTGAATAATTGTTGAATAATTGCTGAATAATTGCTGAGATAATTGCCGGATAATTACCGGATAATTTTGCCCCGGATAACAATATCGGATATTAGTCCATATCAGTCGGATACTGAACAGGATAAGGCTGCAGGCAATTTGCCGAAATTTTTATGATACAGTTTTATACAGGCTCTTCCAATCTGTATCCGTTTCCATTGCTTATTTAAACTTCAACTAATCGTGTTTCCCGATCCTTCTTCCCGTATAGGCGGTAGTCCAGATTCCGCAGGATACAGGAATCTTCTGAAGGAAACACACTTCATCATTCCTAAGTATCCACATTATCAGAATAAGAGGATTTGTCAATGACTGGAAAAGAGATTTCAATCATCCACCCCCGTCCGAGTTCCATCGTTGCGGCTCTTTATACTCTCAGGGACTTAAATGTCGATGTCGCGATCCTGCACGGGCCTCCAGGCTGTTCTTTCAAACATGCGAGGCTGCTCGAAGAGGATGGCATACACGTCGTCACTACAGGCCTTGATGAGAACAGTTTCGTTTTCGGAGGGCATGACCGGCTTGTAGAGGTGATAAACAAGTCCGTCGAACTCTTCAACCCTAAAATTATCGGCGTTGTCGGAACCTGTGCCAGCATGATCATAGGAGAAGAAATGCATGAAGCCGTGCTCGAGGCAAACCCTGATGTCCCTGTAATTGAAGTTGAGGTGCATGCAGGCTATCACAATAATACCAGAGGCGTACTCTTTGCCCTTGAATCCGCACTCGATGCCGGGATTATCGACCATAAAGAGTTCGAGCGCCAGGAATACCTTCTTGCAAAGGCCACAGATGTGGAAAAGAGGTTTGGGGCTGCAAGCAGGGAATACCTTGCCCCTTCCCGCGGAGATGTCAAATATAAGGTCGCAAGGCGTTTAATTCAACTCCTCAAGGAGGGCAAAAAGGGCCTTATTATCATGAATGCCAAAAAAGAAACAGGCTACATGTTTGCAGACATTACCCTTGCGGTTAACGAGGTCGCAGCAGCTCTCGGGAAAAAAGAAAACCTTATTAATATGGCAAATATCGATCCGAACCTCGGGCTTCCGAGAGTCAGGCAGCATGCCAAATATATAATGCGGGACCTGAAAGCACACGGAATCGACGTGCATGAAATCATCGGCGGAATGGACGAGTATCCTGTTGCAGGGGAGAAAGTCAGCGAGCTGATAAAAGAGAAATATAGCGATTACGATTTTGCGGTCATTACCGGTGTTCCGCACGCGATTCCGATGGAGAATATACGGCATATGGAATTGATCTCGATTACTAACGGCCCGAGGCAGGTCCTGCCCTTAAAAGAGATGGGGCATGAGCATGTTCTGGTTGAAATCGACCTTCACCCGAAAACCCTGGGAGTCAGTGAAATCGTGGAATCCGAGTTTGGAGCCACTTTAAGGGAAGTTGCAAAGGAAGTATGAGCGAGAAGAGCCTGGATAAAATCAGGAGGAAGATCCTTTGAAAAAACAAAAGATCATAGCAATCTACGGGAAAGGCGGCATAGGCAAGTCCAGTACGGCTTCAAACGTTGCGGCCGCATGTGCGGAAGCAGGGAAGAAAGTCATGATCATAGGCTGCGACCCTAAAAGCGATTCGTCGATCACCCTGCTTGGGGGCAGAAGAATTCCAACCATCCTCGACCTCCTGCGCGAAGGCGTGGATGTAAATGAAGAAGATGTGGTTTTTGACGGGTACGCAGGAGTCAAATGCGTGGAAGCAGGCGGCCCGGAGCCTGGCATAGGCTGTGCAGGGCGAGGGATCATCGTTGCTATCCAGAAACTGAAAAGCATTTCAGGAGACCTCTTAAAAGAGCAGGACCTGATCATTTACGATGTGCCCGGAGACATTGTCTGCGGCGGGTTTGTGGCGCCTATCAGGAAGGGTTTCGTAAATGAGGCTTATGTCCTGACCTCAGGGGAATACATGCCCCTTTATGCAGCCAATAACATCTGCAAGGGCCTTTCCAAAATAGGAATGCCGCTCAGCGGGATAATCTGCAATTCCAGAAACGCAAGCAGGGAAGAAGAAATCGTTGCAAAGTTTGCTGAGGAGATCGGCAGCCAGCTTATGGCTTTTATCCCGAAGAGTCAGACAGTTCAGGACTGCGAACGGGAAGGTTATTCGGTAATAGAAAAGGCACCTGAATCCGATATTGCAAATATTTACCGCAAGCTTGGAAAAGCTATCCTTGAAAACGAAATAAAAGTCACAGCCGATCCTTTGAGCGACGAGCGGTTGAGGGAATTAACGAAATGACCTGCAGTGACAATAAACTACGATAAGCTGCAATGACAATTAATTCCAGATTACACAAGTTTCAATAACTTCCTGGAAAAACGAATTCCGGGCAAAATAAACTAAGGGGTATCGAAAAATGTCTAATGGCAAACAGGCCGGAACAGGAGCAGAAACTATTCCCAGGGTCCTTATTTCCGCAGACCGTTCTTCTTCAGGCAAGACTACTATTTCCATGGGCCTTATGGCTGCTCTCGTTTCAAGGGGATATAAAGTCCAACCCTTCAAGGTCGCACTGGATTATATCGACCCAAGCTACCATACCGAAATAACTGGCAGGTTCTGCCGGAACCTTGACGGCTACCTTATGGATGAGAATGAGATTCTGGATGTCTACACGCATGCCTGCAAAGCCGGATACCCGGCTGATATTGCGGTCATCGAAGGGGTTCGTGGGCTTTACGAGGGTTTTGAAAGTTTAAGCGACCTTGGAAGCACTGCCCAGGTTGCAAAGATTCTCAATTGCCCGGTGATCCTGGTAATCAATGCCCGGAGCATTACCCGTTCCAGTGCTGCTCTTGTCAGCGGATACAAAAATTTCGACCCTGATGTGGAGATTGCAGGGGTAATCCTTAATAACATAGGGAGCCGCCGCCATGCCGAAAAAGCAAAAGAGGCGATCGAATACTATACCGGCGTCCCGGTCATAGGGATAGTTCCAAGGGACCAGTCAATGCAAATCTCCATGCGGCACCTTGGGCTTATGCCGGCTCTCGAAGGCAGAAGACGGCTTGGGGACGGAGGCTTTGAAGACCGGTTAAAAGGTATTGAGGAGATCATCAACAGGGGAATTGATATAGACTGCTTCCTGAAAATCGCAAACAGCGCAAAACCCCTGAAAAGCCCTGATAATAGCGTTTTTTCTCCTGCTCCGGATGCCGGAACATGTAAACCGAAGATAGGCGTTGCCCTGGATGAGGCTTTCAACTTTTATTATCACGATAACATAGACCTTCTGGAACTTGCAGGCGCAGAGATCGTTTACTTCAGCCCTGTTAAAGATCCCGCACTTCCAGAGGTTGACGGGCTCTATATCGGGGGCGGTTATCCCGAACTCTTTGCAGCCGAACTTGAAGCCAACGAGCCCATGCGCCGGGATATTAAAAAGGCTTCTGCTGCAGGAATGCCGATTTATGCCGAGTGCGGAGGGCTCATGTACCTGACTGAAAAAATCAGCACAGGTGTCCCAGGAAAAGGCACTTACCACGACGCATCAATGCCGGAATCCACATATTCTATGGTAGGTGCGCTTCCAGGGCATACGGTTATGGGGCAGACCAGGGTGGTCAGCTACAACATCGGAGCCCTTGAGAAAGACTGCCTGATCGGGAAAAAAGGTAACAGCTTCAAAGGGCATGAGTTCCATCACTCCGAAATCCGGGAAATTCCTGAAGACGCTGAATTTGCAATAACCCTGTCGAGGGGAACAGGGATAAAAGACGACAGGGACGGACTTATTTCCCGAAATACCCTTGGCTCTTACGCCCACCTGCACGGGGTTGCGTACAGGGAGCTTGCAGGTTCACTTGTAGAGGCTGCCAGGAAATTCCGGGAATGTAAGGATCTTCCGTGACATATCATGTATACAGGTGATATATACTGGTTATAATGAGCCCGCGCAAAGCATTACAGATGCATTCTGAAGCCTTTGCACGTAGAAAAACAATATTATATTAAGCCAGATTATAGCAAACTGGATTATAGCAAATTGGATTATAGCAAACTAAATATCAAAATAACTTATTTTCATTTTATTTTCTTTTCAGGTGAATCTATTGAAAACACAACTTAAAGGAGACCGGGTCCTTGCCGGAAAGGAAGCGGTAGCCGAACTTTATAAAACTGGTTATTTCGGGCGCCCTAAAGGTGATGGGCTCGAACTCTCGCTTGTAGAAGCTGCCTTTCTCCTGTCCAGAGGGAAGCTCGAGATCGAACTCGAAGGCAAACTGCTTGATTTCAGGGCATTTTTCGAACAGGCTTCTCTGAGGCAGCCGAATTTTGAGTTGAAGTACATAGTTTATAAGGACCTTAAAGAGCGAGGGTATTACGTCCAGCCTTCAGCCGTGGATTTCAGGGTATACCCCAGAGGCAGCCATCCAGGCAAGAGCGCGGCAAGAATTTTTGTCCATGTCCAGTCGGAAAGGCAGCTCCTTTCCGTAAAACTTCTGCAGGAATCGGTTGCTTCGGCAGAAAACGTGCACAAGCAGTTTATTCTTGCTGTGGTGGACGAAGAAAGCGACCTTACTTTCTATGAGGTTAAAACTGCGGTTCCTGAAGGAAAAATGCCTGAACCGTATCCTGCAGTCAAGACCGATGCTACTTTCCTTGAAGATAGGGTAATAGCCTGGGATGCTAAGGCTTCCGAAATTCTGTATGCCACGGGATTTTACGGGAAAATGCTTGATTCCGAAAGGCTGCAGCTCTCCCTGGTAGAATCCCTTTACCTTTTTTCCGAAGGCGTCATAACGGTTCGGGACAGGAAAGGTAAGGTGTTTTCATTCGACGAATTTACTGAGAAAGCCTCGGAAATTGAGAGTTCTTTCCTGAGAAAGTACGGTACATATAAAGATCTCAGGGATTCGGGGCATGTGGTCAAGACCGGCTTTAAGTTCGGGACGAATTTCAGGGTATACAGGAAAGTCGAGTCAATAGAAAAAATTCCGCATTCCGAATACCTTGTAAATGTCATTCCTGCGGATTTCGAGTTCAGGCTTCCGGTTATGTCCGGAGCTGTCAGGCTTGCAAACAGTGTGCGCAAGATGATGCTTTTTGCAGTCGAGAAAGGGGAAGAGGTTGAGTACCTCGACATCAGCAGAATTAAAATGTGATACTATGAGGGCGTTTTTCTTCAATGATGTAATAGTTTCCTTTGCAATTTTATGAAAATAGGATCTTCAGCTCGAAGGTGAAGTGTATATGTGGGACATTATTGCAGTGGACATCTCTGGCAGGCACAGGATTAAAGGAGGCTATTATATGGTCTGTGCTGCAGCAGCCCTGACTGTCTCAGCTAATCATGTCGAAAAGGTCAGGCAGATCAAGATCCTGCCTCTCTGGCTCAAAAGAGCTCCCAGCCTGCTGGATATCGTGCAGCTCGTTGAGGATACGGCTGACCAGCTTTCCTTCGAGGGCACTATTGTAGCAGAAAAAGGGGATATGTACAACAAACCCCTGTGGGTTCCGGAAAGTATGTTTTCCAGGGCTTTCAAGTATCAGGAGTCTATTGCCGAGAGAAGGGCAATTGAACTCGTGCACCACGTTTCTTTGAGTGCACGCAATTTACTGATTAACGAACTTAAAATCGAGGCATGAAAATTTCAGCAGAACAAAAATTCGGTAACAGGATCAGGGTAATTCTCGTTAAAAGAACAGCTCCCAGTTCAGACCCTGAACGTGAGAAAAACCTTTTCCAGGAACTTCGGGAACTTGCAAAAGCTGCAGGTTACCTTCCGGTTGGCGAACTTACTCAGACCAGGTATCCAGATTCAAGGTACCAGCTCGGCAGAGGGAAGATAGAGGAACTTGCCGAACTTGTGAGGAACATGGGTGCAGAAAAGGTAATTTTCTATAACAGGCTTTCTACAACACAGCTTTTCAATATCTCGGAAATCTGCAGATGCCAGATTATGGACAAGTTCCAGCTTATCCTTGAGATCTTTGCAAAAAGGGCAACTACCCACCGCTCAAAGCTCCAGGTGGAACTGGCAAGGTTGAGGTACGAGGTACCGAGGGCAAGAGCTGTTGTTTCCCTTCTGAAAAAAGAGGAAAGGGCAGGGTTTATGGGGCTTGGAGATTATGAGGATTCTTATGAACAGGACCTGAAGAAAAGGATTGCAAGAATTCAAAGTGAGCTTGAATCTGCAGAAAAGGACGATGAATCCCTGAGAGTTTTCAGGCACAGAAAAGGCTTTTCCTTAATTTCCCTTGCAGGATACACAAATGCAGGAAAGAGCACTCTTTTCAATGCTATTGTAAACGAGAGTGTTGAGGCAAAGGATATGCTTTTCACAACGCTTGTGCCCATGACCCGAGCCCTGGACCTTGGAGGGCGAAAAGCTCTTTTGACCGATACCGTCGGGTTTATCGAGGATCTCCCACACTGGCTGGTTGACGCCTTCAAGTCCACGCTGGACGAGATTTTTCTCTCGGATCTTATACTCCTGGTCGTGGATGTAAGCGAAAAACCGGAGATGATCCTGCAGAAACTTTCGACATCCCATGATACTCTCTGGGACCGAATCCAGGGAGTTCCTGTGATTACCGTGCTTAACAAGACCGATTTGCTTGAAGAATCCGAACTTGATGGTGTTATGGAACAGATAGGCTATATGGCTCCGAATCCTGTGTTTGTTTCCGCAAAAGAAGGGGCAGGCATGACTGCGCTGAAAGCCGAGATCATCAGGCATCTGCCTGCCTGGTGTTTTTGCTCCCTTTCCCTTCCGAATTCGGAAAAAGGTATGTCGATTCTCTCCTGGCTGTATGAGGAAGGAATTGTGCACAGGGTTGAATACGGGGAGCGGATCCTGGTTGACTATGAAGCCAGGACAGAGATTATTAACAGGGCTCAGGCTCTTATAGAGGCCCGGGAAGACTGAAAATGCCCGGGATTTTCAGGCTTTCCTGAAGAGGAAAAAGCTTTTTCAATTTTATAAAAGCTGCTGGACTATTACCAGAGTGTTTTATAATATCTTTTTCTCAGGGGGTTTTTTGCATGGTCTGAATACTGTTCGTATATTCACGAAAGGTATTTATATCCAGAAGTCGTTTGTTCACTTGCGAACGAGCGTCTACTGAAATACATCAGACCCTCCTAATATCCTAAACTATACCCTTAAAACCAGATTTTTTGCTATGTTGTGCTCGTTCGCAATTTCTACTGCTATTTTATCCTGATTTTTGGGAAGTTTGTTCGTATACATTCGAAACATTTTGTCACACAGGGTATTTTGTCACATAGGGTATTTTGTCACATAGGGTATCTTATCACACAGGGTATCTTATCACAAGGGGTATCTTATTACAACTTTTCTAAACAAAGTTGCGGACAGATTTTCCTTCTGCGCAACTTCTCTTTTTTTCGTTTCCGTTTCAAAATTTATATAAATCCGTTTCTCATTTTTACACCAGCATGAAATTCGATCTTCACGTACACTCTGATCATTCAAAAGACAGCAAATCAAGTCGTGATGACATACTTGAAGCTGCTCTTAAAAGGGGGATTGAGGGATTTGCTATTTGTGATCATGATACCGTAGAAGGCGGGCTTGCCTGTGAGAAAAGAGCCCTTGAACTTGGCCTTGAGATTACGGTCATTCCAGGAGTGGAAGTCACCTCTTCGAAAGGGCATATCCTGGTTCTCGGAGTCAGGGGAAATATCGAGCCTTTACTGAGTCCGGAAGAAACGATCCATAGAGCCCGGAAACTTGGAGGCACGGTTATCATTCCTCACCCTTTCAAGCGCAGTTCTCATGGGATAGGAAGCTTTGAAGGGCTTGATATTGATGCAGTTGAGGTATTCAACTCTCGTTGCCTTTTTAACGGGGCCAACCGGAAAGCCGCAATCGAGGCAAAGAGGCTTGGAATTCCGGGTGTTGCAGGAAGCGACTCCCATATTCCCGAAATGGTAGGGCAGGCATATACCGAGATCGATGCTTCCGAAAATACCCTGGAAGCCGTGCTGGAAGCGATCAGGGAAGGAAAAGTCGCCCCCGCAGGAAAAAATACGCCCACGTCTATTATCCTTCAACAGATGTCTGGAAGTGCAAAACGAAAACTGCAGAAGAAGTTGTTCGGTAAAACCTAACAGACTCAAAATATAAATTTATTGGGATTGCGATTTTCCTTATAACTGCTTCATGGTCAATAAAAAAGTACAGTATGCGGCTTTCGGAAGTTGAACAATGCCGCATTTTCTACAGTATTTTTTTTATGAATTTAACAAGTACAACAATAGATCTGTTTTACAAAGTCATTTTATAGAATATTTAACTTACATTGTCAATATCCTTTTAATTTCATAATTATTTTCACAATTAATGCTACAAATATAACAGGTATTATTATCGCGAGCGCAATCATCATTATTTCAGCGATTCCTAACATTTTACAGCCTCCATTTAAACTCTTTTTGTAGAACTTTTATACATTAAGTTTCTACAAAGCCAAAAATTCAAATATCTTTTACCTTAACTGCTTCTTTTTGCAGATGCGAAAAAAGGTCTGTACCCCATTTGAGGGCTTCAGGATCGGAACAGAACAGGCTTTCGTGTTCAAAGAACTTTATTTTGGGAAGAATGGTGAGCAGGAAAAATCTGTCTGTAACTGTAAAGCCTGCGAGTTTCGGATCTTTCGGGAAAAGAGAAAGGTTGACATGTTCAAACTCAATCAAAGTTTGCAAATCTTTCCTGTAATCGGTTTTACACCTCTGGAGCACAGGTTCGGTAAGCATTAAGGAAATTTCTGCTTCTTTTTTTGCAAGTTCGAGGTAGAGAGAGATAGATGACGGATGGAAATAGGAACTGAAGCCGAGAACTTGCCTCGAAAGGAGAAGGTTTTCCACATATTCGGGATTGAGTTCAAACATGTGGCTCAGGTCGGGACGGATAAGTTTGCAGTTTTTTAACTCCCCGATTCGCCTTCGTAAAACATGGGGGATTCCGTCGAGGTTTCGCCGTGACCAGTAATCGAAATTATCTTCGAGAACTTCCAGGGTATCCAGAAGGGGCGGCATTCTATCCACAATTGCTTTCCCCATAATGGAGAGCTCATAAGTGTGTTCTTTCTGTATTACCAGTTTCCTGTCTTTCAGTTTTTTAAGTTGCGGAAGGATAGAAACCGAATCTACGCAAAGGTGTTCCTGGATTTCATCCATGGACCTGGGCCTGTCTTTCAGAAAGAGTAGGAGGTTCCGTCGTTTCTCAGACCGAAAGACCAGTTCTGTTAACCCGATTTTTGTTCCCATCCAAACACCCTTAAAAAGTTAATACTGAAAAGATGGCGGGACAGTTATTTATACATTTCCATTATTTTTACAAACCCAATGGGCGATTTTCAAAAATAAAAAAAATAGTATGCAGTTACCGGTACTAATTTTGTCTTAAATCAACCTTAAAAAACCTTAAATCAGCTTTAAAAAATCTTAAATCAGCCTTAAAGCAGGCTTAAAACATTATACTTTTAAATGTAAGGTTAGGAGCAGGGGGATTTCGAGCAGTCAAATCTTGACGCCCTGAAGGAGAGCCAGCTTTTTCTTCCAGTGGTCAAGCCCTCTCTTTGCAGCATACCACTCAAAATATTTATCATCATATATAAGTTCGCCAGCCTCGAATTTTTTTATGAATTCAGTAGAAATCAGGTCGTACTGGTCTTCAAATTCATCACAGATTATGGAGTAGCGGTCTATCTTGTATCTTGCAAGATGTTTCTCATGTTCCAGAGCCGAGCGAATAATCTCGCTTGCTTCCTTAAGCGAGTAATCGGTATCAATCTGCAAGGTCAAATCCATGTTTATCCCATAGAAAATTATTGCTGGTACTAAAAAATAATCCTATATTTCTTTTTCTATTTGTGAATTGTTTATGTCTTCCCGAATTCGAAGAAACCCATTTATTCTTTTTTCGAATCCGCAAGAATATATTTGCACACTATGTTTTCACAAACTAATAACGTTTTACCTGCCGGAGCCGTTATAAGGTCGGTAAAAAGTCAGTAAAAGGTCCGCAAAAACGAGTCCTGCCAGTTCTGAAATAGAAGATGAAATTGAGAACAGGAACGAATAAAAAGAAAATAAAAAGAAATAAAAAAAGAAGAAAAAAATTCAGAACAGATAGTTATTATAGGAGGTGTGGTTTTTAAAGCAAAGCCACACAGTCATCAGTTCTCGGCTGCTACGATGGGAATTTTCCCCGAATTCTCCAGGTTCTTGTAAATGAACGCTGAAGAGTAAGCAAGCAGCATGAATTTAAAACCCTCGAGGAAATCCATCTCGATAAACTTTAAAATCATACATACGAAGAACGTAAACTGTACTGCACACAGGACCATTCCGGTTACTGTGAACATTTTCTGATGACTGCTACTATCACTACTGTCTGGATCGTCGGATTCTTCTGACATATTGTTTCTAACCTCGCAAATAAAGGTGCTAAAGGCGTTTTGTATTTAGCTTGTTTTTATTTGATTTTAATTTGTTTTTAATTTGTTTTTGTGTTTCTACTCGAATCAGGCTTTATCGTCGGCAGTTTTCAACCAGCTCAAAATTAAATAGAGTCCCCTGCAAAAGCATGAAGACTGGCTCTTCTGAAGCCCTTAAAATGAGACAAAAAGCTGAAAACTTCAATGGATGCATCTGAAGGTTCAGTTACATTGATCTTCTGGTGCAGCATTTATCTGAAAAAACACTCTCCGAATTAGAGACTTTTATACAATATTCCTATTTATGAAGGATAGTATATATAACTTGCGAAGGCCGAGGGGGTACTGTTGAGCCTGATACTGATTTTCATTTTGAGGTTTTGAGTTATATATCAATTGCCGAGATAATTTTTAGGCTTTTACTCCAGATATCAAGACCCCTTTTTGCTGCATACCAGTCGAAAAAGTCATCGTCGTCTCCAAGTTCCCCGGAATCGAATTTTTCCATAAAAATGTCTGAATCCATTTCGTACTTCTTTTCAAAATTCTCACAAATATCCGAATACTTTTTTATTTTGTATTTTGCCACGTGCTCATTCTGCTCCAGCGCTGCACGGATGACCTCACTTACCTCCTGAGGTGTGAAATCACCTTTTATACCCACAGTGAGAGTCATGTTCCTGTCACCAAATAGAAATTGTGCTTCATTTTATAAGATAATTCACAGGAGCTGGCCTTCTCAGAAAAAATTAAAAATTTATCATGGATGTCAGAAGTTTAAAGATACGTGAAATTTTGTGGGAGTGAAAACTTTTCCGGCGGCGGGAGAGTTTTAAGAGAAAATTTTTATTTTTTGGTCGTGATAAGCCGATGAATAAATGGAAAATGGGGACTGTGGAGAATAAAAGGAAATTATAGTTTAGGAAGTGGTTTTTAATCTGAGAAAAAGAAGAAACAAAGGTTTGAAAGTTATAAATTTAACTTACATTCCATTCAATAAAATTTGAAGGCTCATCTGGTATTTCAGCAGATTTATTCATTGTTTCTTCATAAGCCGAGTCAATTGAATCTATCCAATATTAAATTTATTTTTCCAACAGTATTCGCGCCAATTTGCAGAGTTTTTCCTTAATGGAGGCCACTTCATCATATATATTATAAATATCTCTGGATCTTAATTTTGTCGATCCTGTACCACTATGTCTATTAGCCTGGACCCAATTTTCCATGTGTTTATCTATCATTTCTTTTTTAATATCTTCCGCCAATCTTTTGTGACACACTTCTCCTGATCGCGTCTCGTGAACTTCAACTTGTTTTCTTCTGAAAGTTCGCAAATCCCCCATTGAGAAAGTCCTTAAGAAAGCGATATATTGAATCACCAATAAAGCTTTTTAATTCACTAACTGGCCTGAGATTGTTATACTCAATGATCCTAATTCTGCAATTCTTTTATTGAATGCCCAAACTCTTCTCCAATGTTCCTTTTTAGCACCCTGAGAATCAAAATGAGTATCATACATTCCCGTTAGCCATGCCAGAGAAACGAAAATCCCATATCATCCGATATTTTTCTGACTGACGAATAAATTTCATCACAAAATTTCTTTCCGTCATATTGGGGTTTTGAAGTCGACTCTAGGAGTTAATTTTGCTTTTTCCTGCAAGTACTGGAGTAATATACTCAAGATACTTTCGTGTACTTACTTCAATTTCCGACTTACTTTTTTCTACGTTTCCAAGAAATAGGCAACGATTTCTTAGATCGGTTTCTAGACGCTTCGATCATAGGGTCCAAGATCTTTTTTAAGATGTGAAAGACCGTGTCTCAGAGAACAATAGACATGCATTCTTCTATCTTTACTACTTTCAAAATTTTCTCCCTTTACTAAGTCAAAGTGAGTAAAAGCAATAATCAGTCGGTCTCTATATCCAGAAACTACAGCCCTTCTTAATGCAGTAAGGGAAGAATACTGCATCGGTTGGCTCGCATTGTCCACTAAAAGAATCACATCAACCAGCTCAAACATTGTTTTCCATGCTTTGAGGAATTGATAAAGCCTTAGCAGATTCTGCAGTATGTCCAAGTCCCTGTCCATCAAAAAAAACTAAGCTTTTGATATTCTTCGCCTGAGTTCCGGAATAAAAAGGTCCCTGAACTCTCATTCCCTGAACCAGTGGAGTTAGAAGACTCCAAAATCGTTGTATTTATGTGAAGAAAATATCTGTAAAGAATCAAGAAATTCTTTCCTATTCGTTGTTTCAAATTCCCAGTACTGGGGCCATTTGTCTTTTAGCGTAAAACTCCTTTGTTAACAAGACTAAAACGTGACTCAATATCTTCTACAATCTCGTTGACAAGGTTATGTGAAACCTTTATTTTCATAAACTAGCTTTATGGAGAAGTTCTGAATCTATACTCTCATTTTCAGATTCCTCTTCAATATCAGATTCTTTATTCGAAGTTATTGATTTCAGTCCATAGGAAATTTTAATTATCCTTTCAAGTATTCAGTTATTTTATTTGATTTCTCAACATCAGAAACAGGATATTTATCTTTCTCAGAGACACCCGATTCATCATCATCAGAAAAAGTAGGTTCTTTAATGTCAGATTTTATATCCTTGAAATTTCCGAGAATATGTCTTAGTCTGAAAGTCTGTTCCTTATTTTCAGACATCTCGTCGAATATTTTCTTTTTGTCGCCTTCTTTCAGTGCTTTGAGAATCGCATAATATACACAATCCTGAACATAAAGTTCAGTCATCGGCTTTGTAATAAAAGTAACTACTGCTTTATAATTACCCTTTGCAACAATGACTTCAAGATCCGAAACTGTTGCCTTTCCCGATGTAATTAATGGAAAGTTTTCTGACGTAGTCCCTATAAGTTGCCTTAATAAGGTTGACTTTCCAGCTCCAGTCGTACCTACAAAAAGAACTTTACTGTATCCATCATCAGAAGAAGGTAGTGGCAAAAGATTTTCACGAATTGGGGTGGATTCGTTATCTTTAAACTCTTCGGGTAAAACTAGAATCATAAAATGCGGAGGTCACAACAGCATTATACTTTTTTTCAGCCCTTAGTTTTCCATCTTTACCTTCCCACAAATCTTTTTGGGAAAGAAAGTCCTTCATTTCGTTAACAAACCCATCTGCAGTTTTGGAATTTACTGTTCTAAGGCTCCTTCTTGTCAATCTGCCCTTTTCTCCATTAGGGTTCAAACGCAATGGATGATTAAACACTACAGACCAGATTTTTCCGTCAGCAGGCCTATATTTGAAACAGTTTGTATTGCCCATCTAGATCCCTTTTCTTAGCATAGAACTTAATTATGATTTATTAGAGGTCATCTTAAAGGTTATTTGACTCTTTTGAAGATATGTAATTTTACTAACAAAAAAATAAAATTCTTGATTTAAGTACTATTATAACTTCAATGTACTAATAAATTATCTAAAGTTCGCATATCAAAGGCAACTTACGTTTGTCTCTCCAAAACTACATCTTTAAATCTCATCCCTTCCTTTTCTATCCCACAATATTACTCTTATAAATTTTACTCGGTGACCTTTTTATGAAATTGGTGAAATTGAAATGTAGGCTTTGTAAGTACTATCCTGAGGATTTCGGGGAACTTACTGTTGATGTTCTTCATATGGATCTGGTGTTTGACGTTTATGATGACAGGACGAATGTGAGGTCCGTGCTCAGGATAAGGACAAAGGATGCTCCTATTGAGAAACTGGAGTTGAACTGCAAGGACCTTGAGATTAGGGCTGTGAGCTGCATACAGTTTGAGGTTTCTTACAGATACCGGAAAGATGATGCGATTCTTGAGATTGATTTCAGGGAAGAGATTCCGCCGCATACCGAGGTTGCAATTGTTACGGATACGGTTTGCAGGCCGACAAAGAACATCCTTGAAGGGCTGTACTATGACGAGACGCAGGCAGGGGCTCCCCCGCAGCAGATCACGCAGTGCCAGCAGTGGGGGTTCCAGAGGATTGTGCCGTGCATTGACGATATGGCCGCAAAATGCACTTACAAAACTGCCATAATTGCAGATTCGCGGTACACGAACCTCATAACGAATGGGGATGTCGTGGTTGAGCGGCATACCGTAAAGCCGGGGAGGGACAAGATCGTCTATGACAACTCGGTCACGCCAATGGCGACGTATCTCTTTTTCCTTGGCACGGGGACTTATGCTACTTTCACCAGGGAGTTTGAGTATCCTGATGGAGGGACTTTTATGCTGGAACTGCTTGTGCCGCCTGGCTCAAACGCAGCCGCAGCCGAAGAAGCGCTTGATATCCTGCATGATTCAGTCATGTGGGTCTACCTCTTCACCGGGCCTGAGCAGTTCGATGAGAATAAGCTGCCCGTCAGGAAGGAAATCTGGGAGCTTGTCCGCAAGCGAGAAAAAATGAAACTTGAAGCAAAGCCTGAGAACACGCTGGGAGAACTCGAAAAAATCCGGAACGAGCTTGCCGGGCTTGCAGGAAGCATCAGTCCTGGGTACAGGTACACAGGCACCGTCTACAGGGAAATAGGGATGCAGAACTCGGACTTCGGGGGCATGGAAAACGTGGGAAATACCACGATTACCACAAACCGCATCATGCCTTTCCCGCAGATGACAGACCCGGCTTTTGAATATATGATCCGGGTTAAGGTGCACGAATACCACCACAACCAGAATGGGTCCGAAGTCACGGGAAAAAGCCCGTTTGAAATCTGGTTGAACGAAGCCGTGACAGTGCATGTGGAAGAACAGTACCATGCCTTCCTTTTTGGCGAGGATTACCAGAGGCTCGGCAGGGTACTTGAGCTGCTCGCGCCGGCTTCAGGTACTTTTGCCCTGGATTCGGGGACATGCTCCATGCCAATTATTCCTGAAGGCTTTAATGACCCGAACGACCTGATTACAGCAGTCACCTACGTAAAAGCCCCGGAATACGTGCGCATGGTCGAGTCTTTGATAGGAAAGGATACCTTTGTCCGGGGGCTTGACCGTTACTTCAAAAAGTTCAGGCATTCCAATGCATCCACTCAGGACTGGATGGAAGCCATGGAAGAAGAAAGCGGGCAGCCCTTAAAGGAAATGTCCGAGACCTGGCTGAGACAGACAAAGTTTCCTGTAGTCGAGGTTTCAGCCGAATACGACAGAGCTGCCAGGAAGTTCACCTTCCTCCTTAAGCAGAAAGTTCCTGCAGGCGGAAAACCCTGGGAATTCCCGTTCAGGGCAGCCCTTGTTGACGAAAACGGAACTGACCTTGCAGAAGTCCTGGAAAGGGTGAGCGGGGAAACTGCTGAGATCGTGATTGAAAACGTGGACATGCCAGCTTTTCTTTCCCTGAACAGAGGCTATTCCTTTTACGGGAAACTCATATACAGGGCAGGCCAGGACGAGCTCCTGATGCAGGTAAGGAAAGACACGGACACCATAGGCAGGTTTACAGCCTTTTACACCCTGGTTGACAGGGAAAAGCTCAGGCTCCTCAAAAATCCCGAATCAAAGCCCTCTGAAGACTTTATCGAGCTTTACTACAGGCTTCTCAATGACCGGCAGCTTCTCGAAAAGGCAGGAGGGCAGTTCCTGACCGTCTTTGAGTCAGTCGAGGACGATGAGTTTGCCCACAGATACCAGGCGCTTTATGAGGTGAGACAGAAACTCCTGAAGGCAGTTGCCTGGAAATATAGAAACTCGGTGATCTCTGCCTACCGCTTCTTTGAAAACTCCTCGATTTCCAGGGATTCGACTCTTGAAGAGACAGCAAGGGTAATCAAAAGCAGGCAGGCTAAAAATGTCTGCCTTGGCATCCTTGCAACCCTTGATACTCCCGAGATTCACGCAATGATAAAACAGCAGTTCGAGACCGCAGCGTGTGCAACTGACAGGCTGAGTGCATTTGCCGCATACCTTAACAGCTCGGCTCCTGACAAAATTGAAGTTCTGAGGGCTTTTGAAGCCGAATCAAAACAAAATCTCGTTGCCTGGGAAGCTTTCCTTGCAGTAATTGGAAGCAACAGCAGCGTTGACGCGGTTGAACTGATAAGGGAAATGGAAAGGTCAGGCGCTTTCAGGATCGAGCAGACAAACGATCAGCGTGCTCTTTACGGAAGTTTTGCCCGCAACCGCAAAAAATCGCTCCAGACCGAGGAAGGCAGGTCCCTCTTTGCGGAAATCCTGAACAAACTGGCTCCTGTAAACGAATTCAGTACAGTAAACCTGCTAAATGCCTTCGCAAATATAGACCTGATGGAAGCAAAATACCATATTCCGCTGGTAAAAATCCTTGCAGACCTTATTGAAGATCTTGACGCGCAGAAGTTCCCATGTGTCTACAACAGGATTAGAGTACTCCTTCTTGGAGCCCCGAAAGCTGTAGAAGCTTACGGAATAGAACATGGCGAAATCAAAGCTCTTCAGCCGGAAAAGAAATAACATTTTTCGGAGAAATAAGTTACTCAGAGGCAAGTCAGTTCGGAAAACCGAGCACTATAACCATGATAAGGTAATCCGGCCCGGAAGGATTCGGAAATAATTATATCCTTCCGGAAATTTGTTTTTCTTACCTATTTAATGACCTTCAGATTCTTCTTCAGATTTTTTTCCTTCCGATCTATATATCCGTTTCTCATGTTATGTTTCCGCAAAAAAGCAGTTCTATCTCACTTGGAGATATTTACTGAAATTAGATTGAGCTCTGAAATTACATTTGAAGGCCAGATACAGGAAGAATATTTATTCAGGAGATATTTTAAATGTTATTCGGGACTTTTTACCGGATTTCAATATCCGGCTTTTAAGGGGATGGTAAAAGGACATTTCAATATTTCGAAGGCTTGTTGGTCGAGGTATTCTCTTCTCTGTTCAATGTTGTGGGCTCTTTTCTCATAATATACGGTGGCCTCAGGTCAATGTTAGGGGTTATCCGCATTGAAGTTTTGAAGAAACCTTACAGCTATCAGCAGGTAAGAAAGGAGCTTACAAACAAAATCGTCTTCGGGCTTGAGTATTTCATTGCAGCCGATGTCCTGGAAACCGTACTTAATCCGTCTCAGGAAGAACTGCTTCTGCTGGGTACGGTCGTGTTGATAAGAACAGTTCTTGGCTATTTCCTCAGCAAGGAGGTTTCAGAATACCAGCTTGATTAATAAGAGGTTGAAAAACCGAACTGAAAGATGCCTGAGCTTCCTTCCTCTTTTAAAACCTTTACCTTTACCTTTACCTTTTTCTGTCTTTCCGGCCCAGACAACTTATAAAAAATATGCACCAGTTATATAAAAATCTTAAGTACTTCACAAAGTTGTTGAATTTCCATAGGGTTGAGTATGCTTTATATGGCTGCTGTTACGGAACTATTATAAAGAATAAAGCCTGAAAACCGTACAATTTTAAAAAACAGTATAATTTAAAAGTAAGTAGAGTGTTAAGGATACAAAATATTATTAAACTCTAATATTATACTAATCCGAAATCCAGATTATGCTGACTTAAACTTCAGGTTACACTAACCTGAAACGGGCTTGACTTCAAACCCGGCATCCGAATAATTCAAAATCACCAGAAACAGGAGAAATTTAATGTATTATCTCAAATGTATCGAGTGCGGTGCAGAGTATTCCAAAGATGAAGTAATCTATACATGCAGCAAATGTGACGGGCTGCTTGATGTTATTTATGACTATTCCTCAATTAAAATTGACATGGAAAAATTAAAGACCGAATGTCCCTCGGTCTGGAAGTACGCAAAACTTCTTCCTGTAGAAAGGGAGCCTGTAACTATCAGGGAAGGCGGGACTCCTCTTTATAAATGCGATCGCCTTGCTGAAAAGATAGGGATTAAAGAACTTTACGTGAAGCACGAAGGCATGAACCCTACAGGCTCTTTTAAGGACAGGGGGATGACTGTCGGAGTAACGAAAGCGCTTGAACTCGGCATGAATACCGTTGCCTGCGCATCTACAGGAAACACCTCTGCAGCCCTTGCAATCTATGGGGCAAAAGCCGGAATCCCTGTAGTCGTCCTGCTGCCTGCAGGAAAAGTAGCTCTTGGAAAAATAGCTCAGGCCCTTATGCACGGGGCAAAAGTTCTGAGCGTCCGCGGAAACTTTGACGATGCTCTTTCCCTTGTACGTACGCTTTGCTCCCAGGAAAAGATCTATCTCCTGAACTCAATCAACCCTTACAGGCTTGAAGGCCAGAAAACTATCGGTTTTGAGATTGTAGACCAGCTCGGCTTCAGGGTGCCTGACAGGGTTGTCCTGCCCGTAGGAAACGCAGGGAATATTACTGCTATTTATAAGGGTTTCAGGGAGTTTAAGATACTCGGCATAACCGATTCTCTCCCCAAGATGACCGGAATTCAGGCAGAAGGCTCCTGTCCCATCGTAAAAGCCATAAAGAGCGGGGCTCCGGAGATCACTCCTGAAGAGAAACCTGAAACAGTTGCAACAGCAATCAGGATCGGGAACCCTGTTAACGCGAAAAAAGCTCTCAGTGCGATCCGGGAATCAGGCGGGACTGCGGAATCTGTCACTGACGAAGAAATCCTTGCAGCCCAGAAGGATCTCGCAAGGCTTGAAGGCATAGGTGTCGAACCTGCAAGTGCAGCCTCGGTTGCAGGGCTTAAGAAGCTTGTTGATATGGGCGTTATAAGCAGGGACGAAACAGTTGTCTGCATCACCACAGGGCACCTGCTTAAAGACCCTCAGGCCGTGATTGATATCTGCGAGGAGCCGACTGTTGTGGATGCCAATATAGAATCCATCCGGGAAGCTATCTTCGGGAAGGCAAAATAAAACCTGAAGAACAGATTTAATCCGAGAATTTATTTAAGAACTAAGTCGGAAGAGAAGTATTTTAGAAGTATTTTAGAAGTATTTTAGTTACTGCCGGACCTCAGATTATTGAACTACCTATAAAACGGGGTCCGGTACCTTTCGATCGTTTAAGGTTTCTTGAGATCGTTTATTAGCTCCTTGAAACCGTTTACTGTTATTATCCGTATTCTTACGATTGTATTCGGATTCTTTTAATATCAAAATAATCGATGGGCGTGAACACGAATGGAGCAGGACTATAAGCCTCACGAGATCGAACAGAAATGGCAGAAAAAATGGAATGAGAGCCGGATTTTTCAGGCTGAGCCCGATAAGCGGGAAAAGTTTTTCATAACGATCCCCTACCCCTACCTGAACGGGAACCTGCATGCAGGACATACCCGGACCTTCACAATAGGCGACGTTGTGGCAAGGCACAAGCGGATGCTCGGGTACAATGTGCTTTACCCTATGGGCTTTCATGTGACAGGCACACCCATTGTGGGGCTTGCCGAATTGATTGCAAGCCGGGATCCCCAGACCATGGATGTCTATGAACGCCTCCACGGGATTCCGGGGGATATCCTGCCAACGCTCGATACTCCTGAAAAAATTGTTGATTATTTCAAGCGTGAAGCCGAAAAAGCCATGCGTATGATCGGGTACTCCATTGACTGGAGGAGAAAGTTTACTACAACTGACCCGACTTACAAGAAGTTCATCGAGTGGCAGTATATCCGGCTTGAAGAAAAGGGACTGATCGTGAAAGGCTCACACCCTGTAAAGTGGTGCCCGAATGACAATAACCCTGTAGAAGACCACGACATCCTGTACGGGGAAGAAGCTACCATTGTCGAATATACGCTGATAAAGTTCAGATATAAAGACCTGGTCCTGCCCTGTGCAACCCTCAGGCCGGAAACGACATACGGGGTGACAAACCTGTGGCTCAACCCTGACGTGGATTACGTAAAGGCAAGAGTTGAAAAAGATGGGAACGAGGAGTTCTGGGTTGTCAGCAGGGAAGCTTTCACAAAACTTACCTTTACGGACAGGACAGTCGAGTATGTTGAGGACGTACCTGCAAAATCCATAATAGGAATAAAACTCACAAACCCGGTAACCGGGGATGAAGTAATCTCCCTTCCTGCATCCTTTGTCAGGCCTGATAACGGAAGCGGAATAGTAATGAGCGTGCCTGCACATGCACCTTTTGACTACCTTGCCCTCCGCGACCTTTATGGTGTTGACCTGAGCGAGTACGGGATAACTGAAGACCTCGGGAAAATCGAACTGATTTCCCTTATCAAAGTGCCTGAGTTCGGAGAGTTCCCCGCAAAAGAAATCGTGGAAAAAATGGGGATAACAAGCCAGAAAGACCCCAGGGCAGAGGAAGCCACAAAGATCGTTTACAGGAGAGAGTTCCACGGAGGAGTCCTTAAGGAGATCACAGGAAAATACGAAGGTCATGCTGTCTCCAAGATCAAGGATATCATTACAAAGGACTTTATTAGCTCAAACGCAGGAGAGACTTTTTACGAATTCAGTGAACCTATAGTTTGCCGCTGTGGCACGCCCTGCGTCGTAAACATGGTTAAAGGCCAGTGGTTCCTTAATTATTCGAACCCTGAATGGAAGGCAAAAGTTTATAGGTGCCTCAGCCAGATGCGGATTATCCCTGAGGAGTACAGGGTCGAGTTTGAGAACAAGGTTGACTGGCTTAAGGATAAAGCCTGCGCCCGCAGGAAAGGCCTTGGAACCCGCCTGCCCTTTGACAAGGAATGGCTGATTGAGTCTCTCGGGGATTCGACAATTTACATGAGTTATTATATCATTGCCAGGTTTATCGAAAGGGGCGAACTTACCCTGGAACAGCTTACCCTTTCATTCTTCGACTATGTCCTGCTCGGAAAAGGCGATCCCGTAACAGTCGCTGTGGATGCCGGGCTTGACCTGGAAATTCTGGAGGAAATCCGAAGGCACTTTAATTACTGGTATCCTGTTGACCTGCGCTCTTCAGGAAAGGACCTTGTCCCGAACCACCTGCTTTTCTTCCTCTTCCACCATGTAGCCCTTTTTGGGGAAGAAAACTGGCCGAGAGCCCTTGCAGTAAACGGCTTTGTCTCCCTTGAGGGACAGAAGATGAGCAAGTCCAAAGGTCCTATCCTGACCCTGGAAAGCGCAGTCAGCAATTACGGCGCAGACATAACCAGGATGTACATCCTCTCTACTGCAGAGCAGACGCAGGACGCAGACTGGCATAAGGCGGGAATCGACTCTGCCAGACGGCAGGTTGACAGGTTTTACTCGTTTGCAAAGGACGTTATAGAAAGTGGAAAACGTGCAAACCTCAGTGCCGAGCTCAAACAGATCGATCGCTGGATGCTTTCGCGGATGCAGAACTATATAAGGGAAACAAACACTGCCCTCGACTCTATCCAGACGAGGGAAGCAATCCAGAATTCTTTCTTCCTCCTCATAAATGACGTCAAATGGTACCAGAGGAGAGGCGGAGAGACTCTGCTCTACTACGTGCTGGATAACTGGGTAAGGCTTATGACTCCTTTTACCCCGCACCTCTGTGAGGAAATCTGGGAGGCTATGGGGCACGAGGACACTATTTCCCTTGCCCAGTACCCTCTCTATAATGAAGACCTTATAGACGACGGCGCAGAGCTTGCAGAAGAAATAATAAAGGGAACCCTGGAGGATGTTGAAGAGATCATAAGGGTAACAAAAATGACCCCGAAAAAGGTTCACTTCTATACAGCCCCTGCGTGGAAAGCCGCAGTCGTAAAGTGCGCCTGCGAAATGCAGCTCGAAGCTTCCCTCGATGTAGGCACCCTTATTAAAACTCTGATGGCAAACCCTGACCTGAAGCGTTTCGGCAAGGACATCCCGAAGTTCGTGCAGAAGATAGTTCAGGAGTTCAAAAGCGGGGGTGCAGACAGGTACGAAATCTTTGCAGGCCCTGGCCTCGACGAGCAGTTTCTCCTGAAAGAATCTGCTTCGTTCCTGGAAACAGAAATAGGCTGCCCTGTTGAGATCCATAGCGCCGATTCTCCTGCCTACGACCCTGAGAAGAAGTCCAGATTTGCAGAACCCCTGAGGCCTGCGATTTATATTGAGCAGGCAAAGGAAGAATAAATAACCACATCGGAAGCCGGGTTTTTCATAAATGATCGGTTGATATTATACCGGGATAACCTGAACATTATCCTCGTTTGTTCCTGTGCTGCGCGTTTGCGCGGCTGGAACCAACCCGGTTTATAACAGTAAAAACAGAAACTTCAGCCTGATTGAGGAAATAGGGTATCAAAAAATTAAGCATCTAGCACTGGACGATCAAAAATTGTCTCCGGGTAAGAAAGCCCGGAATTTCTCATTATTTGCCATTTTTCTTATTACTATTTGCCATTTTTCTTATTACTATTTGCCATTTTTTCTTATTTGCTTTACGCTTCTGAATTTGCACCTGCGAAACCAACGATGAGATCTCAAAAAGTACCGTTCTCTCTAAAACTGATAAAAGTAGCAGAAGACGCTGGATACTAATTAATAAAGCTCAGTTCTCCGATCCTTAAAAACAGGAATAGCCTTTCGAATCTCGTCTTTTCCGTATAGGTCCAGATCGCAGACAATCACGCACTCTTTATCGCCTGCACTCAGCTTTTACCTCGCCCCAGGCGTCGATTACCATTGAGTTTCCAAAGTAAGTGCAGTCCGGAGCCGAGCCTGTGCGGTTGCAGGCAATGTGCGGGATCTGGTTTTCGATCGCCCTTGCCTTTGAAAGGGTTTTCCAGTGTTCGGACCTGGGATTGGGAAAAGCTGCGGTTGTTACAAGGATATCCGAACCTGCAAGGGCAAGTTTTCTTGCAACCTCGGGGAAGCGGAGTTCGTAGCAGATCTCAAGGCCAATTTTCAGGTTTTGTTTTTTAAGGGAAATGGGTTCAATTGAGTTACCTCTGGAGAAGTACTGATTCTCATTCTGGAAGAGGTGGGTCTTTCGATAAGTACCTGCAAGAGTTCCTGACTCAAAACAGAAGCCGAGGTTATGATAAAGAGTGGAATTCTCAGGGTGAGTCGAAATCACGGCGTCAGAGACTTCTTTTTCCGAAGCGGTTTTTTCGATTATGGAGCCTATGAGGACACAGTCATTGGCTTCGGAAAAACACGCCAGGTTCTCAAGGGTTGGGGAAGGAAGATTTTCTGCTGCGTGGTCGAAGTTTTCATAGCAAAAGCCTGTGGAGAATACCTCGGGAAAAACAATAATTTCGGCTCCTTTTATCACGGCTTCGAGAGCCATGTAGAGGGCGTTTTCAAGGTTTTCCTGCTTCCTGCAGTGCATCACATCCATCTGGACACAGGCGACTTTCATTTTCGAACCACCAGCAAACGGTTTAAGTCCTGATCAACTTAAAAATTTCAGAATTTAAAAGAAATCAAAATTTTTCAGGGAAGAAGAGTAGTTTGCTTGCTTTTAGCTACAAGGCCCTCAAGGTCAACCCTGTGTTTTATAAGCCCTGCAAGCACTTCGTTCGCAAGCCTGGTTACCTCTTCCCTGTTTTCCCGCATTTCATATGCAGGGTCATCGGGAGGGATTTCAATCTTCGTAATATCGGCTCTGGCTTTTTTCAGGTGTGCATCCGGCGCCTCACAGACCATGCCGGGCTTTTCCAGGTACTGGTCAAGGTGTTTTTGAGTAATCCCTATAAGCTTCAACTCTCTGCGGAAGCAGGGCCTTTCAAAGAGCCTTGAGACTACATATACCCCGACAGGAATCCGCATGTCAAGGTCGATTCTAAGGAGCTGCGTTCTGAAAATAGAATAAATGTCTTCGGAATCGGAAGTTTCAGACGGACGGAACTCTTTGCCTTTTTCGGATAAAGGCTCCCTGACTTTTTCAGGCAAAGCATAGATTTTTGAAGGGGGGACTTCGAATTCGTCCAGTATTTTAAGGTCCCTGAGCGCCCTGAGGTAGCCGGTAAGAATCAGCCTGTGCTCATCTATGCCGCCAGCTTTCAGTTCCCGGGAAAGCCCGCTGATTGAGAGCTGTCTGCCTTCAAGCAATTCCAGAAGTTTAAGGTTGAGCTTCTCTTCCATCTGTACCGACATCACGTTTTATTGTTTTTAGTTGATTCTTCAGGCCTCAGGCAGGAAAGAACTCCATTTCCGCCAGGACAACTGGACAAACAGGCCCTTCTTTTTCAGCAAACTTTGAAAAAGACTTGATTATTCCCTGTGTTGAGAGAGGTGAGCAAGAAAATTGCAGGGAGTAATACACGATGTAATTATCCTGCATAATATAAAGCTTATGAGAGAGCTTATGAAATATCTCGAGTCAAAATCTTAGAAAGCAACTGGTACACTTTTAATTAAAGGGATTTATTGAACTTCGTAAATACAAAACTAAAAAAGCGTAACTTGAAAAATATAAACTAAAAATCTCTTCGAAGGAATAAATCCAGCATAATTTAATGAATATGATCCTCTAATTTAATGAATATGATCCTCTTATACTCATTATTACCTAAATAACTAGTAATTGAGCTTCTTTCCGACAAAATTGAAGGGCAACACTTAAAAATGATAATTGCCATCTGAATTAAGCTTAAATTGATTATTTTTCAAGGATGCAAAGATGATTACAAAGTTGATTCCCAGGAAAGTATTCTTTACAAGTGGAGTTGGTACACACCCCGAACATCTTGAGTCATTTGAAGTTGCACTCCGGGAAGCAGGTATAGAAAAATTTAATCTTGTCACTGTCAGTTCTATCCTGCCTCCCAATTGTGAGATTGTGTCCAGGGAGGAAGGTTTAAAAGAACTGAATCCCGGAGAGATCGTGTTTTGCGTGATGTCGAGAATTTCTTCCAATGAACCAAGAAGGATGCTCAGTGCTTCAGTAGGATGCGCACTCCCACAAAATACGGATAAACACGGCTATATCTCTGAGTTCCACACTTTTGGAGAGCCCGAACAGTACGTAGGGGAACATGCAGAAAAACTCGCCAGAAGTATGTATACTACGTGGACGAATGAAGCGCCTCTCAGGATCTTCAGCGTTCCCAGGTCCTCTTTCGCAGATGAGCAGGGAAACTGGATGACCGTAATATCCGCAGCAGTTTTTGTTATCTGAATATTAACAGGTATTCTCAGATTTATTCCCGAGATTATCTATGGACATTGCTTTGAGGATATTAAAGTTGATCATTATCTGTCAATTTCATTTCTTTACTTTCCGATTCAAATCCCTGGATCCGGTAAATTATTTTCCCTCAAAAAAATTCATCTTTGCTAACTCATCCCGTGAAATAGTCCACATATATTGATATTTAATAAAAATTATATAATCATTTAAAGCGCTATTTGCGTCTCTTACTGTCTGTTGCCAGACGACGCAGGTATCAGGAGTTACAGGTAAAACTATCATCATCTGCTTATTATGGAGAATGGTATGCAACTTAATGTATTCACAGATAACCCGACCGTACCAATAGATGTAAAGGACAGGTCTATAAGCGAATTGATGGACGGAATGCTCAAAACCGGTTTCCAGGGAAGGAAACTTGCCGAGTCCGCCCAGGCCTGGCACAACATGCTAAAAGAAAGAAATATGACCGTGCTTATGGGCTTATCCGGAGCTATGGTTCCTGCTGGCATGCGCAGGGTTATTTCTTATATGATCCAGCGGAGGATGATAGACTGTCTTGTGAGCACAGGAGCAAACCTGTTCCATGATTCTCACGAGGCCCTCGGAAAGAAGCATTATGTAGGTTCGCATCTTGCTGACGACGAAAAACTCTTCGAGCAAGGAGTGGACAGAATATACGATGTCTTTGCTGTAGAAGAGGAGTTCAGGACCGCAGATAACCTCATTGCGGATTTTGCAGAGGAAATCGGAGAAATTTCCTGTTCGTCAAGAGAGTTCATTCATCTTCTGGGAAAGGAACTTGTAAGGCGCGGCGCGTCAGAGGATTCTATAGTGGTAAGTGCATACAGGCAAAATATCCCGGTCTTTGTTCCTGCACTTTCTGACAGTTCGATAGGAATCGGGCTTACTATTGCAAGAAGAAGAGGGTTGAAACTTGAGATCGACCAGATAAAAGATGTTGATGAGATCACGCAGATTGTAGAAAAATCAGGAAAAACCGGAGTTGTTTATGTCGGAGGCGGAGTTCCGAAGAATTTTATCCAGCAGACCGAAGTAATAGCTTCTATCCTGGGAATGGATGTCGGAGGCCATGATTATGCGATTCAGTATACTTCCGATTCTCCACACTGGGGAGGGCTTTCAGGCTGTACTTTTGATGAAGCTGTTTCCTGGGGAAAGATCGCAGCCCAGGCAAAAAAAGTGCAGGTCTTCGTGGATGCTACTATTGCTCTTCCGATCGTTGCCCACTTCCTGCATGAAAAATGTCGTGACCTGAAGCGGGATGCTCCGGTCTTTAACTGGAAAGTGCCTGAAGGGCTTGATATTGATTATAAAATATAATAACATTACAAATCTTTATTATATTTGAAAGCTTATAACATAAGACGAGAAGGAGAAGAGTAAATGGGTAAAAGAACTCGAATAATTAACGATCCTTCCTATTTAGTACCATTACTCAGGACTTTTGGGTCAAGAACTCACAAAAAGATATTCGATGCACTTTCAAACAAATGGATGACCAGAACAGAAATAGACGAATTCATGGGTACAGACTCATCGAAAAGCCTTCATATTCTGAAAAAAGCCGGGCTCCTTGAGAGCCAGTGGAGAGTTCCTGAGGCAGGACAAAAGCCCTCCAAAGAATACCACAGTTCCTATTCCAAGGTTCAGGTTAACTTTCAGTGTTCTTTTGAAGACCTTAGCGATATCATAATGCTGACCTTCAAGCCATACGAGGAGGTCAAAGATGCAATGGAAGAACTGGAAAGGCTGGTAGAAGAAGGCAATACCTCAATGAGCAACCTTACGCGGACCCTTAATAAGAACCCGTTCTATATCTGTGCTGTTGCCAGGCGATCTGAAAGGCTTTCGGTAATGGGGCAGAGGTTAAAATTAATTGAAGATGTTGAGGAGAATTACGATTGATGATTAAACTCCTCCAGACTAAAAGCGGAGTCACAAAGTTTCAGGTCCTTATTGAAATTGCGGCCCACCAGCCCAATGTCAGGCAAAAGGAAATTGCCGCGAAAATAGGAATAACCCCCCAGGCAGTTTCGGAATATATTAAAGAACTTGTGAATGATGGGCTGATTGTCACTGAGGGTCGCGTCAGGTACAGGATAACAAAAGAAGGCGTGGAATGGGTTCTTGATAACGCCGTAGAAATGAAGCGGTATGCCCGCTTTGTTATGGAGGATATAATCAGCCATGTTTCAACCTGGACAGCTATCACAAAAGAGGATGTAAAAGAAAGCCAGCAGGTTTACCTGAAAATGGAAAAAGGACTCCTCTACGTAAGCAGCACGGAAAAGACAGGCGCATCAGGAAATGTCATATCCGATGCAGTTGCGGGGGAGGATGTAGGAGTAACCAGCCTCAAAGGCCTGATCGACCTGGAAAATGCGGCAATTACAATCTGCAAAGTCCCCAGGGTTGAGCGAGGTGGGTCAAGAAAGGTGGATATCGAACGCCTGAAGGTTCTGGCAAACTCAAAGCCCTATATAGCAGCTATCGGTGTGGAAGCGCTTGTCGCCCTGCGCAAGATCGGCATAAGCCCGAATGTTATGTTCGGAACCAATGAGTCAGTTATTGAGGCTGCGTACCACGGGCTTTCGTCCCTTGTGGTTTCAGTGGACGAGCAGGTCTCTGCTCTTCTTAACAGGTTGGAAACCGAAAATCTTGAGTACGAACTCGTAGACCTGACACTCGAGTAATTCCTGCTGACTTTTTACTTCTTAATCACAGATCCCAAACCTGTGGGTTGGGGTCAGAATTTTTTTTCCAGGACGATTGTCAGCTACTTTATAATCTCCAGAATGACTGTCAGTTGCCCGCGACTGCATGTTTGCTGGATTCAACTGCATGTTTTTATCTTTTAACGGCGTATTTTATAAAAAACCAGGAGATTTTCCATGAAGTTGATTGCACTTTCCGATACTCATTTGAAAACCGGAGAAATCCCCCGGCAACTTCAAACACTCCTTGAAGAGTGTGACCTTATCGTCCATGCAGGGGATTTCAGTACTGTGGAGGCGTATCAGGCTTTCAATGCCAGCGGCAAGTTGAAAGCAGTTTTCGGAAATGATGACGCTTCCGAGCTCAAGCAGCTCCTTCCCGAAAGGCTGAAATTCGAAGTTGAAGGAGTAAAAATCGGAGTTGTACATGAAGGTGGGCTATCGGTTACCGATACGACTGCTCAGGGTTACCTTGCAAAAGAAATGGAAGTAGATATCCTGATTTTCGGACACCTGCACCGGCCTTTGATAGAGAAAAGGGATGTCGTGCTTGTTTGTCCGGGTTCTCCTACCAAACCCAGGATGTCAAATCCGAGTGTTGTGGAACTGCTAATCGAAAAAGGAAATATTAACGGCAGGGTAATTGCCCTTCAAGGAGACACCTGCGAATATATAAAGTTCCGGGATGCCCTGAAAAAACGTGATAAGGAAAAAGACCTGATGAGAAAAAGGCCTTGAATGAGAAAAAAGCCTTGAATGATAAAAAAGCCTTGAGCACCTGAAAATTCGGTACAGGCCTGAAAAAAAGTTATAAGCTGGACTATCCCTGAAGAGTGCCTTATATACGGTAGCTTGTTTATTCCTGGAATTCAGGTACATGCTTTGCTAAGTGGAGTCTCAGAAACTTTATTTTTGCGAACTCTGCTTAGTTCACATTGTCTCCAGTTTGAACATAACACCTGTGCCCTGGAGGCTCAGGTATACCTTATCCCCAAATTCGAGTATTTTCTCGACACTAATATTGCTATTCCAGTTATACACAAAATCGTAGCTACCCTGCATGGGTTCGAAACCCAGGGACATAAGCCGTGTGTTTATTTCTGACGGGCGAGCCCCTTCACTGCTGAACCAGACCAGAAGATAGGTTTTCACAGGATCATCTCACGTACCAATTTACTAACTATTTTAGCATTAATTTCTATTCAAACACATATTGCTCATTTTATATCATGCTGCGTTTATTTATCTATATTTTGCCTCTTCTTGCTCTGAGCCCGGTGAGAACAAAAATCTCTACTAATGCAATGGAAATTCGAAAAATTGAATCAGGCAGAGATATGGAAGAGAAGAACTCAGATGGTTAATAGAAGAAAAAACGGAGAAAGCAGTAGAAAGAGCGAAAGGACGGAAAGGGGTTAAGGGGAAAAAAGAAGGCAAAAATCAGAAAAAGAAAAGACAAATTATCAGAAAAAAGAGAGCAAGAACAGATAAATTAACCGAAAAAAGAGAGCAAGAACAGACAAATTATCAGAAAAAAGAGAGCTAGAAAAGATAAATTAACGGAAAAAATAGAAAAGAAGAGAAAAATTCCATGAAACTGAAAGCCAATTTTTCAAATTAAAAAAATTAAGGGGCGTCTTACCCCCGATTTCGACTATGGTATGATTCCTTTTGATTTCATTCACTTTTCATTCACTTTCTCTGAGGGACTCAAGAGCCTTTTTGACCATTGCTCGGTAGTAACCGGTGTCAGTCGAGTAGTGTTCTTTTGCAAGTTTTGAGTTCGGATCTTCTTCTGCCTCAACTGCCCTTATCCTCTCAAGAGTCTGCTTTGCGGTATCGAGTACCCAGAGGTTCCGTGTAAGTTCGTCTACCTGCTGGACGGATTCGGGGCGGATAGATGTCAACACATTCCCGTCATCTGTGGTATAAGTGCTGGTTTTGCCCACAACAGCTACAAAAGCTGGCAGTTCGCAGTCAGCAAGGAACTGGGCTGCCTCGGGCTGGTACTGTCCTGCATAGATCAGGAAGGAACCTGTTGGGTCTGACACCCTTCCCCTCCAGTATTCGGAGTCTGTGCCGATATCTTCCTTCTCGATAAGAGTGCCTACAAGGAAGATGCGGTTTACTTTAGCTCCTGTCGGGGTCAGGACGTATTGTGGTGCATACTGGTCACTTTCGTCCCTTGAGGTAAGGTTCGAATCTTTCAGTTCCTGTGCAAAAACCCTGCGGGCAGCTTCTCTGAAAAAGCCTGGCATTTACTGCACCTCCAGTTCAGCAAGTGTTTCGTCAAGCATCTCTCTGTCCAGGGAAGTCCTTGGAGTAATGGAATCCACAAGGATATAGCGGTCAAGTTTGTGCCCGCTGACAGTATAGTACCTGCCTACCAGTTCGTGTTTCAATTTATCCAGCACAACCCCGGGATCAAGGGCATCCGCAGCCATTGCGATTGCAGTATCGAGAGAAAGTCCTGCAAGCTCTTCGGTAAGTTCGCGGTTAATCAGGGCGTCCTGAGTTGAGGTTCCCGAGTCCAGGACTGCTTTTATCCTGAGGTCGTATTCTCCCTTCACTTTTCCGTGTTCTGCACAGGCACCCTTAACCAGAGCCCTCTTGCACTCAGGGCAGCGCTTTATAAGGCCTGAGCCGGTCTGAATGTCAACCATTGCTCCGAAGTACGTGATAGTTGATGATCCGACTTCGATATCTTCATCAAGTTCTTCTATGGAACTTGACCTATTAAGCTGAATCTGAGCCTTGCCGCCCCATTCATTGACAACTACATTTTTCAACATGTAGCTTTTGCCTTCTTCCATATCCGGAAGTTCGGAACTGGCCCAGTTAGTGAATTTGATAACGCCTGTCGGGTCCCCTAAAAGCCCTGCCTGCTCAATCGATTCATGAGAGTTTTCCCAGAGCTGAATTACTTTTCCTTTGACTGTAGCCCACTGGGCTTCCACAAGGTCGGAAATGTTCCTTAGTTCGGACTCCCTTGCAGCAGGCGTGAAATCGCCTCCTCCAGTCTCAACGGGTTCATCCAGCTTTTCTACTGAACTATTTTTGTTGAGCTGAACCTGAAACCTGCCATTGTACTCTCCGACAACGACGCTTCTGAAAAAGTAACTTTCTCCCTGCTCAAGCTTAGGCAGTTCGGCATTTTTCCATTCCGTAAACTTTATGATGCCTGTTTCATCTCCCAGGAGCCCTACCTGGGATATGGACTCGTGAGTATTTTCCCAGAGCTGGACAACCTTTGCTTTAAGGTTTGCCCACTGCCCGTTTTCCGAAATGTCCACAACCTTGGTAAGTTGGGGCTCAGCCTGCCTCATGTAAAATTCATTCTTAGGAATTGAATATTTCTTCAAAAAGTAATTGGTCACGCTGCGCTGGGCTTCGTTTGAAGGCACTTTAAATTTCGTGATCAATTCATCAAGTCTACTCTCGATATCCTCTATAGGTACATCGATGCCAAGCTTTAAAAAGCGGTCTCGAATAGATTCGGCTGTTTGCTTCATTCTTTCTACCTCAAGCCTCTTGGTTATGTTTATCGTATAGAGAGGCGTTCTAGATTACAACGCCACAGGATATAAAGCTAAGGAAAGCGGAGTGAAAGTATTCATCTCAGGGCAGTGACCAATATAGGGAAAGCTGATCTCCACGACTGCAAAACCCTGAAGGGTCGGCTCCTGAAATCCACTCTCATACCAGGGAATGTTTACTTTCTTCGGACCGTTTTTAAATTCCCAAAGCAATAATATCTGCTTCCTGCTTGAGTTCCATTTCAAAATTATTTCAATCTTTCATTTAAACTTTTTTTTGATAGACATATGATCTAAATATGTACTTAAACTTATTTGTGCAAAGGATATTTTGCAGCTTCATTGCAAATAGTTCAGTTCAAGGCATATCAAGAAAGTAAAAAAAGCGTTACCATGCCTGAAAGCTTTACTGCGAATGTTTGAAGCTAATATGGGAATAGTCAGACGTTTATTAAGGGTTCAGAAGCTTAAAGTGTCAGAATCTTGCCAGGTTTATGGCAGATTTGAGAATCCTAAAAATAGTATTTGCCTCTTCAAAAGTGAAAAAAGGAGCATCTATACATTTCTAAAAACAATTTTACAAAAAAGTTTACGATTATTGAAGATATGCCCCATATTCCTATAGTCTATTGAATAATCGAGTTTAGAAAAGCATCAGTGTAACAAGATCGAATATATTTAAACTGTTGGGATAAAAAAGGATCCTGTGAGGATATAGAAGATATCTTCAGGATTTATAAAGATTCCCTGAAATAACAGAGTGGGAAATTTCTAAATATATCATGATAGTCCCATGTTTTTACGTGGTTCTATGGGAGAAATCATATGAATCCGAGTTCTCAAGATTGACAGTGAAAACTTCTTTCCAGATAAAATGGAAACTGCGACGGAATAGAAATAAATGAGTAAATATGCGTCCAGAAATTACCAGTGTCATTACCAGTGTCCTGACAATCCAAATATCTAAACTGGCACTAGAATTCTCAAAGTACAATTTTTAGTTGAAATATTTATTTTTTAAGTGCGTCGCAACTATTAAATATTATTTTCGCTGCTTCTTTATAGAAAACTATAAAGTGCTCAGGGAAATTCTAAGAATTATGTCACTGTTTTCTGTGAGTCGCCGTAACTATTTATTAAATGTGTGACATCTAATCAAAACTCCAATATAAAGAATTCTTCAAGAATTGCCTCGATTCTCAAGGGTTAAGAAGCGTAAGGGACAAAAAGCAGGAAATACATATCTGAGTCATATATTAAATAATTTTCTACACTTCAAAAAAGATTAAATGCCCTTTAAAAGCTAAAATTTGAGATAGAATTCCTTAAAAATTTTCAGGTTTATGTTCTGGAGTTGTTTATCGTGTATGGAAAACTTATTTCTTAATTATAGAGGGATTACTTTTTTATTGTTAGCTGTCCCTTATACAGGTATAACATTCTAGATATATTTAGGCAAAGGTATCTTGTCTAAAACTTTAGAAGGTAATGTATAAATTCTAAAAAAGGTTCTTAGATCTATGAAAGCTATTATCCTTGCAGCAGGAGAAGGGCTGCGCTGCAGGCCTCTAACTCTTACTCGTTCCAAAGTAATGCTTCCTGTCGCTAACAGGCCTATTCTTGAGCATGTTATAGATTCGCTTGAAAAAAATGGGATAACTGAAATTATATTGATTGTCGGATATGAAAAAGAAAGAATAATGGACTACTTTGAAGACGGGCTGAACTTCGGAGTAAAGATAAAATACGTAGAACAAAAAGCTCAGCTTGGCACCGCACATGCAATCGAACAGGCAAAGAAATTGATTAGCTCCGAAGACTCAGAATTCCTGGTGCTTAACGGAGATAACCTTGTGGAACCGAAGACCATAGCGGATCTTCTTAATAATTATGAAGGGGATGCCAGCCTACTAACAGTGAGAATGGAAGAAACAGCGGGTTACGGCGTGGTTCTTAAGGAAAGAAAGAGAGTTACAAGGATCCTGGAAAAAAGGCCTGGAGACCTGAGCCGTATAGTAAATACCGGAATTTACGTTTTTACACCACAGGTCTTTGAAACCATCGAAAAGACTCCGATATCCGAAAACGGGGAATATGCAATAACAGATACTCTCCAGCTCATGATTGACGAGGGAAAAATAGTTACTTCCGTCTCGACAGAATCAAAATGGCTGGATGCTGTCCATGCCTGGGATCTGTTAAAAGCAAATGCTATAGTGTTAAATTCTGCCCGAAATCTTAAGCTTGAAGGAGAAGTGGAAGAAGGAGTTGTGCTCAGGGGAAAGATAGCAATTGGGAAAAATACTAAAATTCGTTCCGGAACCTACATTGTAGGTCCTGTCGTTATAGGAGATAATTGTGACATCGGTCCCAATGTTGTTATCCTGCCCTCCACAACAATAGGAGACAATGTATCTATCAGGTCATTTACCGAGATCCAGAACAGTATAATAATGAATGACTGCAGGATATACTCGCATGGACAGATCTCCAATTCCATAATTGGGAGCAATAACACAATTGGTTCGGGCTTCTTTGTTGAAGAAAAAGAAGGCCTGTTAATTATTATGAATGGAACCATACACCGAGCCCCCAAACTCGGCACCATCTTTGGAGACGACAACCGTATTGGAAACAGTGTCCTTGTAAAAGCCGGAGTAACGATAGCTGTCGACTGCCAGGTGGAATCTGGAAATACCATATACAAGGACCTGTCCCGTCATTCGGTAGTCCTTTAATCTCAAAAAGGGGTAAAAAAATGTGTGGAATCGTAGGATATGCAGGAGAGAATTCTGCTGCACCTGTCATTGTAGAGTCCCTCAAAAAACTCGAATACCGTGGATATGATTCCGCTGGTATTACGGTTCTGGGTAGCGGACTTGATACTTACAAATCGGTAGGTAAAATTGTAAACCTCGAAGCCATAATCCCTAAAGGAATTAGTGGAAATGTAGGAATCGGGCATACCCGTTGGGCAACGCACGGGCGACCGAGTACGGAAAATGCCCATCCGCACAACTCTGGAAATCCTATAAAGATCTCGGTTGTGCATAATGGCATTATCGAGAATTATATGGCATTAAAAGAGCGTTTGACTTCCGAGGGTTATGAATTCAAATCTGAGACAGATACAGAAGTGATCGCACATCTTCTGCACAAGCATATATACGAAAAGCCCGATGGAAAAGAAGCGAAGTGCGAACTTCTTTCCGGCCTTCGGAAAGCACTGAAGGAAATTGAGGGCTCTTACGCTCTTGCAATTCTCAGTGCTGACGAACCTGGAAAACTCGTGCTTGCTAAGAAAGACAGCCCCCTTGTTATAGGTCTTGGAAAGGGGGAAAACTTTGCCGCATCGGATGTGACTGCTTTTCTGAACTACACAAGAGATGTTATATTCGTAAACGATTTTGAAACAGCAGTTCTGACTCCTTCTGGTGTAGAGATATTTGACAGAGAAGGAAATGTCCGGGAAAAGAAGATAGAAAAGATAGAATGGGACTTTGAAGCTGCTGAAAAAGCCGGTTACGAACACTTCATGCTTAAAGAGATCCACGAGCAGGTGAGTGCAATTCATAATACCCTAGCAGGCAAAGTTTCGGAGCTTGAAGGAACCATAAATCTCAAAGAACTGAACATGAGTGAAGAGGAGATCCGGAAACTTTCAAGAGTTCAGATCCTGGCATGCGGGACCTCCTGGCACGCAGGGCTGCTTGGAAAATACCTTTTTGAGCAGCTGGCAGGAATTCATTGCGATATAGACATATGTTCGGAGTACAGGTACAGAAGCCCGGTTATGAATGAGGGGACTCTTGCCATTGCAATCACCCAGTCAGGAGAGACTGCAGACACCCTTGCAGCCGTGAGAGAAATCATGTCCTACAACTGTCCTACCCTTGCAATCACAAACGTTGTGGGAAGCACCATTACAAGGGAAGCTAACAGTGTGCTCTATACAAGAGCAGGGCCCGAGATCGGGGTTGCGGCGACCAAGACTTTCAGTACCCAGCTTACACTTCTCTATCTGCTTGCCGTAAAATTTGCCCTCTCAAGAGGCAAGTTAAGCCCTAATTATGTTAAAGGGTTCATTACGGATCTCAGGAAGGTACCTGGCCAGATTCAGCAGATCCTTAACCAGAAAGAAGCAGTAAAGGAATGTGCAGAAAATTTTGCTCACTCAAGGAGTTACTTCTTCCTCGGAAGGCACCTGAACTATCCAATTGCCCTTGAAGGAGCCCTCAAATTAAAGGAAATTTCATACTTGCATGCCGAGGGTTTTGCCGCAGGTGAACTTAAACACGGGCCAATTGCTCTTCTTGAAAAAGGAACGCCTGTAGTTACCATTGCAACAAGAGGGCAGACTTACGATAAGGTGCTGAGCAATATAAAAGAAGTAAAAGCAAGGGACGCTATCGTTATTGCAGTTGCCGATAACAAAGACACAGAGATCGGAAAATATGCAGACGTTGTCCTCAAGGTTCCTCAGAGCAGTGAACTGCTTTCTCCGCTGCTCAGTGTTGTAGTTCTCCAGCTGCTTGCTTATTATACTGCTCTTGCTCGGGACTGCTCTATTGATAAGCCACGCAACCTTGCGAAAAGCGTCACTGTGGAATAATGGAAAGACTGAATATTTAAAAATTGAAAAAAATCACGAGAATTAGAGAAATACACTTCAGGAAACTTCGGAGTGGGATACATGAAACTCTTCGGATCTTCAGGAATAAGAGGGATAGCAAACAAAGACGTCACGCCCGAACTTGCACTTAATGTAGGGCTTGTATTGGGAAGCCGGAAAAAGACTGCAGTTATCGGAAGGGACCCCAGAGTTTCGGCCCCGATGATCGAGCATGCCCTGATTGCAGGACTGACTGCAGCAGGCTGTGCTGTTACAGAGATCGGCCTTGTTACCACCCCAACCCTGGCATACGCAGCCAGAGAATACGAATGTGGCGTAATGGTCACAGCGTCCCACAACCCTTCAGAATATGTGGGGATCAAACTCTGGAATCCTGACGGCATGGCTTTTGACTCGGCACAGCAGGACGAGATTGAAAAAGCTATTGAAGATGGGAGCTTTTCCAGGGTTCCCTGGGACCGGATAGGCAAATTCGAGGAAGACGGAAATGCTATTCGGGCACATATGAATATGATCAAAAAACTCGTAGGAAGTTCCAGTCTGAAAATCGTACTGGACTGCGGATGCGGCGCAGGAGGAACAATCAGCCCTTACCTTTTGCAAGAACTGGGCTGTGAGGTAATAACCCTCAATGCCCAGCCTGACGGCCATTTCCCTGCTAGAAATCCCGAGCCGACCGATGAAAACCTTTCCATGCTCAAAAAGGCTGTTGTGGAATTCGGAGCCGATCTGGGAATAGCGCATGACGGTGATGCAGACAGGATGATGGCAGTAGACGAGAAAGGCAATTTCGTGTCAGGGGACGAGATGCTTGCAATTTTCGGGCTCTATGAGTGCGGGGGCAAGAAAGGAACGGTTGTCGTGCCTGTGGACACATCTATGATGGTTGACGATTCCCTTAAAGGTTCGGAAATTGTGAGGACAAGGGTTGGTGATGTCTATGTTGCAGAAGGCATAAAACAATGCGGAGCTATCTACGGAGGTGAGCCTTCCGGAAGCTGGATTTTCCCGAAAATTTCCTACTGCCCGGATGGGATTTATGCAGCCGCAAAACTCGTTGAGATTGTGAAGGAAAAGAAATTAAGTGAGCTTCGAGAAGAGCTTCCCAGCTATGCCACAAAAAGAGGGGCTCTCCCCTGTGCAAACGAAAAAAAGACCAAATTTATGGAAAAAGTAAAGGTTAAACTCGAGCCCCTGGGAAAAGTCCTTGATATTGACGGCATCCGCGTGGAAATGGAGAATGGCTGGGTACTTGTCCGCCCCTCCGGCACAGAGGCAAAAGTGAGAATTACGGCTGAAGCCCGGGAAAACGTTGATGAGATTTTTGAGATGGCTGAAAAGATAGTAAAGGAGGCGCTTGAATGAAAGCAGTTGTCCTTGTGGCAGGCAAAGGCACAAGGATGGAGCCTCTGACCGCCGGCTGTCCTAAAGTCATGCTCCAGGTTGCAAATAAGCCCATACTTGAGCATATTCTTAACTCAGCCATAGAAGCAGGCATAGAGGGTTTTGTCTTTATTACCGGTTATCTCGAAGAGAAGATAAAGGAACATTTCGGGGACGGCAGTAAATGGGGAGTAAGCATAGAATACGTGCAGCAGGAGGACCAGTTAGGAACCGCAAATGCAATAGGATATGCAAGGGGACATGTTGAGGGGGCATTCCTTGTACTTAACGGGGACATGCTTATCGGACAGGAGGACTTAAAAGTCCTGCTTTCAAGGACAGAAGAAGCTGTCATCTGCGTAAAAGAAGTGGAGAACCCGTCTGATTTCGGAGTGCTTGAAACCGAGAATAGTAAAGTGGTAAGAATAATAGAGAAACCTAAAAATCCTCCAACTAACCTTGCGAATGCCGGAATATATCTTTTCAGGGAATCCATATTTGACTTTATTGACAGGACCCAGAAATCGGTGCGAAAGGAATTAGAGATTACGGATTCCATCCAGATGTTGATCGACAGCGGAGCAGCTGTAGGCTACAGCCCCCTTGAAGGCAGGTGGATAGACATAGGATACCCATGGGACCTTCTGAAAGCAAATGAACGCCTCCTGAAAGACCTTAAGGGCAGGTGCGAAGGCACGGTAGAATCGAATGCAACTATAAAAGGTGAGGTTGTAATCGGAAAAGGCACCCTTGTAAGGAACGGCTCTTATATTGAAGGCCCTGTGGTAATAGGAGAAAATTGCGATATAGGGCCTAACTGCTTCATCCGCCCTTCCACTGCAATCGGGAACCATGCCAGGGTAGGAAATGCCGTGGAAATCAAGAATACTATTTTAATGGAAGATACCCATGTGGGGCACCTGAGTTATGTAGGAGACAGCATCATCGGGAGCCGCTGTAATTTCGGGGCGGGCACGAAAGTTGCAAACCTCCGGCACGACGGGAAAAATATAAAAGTAATGATGAAAGGAAGGATTCTTGACTCGGGCAGAAGAAAACTCGGAGTGATTATGGGGGATGACGTGCATACCGGTATCAATACAAGTATAAATATCGGCGTGATAATGGAAAAGGGAAGATCTACGCATCCCGGAGAGGTTGTCAAGCATTGATCCTGACATTTAAATTCTGAAAAAAATAAGGTCAGAACCCTTTACCCAAAAAATAAGAAGGGAAGGGCATTTCAAATTAAATCTTTTTTATCCAGCTCATGAATAAAGATGCTTTAAAGTCCAGAGCACGGTGTCCCTGAAGAATCCTTCAGTCTCAACCTTTAAAGAGCCGTCATTCATGTTTTTTACGGCTTCCTTTAAGGGCTCTTTCGAATCAAGCACTTTTCTTACGGTTTTCTCATCAGTTTCCACTGTCATGGAAGGTCCGAACTTTGAGTTGGGATCGTTAGGAGTGTCATATCTGTAAAAATCCCCTATTTTTCCTCCTCTCATTAGTAAAGTCACGTAAAGCATCTCACCGTTCTCAAGTTTAATTTTCCCGGCAATTTCCTCACTTGCTACAAGCCTCTTGAGGATTGCGGGAACTTTATCGAAATTCTGGTTATAAAGCTCGGCTTTTGCACTCAGTTCTGTAAAGAGATCGTTTTCAGTAGTCGAATTCTCAGGCGCTTTATAAAGGTCGGCTTTTTTGATATCGCCTGCATTTGAGACTGCACCTGCTATCGGGACAAACAAAAGCATAATGAGAAGGAAAAGACTCAAAGCCTTGGTTTTGCTGCAAGGAATCATAATTGAAAATTATAGAGGCAGGGATATGAAAAAGTTATCGATACAGATTAAACCCAAAACAGGGCCGAATAATAAAAAATATAAGTTGCATTGAAATTTAATTAAACTTAAAGGAAAGATCAAAACAAATTTTGATTAAAATTAGCCAAAATGTAAAATTTAAAGTAACCCTCTTGAAGTAATCAAATCTGTTTTTAAGGGATTAAATCAGGTAAAAATTGAGACCTATGTAAAAAAATAAAAATAAAAATTTACCGGTGCGGTATTTACGGAACGGCAAATTATCAAAGTTTGAGAGAGGGCCTGAAAACTTCGGAACAGTATTTGTCGAAGACCTGATCTTCAACCTGTTCGAATATTTTCTTGTAATCCTTTGACTTCGGATCGTGCTTGCTCATAGTTTTCTTGACTTCAGCGTTCATCTTATCAAGAGTTTTCTGGTCGAAACCTTCCGTGTTCTCCATAGTAAACATAAAAATCATGCTCTGAAACTACTTATCTTGTACTGAGATTCTTAAGTCGTTAGTCTGCTATATACCGACATAATATTACTGTACAATTTTAAGAATTGATACTTAAATATATTAGTCAGGTAATTTACCAGACATTAGCCATAGATTTTCAAACGATGTTTGAAAATATTTTTAATTCAATAATTCCGAAATTTATATTATTTATCTAATATATTAGCTTTATCTTTTGGGTCAGACCTTCATTCTCACCATAAGGACTACAATCTTAAAAATTCCAATATTAGAACCTTTAGAAAGCCTGTTATTTTACATGACCATGGTTCAAGCATATTTCAAATAATAAACCATCTATTTGGCTACTCATATAAATATTTTACACTTATGTAATATCCTTCAGGATATATACACTTGTACATTGAATATCTGAATATATAATGGTTGCCTGAAGCCCCTGAATACTGACCTGACAGACGGCTATCTCGAAAATGCCCTGATAACAATTTTTAGAAGCTTATTTCCTTAGCTCCACGAATAAGGTAAGCCTTTCGCAGCCGAATATCAGAATTGTTTTATAGGGTTAATTTTATTAGCTCTTCGGATTACTATAGTGGTATAGAAAAGTATTCGAGTTGATAACAAAGTGCGACCAGTCTCACAAAGAGTGAACGCGAAAAAGACCCATGAAAACAGTACTGAGTTTGGGAAGTCTACCTCCGAGCTTCTTATCCTGAAGCCCGAGGGTTATCCACTAAGCGGCATGATGGACGAATATCCTGTTATTGAAAATAGGGATGTTTTTGAATTCTATGCCAGAGAACAGTGGAATGGGTATGTTGCCCGCAAGGGAGACTATCTCTTTGACAGACGGATGTTTCCGGATTTTGCTTACCGAATTATAGATGTGGAACCTGCGGAATCCATGATAGGAAACTCAACATCAATTATCGTAACTGAAGAGGAAAACGGTCTTCCCTCGTCTGCGGAAATAAAGAGTAGCGTTGTATTTGAAGATGTAATCGGGCAGGAACTTGCAAAGCAAAAGTGCAGGCTGATCGAAAGATTCCTTGAAGAGCCCGAACGTTTCGGGAAATGGGCTCCAAGAAATATTCTCTTTTACGGGCCCTCAGGTACCGGAAAAACAATGCTTGCAAAAGCCCTTGCAAACAAAACCGATGTACCCATCATTCCTGTAAAAGCCACCCAGCTTATAGGGGAATTCGTGGGAGACGGAGCCCGCCAGATCCACCAGCTCTACGACCGGGCAGAAGAAATGTCTCCATGTATAATTTTCATTGACGAACTTGATGCAATAGCCCTGGACAGGAAGTTTCAGGAGTTAAGAGGAGACGTAAGTGAAATCGTAAACGCTCTTCTGACCGAAATGGATGGTATAGTAGAACGTGATGGAGTATGTACTATCTGTTCTACAAACCGGATTAATTCCCTGGACTCCGCTGTAAGAAGCAGGTTTGAAGAAGAGATCGAATTTGTTCTTCCTAAAGAGGAAGAAGCCCTGAGAATATTTGAATCAAATGTAAAAACCTTCCCCTTGCCTGTAGAGGACTGCGATTTTCAGGCTCTTGCAAAGAAAACAAAAGGACTTTCGGGCAGGGACCTTGTGGAAAAGGTTTTGAAGACCGCTCTCCATCAGGCAATTATCGAAGACAGGGAAATTGTAACAGGCAAGGATTTCGAGAACGCTCTTGCAAAACTTGGCAGAAAAGAAGTCATGCACGACCCCTCTGAACTCTATGTTTAAGCCGCAAAAACTCCATGCTAAACCGCATAAATAGATTACTTTACTTTTAAAGTATGCTATTTTTAAGGTACCATACTTTTTAAGGTGCTATATTTTTTAAGGTACATACTTTTTGGTACCATATTTTTTAAGGTGCATTACTTTATAAATTCCTTTTCCATTTTAATTAACGTACTTTTCAAAATACCTATTTTTCACGTTTTTCTTCTTTTCCTGAAAGACCGGGAATAGTTTTATGTATAAAAATCATTATTGTTTAACGGAGATGTATTTGAATAGGGTTTTAACAGGATACGAAATAATCATTAAAAGTGGTTCCCATGAATGAGATACGTGAAGTCGACCGGTTTGAGTGTAGAGTTCTAAACGTAATCCAGAACCTCGTCTGGAAAGGCATAACAGTAGAAGAAAACAGTACGAAAGGCAGGGTATACTTCGGAAGAGTGAATGGTGAACTGAATATTAACCAAGGCGACACTCTCTATTTAGGTATCACGCCTGTCTACGAGGTAGAAGACAAAACAATGAGAGTTACACTCTACGATGGCGAAGACAAAAAGCTGGATTGGACTCTTGTTTGAGTTAATCCGATTATTATAATGCAGACTATTTCTGCTACCGATTTCTTTTCTGCTGCATTTTTCCAGTAGAATGCCTAATAAATTTTATAATCATTTTTAAATGAGTTCCGGGTTTTTAGAATCCTATTTGGAAGCTGCTTTTTCAGGTATTCTGTTTTTTCTTTACTCATAAATCAAAAGGCTTATTGTGGCTTATTTTTTCCTGTGGCTCATTCTTTCCTGTACGGGATTTCTATTTCCATCAGGTCTTCAGCTACAATCACGTTTTCAAATATTTTTTTCGAATCGGCAAGGATGGGCTCAGCATCATCTGTATAGCGAGAACTTATATGGGTAAGGACCAGTTTTCTGACCCCGGCTTCCTTTGCGAGGGCTGCAACCTCTCCTGCGGTCGAATGTTTGGATTCTTCCGCCCAGTCTGCCATCTCGTCGGCAAAGCTACTGTCATGAATCAGCACGTCTGTACCCCGGCTGGCTTCAAGTATGGACTCACAGGGCCTGGTATCCCCGCTATATACGACAGTCCTTCCAGGCCTCAGGGCCCCCATTACATCTTCAGGTTTCACGAGTTTTCCGTTAACTTCTACAGGGTTTCCTTTTTGAAGCTTTGCGAAAAGAGGGCCAGGCGGAATGCCCAGTCCCACTGCTTTTTCCCTGTTGAAGCGCCCCGGACGAGGATCTTCTACAAGGGCATACCCAAGACTTGGGATACTGTGTTCGGTCTTTAAAGCCCTGATTACATATTCTCTTCCTTCCACAATATCTCCTGGCTCTAACTGGATACCCCGAATTTCATATTTAAGATTAAAATAGCCAAGAGCCTTGAAAAGCTCAGTAAATTCTCTTGTTCCCTCAGGGCCGTAGATCATAAGAGGCTCTGTTCTGCCCATAAAAGACATGGTCTGGATCAGGCCCGGAATTCCCAGGAAATGATCTGCATGAAAATGACTGATAAAAATAGAGGACAGGCTCATCATCCCTGTCTTTGCCCGCATCATTTGCTGCTGGGTACCTTCTCCGCAATCAAACAGGATAAGTTCTCCTTCCCGATTGACCATTACTGCGGATGGGTTTCTGTTGCGGGTAGGCAGAGAGCCTCCAGTCCCAAGAAAAATTATGCGAAGCATACTGAACTCACTAATACTCAAGAGGTATTTATTGATTACCACTAAAGGTATCAGAGAAACCCATCATGAATTCAAACTGTTTAACTTGAACCTCTCCTTCAGAAATATTTTGTGTAGGCATGTGTATCAAACTTCCAATGTCCAGATCCTCCCATAGTTGCTGGGAACGAGAAGCTGTAATTCCTCCCCCGCAGAAACTCCATTTAAATTATCCTGACCGTGAAGTTCTTCCAGGTAATTACCGCTAAACGGAAATTTGAAAGATACCGACTGACCCTGGTCTCCGAAATTTAGCGCGATAAGGCTGAAAACTTTCCCCTGTGTCCGGGAGAACAGCATGACATTCCGGGACTGATATTGAGAATAATCGTTGTAAAAGAAATGCTCTCCCCTGGTAAACTGCTGATTATCTCTTCGAAGCTTGATCAGTTTCCTGACGAGGTAAACCAGAGACCTCCCTTCGGAAGTATAAAAATAATCCCAGCGCACAGGTCTGTACAAAAGAACTCTCCCCCACCCTTCCTGAGGAAGCCAGTAGTTTTCCCCAAACTCCTGACCCTGCCATAACATGGGAATGCCCCTTGCTGTAAACAGGCCTATCAGATAGGGCTGCACTTTGTACCAGAGCGCGCGATCGCCTTCCTTCAAAAGTTCATTATCACTGGCAATTGTTCCAAAATTACAGATAAATCGGGAATGATCGTGATTTTCCAGATATTGGAGGGCGGTTTTTGTGATCTCATCTCCTTTGTTCTGGACTTCTGCCGGATAACCTGAGAGCCCGAAGAGGAAACCCAGCTCGGTTAATTGGGCACAATTTTCATATATCCCTCTGGCTGCATTCAGGGTTCCGTCTTGCCAGGTACAGTTACTGTAGGTTTTTTTCAGGATTTCTACAGGTTTTTGAAGCTGTTCGGCACACTGGATGAGGTTTATGGACTCTCCTTCAAAAAACCGTTGCCAGTGATCGGAAGAACCTTTTTTTGTTTTGACAAGCTGGTACGTGTCCTGTACCAGTTTCGTGTAGCCATTTTCTGAATCTTCCAGCCAGTACCCGGGAACGTAGTCATATCTAAAACCGTCTATATGATAACAGTCCAGCCAGTGATTGTTGACTGTCATAAAGAAGTCACGGGTAAATTTATGGTTGAAGTCCGTGCTTATCCCATACATATTTTCAGCAAAAGGGCCCATAAAGGGATTTTCATTTTGAGGGTATTCAAGTTCGTTGTAGACATAGTAATATGGAAAAAGGTGGCTTGTATGCGCATAGACGGAATCCACTATAACCGCTATGTTTTTCTGGTGGGCCGCATCGATCAACTTTTGCATGTCTTTTCTATTTCCGAAACGCTCATCAACACCGAAATATCCGATTGGCATAAAACCCCAGTCAACTCTCTTCTCAACGTTGGAAAGAGGCATCAGCTCTATACAATTTATTCCAAGGTCTGCCAGATATCCCAGGTGGTCAATAGTCCCCTATATATCAGCCGCAAACTCATTGATCATGAGTTCGTAGAGGACAATGTCATTTATTGAAGGTGTTTTCCATACCAGCTCATGTTCGTTCCATTTATAATGTTTGTATCCCAGGCTGAAAGCGGATAATTTTCCTACCCCGAATTCTCTAGCAAAGGGATCGATAATCCAGTCAATAGGACCTCTTTTTGGGATTTCAAGACAATATCGATATACATATTTTCCGGGGGTTCCCCATGCAGAATCTGGTTTTGGCTTATTTTTAGATTCGATATTTATTGTTGTAGACCAGTAATCCCCGTAGTCTAGGTCCTCAGAATGTTCCATTTCAAAGCTCATGGGTGGTATATCCTGAAGGAACTGGTCCTTTTCGTGAATAACCTTCACCAAGAGCTTATTTCCCCACTTTTTCGAGATTCCTGGTAAAAAAAGCCCGAAATTTATTACCCCAAAATTCCGTTTATCTTCCCTGGCTCCAAGCTTATGGAGCGGCAGAAGTTCAAGTTCGCTCAATATTTTCCACTCCCAATTTATTTTGGAATTCTGATTCACATGTCGGAGCTCCAATGAATACCAAATTATACACGTATCAAATATATCGCAGGATATATAATAAAAATGCAAATATACAATTGTATCTAAGAAACCCATATAACTTTCGAAACAGGATTTCGGAAAAATGCTCCTGATACTATACCCATGAACTTCCAGATTCTCAGCTAATGAAAACCCAAAGAATGGACATTTTCAGATTGTAAAAAGAAAAAGAAAAAGAAAAAAATACAGAAGTTTTGGATTTACAGAGTGCAAACACAAATGCACAACTTTTGGCTCGATTTTCAGGATATTATATATTCTAAAAACTCGTTAACTTTCTCCAGATTACGCATTTCTATCCAAAAATCATAAAGGAACCGTCGTTGTATGTCAGGAAATTACGGAAAAGTTTACCTTGTTGGTTCGGGTCCAGGTGACCCTGAACTTCTTACCCTGAAAGCTCGCCGTCTGATTGACAGTGCTGAAGTAATTATCTATGACCAGCTTCCTGGAAAAGCTATTCTGGATTCTATGCCTGCAAGTGCGGAAAAAATAGATGTTGGGAAATATGCCGGCAACCACACCATGAAGCAGGCCGAGATTAATGAAGTGCTCGTGCAGAAAGCAAAAGAAGGAAAGATGGTGGTCAGGCTGAAAGGAGGGGATCCCTACGTTTTCGGGAGAGGAGGAGAAGAGGCCGAGGTGCTCGTAGCAGAAGGCATTGAGTTCGAAGTCGTGCCAGGAATCACTTCTGCAATTGCAGTGCCTGCCTATGCCGGAATTCCGATAACCCACAGGGAAAGCACATCGATGGTCACTTTCATAACCGGGCACGAGGACCCTACAAAGCCTGAAAGCTGGCTTGACTGGGAAACCCTTGCAAAATTCGAGGGAACTCTTGTGATCTTTATGGGCGTAAAGATGCTCAGGCGAAATACCGAAGAGCTTATGAAGTACGGCAAGAATCCAAAAACTCCGGTTGCGGTCATAGAGAGGGGAACCCGGCCTGACCAGAGGGTAACAGTAGGAACTCTTGAAAACATCGGCAACCTGGCAGAAGAGCGAAAAGTGAAGGCTCCTGCCATCACAGTCGTAGGAGATGTAGTCAACCTTCATAACATACTTGGGGAGCAGCACACAGATGCTGAGTTTTAACGGACGCGAAGGGATCAGGATATGACAGGAAAACAGGAAAATGCAAAAACACCGGTACTTGCAATCATGAGGCCGGAAAGCTACAGGGAAAAATCGGAGGCACTTGCTCAGGATTACGGCTTTAAGCCTCTATATGCCCCTATGATAAAGCTTGAGGGCATGAAAGATGAAGGTTTTGAGCCCTTCGTACAGAGAGTCCTTACCGGAACGTCTGACTACGTGATCTTTACCAGCGCAAACGGAATAACCTTTAGCCTGGACAAGCTGTCTGAAGCCGAAAAGAAAAACTTTATCGCAGCGCTTAAAAAAACCAGGGTAATAGCAATTGGCCCCAATACGGAAAAAGAACTCCTGAAAATAGGAATTGACAATCCCCTCCTGCCAGGAGATTACAGTTCCGAAGGAATAGTAGAAGCTCTCTGTCCTGAAGTAAAAGGAAAGACGGTAGACCTTGCAAGAAGCGCTTTTGGAGCTAAATTGTTAATAGAAGGGCTCGAAAAATGCGGAGCTACGGTTTATGAGACTCATGTGTACACTCTCAGTATTCCTGAAGGGACGATTCAGAAAGAACTGATAGAACGCAGCCTTGCAGGGGAAGTCGATGCTTTTGCCTTTACAAGCTCAATGATGGTTAAAGGCTTTATGAAGCATGCGGAACGGCTGGGAGCAGGAGAAACCATAAAGGAGACTCTTAACAGGGCAGTTATAGGTGCAATAGGAACCCCTACAGGAAATACCCTGAAGAAACACGGAGTTATTGCAGACGTAATTCCCGATGAGTTCACTTTCGAAGCTCTATTAAAGGCTATAAAGAGCAGGCTTTGAAAAGTTACGCTGAAATTCTCTCTCTGAAGAGACCACTGGCGTTTAACCGAATTTGTTTTGAGAACCGATGAAAACCAATCAAGGCCAATGAAGCCGACAAATAAATCTCTCTGAAAATCGGTTTAAAAAACAATACTTAAGATTTTGAAAAACAATTTAAATTTGAAGGATCGACATGATAGGCATTTCAAAACTCTACTGCGGAACCGTGGAACCTTCTGACGCCCTCCGCTATGGAAGGGAATCAAAGAAGCTTCCCTCTCACCTGCTGCAGTTTTCAAAAGATAAAAAGCCTGTAGTGGTCTGGAACATAACCCGCCGCTGCAACCTGAAATGCGTCCATTGTTATGCCCAGGCAAAGGATATCGAATTTGAAAACGAGCTTTCGACTGAAGAAGGCAAAGCTCTTATCGATGACCTTGTAAATTTTGGAAGTCCGGTAATTCTTTTTTCCGGAGGGGAACCGACCCTGAGAAAAGACCTGCCCGAACTTGCTGCCTACGCACGTGAAAAGGGAATGAGGGCTGTAATCTCCACAAACGGGACGCTCATAGACCGGGACATGGCAAAAAAGTTAAAGGACGTTGGGCTCTCTTACGTAGGAGTTTCCCTGGATGGGATAAGAGAGACAAATGACAGGTTCAGGGGAATGAAAGGGGCATTCGATGCAGCTCTCAGGGGACTTCACAATTGCCAGGAAGAAGGCATAAAGGTTGGCTTGCGCTTTACCATCAACAAGCAAAATGTCAGAGATATTCCTGCAATCTTTGACCTCCTTGAAAAAGAAAAAATTCCGAGAATCTGTTTCTACCATCTGGTTTACGCGGGTAGAGGTTCGAAAATGATAAGTGAAGACCTCTCCCTCGAAGAATCCAGGCAGGCTGTAGACCTGATACTCGAGAGGACAAGAAAATTGCATGAAAAGGGTTTTCCTGCCGAAGTCCTGACCGTGGACAATCACTGCGACGGTCCCTACCTGTACATGAAGCTCCTCAAAGAAAATCCGGAAAGGGCTGCAGAAGTATTCGAACTGCTCTCCATGAACCAGGGAAATTCCTCCGGGATAGGTATCGGATGCGTATCCTGGGACGGTTCGGTACATGCCGACCAGTTCTGGAGACATTATTCTTTTGGAAATGTGCGGGAACGCCCATTCAGTGAAATATGGAATGACCTGAGCGATGAACTCATGGCCGGGCTCAAAAACCGAAAACCCCTGATAAAAGCTCACGGAGACCGCTGTGCCCGGTGCAAATGGCTCGATGTTTGCAATGGAAACTTCAGAGTGAGAGCCGAAGCCGTATACGGGAATGCCTGGGCAGATGACCCTGCGTGTTACCTTACAAAAGAAGAAATCGGGTATTATGAGGCCTGAATAAAACCTGAAATTTCTTCAGGTTTTATTAGTATTTTTAACTTTGTTTTTTCTTTATTTCTTATAAGCTCATTATGAATTTTAACTTAAAAACTTAATTCTTTTTTCAAAATCTAGTAATTTTTCATTTTGATTGAAATTTAATTCCGAAGATTCTGTTATTAAACCAATAAAGAACTTACCCATCTTAATAGAAAAATAGAAAATAGATTACATATTATATAATATAAATTTATAAATGGGTGGAAAATGGTAAATCGTAAGTCGACTTCCGACTAATTATTTGACGCGGCTCATGGAAGAATTTTTATCCTAACTATTCCGTCTTGGTAATATGTACAGTTTCAACGATTTTGAATTTACTGTAGGTTCAACTGTAGTTGAAATCACAACACCAGCTAAATAAAGGAGTGATGAATACCCTCTAATTGAAGCCAAGTGATTTGGGAATTTTTTTAAAAACATATAGAATTGCACAAATTATAGCTCCGAAACCATATGTATCTTTTAGAATATTCTTACTACTATATGTAAAATTACATGAAAGACTTAACCCGGGAACACATGATTTCAAGTTAACTTGAAAATATCTTCAAGTAACCTAATGTTGTTGCCCACATTCCCCTTCCGTTCAGCTGTGAAACAGGAGAATCATGAATTATCAAAATAATTTCGGTCATGCTTCACGCACCAGAGCATATATGTAAGATTCTAAAGATTTGCAGCTTGGAATTACATAAAAAGTACGTAAATCAGATGGTCAGAGCATTTATTTTTCCTTTAATACCTTTTTTTCCTTTAATACCTTTTTTTCCTTTAATACCTTTTTTTCCTTTAATACCTTTATTTTCCTTTAATACCTTTGTTTCCTGTTTATTTCTTTATTCGCTTTTTATTTATTCCTTTATTATTTTTTTCACTTTACCGATTCTCTTTTTATCCTGATCAAGACTCTGGTATTTTCGTTTTAAATACTTAGATATTCAGGCTGAATATATTTCCAAGAGAAAATAATAAAAATATAATAAAATAACTTAATAGCAAGAGAAGGGCTCAGGGGGCGGAATAAATACATGAAGCTAATTCTTTTATTCCTGATCGTTTCAGTGGCTTTTTCCATTACTTCGGGTTGTATCTCAGAACGAAGGAGAGCCAGGAACCTATGACAACCAGACTGAAAATCTCTCTTACCAGGGAAAATCACTAACCCCTATTGAGGGACAGCGAAATAATGCAATTAAGGGGACTCAGTATATTGACAGGGAGAGCTACAGGCTGCAGGTCGATGGGCTCGTGGAAAACCCTATAAACCTTACTTATGAAGAAATAACCGAATTACCTCAGACTTCGAAAGTCGTGGACCTGAACTGCGTGGAAGGCTGGAGCTTTAGTGCAAAATGGACAGGGGTTAAAATAGCCGACCTTTTTGAAGAAGCCGGGGCTATGGAAAATGCCACAACGGTTATTTTTTACAGCGCAGATGGGTATTCTACCTCTCTTGACAGGGATTATCTGTTAGAAAAAGACATTATCCTCGCATACAGGCTCAATGATGTGACCCTGCCTCCAGATCGAGGTTTTCCTCTCCAGCTTGTAGCCGAAGGCAAATACGGGTACAAATGGGCTAAATGGGTCGTAAAGATTGAACTCAGCGACTCGCCTTACAGGGGATACTGGGAAGAAAGAGGATACAATAACACAGCCAATGTTGGTGGGCCTGAATTTGAGATACGGGGATAAGCTCCTTACAGTTAAACACCAATAACAATATAATATAGCCAAGCTATAGTATACTGTTGCCAGTACTGCATAATCAAAACGTAAAACTGGCGGCTACTTTATTGCAATATGGATTAAAAGATAATTCAAGATGATAGATATACTGCCGGACAAAATATACAACTGTGACTGCGGGGCAAAATATACAACTGTGAGGTTGTTTCTTGAAAAGTGGGGGTAATTTGAGGTGGCATCTCGCCATGTTAATACTTTAAGCCCAGGGGACCCTTTCAGGGACTGGCTTGCTGAAGAAGTAGTAGGGCACCGGCTTCAGAATAGGCAATGCCCTGTTGATGTTTTTAAATACAACTCTTCCCATACTGTCTGCAGATACCAGTTCAAGGGCGAACACTTCAGCGTAATGGCAAAATTTTTTGCCGAACCCACCGGACGGCTGAAAGATTACAATCCCTACAAAGGCATGATGAATGAGTACCGGAACCTGAAAAAAGCGGCTTCCGTAATAAATGTTGCAAGGCCCCTCGCAGTCAATAAAAAATTTAATTGTGTTCTTGTAACCGAACATATTCCTGGAAAATCTCTGAGCTGGTACTTTAATCATGAAGAGAGACTCTATGAGAAGCTTGCTGCAGTTGCGCACATGCTCAGACAGCTTCACGAGAATACGAAGTCTTCCTATAATAAGGAAAATGAATTCAGAAACTATCATGAAGTGCTGGACCATCTGAAACTGGATCATGGCACGAGAGAGAATTTCAATAAGCTGCTTGGACAGTGGTGGTACAGTTCCTTACTCGATAGGGAACGCGGCTGTATGGTTCACAGGGACGTCACTCCTTCTAATTACATATTTTGCAAAGGTAAGCCTTGTGCACTCGATTTTGAAAGCTCCTGGCTCCAGGCACACCCTGTAAGAGATCTCGGGATCCTCTCTGCGGAACTTAAAAACGAATTCGAACTTCATAAAGGGGGAGGCTGGAAAGCCGAACCGTATATAGGGAACTTTCTCTGGGAGTACAGCACAGATGAAAAGGATTTTACCTATGTTACCAGAGTTTTGCCTTTTTTCATGAGTATAGGACTTCTTCGCTCGGCAAGAATTCACCAGGGCGATTATAGAAACTATCTGATCAAAGAAGCACATGAATGTTTGAAGGCAATTAATTAAAGGTAAAAGGCAATTAAAGGTAAAAGGTAATCAAGTAAAGGGGATACTGGAGGCAAGAACATGTCGGAGAATTATGAACCTGAAACAGGAAAAGGTAAGGTCACATTTCTGAGCCATTCTCCCGTAAAGGGGGAGGAGGCATTTGAGAGCTGCCATATAAAAGGAGTTATCTTTGACTGTTACCAGACCCTTATTGATATCCATACTGAGGAACACAGCCTGGAAACATATGAGGTCGTAAGCGCATGGCTTGCCTACGAGGGGGTAAAAATAGAGCCGAAAAGACTATGGGACACTTACATGTTTAAAGTAAGGGATATAATGGAGCATTCCGGGGAAATATATCCTGAAGTCAGGGTAGAGGAAATTTTTGCAGAGATCTGCAAGGAAAATTCGATCTGGAAAATTGACGAAAACAGTCTCGGAGTAGAGGCTTCAAGGGTTTTTCGGGCAGCTTCTACACGGAAACTCCGTCTCTTCCCTCAAAGCATAAGACTAATTGAACATTATATAAATGTGCCCAAGTGCATAATCTCCAACGGGCAGAGAGTCTTTTCCGAACTGGAACTCAGATTCCTGGGACTCTATGATTATTTTGACTTCGTGATCTTCTCATCGGATGTGGGGTACAAGAAGCCTGACCTCAGGCTTTTTATGGCTGCGCTCAAAAGGATGGGCCTTGAATTCGAACCCAAATGTGTTATGTCAATAGGAGATTCTTACGAAAACGAGATAATACCTGCGAGAAAGCTTGGAATGCGCTCCATGCATATTGAGGAAGCATGGAAACAGTTAGGTCTGACGGACTAACTGGCATAAAAAGTATCAAATTCTTTTCAGGAAAGCAGTAAATCTTCAAAAACTTTATTTTAATGTTTTCTCTTTTTATTATGACTTTCTTACTTTTTTAACTTTAAATATTGATTTAATTTTTACAGTAAATATTTTTACAAAAGGCATTTTACTAAAGACATTTTACGAAGAATATTTAGAGATCTTAGGATTTGAATATCAAACAGCATTTAACCAGTTTCAGCACAATCCAGGTATTGATTGGACAGGTATTACCCGAAATGAGCCCTATATAATTTAAAACTATATATTGCTATTTACCTGTCATATAGATATTTACGTAAAATCTATATATAATGGCAATTATCAAGCGACTAATTGAAGATGAGATCATAGAAACCAAAACCATAGAAACCAAAACCATAGAAACCAAAACCATAGAAACCAAAACCATAGAAACCAAAACTATAGAAACCAAAACTATAGAAACCAAAACCATAGAAACCTGAAAAGTTCTCAAAATTTTGAAAAATAGAAGGAGAATCCCTATGCTCCAGAACGGAAAGATAAAAGGTCTGATTTTTGACTGCTACAAAACCCTTATTGATATCAGGACTGATGAGAAAAGCCGGGAAACGAACGAGAGGCTGAGCAGGTGGCTGCTTTACCAGGGAGTGAGGATTGAGCCTGACCGGCTCAGGGAAGAATACAGGTGGAAGGTTATAGACAGGCTTGGAAGTTCAGGCCAGCAGCACGCGGATATTCGGATAGAAGAGATTTTTGCGGAAATCTGTGCCGAAAACGCTTTTAGAGAAGTCGATCCCTTCTGGCTTGGGATTGAAACTGCCAGAACCTTCAGAACAGCGTCCTTAAGAAAGCTGGAAGCTTACCCTCAGAGTCTGCGCCTGCTTGAAAAATACAAAAATGTTCCGAAAGTGTATTGTTTCCAATGCCCAGAGAGTCTTTACTGAACAGGAACTTCGCTTCCTGGACCTGTACGACCGCTTTAATTTTGTAATTATGTCCTCGGATTATCGTATCAAAAAACCTGACACCCGGCTCTTCAAAATGGCTCTTGATCGCCTCGGGCTTGAACCCTGGGAAGTGCTCTCAATAGGCGACACACCCGAGAACGACATTTATCCACCCCTGAGCCTGGGTATGGATGCAATGCACATCCGGGATGCATGGAGATATGCATAAAAATCAGAGTGAAAGGAGAGAAATTAGCTTTTCCTGGCTGATTTAAGCTGAACTTCGTTTTTATATTGTTTTTAGATTGAAAATACTCCGATTCCTCTCAATAATTTTCTAAACTTTCCTCTGAATTGTGTATTTTGACAATGTAAGATCGTCATTAAACTGATTATAATATCTTTTTACTCTCTCAAGTTGGCTCTATGGATAAAAACGCAATCAATGAAAACCGGGTGTATATTCCGATAGACATTGGATAGATTGGACAGTAAGAGATTTCCACTTCATCCAAAACCAGATATATTTAAATAATCGCAAGCACTCTAAAACCCCAAGAAATTCTTACACTATTTTCCAATCATGGAGTGTCTTTATGACAGAATCAGAAATTCCGAAAGAATATAATGCAAATGAGGTTGAGGAAAAGTGGATGGAGAAGTGGAACCTCTCCATGTATCACTTCAACTGGGGAGAAGATACCCGACCCCAATATATTATCGACACCCCACCTCCTTATCCTACAGGTAATTTCCATATCGGAAACGCGCTTAACTGGTGCTATATTGACTTTGTTGCCCGATACAAACGCATGCGCGGGTACAATGTGATGTTCCCCCAGGGCTGGGACTGTCACGGCCTGCCGACCGAAGTTAAGGTTGAAGAAACTCACGGGATAACGAAAAACCAGGTGCCACGTGCAGAGTTCCGCAAAATGTGCAGGGAACTGACTGCAGGAAACATCGACAAGATGCGCAAAACAATGTTGCGCCTGGGGTTTTCCGTGGACTGGAGCAACGAATTCGTTACTATGGAGCCCTCATATTTTGTAAAAACACAGAAGTCCTTTGTCAGGATGTACGATAAAGGGTACATCTATCACGAAGAACATCCTGTCAACTGGTGCCCCCGCTGTGAAACTGCCATTGCTTTTGCAGAAGTAGAGTATGAAACAAGGCAAACAAAGCTTAACTTCGTCCATTTCGACAAGGTAGACATTGCAACCACCAGGCCGGAACTTATGGCAGCCTGTGTTGCAGTTGCAGTCAACCCTGAAGATAAGCGTTACAGCCAGTATATCGGCCAGGACATTACAGTTCCGCTCTTTGGCCAGAAAGTGACTCTGATTGCCGATGAGGATGTTGAGCCTGAATTCGGTACAGGCGCTGTGATGATCTGTACTTTCGGAGACAAGCAGGACGTACGCTGGTGGGTGAAATACGGACTCCCCCTTATAAAAGCCGTCGACAAACAGGGCAGGATGACAAAAGCGGCAGGCAAGTATGAAGGCATGAACATTGCCGAGTGCAGGGAAGCTGTCGTTGCTGACCTGAAAACCGCAGGTTTCCTCTATGACCAGAAACCTCTGGAACAGAATGTCGGGCTCTGCTGGCGCTGTGATACCCCGATCGAAATCCTTTCAGAGCCCCAGTGGTTCGTAAAGATCGACAATGACGGCATCCTGAAAGCTGCAGATGAGATTAATTGGTATCCTGAATACATGAAAGTCAGGCTCCAGAACTGGACAGGCACTATGGAATGGGACTGGTGCATTTCCAGACAGAGGATCTTTGCAACTCCAATCCCGATCTGGTACTGTAAACAGTGCGGGGAGGTAATGATTGCAGAAGAGAGCTGGCTTCCGATTGACCCGAATGAAGCAGCCCCGAAGAAAGCCTGTGCCTGCGGATCAACCGAGTTTGAACCTGAAACCGATGTGCTGGACACCTGGATGGACTCCTCGATTACCGCACTGCATGTCACTGGCTGGGAAAGTGAGCACGAGCTCCGTCTGCCTGCACAGATCCGTCCCCAGGGACATGATATCATTAGAACCTGGGCTTTCTATACTATCCTGCGGAGCCTGGCTCTTGAAGGCAAGAGACCCTGGGATTCCATAATGATCAACGGCATGGTGCTCGGGCCTGACGGACATAAGATGAGCAAGTCTCTTGGAAACGTCATTTCCCCGGAGGAAGTGACAACACAGTACAGTGCTGATGCTTTCAGGCAGTGGGGTGCGGTTGGCGGTTCCACAGGTTCGGACGTGATGTTCCGCTGGAAGGATGTAGTTTCAGCTTCCCGCTTCCTCCAGAAGATGTGGAGCATCTACCGCTTCTCAATGTCTCACCTGGAAGGCTTCGACCCTGAAGATGTTGAAAAATTCCCCACAGATTCCCTTCTTACAATTGACAGGTGGCTTCTTAGCAAGCTTAACAGGCTTGTGGACACTTCCACGAAGGAGCTTGACAGGTACCAGTTTGATTCGACTTTCAAAGCCATAAGAGGTTTCGCCTGGGAAGTCCTCGCTGACAATTATCTGGAACTTGTAAAAGGCAGGCTTTACGGTGATGAGCCTGAAGGCAGGAGAGCAGCCCAGTATGTTCTCTACAGAACAATAAAAACTCTCTCGCTTCTGCTTGCGCCTTTCATACCTTTCTTTGCGGAAGAGACGTATTCCAGGTTTAGCGATGAAAGCGTCCACACACAGGCCTGGCCGGTAGTCGATGAAAGTTTCATAAGCGAAGAAGCCGAAGCCGCAGGGGAACTTATCAAGGAGATTACAGGTGAAGTACGCAGGTATAAGTCCGACCTCGGAATGGCACTTAATGCTCCCCTGAAAAAGATCGAAATCTACAATGCAGATATAGATACAGGGGATATTGCAGGCGCTACGAACTCGGAGGTTGAACTTATGGAGGGTGCTCCTTCCTTTGAATACGTGCCAGTGGAAGTTAAACCCAATATGAGCATCCTGGGACCCCGATTCAGGAAAGAGGCAGGCACCGTTGTAAAAGCTCTCACGGCAGAAGATCCTGCTACTATTGAAGCCCAGGCAGGTTCGGGAAAAATAACCGTTACTGTAAACGGCGAACAGATCGAGCTCGAGCCCGAAGCCGTGGAGATCAGAAAAGAGGTAATTTCCGGCGGCAGGGAGGTCGATGTGCTTGACGTCAGAGGTGCAATTGTAGTGATTGTAAGGTAAGCTCAGGCTTACCTTTTTTCATACCTGTCGGTTATAATTCGAATGCTGTCTATTTTTCCCGTTTTTTATAGGCATTTTAAGCAGGATTTCTTTAAATCCAGACCTCAATCTTTAATCCTGCACGCCAGTTGTGAGATTGATTTTTTCCTCGTTATTAACTGTAATGCTATTTTTTAGTAAGTTTATAAACTGCAACTTTCGTCAGCTAAAGCTCTTGCAGTTACCTTCAATTATTGAAGATTTCTGCAAAAACGGAGTTTTGAAAATTCAGGATTTAAAATGATCCTTTAACTTTAAAAAATTTTTGGGCTAAATAAGTTCAGGCCATCCGGGATATAATACTGTGACGACATGCTTTTACAATGCAATAGAGCCAGCTAATCAGGTGTAAATATCAAAATTTTGCTGGTTTCCGGGGAGATATACAAAATTATTTAAATAAAGTGAAAAAATGTATACTCTGATTTTCAATGTGAAACTTTATATACATCCAGGTAATCTGTTTCAGAAATGTATTATTTAGACCTGGAGTTCTTATGACAAAAGTCGAAAAGGTACTACTACTGCTCAAAAATATGGTGTACGAAAGCACCAGCCCGCAGGAAACTCTCAAGTTTGCGAAGTATTACCGGAGTAAGGGACTCGATGTGCTGGTTATTCTATGGGGACCTATGGGAGTATTGCTTGCAAAGAAGGATAAAATAAGAGGATCACCGAAGTATAACGCATCTGTTCAGGAATGCATAGAGATGGGCGTAGAGTTCCGATGCTGCCAGCTTGCTTCGGATATGATCGGGCTTAAGAAAGAAGAACTGATTCCGGGAATTGATTTTATCTGTTCAAAAGATGTGGCCGAACTTTTTCTGAGATATACCGAAGAAAATCAGCTAATCATCAATTTCTGAGCCTGAAATATTTCCAAAAGAGATGTCAGGTATTTGAGATAAATACTGACTTTAAATGTTTAGATACGTTTTGTTGTGATCTTTTCTTAAATAGGTCTTCTTCAACCAGGCTTAACTCCTGAATTTTAGTATGTCGCCTTCCGTCTCCGGTTATTCCCAACCAATCTTCCAACAATACCCTTCCGTATCTTCTCTTTTTTCCAATCCTTTCTTAAATCAACTTTCGGTCTACTATATAAGTTCCGAATCCATTTATAACTTCCAAATTAAATGTTCCAAGCCGAACAGGACTGCTAAATTTCTCTGGGCCTGAAAATATTTCTATAAAATCTTCAATTTGATAAACAAACAACTACAACTATTTTCGATTGTTCATGTGAACCGACAAAGCTTTTTATGTGCATTGCTAATTTTTCAGATAGTTCGGAAAATGCTCGAAAATATCACATTAAGGAATGCATTATATGCCAATATGCATATAATTAGAATAAAAATGGATTTTTTATAAATAATACATTCGATTGATATTGAACATTTTAACCTTTCAGTTGATTAATTTCAAGGACACGGGAAAAATAACTTAAGCAGGTGATTTCATGTTCCTAAAAGATTATAACTTAAGTGATGAAGAGAAAGTTCTCTTACAGAAGATCCTGGATGGGGAGATAGCTTTTCGCAAGATTGAAGAGTTTGCAGACCCGCTAACATCGGTAAAGCTCAGGAGGTTCGCAATACAGGAGTTTGCAAAACTTGAGTTCGAGCATATCCAGAACTTTTCCCTTGATGTGGAAATCGCAACGAAAAAGAATATTGAAAATATGATCGGTGCGGTTCAGGTTCCTCTTGGTGTTGCCGGGCTTCTGAAGGTAAAAGGAGAATATGCGAATTCGGATTACTATATCCCGCTTGCTACAACCGAAGGGGCTCTTGTTGCCAGTATAAACCGCGGCTGCTCGGTCATTACAAAATCAGGAGGAGCAAACGTCAGGATTTTTGAAGACGAGATGACCAGAGCGCCTGTTTTTAAACTTGAAAGCCTGGATAGGGCAAAAAAATTTTATGAATGGGTAAAATGTCCTGAAATTTTCGAGCAGATGAAAACAGTCGCCGAAAAAACGACCCGTTTTGGGAAACTGCTTTCAGTAAAACCCTTCGTAACCGGCACATATGTGTACCTCAGGTTTTCTTATGATACAAAAGATGCTATGGGCATGAACATGGTGACAATAGCCACTGATGCAGTAACTCACCTGATAGAAGACGAATTTGGGGCACACCCGATCACCCTTTCAGGAAATATGTGCACTGACAAAAAACCGGCTTCTATAAGCACAATTCTCGGAAGGGGAAAAACTGTTGTAGCCGAAGTCACAATTCCTAAAGAAATAGTCAAGGAAACCCTGAAATGCACACCTGAGTCCATGTTTGAGGTGAACTACAGCAAAAACCTGCTGGGCTCGGCAAGAGCAGGAGCACTCGGTTTCAATGCCCATGCTGCAAATGTTATCGCTGCCATCTACCTGGCTTGCGGACAGGATGTAGCTCATGTCGTTGAAGGAAGCACTGCAATTACCAGCATGGAACTTACAAAGTATGAGGAAATTCACTGTTCTGTTACTCTGCCTGCCCTGCCTGTAGGAACAGTCGGAGGAGGTACTGGTCTTGGAACCCAGAGAGATTGCCTGAACATTCTTGGCGTTTCAGGTGCAGGAGATACTCCCGGGATAAACTCTCGGAAATTTGCAGAGATAGTAGCATCTGCTGTACTTGCAGGAGAAATTTCCCTCATCGGAGCCCAGGCTGCAGGACACCTTGCACGTGCTCATGCCCAGCTAGGCCGTGGAAAATTCTAAACGACTGAAATTTTAAATGACTGAGAATTCTAAACGACTTGATGATCTTACGAGTAAATCTCTATTTCAGTACACTCAGGACCAAGAAATTAAATTTTACCTCGATGCAAACAAGTCCCCTTTCCTGATACAAGGCATCATTTATGGGGACTGTGCTTCTCTTTATCTTTTTACCCGAAAATTCGTATGTATCTTATCTTTCTACCCGAAAATTATCTTTCTACCCGAAAACCTTCATTTCTTTTCTTGATGGAATTAAGGTATTGAAAATCTGGCAGTTTTATTTTGCATAATCCGAAAATAGAGATAAGTGCCTTCGTCCTGTCCTCCAGTTCCCTTTTGGCTTTTGCTGGAATATGAAATTCTAATAGGAATATTAAATGCAAAAAAGTTGTGAAGGCAGTTAAATAATATTTATATCTTAAATTTATTCTAAATTATCTTAAACTTATTACAAATTGTCTTATACTTATTCTAAATTGTCTTATACTTATTCTAAATTATCTTATACTTATTCTAAATTGTCTTAAACTTATTACAAATTATCTTGAACTTATTACAAATTATATATTGAGATTATTATTTAATCATTAGTTAAATTGGAAATGCTTATTAGAGTGTGAATTACAGATCTAACATGGGAGGTGCGCATGAGCAATCCTGTGGATATTCTGGCCTGTGCGGTTACTTCATTACTTTGTTTTTTAATAATATATACTGTATTGCAGATGGATATATTGATACTCGGAATCGCCTTGATAGGTTGTATTCTTATTGGAAAGATTCTTTATCTATTTTAAAAGCTCTGAATTTCCGGCTTGTTCCAGCCTTTCTTTCTGTCCAATTTTTCCAGATTGGTTTTTCCAGGAAATTAACTATCGGGCGTTTTCCAGATATGGTTAAGAAGCAAGATTATTTATGGTTTAATTATTATAATATCTCCTCGGGGAACTGAAAAGAATAAAAGGCTAAACAGATTCAGCGGCAACAGAAAAAAGGAAATTGGCCAATCGAATTTCTGTTTTGCTGTGATCATTTTAAAGCAACCTGTAGCTTGAGTTTTATACGCGCATCCATTGCTGCATCCATTTGCTTATGTTATGCAGATTAATCGGATTAACAATTCTGGAAAGCTGATTTATCTGGAAAAGTAGGAAAGTAATGGAAATTATTGGGGGTTTAGTTTCTGGATTATACACTTCGAATAGGTGGAGAGGCCGGGCAGGGGCTGGCGACTATAGGAGGAGCTCTTTCACAGGTCTTTTCTCAAATAGGGTATTATGTATTCACGCATCAGGACTATATGTCAAGGATACGCGGGGGGCACAATTTTTATCAGATTCGCTTTTCCGACCAGAAGATATCTGCCTCCAGAGAGATGGTAGATATTCTTCTAGCTTTCGACCTGAGCACAATCGAAATTCACAGGAAAAGCGTAAAAGATGACGGATTTATTCTCTACGATTCCCAAATTACTAAAAAGAAATTTGAAGAGCCTCAATTCATAGATGTTCCTTTCAGAAAAATAGCCCTTGATGTCGGAAAAAATAGTGTTATGGCAAACACCGTAGCAACCGGAGCAGTACTTGGGCTGCTTGACCTGGGGCTTGAAGCCCTTAAGGATATCCTGAGAAAAGCTTTCAAGAAAAAAGGGGATGAGGTTATTCAGGAAAATATAGCCTGCGCAGAGGCTGGGTATAATTATGCCCTTACAAACTGTACCCGCTGCGAGGCCTTTGGAGGAGTCCGTGAACCTCAGGACAGAAGGCTCATGCTTATAGACGGGGTTCATGCAATCGGAATGGGCGCCCTTATGTCGGGCTGTAAATTTTATTCCGGATATCCTATGTCACCTTCGACAGGAATTCTGGATTATATGGCTTCCAGAGCAGAGGAATATAACCTGGTCGTTGAGCAGGCTGAAGACGAAATTGCAGCCATTAATATGGCGATTGGAGCCTCTTTTGCAGGCGTGAGGGCAATGACCGGAACTTCGGGTGGGGGATTTGCTCTGATGGTAGAAGGTCTTTCTCTGGCAGCAATGACCGAGACGCCTATAGTGATTGCAGAAATGCAGCGCCCTGGGCCTGCCACTGGCTTGCCTACACGCACAGAACAGGGAGACCTGCTTTTTGTCCTTCATGCAGGGCACGGAGAGTTTCCAAGAGTGATTTTCGAGCCAGGAACCCCAAAACAAGCTTTTTATCTCACGAACAGGGCTTTTGAACTTGCGGAAAAGTACCAGATTCCTGTGTTTATCCAGTCAGACCAGTACCTTGCAGATTCCGAATGGACTTTTGAAAGCTTCGATTTGGAGAAACTGATCTACAATGATTATCGGATGAGGGAAAAAGATCTGGAAGGTGTGGAGGACTATAAGCGTTACAAATATTCAAATACTGGAATATCTCTTCTTGCGGTCCCCGGAGAAGCCGGGAAACACCTGGTCGTAGCTGACAGTGACGAGCATGATGAAGAAGGGCATATTATAGAAGATTCCGAAACCCGCATCAAAATGGTCCAGAAAAGGCTGCTCAATAAATTGCCGCTTATAAAGAAAGAAATCGAAGCTCCACTTTTATACGGTGATCCCTCTCCAAAAATAGTGCTTGTAGGGCATGGATCTACTTACGGTGTGATAAAAGAGGTTATTGATACTATTCCCAAAGATAAGAAGGTGGCTATGATGCATTTCAGCCAGATTTATCCTCTCTCCGAGCGAGATAGGTTCGATTATATTGAACTTCTCGAAAATGCAGACCTTACTATTTGCATAGAAAATAACGCAAGCGGGCAATTTGCAAGACTTATAAGGGCGGAGACAGGGTTTGAATTTTCCCACCAGATTTCCAAGTACGATGGGAGGCCTTTTACTATCGAAAACCTGAAGGAGGATCTGCATGCCTACGTCTGAAGATTACAAAGGCCAGGTTCCAGCATGGTGCCCAGGATGCGGAAATTTCAATATCCTTTCGGCTATCAAGCAGGCACTTGTTGAACTTGGCATTGAGCCGTGGGAAGTGCTTGTAGTTTCGGGGATAGGACAGTCTGGAAAACTGCCCCATTATATTAAATGTCATACTTTTAATGGGCTGCATGGAAGAACCCTGCCCGTAGCTACGGCTGCAAAACTTGCCAACCACTCTTTGAACGTAATCGCGGTTGCAGGAGATGGGGACTGTTACGGAGAAGGCGGAAACCATTTCCTTCACGCAATTCGCCGGAACCCGAATATTTCTCTGTTCGTGCACGACAACCAGATTTACGGACTGACAAAAGGGCAGGCATCTCCGACCACAGCCAAGGGAACCCACACGAAAATCCAGCCTTCTGGTGTCCTTGCAGAGCCAATGAATCCTCTTGCTATGGCAATTTCCCAGGACTGCAGTTTCGTAGCCAGGGGTTTTGCAGGAGACCCGGAACACCTCAAAGAGCTTATGAAGGCTGCCATAACACACAAAGGCTTTGCCCTTCTTGATATCCTTCAGCCGTGTGTCACTTTCAACAAGATTAACACTTTCAAATGGTACAGGGATAGAGTCTACAAACTAGAGGATGAGTATGACCCTTATAACCGTGTAAAATCATTCGAGAGATCTCTGGAATGGGGGGAAAAAATCCCCAACGGCATTTTTTATAAAAACGAGCGGCAGACACTTGAGGAGAGGATACCGGCTATCCGGGAAAAGCCTCTTGTAAGACAAAAATTTTCTATTGAAGGGGTAAAGCATGAGATCGAAAAATTTTATTAAAATCTCATCCTCTCTATTTTATTTAAAACCAATTTCCTGAAATCTTAATTCTCTTTAAATTTCCTGAAATCTTACTTCTCTTTAAATTTTCTGGAATCGAGAATTGATCTCACATAAGTAAGATTTCGTCTTTACCAGGAAAGGTTAATAAATTAAATGAAATTAATATTTGTTTTAAAATTGTTTGTCTGTGCTGGAGCACTTAATGGAAACCAGTGAAACAAGCTCCTGCACATGTTATCTCTCATCAGAAAATTTCTGGTCAGGATTCAGAAAGGAGAGGTAATGACTACGCGATCTTGATCCGAATTTTACTTTCTATGTGCTCTCCGATAAAAGGAGTCGATAGAATGAAAAAAATTTTTAGCATTTTTAAAAAAGGTGAAATAGCCTTTACTGCGCTTGAATCTGCAATAGTGCTGACAGCTTTCGTAATGGTGGCGGCAGTACTCGCTTATGTGGTTGTTGGGGCAGAACTCACCTCTTCATACACTGCCGGGATAACAGTTAACGAGGATGTAAATCCAGCAACTTCTCCTATTGAACTTGCGGGCGGAGTTATAGCAAAAGCGAGTGACAGTAAGTTAAACAATTATAATCTTGACTCTTCAACTTGCAGCAGATCAGTCGCCAGTAGATATAGGTACTGACAGCAGTTTGGGGTGGGTGATCATATCCTATTCGGATAATGCTACTTATTTAGCAAGTACGAACTGGACCAAGAAATTTGTTGGAGATAATGATGGAGACGAGCTGCTGGAACAGTAAGAAAAAGTAGAAATTAATGTTACCGTGCCAGCCGGTTCAACATTACAGAGCACTGAAGCAAGTGACGTGGCTAACAGTAAGTTATGGGTTGAAGTAAAACCGAAGATCGGTGCAATCACGCCTGTATCGAGAATCATACCCCCGAAGATTAATACTGTTATGAACCTGGAGTAATTCTCAGAGTTAAGTGGGTATTTTTCCTTTTCCATTGAAGAACTTCCAGGAAAGGGCATGATTAGTATTGCAGATCTAAAAGAGATAAATTGGTTCTTGACTGGAACAGGGTCTTAATATTTAAAACCGAATACGAAAAGAAAAATAAAAGATAGTGACGGGAAAAAGCCCGGCACAGAGAATTATAAGATATTAATTATTGAGATCTGGCTCTTATGCTTTTCGGAGATGAAAAAGCCCTTCTTTTGCCTTGTTGAGGTACTCGTTTGCTTCCTCAATTTTACTGGCAGCTTCAAGAATATCTTCAGAAGCTTCGAGAAAACCATCTTTTTTGGCTTTCTCAGCCCATTCCTTAAAGCTCTGCATGTGGCTGTCGTTATGCTCGATCCAGTGTTCTATCAAATGCGAAAGATTTTCATGATTAAGTTCTTCAGTGATAGCTATTCCCTCCTGTTCAAATATATGCAATTCATGGTATAAATTTCCGCTGGATTTAATTCAAAATTTCATACTGTTATATAAATAGGTAAAAGGAGAGAACAGATGGGAAAAATAAAACCGTTTAAAAACCTGAATTTTACCTCTCAAGTTTCAAACTATCCTGTCCAAAACTGCTCCTGTTAAACTATCCTGCTCAAAACTGCTCCTGTTAAACTATTCTGGCCTAAACGATCTCGATTCAAACGAATCTCGGATCAGTAATTTCGCCTGTTAATGCCGAGGCTGCTGCGGTTGCAGGAGATGCAAGATAAATAAAACCGTCTTTTCCCATCCTGCCTTTGAAATTCCGGTTTGCAGTTGAGATACAGACTTCTCCTTCCCCGAGCACTCCCTGGTGGGCGCCAAGACAGGGCCCGCAACCAGGGGTTGCAAGAGTCACGCCCGCCTTCAGGAGAGTTTCCATTGTCCCGTTTTCAATTGCTCCAAGGAGAGTTGTTCGGGATGCAGGAATTACGATAGTCCTGACTGCAACCCTCTTTCCTTTCAGAATCGCTGCTGCGACATCAAGGTCTTCAAGCCTCCCATTAGTGCATGTCCCGATAAAAACCTGGTCTATGTGAGTGCCTTCAACTTCCCCCACAGGTTTTACATTGTCCACCTGGTGAGGGCAGGCTACCTGAGGCTCGATATCATCAGCGTAGTAGGTTACTTCTTTTACGTACATAGCATCCGGATCGGCATAAACCGGCTCATAAGGAGCAGCCGCCCTTTTATTCAGAAAATCGAAGGTCTTTTCGTCCGGCGGAACAATCCCTGTTTTTGCTCCCATTTCGATTGCCATATTGCAGAGAGTCATCCTGCCGGCGACAGACAGTTCGCTAATAGCCTGCCCGTAAAACTCGACGGCTTTATAGGTGGCACCGTCAATTCCGGTCTTTCCGATCAGGTAAAGGGTCAGATCTTTTGCATAAACTCCTTTTCCAAGCTTTCCTTCAACAGTAAACCTGAAGCTTTCCGGCACCTTGAACCAGAGCTTACCTGTGGCGAAAATCTCAGCCATGTCAGTAGCTCCCACCCCTGTTGCAAAAGCCCCGAAAGCCCCATAAGTACAGGAATGGGAATCAGCTCCCACAACCAGTTTTCCAGGCAGGGCAAACCCGTTTTCAGGAAGCACCTGATGGCAGATCCCCTCTCCCAGCTCATAAAAGTTCGGAATCCCCTGCTCCTTTACCCATTCCCTTATTTCCTTTTGCAGGGTAGCTGAGGTCTCATTATTTGCAGGTGCTATATGGTCGAAAGGGATTATGATCCTTGAGGGGTCCCATACCTTTTTCATTTCCATTTCCTTAAAAGCGTTAACTGTAAGTATCGAGGTGCCGTCATGCGCCATTGCATAATCGACATCTGCCATGACAAAATCGTTTGCTTTTGCCTCTGTTCCCGCTGCCCGGGATAAAATCTTTTCGCTAATTGTTCCCAAAAGTAAGTCTCCTGTCAGATATCAAATAATATGAAGTATGAGAAAGAAATTCAGATTTCTGAACTCACTATAACGAAATATATATACTTAATGGATTTTTAAGTTAAAGATTTAATTAAAAGAAGAGCTTTGAAAAGCATTTGTGGATTATTTCCTAACGAGTCCTAAGTACCAATTATTTGTCCAATCTAGTAACACCAAACTATAGGCTTTTCTGAAATTTTTTTTATTTCCTTATGATAGCATCAATCATTTGTTTCATTTTAGAGTATGTGGCATAACAACAAACGACTAATCCAATAAATATTCCAAGTATCAACCAATTTTCAGGAATTAAACCTAACTGCTTTGGAAGTAACATGTAAACTGGTAACAAAATACCAAATATTAAAGTTCCAAGTATACTCCAGATTGCCAATTTGCTTTTAAGAATTTCAAGAAGATACTCTATGGGTTTATAATCTCTTTTCAATGTTTCTATTTCATAAATCGACTCGTCGATAATTCTTAATTTGTCCATCACAGATTTGAGCGTCGATATTTTTGATTCAGTAACAGTATATAACTCAACTTGATTTATGATATCAAAATAAGTATAAAGCTTTTTGAAAATCTTATTTGCTCTATAAAAATTAATTCTATATTTATAATCTTTTAGCCAAGATTCATACTTATCATCATTGATTAGCAAATTTTCTGTAAATAGAAATTCATCCCCAATTTCTGGTGGATGTGGGTAGTACAAAACGATTTTTTGTATACAGTTATAGATATTATCAACTTTTTCGTTGACCTCATCTATACTTTCAGTTTCTGGTTTATCGCACATTAAATTAAGTGAGGTTAGAGCTTCAGTACATCGTATGTTAGCGTTTTGACTACTATAAACTCGTGAAAAGTTAAAATCGTTTACATCATTTATGATATAATCAATAGCTTGATAATATTTTATTTTTTCATTTCTTAATGACGTAAAAAAATGTGTATTTTGATTACTTATGTGAGTGAAAAGAACTATACTTAGCGAAATAATGATGGATATCCATACACCCATTATGGTTGCAATTGTAGAATACAATGTATCATTATCTATCATTTTAAATATCAAACCTTTAATTTTTTTACATAACCTACTGTAGCACTAATCAAAAATACTTTTTGGAGATTTTCTTATTTATTCTCTTTATATTTTTCCGACCCATGCATGTTCTTACTTACATTCTTTTATTCTTGATACAAAAATAATTGAATGTCTTTCTGAACTATATTAATTTTTAGAACCACAGATAATTAAATATATTAAATAGTGTAATAGTTATGTGATACGATGGTAATGAAAGAAATATTTTTCACTGCAATTCATGGAAAAAAGGAAGTAAAGATCACATTTGATTCCAAGGAAAAAGGAATTATCAAACGAAAATGTGTTCCTTTTGATTATGGACCTAGTAGAAAATACAACGATGTTAGAGATAGATGTCACTTTTATGACTTAGATAGTCCAGAAGGCAACCATAATTTATCTATACTGCCTGAACAGTTAATAGCTATTGAATTATTAAACGAAACTTTTGAACCATCTGACTATGTCACATGGAGGCCAAATTGGATTGTAAAAAGAGATTGGGGAAAATATTCATAATAACCCCTTGCTTCTCAGAGATTCGTCTTTTTTCTTATTTTATGAACTTAAAACAAAAAGTTGCCGCAATAGTTAAACAGAGAGGATTTTTTCCCGAAATGTGTCAACATTAATCAATAATTACCTTCTAATGCTTACCCTCTTTATTCTCATTCTCTTTTTAGATTCGAGCTCAATCTCATTTAGATCTCACAATCTTTTATTCCCAAGATTCCTTCTTTTTCTTACAGCATCTTGCTTCCCAACTCTATCTACTGCTCTCTCTAATTCCCGTACCTTTTTAGCATCCTGTATCCATAGATTATCATTATCGATCTTTGCGGTAAGAAATATCAAACCCCATATTAACGCAACAACTGCAAAAATAAGGAGGTAAATACCCGGGTCATTTACATCTATAGCTCCAAGTGAATGAAGTATTAACAATATTGCAGAGAAAAACAATAGAGAGGTTCTGTATAAAAAAAGCCTGATATCCTTTTTTCCTTCGATTTTGTTACCTGTATAAATACTACCTTTTAATTCGCCGGTTCCAAATGGAAATAACCACTTGATCCCGGAAACCGTGCAGGAATCTTCGAGCAGGTGTAGGAATTGACCAGATATCAAACCTAAAAATAAGAAACCTATAAGAGTAGCATTTATTCCATGGAAAATGAAATAGGCAACTATTGTTGTCAACGAAGTGAGTACAAAGGAGCTTATGAATACTCCAATAGGAGAATGCATTACGCCTCTATGCTGCTTCTCTACGACGTATTCAAGATTCATTTTTTCTTTTAAATTGAAGAAGCTGAAAGAAAAAACTATCAGCTTATGAAGATAGGGTCCTCAAAAAATGATTCATTTTTCAAGGGTTAATAAGCCTTATCTCGTGAATTGGATGTGGTTCTAGTGCTTCCCCAATAAAAGTACAGATGATAAAGAATTTATTTTCCATTAAAGAAATTAAATATCCTTAATTTTCATTTTAAGGTTTTCTTAGCCCTTATTTTCAACATTTAATTTTGTAAAACGGAAAACGGAGTCAGTTGCCATAATTTCAAAAAAATGTGATTTGTCAAAAAATAAAGCTCTAATCCCGTCCATCTATTATTTTTAAAGTTTAATCGGGTTTATTTTCCTCTAAATTGGATTTTAAGAATGTACTTTTATTGGGGGAACTCTGGTTATATATCTATTACCTAAAATAAGCATTCTGAATCCTCAGTTTACACACTGATTTTGGAGGACCCTATATGAAGAGGAACCATGATATCATAAACGATTTTGAAATCATAGTGTAACTTGGGCTTTCCATCACTGTCTGCATCAGGTGTCAGCGAGCCTATGACAGCAGCCACAAGTACACAGAAGGCATATACAGGCTGCGAGTTATCTGAAAATATCAGTGGAATCGTAAATGGAAATACTGTTCCAAGTGTTATGGAAACATGATCTTTGCCCAACATATAAAAAAATATACGTCTAAATCTATATCAATTTATTTTATAAGAGGTTAGGAAAATCTCAAATGAATATTCTGAGATAGAAAAATCCCCCAATGAATTCAGAATGGAATTCTTACTCATCAGGCGAAATTTTAAGCATACCCACGACTCATATTTATTGCAACTTATAGATTAATTAAGCTCTTTTCTTAGCAGTACTTTTGGATCAAGCGGCCTGCTCATTCAATTTTTAAAGGAAAGAGCGAGAAAATAAGTTTGTGATAGGGACTTAAATTGGATTTTTATATTATTCCGTTCTTTTCCAGAAAGCCTTCAAGAGGCACAGAGTGAGTCTGGAAGCCGCATACTTTGTAGGGGTCAGCGCCCATGGAAAGAGCTACGAACTGGGCAATATTCATGTGCACCATATCATATTTTACGCCAAACTCTTTTTCGATAACCGGCTGGTAACGGTCGTACTGGATATGGCAGTTCGGGCACATATGGATCATGAGCTCTACGCCTTCTTTTTGAAGGCTGTCGAGTTTCGTTTTTGTGACCTGAAGCGACGTATCTTTGTTAAGGTGGAGCTGAGAAAAGCCCATTCCGCAGGTAAGAGTGCGGTCTTCGTACCAGCGCACAGGCTCGGCTCCGCAGGCTGCGGCTATGGTATCTATCAACTGGGGATTCTCAGGGTTTCCGAGGACATCGAGATACTTAACTTTATAGTAGTGGCAGGCATGGTGGGCTGCAGCTTTAACTCCTGAGAAGTCGAACTTCTTCTGCTCCCGGATCTCATTGACCTTGCTTAAGAGAATCTCTACTGCATGGTAGAAGTTTGTCCTTGCATTCATATCGTCTTTTTCATAAACGAGATCTTCAAGGCCATGTTCTCTGAAGATGGAATTGACTTTTTCCCGGATCTCGGTATTAGTATTAAGAACCTCACAGGCTTCCTTGTTTATGGCATAACAGGTTGAACAGAGGCAGGTTATATTGGGATAGCCGCATCTTCTCGCGACTGCAAAGTTCCTGGCTGCAATGGCTGTTGTTGTCAGTCCTTCAAATATGTCAGTATAATGCCCTATTCCTGTGCAGCAGGACTGCTCATCATTTATACAGTAATCTACTCCAAGCCTGTCAAACACGTAACGAGTAGAAGTTTCCACTCCCGGGTACTCCTGCCCGACCATACAGCTTTTAAATAGTAATAGCTGCCTGTCCGGTATATCTTCTATCGCTTTCAAAGCCGAAATCCCCGCTTTTGTCTTCCTTTTTAATACACTGGTTCTTCAGGAGCTGGTGCAAGCGTTTTTCCTGTATTCTTTCTTTGAGCCATTTTTCCCTTTCAAAATAGCCTGTGCCTTCAAGAATGGCCTGGACTTCTCCATGGGTATTCCTGATATCCCTGGAACTGAGCCCGAGTTCGGCACGGGTTGATTCAAGATTCTTTTTGAATTTGATCCAGCGTTCTCCGAGGTCTCTTTCCATATTCTTAACTCCGGGGCCCGGTATCTTGCTGGCTCCGTTCTCTGCAAGATATTCGCCGATCTCAAGGAAGTATGCAAGCTTCTCAACCCCAATGCCCTCGTTGATAGCCATCTGCCTGAGCACCTGTACTATTGTTACCGGGCTGTTATTTCTGGGACAGCGCAGGTTGCAGGAATAGCAGTAGAAGCAAGACCAGATCATTTCGGACTCAAGCACACTGCGGTCGTTTTCCAGCACTTTTTTTACGATCTGGCGCGGGCTGTAATCTGTAAAGCGGGCTGCAGGACAGGAAGCAGTGCATGCTCCGCACTGGATGCAGCGGTCAAGCCCCAGAGAGGCAGGTGTCCGGATGCTTTTCTTTGCAGTCTCTGCAAGGGTTTTACATTCCGGGGTATCGTATTCGTTTACATATGGCATCATTTGATCATCTCTCCTTCCCGGGCAAGGCTGGTAAAAGTGCCTGCAAGCCCTTTTGTGTTTGGAACATAGGCTTTTTTGAAATAGAGCCGTTTTCCCGAATCTCCCATTTCTTTTTTCAATTTCTCGAAATGGCTGACAGTTAAAGGATATATAATCTCGGCTTTCGGGCTGTCAGGGGGATCTTCTATAAAAAGGACCGAAGATGCCCCGTGTTTGAAGGCGTGAAGTAACAGATCTTTGTCCACAACCAGGTTTGTGGGTACCTTGATTAACTTGACATTTGAGGGATAGGTCAGCACACTGTTCCCTATATTATCGCAGGTCAGGGATGCGATCCCGTTGTTTACAAAGCCCAACAGGTCTCCGTCGTTGAGTACACCCTCAATTTCGGCTTTTAGCTGACTTTTTGTGAAGCCTGCAACCTGAATAGCTCCACTTTGACAGAGTTCGGTGCAGTATCCGCAGCCCGTACAGACCAGCGGGTCTACGATAATCCTTCCGTTCGGATTTAAAGAAAATGCCTCGAATGGGCACTTGAGGCATTCATTACATTGAGTACAGAGAAGCTGGTTGATAGTCGGAATTTCATTTACCAGCGCTTTTGGGCTGTCCGCAATAAAGGCACTTCCCCTTACAGATGCAAGGCCTGCCTGGGAAATAGTATCTGTAACGTCCTTAGGGCTCTGCGCAGTGCCGCAGACAAAGATTCCATCAAGTGAACTGTCTACAGGTTTCAATTTCGAATGCCTTTCCTTGATAAAGCCACTTTCGTCCTGGCTCAGGTTCAGTATACTGGCAATTCTTCTGGTTCCCTTAGAAGGGATCATGGCCGCAGAAAGTACAACGAGATCTGCAGGAAGCTCCTTTATTTTCTGGTTAAGAGTATCTTCGAGTCTTACAACAAGGCTCTTATCCGGCTTCTCCACAATTTCGGCAGGCCTTCCCCTTACAAAGTTGACACCCATATCCTGAACCGCTCGATAGTAGTTCTCATAAAAACCAAGAGCCCGCAAATCTACATAACAGATCGTGATTTCTGTGCCCGGATATTTTTTCATTATCAGGTTCGAGTGCTTCAGTGCGGCCATACAGCAATACCTTGAACAATAACGGTTTCCGCCTTCTTTTTCATCTCTCGAACCCACACACTGGATCATAACTATTCTTTTAGGTGTTCCGGTTCCATCGGAGTTATCAGAAGGATTTTCAGAGGAGTTCTTACTTCCACAAGTACCTGTTGAAAATCTTACCGCATCAGAATCCATGCTGAAATCAGAAGGCCTTAGCAATGCCCCTTTAGTAGGGCCGTTGATCCCAAGCATTCTGGCAAGTTCCATCTGGGTCATCACATTTTTGAAAATCCCATACCCATACTGGGGTTTCTGGGATGCATCATACTCATCAAACCCGGTAGCAACAATAACTGCACCAACATTGAGCTCAATAATTTCTTCCTTCTGCGAAAAATCGATTGCTCCGGATTTACAGGCCTCTGCACATTTCCCACAGGTTTCGCCATTGAGCTGCAGACAGTGATCAGGGTCTATACAGTAAGTCTTCGGAACCGACTGGGAAAAACGCAGAAAAATTGCTTTTTTGTCCATGTATCCGCAGTTGAACTCATTTTCAACCAGAACAGGACAGACATGGCTGCATCGACCACAGCCGGTACAGTTATCATGTACGTATCTGGGTTTTTTCCTGAGTCTGACTGTGAAGTTGCCGGCACTTCCGCTTAAGCGTTCCACCTCAGTCCAGGTTAAAAGGGTTATTTTCGGGTTAGCCACTACCTCGTTCATCAGCGGGCTCAACGAGCACATCGCGCACTCTTCCGCAAGCTTGTCAGGAGAAAAGACCTTGCCTATTTTTGCCATATTCCCGCCTATACTGGAGTCCTTCTCAACGAGATAGGTGGAAATCCCATTATCTGCAAGGTTCACTGCCGCAGTTATTCCTGCAATCCCTCCACCAATAACGAGGGCCTGTGGAGCGATATCTACTTTTATTTCTTCAAGGGGCTCGATATTTTCCAGGCGTCTGAGTTTTCCCCGAAGAAGTGAGAGAGCTTTTTCAGTCGCTCCGGCTTTATCCGGATGTACCCAGGCACAGTGTTCCCTGAGGTTTGCAATTTCGAGCATTGCTCTGTTAAGTCCTGCTTCCTGAATACATTTTTTAAAGAGAGTGCCATGTTTGGAAGGAGTACACGAGCCTATAACTATCCGGTCCAGGTTCCCTTCAGAAATTTTATTTTTAATCAGGGTCTGTCCCTCTCTCGAACAGAGATACTCGTAATCGAAGACCGGGATCCCTTCTGCCTTCAGGATTTTCTTAATATAACTAATATCAATACGTTCGGAAATGTTCCCACTGCAATGGCAGATAAATACAGCGGTTTTGTCCAGGGCAGCGTTCATTATACTAAATCTTTCAGGGATTCCTATTTAAGACTTGCCAAAACAGAGGGGAATAATGACTCAAAAAGGGCAGAAAAACACTCATGTTTGCAAAAGAAGGACATTTTTAGAGAATATAGTGTACTTTTACTTTCCATCGATTTTATTCTTATTATAATTATATTTCCTGAATAAGGAATAATACAATAAAAATGCATTTATTCTATATAAATAAAGGCTTGAAGGGATCTGAATTCCTTAACTATTTTTATCCACGCAGTTTCCGGGTATCAATATATAAAAGTTTAAAGTCTCCGATTGTAAGAAAGTTTTTATAGGCATATAATTATATATATGGAGAAAGTATTATTATTTAAATCAACTGAGGAAATCAGATTTTGTGAGATACTCCCACAGATCCGAAACTCATATAAATAGAAATATATTTGCTAAGAGTAATAATAGATCCAATAGATCCAAAAGATCCTTCAAAATTAATTATCTAATATAATCTTAATAACTTATCTAAAATAATATATTTCTATTGATCTGAAATACTGGATAAAAAAAGGATATCGGAAGCAATCGGAAATTATTCTTTCGGTATAAACGGTAGATGATAGTTGTGGCAGATAATGGGTTTATGTCAGAGGACAGAGACTTTGAGATGGGAGAGGTTGAATACGAAATGGTGGAGCTTTTGAGAAGGCTTAATATCAACAGACCAGTTGCTCTCACCCTTGCGTGCCTCTCCAAAGGAGAAGAGATTTCTTCCCAGTGTATCGAAATGGTATCAGGCTTGAGGCAGCCTGAAGTCAGCATCGCAATGCGCTATCTTCGCGAAAATGACTGGGTAGACATGCGGGAAGAAAAGAAGAATCAGGGCAAAGGCAGGCCGGTTAAGTTGTACAAACTAACGGTCCGAATGGAAACAATTATCGATACAATAGAAGAAAATGTGATGGCTGAAAGTAAGGCCGTGCTCCAGAACATAGAACGCCTCAAAAACCTTTCGTGAAAGTCGATTTAAAAATTGGCATAGCAGAAGTGTTTTTAGTAAATTAGAGGAAAATATCATTTTCATTACAAAATCTGGGTTCTAACCCGGATATAACTTCTTATATACTATATATAAAGATAAAACAATTCAATCTCCAATGTATTATAAAACAATTCAATCTCTATTTATATTCCCTATTAACACTCTTATAGTATCTCTTTCTCCATCCAAACCTGAATTTTTAATACTAAAAATTTAAATTTTTCGGATACAAGCTGTAATATATAGAGCATACCCTACAGGGAGTACCGGAAAGAAACATTTCAGCAGAGATCAAAATGCGTCTCGCGAACTTAACAAAGTTTTACATTAATAGGGTTCTGCAGCTTCTTTTCACATCCAAATTATTTTCGTAAACTGACGCTGAAAAAACACAGACGCTCATCTCAAGCCTCCCCTCAGGTAGAATGTTTCTTTTTAGAATGTTAATGTTTTTTAGGTTGGATTGGATTTTTTGGCTCTGTAGAAATCCTCTGAAATAACGAATCTTATTAACTTGCACTGAATTGTCTGATATATTTTTACATCCTTATTTTCAGCGTCTTGCAACTTATTTAAATAGGTTTTCTACAAAGCCGATTTTTTAGAGAATTGAATCCCTTAATACATAAAATGAATTTTGAGTTTAAAAGGTATGCACGGCAACTTGCAAACATTTTGAAGTTTGAAGGCTGAAGCTATAACCTGAGCCGAAAAATATAAACAGCGTCTTCTGGACGCTTCCATAATGAGTAAAGAGTAAAAACATTCTCAAATATGAATATAAATCGATAAATATTAAAAATGAAACATAAGTAAATATTTATATTAATTGACTCTATATTTGTTCTTCGGGTGATTAAATGGTAGATGAAAGTGGTTCAGCTATAATAATAGCTAACACAAAGGATGAAACCCCAATAACTATGGGATCAAGCGAATATGAAATGATAGAATTATTCAGAAGAATCAATGTCAGCAGGCCGATAGCTCTTACCCTTGCCTGTCTTGCAAAAGGAAGGGAAATTTCTTCCCAGAGTATTGAAATGATATCAGGGCTTAGACAGCCTGAAGTCAGTGTTGCGATGCGTTACCTCCGTGAAAACAACTGGATTGATATTCGGGAAGAAAAGAAATCAAAAGGTAAGGGCAGACCGATTAAGCTGTACAGGCTCACAGTCCCAATGGATCGCATTGTCAGCAAAATCGAAGAAGAAGTAATAGCCGAAAGCAGACTTGTGCTGAGAAATATCGAACGTCTGAAGCATATTTTCTGAAACTCGTGGTAGGGGATGGAATGGCTCTGAGATCCGATGCAAATTTCATACAGGAAAGCATCTTGATTCTTACTGTTCAAAGTCGTTCGATCTTAAAGGGGATTTATCCCAATCCTAATCCCAACCTTTTCCTAACTGCCAACCTTTTTGCGTTAACTAATATTCTTCATTAAGAACTCTCTTCTCACAAACAGCATTTTTGTTAAAATTTATTTTTCCCGTCGTAAGTTCCTTAATTAGTCCTCTCGATCGAGTTGAAATTCAATTTTACTTGCCCATAAATTAGCCCTATTGAGCATAGCGAAAAAACAATTGTTATATTCATTTAGTCTGTTTGAGCGAGCGCAGCGAGTGAAACGGACAGCGTACTGTTGCGATTACATCGCAACTCCCAGAAAATCTCCGATTTCCTGCGATCCCGAGGCGCAATTCGGGAGCGAAAAGGGCCCCGTGATCCCAAACGCAATTCGGGAAGCGGAAATCGGGCGGAAGGCACGAAAAAAGCTGTAGTTTCAAAACTAGAATAAGGATTCGAAAGACGGAATAATATGTATGGGTTAAAAATGATTTAAAAAACATGGTGGGCCCGCTGCGATTCGAACGCAGGACCTCACGGTTATCAGCCGTGCGCTCCACCAGGCTAAGCTACGGGCCCAAATGAAGACTAAATGCACATATAATCAAACGCATATATAATCTTTGAAAGTTCTCTACAAGAAGATTATTAATTATGGTGGGCCCGCTGCGATTCGAACGCAGGACCTCACGGTTATCAGCCGTGCGCTCCACCAGGCTAAGCTACGGGCCCAGATATAAGGTTTTTTTGATTTATCAGAATTGAAAGGCTTTTTCGGGAAAGCGTCCCAATCAGACAACACTTCTAATACTCGATTTACTACTTATAACTTTTGCTTGAATATTTCGAATTTCAAATCTCCAAAAATTTATTTACAGGAAGCTGAGCCGGTATGGCGACAGTTTTATATAAGATATCGAGTGTATGTGGGAGTGCTGACAAAGCAAAGCCTGACATGGGCCGGTAGATCAGGGGAAGATCGCTACCTTGGCATGGTAGAGGCCTCGGGTTCAATTCCCGACCGGTCCACTTAAAATCTTTTAATTAAAATCTTTTAATATTTCTAAGCAATAATATTTTTCTATTTTATTACTTTTTATATTTTTTTTGTGCTTATTTGCAAAGTGTTAATAGAAACAAAAACAAAATTAATGCAAATAAATACAAAAATTTTACATAAAAATATTTTAAACACATACTAAACATGCATAAAATAGATTTTTAAAACAATAATAAATCACATAATTAACGAAAGTTGCTATCGGGGGAAAATGAATTAAGGTCACCGGTTCAGCAGCCTTATTGTACTCTGATTGGTATATTTTTCAGTTCTGAATACCTCTTTCCAGTAACTCTGTCTGTCCAATATTGTCTTCTCCCCATTTTCGTTTTGCATCCTCACTCCACTGGAGTTTATAAACTCCAATCATAGACTTTGGGATTGCAAAAACATTTGCTCTTATGTTTCTCGAAGTGCTGCACTTTAACCATTTATATTGGTTTGTTTCCGCATCGTATGCCATATGGTAATCGAGTCTAAGTGCACTCAGTATCTCTGAGGATTTACGGTAAATCTGTTTTGGTCCTTCTTTTGGCTCTTTTCTTCGCCTCCGCTTCCTCCTTTCTATTTCAATTTCCTCTTTTCTTATGTCTTCCAGATACCATAAGCTTCTATCAACTTCGCTTTTAAATACAATCATATGCCATTTTAGAGATAGGGAATACGGCTTTCTTAAAAGTCCATGTAATTCGGCGATTAGATCAAAATCATCTGTTGTGCTTTCAATTTCTTCCATTAGTTCTTTCATTCTTGCCAGATTTGCCTTCTGTCTTTCTTGACTGGTTGCCATAATTATCAACAACATGCTAATTTTAATTAGACTGTTATGCGCGGAAATAATACTTTAAACCTTCGTTAGCAGATAATCTGTGTAAAGTTTAGCCAAAAAATAGACGGGATGAAGGAAATAACTAAGTCCTACCGTAAAAGTTCTGTAAGAAAAGTAATCTATAGGGAGTTAAAGTATTTTTGATCTGAGCATCAATTAGAGAGTTTTTAAGAAAGTACGATCTTGTACTCAGTTACTTAACGGTGTTCTTAGCTACTGTATTTTGCATATATAGTCGTCCGAATAAACATATATAGAGCGTCTCCACATTTTTTAAATATTTGAAAAATCTTAATGTCCTGCATGCGCAAATCCACAGTCGCAATTACAGGACTGACTCTTCTTTCCTTCATAATTTCAATCTATTTTTATCCGCAAATGCCTGAACAGATGGCAACTCACTGGAACTCTCAGGGAGAGGTAGACGGTTATATGTCGAAGTTCTGGGGGCTCTTTTTCATGCCGCTAGTGATTACAGGACTTACAATATTATTCCTGGTGATTCCCAGAATCGACCCGAAGAAAGAAAACATCGCAAGGTTCAGAAAGTATTACGACGGATTTATAGTTCTCTTAATTTTGTTTATGGTTGCCGTTCATATTCAGGGAATGCTCTGGAACACAGGTACCAGGATTAGCCCGAATGCCGTGTTTCCTGTGGGAATAGGGGTTCTGTTTTACTACATAGGGATCCTTATGGAAAATGCAGAGAGAAACTGGTTCATCGGTATCAGGACTCCCTGGACCCTCAGCAGCGACAGGGTCTGGAAGAAAACTAACCGGCTCGGAGGAAAATTATTCCGAATTGCAGGGATAGCTGCTGTCTTCGGAGCCTTTTTCCCGGGACTTTCATTCTTTTTCATTCTCGTGCCTGCCCTGTTTGTTTCAGGGTTCACGGTTGTTTACTCATATATTGAGTATCAAAAAGAACTGAAAGAGACTGAATCTCAAATCAAAACTTAAAAAAGAAAGCTTTAAGGATTTCTGCATATTCCAATTCCTTAAATCCCTATCTACTCGGTTTCTGGCTATCATTTATCAGCACTTTTATCTAAGATGTTCTCGTTTGTCTTATTGATTTTTATGGCCGAGGATATAACAAAAGATTCCAGCGAAAAAATTGAGAACGGAGATACCATTTCAGTTGATTATGTGGGAAAACTTGAAGATGGAACCGTTTTCGATACATCCGTAAAGGAAGCAGCCGTTGAGGCAGAGATCTACAATAACATGAGAAGCTATCAACCTCTGACATTTACTGTGGGCGCAGGCCAGATGATTAAAGGCTTTGACGAGGGGGTTGTCGGGATGAGAGTAGGGGAAGAAAAAACCCTTAAAATTCCACCCGAAGAAGCATATGGAGAATATGTAGAAGAGCTCTCAAGGGAACTGCCAGTTGAAGCTGTTGATTTTACACCGGAAATTGGAATGCAGCTAGCTACGGAGACCGGCCTCAAAGGCATTGTCACAGAGGTAGGCGAGAAAAATTTTGTTGTGGATTTCAACCACGAGCTTGCAGGCAAGACCCTGATATTCGAAATCAAGGTAGTTTCTATGGAGGCTTAAAAGGTATGAAGACCTGGAGTGGAGCAATTTTTATCATAGCGATACTGCTCCTTGGAAGCGTACTCTTTGGAAGCGGCTGCATGGATAAAGGGAACGGAAATGGGAATGAGACTGGAGACAGCAGAGTAGTAAAAACTGGAGACACCGTCCAGGTGGACTATACCGGAAAGCTCGAAAACGGAACGGTTTTTGACACATCTAGAGAAGATGTTGCAAAGCAGGCTGGCATATATATTAGCGGAAGGGAATACGCTCCTCTTACATTTGTGGCTGGAACAGGCCAGATGATCAAGGGCTTTGACGAAGGTGTAATCGGGATGAAAGTAGGAGACGAAAAAACTATCACAATCCCTCCTGAAGAAGCTTATGGAGAATACGACAAATCAAAGACCCAGGCTATTCCTATAAAAGAGTTAAATCTAACCGAAACTCCAGAAGTAGGGCAAACACTTGGAGATATGTACGGAAATCAGTTCAAAGTAATTGCTGTGAATGACACGCATGTTACTCTTGACCTCAACCATGAACTTGCAGGCAAGACCCTCATTTTTGATATAAAACTCGTCTCTATAGAATAAATTTAAGTTCCTGGAAAGCAAACTGAGAGTTTGAATAATTTCTTTATGAGTAATGCACCCTTTCGGTACTATAAAACATTTTAGGGAGACTGAAGTGCCGAAAGGAGAATCCACAGGGGAAAAAGATAATGGAAAATTCTCGTACTGTGAAAATGGGAGATTATCTTCTTATTAATTACACTGGAAAATTAGAGGACGGGACAGTCTTCGATACCACGTTAAAGGAAAAAGCCATCGAAGCAGGAATTTATGGCGAAGAAAAAGAATACAGGTCTTTTTTTTTCAGGGCAGGTGCAGGTCAGGTTATAAAAGGTATCGATGTCGGCGTTATCGGAATGAAAGAGGGAGAAGAAAAAACTCTTAAAGTCTCACCTGAAGATGCCTACGGAGAACATAAGAAGTACCTTGTTCAGGAAATACCTCTCTCAAAGCTTGAGCTACAGTCTCCTCCTGAAACTGGGAAAAAAATCATAACTCCAGCAGGAAGCGAGGTTAAAGTGCTAAGTTCCACAGAAACCTCTGCTACCCTGGATTTCAACCATAAACTTGCAGGCAAAACCCTGATTCTTGAAATAAAACTTGTCTCAATTGTAAGCTGATTTCAGAACCTCAAAATAGGTGGTGAGTTATGGAAAAGGAAGAGAAAGTCATGGTACTGCTGTTATTTATGACACTATCTTCTCTTATGACAGCGTATCTTTGCTTCGGATCCGAACTCGCAGATGCCGGACAAAAGACAGGAGGAGAAGCCAGGCAGTATACCCGTGAATCCAGTGCGGGGGATAAAGTATTCCTTGAAGCTGAAGTCCTGAGCAAACAGTTCACCTATACAGGGGAGCACCTGCTTTTACAGGTGGACTGCAACTCCGAAGTCCTGAGCGTTTTTATCCCGAAAACAGCAGGTGCTGAAGCCCTGAATATGTCAATCCGAAAGGGAGATTTCATTAGCTTAACAGGCACTGTGTCTGAGTATGAAGGAAAAAGGGAAATTAAGGTGGAACGAAAAGAAGATATTCTTCTGGATAACCATAATCAATAACCTCTCAGATAATGATAACAGATCGTTAATGATATATTCATAGAATAGGATTTGAGAAAATATGAAAGCATGTATCATGTGCGGAGGGGCAGGGACAAGACTCAGGCCGCTGACTTTCAAGCACCCTAAACCGAGCATACCGATTCTCAATAAACCATCAGTCCTGCATCTGATTGAGCATCTTTCAAGAGAAGGGTTCAATGAAATAGTCATGACCCTTGGGTATATGGGAGAGCGCATAGAAGAACAGCTCGGAGACGGGCACATTTTCGGGGTGCATATCGATTACGTGTATGAGAAAGAAAAGCTTGGAACTGCAGGCGGGGTTAAAAACGCCGTGCAATACCTGGAAGACGAACCATTTATCGTGCTTGGTGGAGATCACGTCCTTAATCTCGACCTGAGGGAGATGTACCGTTTCCATGAAACAAACGATGCCCTGGTGACCATAGGACTTCTTTCGATTGACGACCCCCGAGAATTCGGAATTGCGGATATGGATATTAATTACCGGATCCACCGTTTCCTGGAAAAACCTAAAGCAGGCCAGATATTCAGCAACCTTGCAAGCACAGGCATTTATGTTTGCGATCCTTCTATTTTCGAATGGATACCTGATGGCAAAAAATACGATTTTGCAAAAGACCTCTTCCCCTCCCTGCTTGCTGCCGATGAAAAAATCAACGGTGTGCTTGTGCGGGGAAAATGGACTGACGTGGGAAGCTCGGCAGCTTACAGACAGGCTCAGCGCTGGATGCTTGATGCCCTTCCGGGAACGACAATTGAAGGCCATTTCACAACCCGAAACGCGAGAATCAAAGGTCCCCTGTCAATAGGAAACAACGTGTCCATAGGTTCGAATTCTTCCCTTGTAGGGCCAATAGTCATAGGGGAAAACACGACAATCGGCGATAACGTCCTTATCGGGCCTTACAGCGTTATAGGCTCGAACTGCAGGATAGAAGACAACGCAAAGATCCTTTCATCTTATCTTTTTGATGGTGTTTCCATAGGAAAGGATTCTAATATCTCAGGCGGCGTGGTAGCAGACGAAACAATTGTAGGAGAACACTGCTCCCTTGAAAACGGAACCGTCATCGGGCATAAAGTAATTATCGAAAATAACTCAACAATACATTCCGGAGTTAAAGTCTGGCCTGAAGTCACAATAGCCAGTAACTCCAGCATAGAAGATACTGTAATCAATCCCGATTATGACATTACCCATGAAGGTTCCTGAAACACAAGTTTAAAAGAACGGGAAATAAAAACAAGTTGAATTTGTAAGGTTTGAATTCAGATTAACATTGTTTAGAGAGGCAGGTTTAGTCTTAATTCAAATCTAACTTTTCTCATATGCCTACCTTCCTTAATTATCTGCCGTTTTCCCAGAATCGTTCATTGATTTTTTGAGCTGGTTCTCAATCCGAATCCCATAACTTCTTAAAGATATACATAATAATTTAAACCGGCACGCCATACATTCTTGCTCTGCAGCTAATATATATTGGAAAAGAATATTCCTCAAATAGAAGACTATTCTGACAAAAAATTCAGATAGATTGCCATGAACAGGTACAAAAAATGGCTTATTACAGCGCTGATCATCAGTGCGATATCAATTATCCTTGTTACTGGCTTGACTTTTGATTCCGAAACTATTGAGGCCCTGAGGAAGATCAGACTGGAATATATCCTGGCTGCGGCTCTTTCTCATATCTTTTTATACTTTATCTGGGGTTTTCGAACCCGGGCTCTCTGTAAAGCTCTTGGTTATAAAGTCAGCGCAATGAAGTTAACCGAAATAGTCATCTCAAGCACTTTTGTGGGTGGAATTACTCCTTCTTGTGCAGGGGGAGACCTGCTGAGAATGCATCTTCTGAATAAGAATGGGATTCCTCTGGGCAGGGCGACTGCGATCATTGTAGGTGAGCGCCTTCTTGATGCTCTTTTTATATTTTCTTGTCTGCCTTTTGCCCTTTATATTCTGGGAGATATGCTTTTGAATTATAAATTTGATGCAGCTTTCGTAACAGCAATTTCTCTGGTTTTTGCAATTCTCTTTTTCTTTATTTACGGAATCTGGAGGCCCGAAAAAGTAAAACATATAATTCATAGGATTGCAGGCAAGCTTGCCCCGTTTTTAGGAAAACGGACAGATGATGCGCTTTTCCATCTCACGGAGCAGATAGACGGGGAAATTGATCATTTCCACGATAGTGTCAGGATCTTTTTTTCAGAAGGAAGAAAAGGGGTGCTCTGGGGAATGGCTTATACTCTCCTTTTCTGGATTGTGGACTTTTCCCTGCTTGTACTTATCCTCATGGGTCTTTCACAAAAACCTTCGATCCTTATCGTCTTTGCAGCTCAGGTGCTCCTTACAGTGATCTTGTTAGTTCCCGCAACGCCCGGGGCAAGTGGGGTCGCGGAATTAGGAGCAGCTTCTATCTTTTTAATCTTCGTAAGTTCGTCTGTCCTGGGAATTACAGTGCTTGCCTGGAGAGCTCTGACATACCATATGAACCTGCTTCTAGGAGGCATTATGAGCCTGAAAATACTTAGGGATATGGACATGATTCAAAAACTGACCGGAAATTCGACAGAACTTCAGCAGGATTCCGAGACAACAATTAGATCGGACTAAACCACTTATTGAAGAAAAAAATTCTGAAGAAATAAATATACGAGCGATGAATTCCTAATATAAATATACCTGAAAGAAGAGAGCGTTTGTTAACTTCAAAAAGGTATGTTTATATTCTATCCTCACAAAATATTTTTGTCATGCCGTCCAGAGAATTTGTCCTGGAAGTCCTGAGAAAAAGTGTTCATCTTATCTCAGTCCTGATCGTACTCATCTACGAGTTTTTCGGAAAAGAAGCCGTGCTCTGGGTACTAATGGTCTTCCTTGTCACCGTTCTAGTTCTTGATTATCTCCGGCTTGAGCATAATATGCGAATACCTTTTTTCTATATCATGTATCGTGAACATGAAGCCGACCGCCTGGGAGGCCACATATACTTTGCCCTCGGAGCAATTTCGGCAATAGCCCTCTTCAGCAAAGAAATCGCATACGCCGCAATCCTTATGGCAACCTTTGGAGACCTGGCTGCAGCCCTTATAGGAAAATTCTACGGAAAAAGGAGAGTTTTTCATAAGATCTTTAACAATGACAAATCGATTGAAGGCTCCGCTTCCGAGTTTATTATTGATTTCCTCATCGGACTGCTTATTCTCGGGAACCCGCTTGTTTCCCTGGTAATGGCTTTTCTTGCAACCCTTACGGAAACCGCAGTCAATAAAATTGATGATAACCTTGTAGTGCCTGTTTTCGCAGGTTTTTTCGGGCAGATAACCCTGACTCTTCTGATGCATTCATAAAAAGCTTTCAAAGAGTATTCTCTAAGAGCTTCCTAAAAGCTTAAAACAGAGAACTAAAAACGAAGTAAAAAATAATAAAAAAGTAATGGAAATAAATAGTAAAGCAGCATAAGAGAGCAAATGAAATAAAGAAAGGCAAAAACTCTGGACTTCTAAATCCCTGAATTCCAAATTCCCGGAGTTCCATTTCTAAGATAAAGGAGAAAGCCCTGTTGTTGGACTCTTACGCTCCTGCTTCTACCTCAACCTGTGCATTCTTGAGCTTTCTCATTTCCTTTATGCGCCTGGCAATGATTTCACCCAGATAAAGCACAAGAGCTGCAAGTAACACATACACTTTCAGGCTCACAGGCTCGTCAGATTGTCTCTCTGAGTTCTGCCTGGCATCCTTCAGGAGAAGGGCTCTTGCATCCTTCTCGGTATAAATTTTCCCCCCGGTTGCAAGGATGAGAGGCTCTATATCCTTATTGAGTCCGACATCCCGGTACTCAAGCTGGTAATTTACCGCAAGCGGGTAGCCTGAGATATCATGAATTCCCATAGTTTCGGGATTTACGCTTGTCTCGTAGGTATTCCTTCCGGTCAGGGCAAGATCAAGGGAGTTTCCGTCCATTTTAAGCTGGGGGATTCCCTCATCGTACATTGTAAGCGTTAGATCGGAAGGAGTGCCGAGCCAGGTATCCGGGCCGTCCAGGACAGCCCCTTCTTCAGCTCTCGGGTTTCCTATTGCCCAGTTCGTAGTGCCTGAAATAAGTTTGGCATTCGAACCACTATAAAGATTAGTCGCCCAGCGAGATCCTTCACCTTCTCCATTGTCAGTGGTAAAGGCTGCAACTCTACCAAGCCCGAAGCGCCAGGTGGTAAGTACAGGCTTTCCGGTATTAGTAAGCACAAGTCGCTCAGCCCCGGCTTTTGGAGTCACGTCATTATATCCTGTAATATTAGCATCAGTAAAATTCACATCTTCTGTAATGAAGTGGTCTGAAGAGTATGGTCTCAAGCTAAAGTAATCGGGAAGAGGGGTTTCTTCAGTTTCTTCCGGAACTTCATTTCCAAGACTTTCTATTCCCTGGATTCCAGAAACTGAAGTCACATTGCCAACATATTCTCCATTCACTTCATCCATGAAAAACTTTAAAGCCTCAACACTTTTTTTAGTATCGTATGTAGACTCAATGTCGATATAAATAAAATTAATATTATTTCTTTCATGGACACTCTTTGCAAACTCCACCAGTTCAGAGGAGTAATAGCTTCCTACCTTTTCAGGATGTTCGGTTTCTACACCATCTGCAACGATTATTATATATTTAGGAGCATCGGGAGGAGCTTGTTTGTCAAAGATATTTTTTGCCTCAAGAATTCCCTGGGATAAATTTGTAGTAGCGAGCTTATTTGTCGGCGCTAGACTAGATAACTCACGGCCAAAGCTTTTGGCAGATATAGAATTTAAAGGACGAAGTCCTGAAGAAATATTCCCAACATAATCGCCTATTACAACAATTCCAACTTCAGAGCCTTTTAGAGCATCACTCTCTATAATATTCTGTGCACTATTCGTTAATATGGGATAAAGTGGATAGGTCTCGACGTCACCAATAACGACTTTTTCTGGTCCGCCTTTAAAAGTACTTCCTGATAAATCTAAGAGTAAGATTACATAATTTTTACCTGTTGTATCGGAAGGCTTTGAAAGTACAGGCAGTACTTCTTCAAGAGACGAATTGAGGTAATTCCCATAATTATAAGCCTTTTCTCCTCCCACGACAACCAGTCCGCCTCCATTGCTTACATAATTTTTGATTTCTTTCATCTGGGCTTCGGAAAAGGAACTTATAAGCTGGTTGTCAAGCACAAGAACTTTGCTGCCCTCAAGAGCCGCTGCTCCGGGGTAATTACTGACAGCTGAGACATTATAAAGGTTGGCAAGGACCCTGCCGAGAGAAGAATCTGGCTCGTTCGTAACAAGGGTAAGCTTCGGTTTGGGAATTACATACACGGATTTGGAGAATTCGTTGTTAACTTCATTGCGATCCTCTCCTTTTGGAGTGATCTTTACCTTGAGATTATGGGCGCCGAGGGTATTAAAAGCCTGATTAATCGGAATGGGATCGCTATTGTTCCTGCCCTCCAGAGTAAAGTCCCTGCTCTGCGAAAGCTCTCCGTCCACAAATACTTCAAGGAAGTAACTGACATTTTGATCGGAAGCCTGGCGGACGACTATCCCAAATTCGTTCTCGTTATCCACAACAACGGTCTTGCCCCCGAGGACCTCGACGCTCAGGTCATTTGACTTGAGCTCGGGCTGGACAAGGTAGACTGGGGTATCGGTTTCTTTTGCAAATTCCAGGGCTTCGGTGAGATCCTTGCCTGCATTATTGTTCCCGTCACTGACCATTACTATCTGGTTGCCGCTGCCCGCATATTGCGTAACGGTATCTCCAAGCGAGGTTTTATCCCCGGTTAGCTGGACTAAAGTTGTCGGGGTATTAGCCACAAGGGCTTTGTACAGTTCGGTGCCTGCTTCTTCAGGAAAGATACCCATACTTGCTGTTTGATCCTGAACAAGCACAAGAGAGGGGTCTTCTTCGCTAATCGTCTGAGTAACCGTAGTAAAGGGAGAAGCAAGGGCAAGCACAAGCAGAAAAGCGACAAGCATCCTCCATTCTACAAGTTTCGTTTTTGTCTTCCGCAGGAAATAGAACCCGGCAATTATAACGGGAATTATGAGGAGAAGCATTTCCGGGTGTTCAAGGGATATGTTCATAGTTCACCTCTCCCGCGTATGATCAGGATTTCGAGTAGTATGAGCAGGAACAGAACTCCTATCAGGTAATTGGTAATGTCGTGTTTGGCGGTGTAGGTGTCAGCCCTTACAAGTTTAGGTTCATCGTCCGAAGCCGCCCTCCTTGTCAATTCCGAGGCATCGACTGTAGTATTCGATTCCCTGTCATCGTAGAGATTGGCTGCAATTTTCTTCCCTGCAAGCTCGTAGATCCCGGCCTCGTCAAAGATAATGCGGTTTGAAGTGAAAGTCTTTGTAGGCGTACGGATTTCCCCTGTCTTGGAAAGGGAGGTCAATGTGCCGGTTTCCAGGTTGTATTCCGAGATATCTCCTGCCCCTCCAAGCCATTGAACAAGTTTTATCCAGAATACAGGATATTCAGGCAGGTTGTGGAAATTGTTCCAGGAATTTTCTCCGAGTTCATCACTCAGCCCCATGTAGAAAACAGTTCCCTTACCCACCTGCCAGTAACTCAGTACAGGGACGCCGTTTTCGAGAGTTACCAGGGTTGTCGAGCCTGTCCTTTCAGTTGCATTCAAATATTTGCGGACCGAGATTTCTTCGCTTCTAATATCCTGCGTAATACTGCTCTTCAGGGCTTCCTTAACCCCAAGTCCATCTTCGGTTTCCTCAAGCCTGAAGGGTTTTACAGGCAGGATCTTAATCAGGTCAACCTCGGTTTTCTCAGGGACCAGGGCTCCGCTTACAATAAAGACCGCATTGCCTCCGTTCCTGACATAGCTTTCGATTCTTTCGACCGAATTATTGGCAATCGGGGTCTCTTTCTGCGCAAGCACGACAAGGGAGTAATTGCCAAGATCGGCAGGCACGGATTTTGAGACGGTCAGGTTACTGTTTGGGAGCAGTGAGAGTGCAGTTTTCGAAGGCAATTTCCCATTATCAGTAACATAGAGTATATGCTGCTCTGAGGTATCCGGAATAGAGATGTAGGCTTTATTGTCAACAGGCAGGCTATCTTCCACATTGAGCCGGACTGTTGTGATGCCTGGCCCCAGGTTTCCCAGAGTGAACTGGTTTGTCTCTCCTGCAGGGACATCAAGGGAAAAAGACTTTGAGGCATTTCCTGAAGTTCCTCTGCCTGTCTCGATCTCAACGCTTTCGTTATGGTCCATATAGTTTTTAATGACACCTGTGTAGCCGTATTTTCCGTCCGTGGCTTCGATCCAGCCGTTGATAATCCCTATATTATCGGCAGGCTTTCCGACTTTTACGAAATTGACCTTAATCCCGTAAGATTCAGCCAGGTTCTTGGAAGCGACAGGATCGTCTCCTATCGAATTTGTGAAATCCGAAATAACGATAATTCTTCCCCCTTCCGTGGAAAGAAGCCTCATACCTGTTGTAATTGCTGCAGACAGGTCGGCAGTACCTGCTCCTGGCTTGACCTTATCGAAAATCTCGTGTGCAGCCGAGGAGCCTCCTCCCTCAAGGGCAAGCAGAGGCATATCCGAAGCCAGGATTATGCTGTTTTTCTTGCTCACATAACCGTCAGCAATCCCAACCGCATCCTCAAAGCGGGAATCAACCTGCATGCTTGCAGAAGTATCAAGGATGAGCACGGTATGCTCTCCGCTCAGAGGTTCTTCCGAGTTGTAGTAATAACCTGCTGCCGCAATGGAAAGAAGGATCAGCATCAGGAGCTGGATCAGAAAAAGCGGGTCCTGCACAATTTTAGTGAGCGAGGCGTAAACCCGTTTTCTTTCTCTCTCAAGTTTAAGCACAAACATGAGTGAGGGAATTGAAAGTACCGCCGGTTTTGGGCGGAGCATGTAAAGAATGATAAGCGGGATGATACTCAGGAGAGCGGCAAGAGCAAAGGGGTTTTCAAAAGGCATTTTTAGCGTCTCCTTCTCCTGATGGTATGGTAGAAAGCGTCAAAGATAGGGGTATCGGTTGTAAAACTATAGAATTCAGCCCCTGTCTTCATGCAGGCTTTTTTGATCCTTGCGCTGTGGTCGTCAAGCTTTCCAAGGTACTTTTCCTTGAACTTTTCACTTACATAAGTCCTGATTTCTTCTCCGGTTTCAAGATCTACAAGCTTGCTGTTTCCCTGAAGCGGAAGCACTTTTTCCGTGGGGTCGAGCACCTGGATAAGAATGAGGTCGTGGTCAGATAGCCTGGAAACTGCAGTTTCTATTGCCTCGGGTTCCTGAAGAAAATCCGAAATAAGGATTACAAGGGATCTGGACTTGATTTCCCGGCTGTATTTTGTGACGGCCTCCCCGATGGAAGTTCCTCCGGACAGTTCGAGCTCTGTCAGCCTGTCGATTGCCCGCAAAAGGTTTTTTCGTCCGCGGCTGGGTTTGCTTATGTCGATTTCCTGTGTAAAGGTTGAGATTGCAAACCTGTCGTTATATTTTGTTACCATGTAGGCATAGCCTGCAGCGAGCATAGCAGCATATTCGAACTTCGAAGTCCTTTTTTCAGGGTAGTCCATGCTTTTGCTGGCGTCCAGAAGGATATGGGTCGTAAGGGTTTTCTCTTCCTCAAACTGCCGCACATAGAGCTTTTCAGTTCTCGCATAGGCTTTCCAGTCAATATCTTTCAGGCTGTCGTTAATATCATATTCCCTGAACCCGATGGTATCGATGCCGCGTCCGCTTCGGGTGGACGGACGGTTTCCGGCGTAAACTGTCGATACCCTTTTCCGGACAGAGAATGTAAAGCGGTCAAGCTGCCTGAAAAAGTCCGTTTCGATGTTTTGTTTTGTGCGAGTCATTCTGGATCGTCAATAGAAAAAGTCCGGTTTATTCCGGACCCGGGAAAACCCTTCAGGGTTATTTTAACTTATTCTACAGTCCCTTCCCTGTCCTGGGAATCCCAGGGGCTCAGGTTTTACTTGATCTTCCTGATAATATCCTCAATAGCCTGGTCAGGGGTCATCCCGCTTCTTTCGGCTTCGAAGGTCAGGATAAGCCTGTGGCGGAGGACGGGATATGCCATGTAATCGATATCCTCTTTGCTTACGAAGTTCCTGCCTTCGATAAGGGCCCTGGCTTTTGCGGCAAGGATAAGGCCGATGGATGCCCTGGGAGAAGCCCCGTACTCGATATGCTCTTTTTCTTTTCTTGTCATGCCCACAATAGAAAGGACGCGCTGCTTGAGTTCCTCGGAGATCGGAACCTGCCTGGTGAGTTTCTGCAAATCGAGGAGTGTGGATTTATCAAGACCTCTGGAAATCTTCGGGATTTCGGATTTCGTATACCGGTTTATTATCTCCATTTCCTCTTCATAGGAGGGGTAATCTACAAGGATTTTTAAGAGAAAACGGTCGAGCTGGGCTTCAGGCAGGGGATATGTGCCTTCCATTTCTATGGGGTTCTGGGTTGCAAGAATAAAGAAAGGGCGATCCAGGAGGAAGGTATCGTTTCCGACTGTTACCTGCTGTTCCTGCATGGCTTCCAGCAGGGCTGACTGGGTCTTCGGGGATGCCCTGTTAATCTCATCTGCAAGTACGACATTTGCAAAAACCGGCCCTGGCTGGAACCTGAATTCTTTTTTATTGTCTTTCTCTTCAATAACGTTTGTCCCTGTAATATCAGAAGGCATAAGGTCAGGAGTACACTGAATCCTGCTGAATTTCAGGTTCATTGCCTTTGAGACTGTGGAGATCATAAGGGTTTTTCCAAGTCCCGGGTTACTCTCCATAAGGGCATGTCCTTCACAGAGAATTGCAATCATGATCTGTTCGATTACTCTATTCTGGCCTACTATGACGTGCCCTATTTCTTCAAAAAAATCCTTGAAAATCCTGCCTGCGTTCTGATAGGTCGCGGCAGCCTGCCCGGAGTCGGTATTAGTCTCATTCATATCTGCTTCACCCTTTAAGTTTCTGTTTTTAGAGGCTTAAAAAGCCCACTTTCTCTGGACGTTACCTGCTCCTGCAACAGTGTGCCTCCAGAACACTGCCTGTTATTCAAAAACTGCTTTGAGACAACCTTCGATTAAACTGAGTGCAGGTAAATCCGGCTTTAGATAATCTTCCAAATTATTCTTCTGCAAGTCTTTCAAAATAACTCTGGATAACGTTCCTGTAACCTTCAGGTAAATTCTCATAATAAGCCTGGGAAGCAGCCGCTTCAGGATTTACAAGGTCTGACTGAATAAATGATTCGTTCATCTGTTCCCCTGCTTCCTGGCTTGTAAAACCCTGCCCTGCGCCCGGAGGAATCTTCAGGTCAACTTCTTTCCCTTCCACCACAATAACGGCAGGCTCCCCGAAGAGCCCTTCCTGGCTGTCGTTATTATTCGAGGTTCCGCCGTTTTCCTCTACAGGGAAAAGGTCAGTATTCGAATCCGAAACAAAGGGAATGTTTTCGATCACTTGAGGGATATCTTTTGGGGTTATATCTGTATGATAGTCGGTAACTTCTATGTAAGTAGTACCTGAACCTGCAAGTAACATCAATCCGATTGCTATTGTTAGCAATTTTGTATTCAGTAGGGATAAGGACTCTATTGGTTTGAGATCAATAGTTACCCCGCCTATAAGATCCTTAACAATTATGTTTTCCGTATTCCTGTTGTCATACGCCGTTCTTAGCCTTTCCTTAAGTGTTGGAAAATTTTCCTCAATAAGTTTTATAGCATCTTTTTTTTCCTTTCGACTGTATATAACGGCAGTAATTACTGCAGTCAGCAGGAGTTCCATCAGTATAATCCCTAAAGTTTCAAATAGGACTCTAAAACCTAAAAAATTATATTTTATACCGGTATAGGGTTCAAAAGCACTTATTATCGAAAAGATATCTTCCATATTAGTTAATGAAAAAATTATATGCAAAGTAAAGAACAATGTTATAAAATCAAGTAAAGAATATAATAATCTATAAACTCGGACTGCAGATTCGTGTTTTTTAATTGACGTTTCAAGATCCAAACCATCACATCGAACAAGCTTAACTCAATTTTTTAGCTTTTGAACTTATTTAATCTTTTTGTTCACTTTTTAAAAGCGGGATAAGAACCCAGTACCTTTAGAGTATCAACTTTGGCCTTTATATCTTCTAAGGCATCTTTTATAAGCTCATCGCTGGTATGCCCTTCTAAATCGATATAGAAGTAATAATCCCCGAGTTCCTTTTTCGAAGGTCTGGACTCGATCTTTGTCAGATTAATTTTTCTTTTCGCAAAAGCCCCGAGAATTTCGTATAATGCTCCAGGTCTGTCTTTTTCCAGGTATACTATAATGGAGGTCTTGCAGGCTGAAAGGCTGGAATTCTGACGTCCGATTTCTGTTTCAGACCGGAAATCATGCCCTGATTCCTGTCCAGGGCCGAATTGTGATGCGGCTTTATCCGGTTTATCTTCTGCGGCACATAAAACCTGCTCAGTCAAAGCTTTTTTTCCGGCCTTCAAAACAATGAAACGGGTGTAATTTTCTTTCCTATCCTGAATATTTGGAAGGAGAACCTTCAGCCCGTAGCACTCGGCAGCCTCAGGAGAAGCTATTGCTGCCATCTCTTCAAACTCTCCTGCAAGCCTTGCTGCATGGGAAGTGCTGCCCGTGCTCCTGAGTTCAGCTTCAGGGAAATGTTTTTTCAGGAAATGCCTGCACTGGGCAAGCCCCTGAGGATGTGAGAGTATGACTTTAATCTTCTCAGGCCCGCCTTTCGAGAGCAGGCAGTGTTCGATTTTGACAACTATCTCTCCGACTATCTCAGCCTCATTCTCAAGAAGGAGGTCGAGAGTAACTCCTACCGAACCTTCAATAGAGTTTTCTATCGGGATTATCGAGAGATCCGATTTTCCCTTTACCACCGCCAGGAACGCATCCTCTATATCTGCAAAATACCGGAGTTCTGCACTATCTAGCCCGTATTTCAGAATCCATATTTGTGCAGCTTTTTCCGAGTACGAGCCTTCGGGCCCCAATACACCTATAATCATCTGAGGGGTTAATTGCGGGGATGATAGTAATATTTTTTGCCCAGCAGAGTTGCGGCTCTGCAGTGCGCTGCCCTTTTCGCTCCCCGAATTGCGCCTCGGGAGTACGCAGTCCGTTTCGCTTCGCTCAAGCAGACTAATTTATAAATATAGATACTGAGCTGCACTCAAGAGGGCTAATTTATGGGACATAAATTCTACGTATTTTCTCCTGAGCCCTGCAAGCCTTTTCAACAAGCCTTTTCAAAAAACGGCTTGATCGCAAGCCTTTTCAGAAAAGGTTTGATCGAAAACCCCTGGCAACGGCGTGATCAAACGGCGCAACGTTTGCGCTCAACGTTTGTGTTTGAGAGAGGTTCTGATCCTCAAAACCCCTGGCAACGGCGTGATCAACCGGCGCAACGCAGCCTTTCTTAAAAAAGGTTTGATCGAAAACCCCTGCAACGGCGTATCAAGCGGCGCAACGCTTGCGCTCAAGCAGACTGATTTATAAAATGGAACTTTTTTCTTGCTTTGAAATTTTTGACTTAAATATATAATTTGCTTGAAAACAATTTTTGATATAATTAATTTAAAATATTTAATGATATAATGTTATAATATTATATTCGGAGTTGGGGAGTAAGGTCGGGGAGTAAGCTGGAATCTACCACATAAAAGAATCGCCTGGGGGTCGCTGATCCTTCTTCGAACAAATATGCCTGGGGGAGCATAATTTCGAAGGGCTGTATTGGGGGATACAGTGAATGGATGCAGTGCCTCTGGGCGTCTTCTTATGTTGCTTTCATATCACTTTTTGCACTGCTTTTTAGAGACTTTTTTGTAATGTGGTCTCTTCTGTATTCTGGTATCTTCCGATTTTTATTTCAAACGATATTCAATAAAGGGAAGGTTTGAAATGATCTTGGACAAGGGACCATGGAACAGGCATATCGATAAAACTGAAGAAAGCCATCGGAAAATCTATGGTACAGATATGGTTGAGCTGGCAACAAAATACGGCACGCCATTATATGTTTTATTTGAAGACCTGATTGCAGGAAATTGTAAGGGATATCAGCAGGCACTTGAAAAAGAGTACAAAGATCATCTCATATGTTATGCAGTCAAAGCAAATGCAAGTAATTATATCCTCTCTCTTCTGTCAAAATTAGGTTCCGGAGCTGATGTTGCTTCAGAATATGAATTGCAATTAGCACTCAATGCAGGAATTCCAGCCGAGAAAATAAGGGCAAATGGAAATTGCAAGAGTGAATCCTATCTTGAGGAATGCATAACCAGAGAGATAATAATAAACGTCGATCCCGAAGAGGAATTAAAAACAATCAATACAATTGCAAAAGAATTAGGAGTGCCTGCAAAAATAAACCTGAGACTTGCGGGTTTTCCAATTAAGCATATTACTTCACGAGCGATTACAACTTCAGGCGATTGGAGTAAATTTGGAATTGATATCAAACGAGCTAGTTCAGTATTCCAGAAAGTCCTGGATATGGATATGTTAATTCCAAACGGCCTGATGGTTCATCTCGGATCACAAATAACTGATATTAGTGCATATCACATAGTTCTTGATACGCTGATAAATCTATCCCGAGATGCGCAAAGAATCGGAATTGGCATAAATGAAATCGATATGGGAGGCGGGCTGGGTATCCAGTACTTCGGATTTGAGGATTGGAATACAATTAAAAAGAAGATAAAAAATACGCGAAAAGAAAATTATACGTGGGCTAATGAGTTTATCGGGTATGAATATAATTCGGATTTAAATGATCTGGAATGGATTGGTGAAGAACTCTCATGCAAATATACTCCAGATACATTTATTCAAAAATTATTAAACGAGAAATTTTCTGCAAACAAAACTTTTAAAGAAAAATTGGAAGAGATCGGATCTCCACGTTTTGTTATAGAACCTGGGAGAAGCATGGTAGGAAATGCCGGAGTAACTATTGCAAAAGTTGGTCATGTTTCAAAAACCCCGGGTGGAGAGAATATTGTTCATGTAGACGTGGGTGTTAATTCCCATACTTTTGGTACTGCAGTTCCAGAACAGTTGCATAGAATAGAAATTGCAAACGATGTCGAGGAAGGCGAACACTTTGAAACATTTGTTGCAGGAAATTTATGTTTTACTGGAGATCTCCTTTGCAAAATAAAGAGTAAATTAATAAAAAAACCTCGAAGAGGAGATTATTTATTATTCTATGATACAGGTGCATATTCAGATTTCTTTGCCTCAAATGCAAACTCTTTTCCAAGACCTGCAAAAGTTGTGGTTACAAAAGATGGTACTTGTAAATTACTGGTTAGAAGAGAAGATTTTTCAGAAATATTTGGGAGATATGAGATGTAAATCAATTTTCTCAGGAAGAAAATATTATGCCCGAAATTATCCTGTGAGAAAATTACTTTAAGAGTGGTAGCGATAATCAAAAACCAAAATTCCTTCACTGATTTCAAAAGAGAAAGTGAACCACGGAAAACACGAAAAACACGAAATAAAGGAAACATGGGCGTAATTCTTCCATGCATTCCTTTTTTTCCGTGGTTATATTCTGGAGTGAGTTTTTCTGGGACCTCGTGGTTAGAGATCCCGGATTTGACAGCTTACCATCGTCTCACAGTTAATAACTGCGCTCGACGGTGTAGGAAACTTTCTTTGAGCCGTCTGCGGGTACGGTTATTTCCCATTCAGCGATAAAGGCGTCTTTTTTCTCGTATGGGTCAGAGTTGGCGGTAATTTCCCAGTCCCCGTAGAAATGTTCTACAATTTTCACTTTCTGGGCTTCAGATTTGTGATTTTTGATTTCGGTCTCGTAACTCTCCCTCCAGACATCCGAGCTTACCTTGTTGTAGCTGGTCTGGGTTCTTGTGCCTGTTACATCAAAAGCGTTTCCGACAACAACCTTTACCTCTTCGTCCTTTGGGGTGTGCTCTATCCTGTCTTCCCCGAGGAACTGGAGCTGGCCCTGGGAATCGGCTTTGTAGACTCTCAGAGTCCCGGCAGGAAGAGGCATTCCAAGGCCTTTTTCTTTTGAATTATTCAGGCTCAGGGCGACCTGCACATCACTGCTTTTTGAGACATCAAAGACGAGTTCCTTTTCTACAGGCACGGAATCGGCAGAGAGCAGAGAAAGTTGTTTCACCTGGTTATTCTTGAGGGTAGCCGGCCTTTCAAGGGTATAGAGGTGATACTCAAAGAGGGACTCTTCAACAAAGCTGTCCTTTGCCCCTGAATACCCTGCTTCTGCTGCTGTCACAGTTTCTTCTGCATATTTCGGCGTTGGCGTGACCACACGGTGAACTTCCCCTGCAACCAGTTTCAGTCTGGCGTCCTCATAGGTTGTTCCTGCGGCGTTATTGACACTGACCCAGCCCTGGATATCGGCTTTCTTATCATCTGCGCTTGCTTTTACGATATAGTCGGCCTTCCAGCTCATGCCTCCCGTAAGATAAGAGGTAAGGACATCCCGCTTGCCTGCCGCAGGCGAGTAGACCTGCCAGACCAGAGTGGGTTTTGTGAGCAGGTCTGCCGAATCAGGGAATTCGACGTTTGAGACTTCGGAAATCGTTACGACTTTGCCTTCATTCAACCTGAGCACTATCCCTCCGTCGTAACTCAATAGGGTCCCTGTGTATGTACCTCCTTCTTTTTCGGTTACAGTAATTTCCTTGCCCAGAGATTTCTCCAGAAGTTTCTGGCTGCTTACGAGATCATATTCGTAATTTTGCTCCAGCACGGCAGTATCCTTATTCTTTGTGTCTTCAAACATTACTGATGTCGGATCAATAAGAGCAGCAACATCCGTATATTCGACCCTGTTGACCCCAGAAGCGAGCTCAAGCTCCCTCCTTTCCTTTACAAGGGCAAGATTATTGTTATAGACAGTAACCTCAGTGCCTGAGCCCGTTGCCGCAGCACCTGCTGTAAGGATTTCCAGGGGATCTGAAGGTTGTATTTTAGTAACCATGCTTGAACTGGATTCTATCCCGCTAATTGCAGCTTCAGTTACCTATCTGCCTGAGCCGTGTTTTTCGTAAGATCAGGATGCGAGGTAAAATGAGGATACACGAAAGCTGCAGATGCGGTTAAAATCAAGCTTGACGCCAGAATGAGCCAGATGAAACTTTTAGTTATTTTCATAAAAGAAGAATAGGTAACTTTCTTATTTATATTTGGCTTTAGCTGCAAATATATTTGAAGTTAGCTATCCGATTTTAGATACGGCCTCCTCTAAGGCTTTCGATATGGCTTTCTATTGGACTTAACATACACTATGTAAATTATTTTTTTAAGTTCAAACTGTATGGCTGCATCTATGCACATTAAACAAGATTCAAGAATATTATATATTACCAATGGATTTTCAGAGGTCTTCACATTGTCCCAGAAGCTTTGCAAACCAGTATTACTGCTACTCCACATCCTGGTAGAGTTACCCCAAATGGAAAGGGCAGCATTAAAGAAATTCATGGCATAGTTTCTTGTTGCACTGTAGAATCAAATTTAATTTTAAGACCGGCTCTAAGTTATTTCATAACGAGCCCTTATTTAACATGAAATCGGTATTATAAGGAAGCAAAAGAGGTTCAGAAAATGGGCATATTGAAAAAGATTTTCGGCAAAGAAGAAACTGAAACCAAAAAGGAATCTAAAAAGGCAAGTGATGATGCAAATAGAGAGAAAATGAGAACACCGTCTCCGGAAAAAACATCAATCCTTGATAAAGTTAGATCACAAAAAGAACAGAGTGCAAAGAAGACATCAAAAGGTAAAGCTGAACGAGCATCACAAAAAGCCGCTCAAAAATCAGCACAAAAATCAGCACAGAAAACAGTAAAGCGCAGATAATAGCAGTGTGCCGATTTTCTGTAAAATCATAAATCTCAAGAAGTTGGTAGTTTGAAAATCTAATATTGGGAGAATGGAATTATACTCAGTACACAAAAAATTAACTTTGAATTTACAGCAAATTCGTGACACTGCCACTCCCGATATGGTTTCCTGTTTTTTTTGAAGGTTGCAGGTGGTAAAGATTCTATTTTTTGATAATAACAAGACCGAAGATAGGTATACTAATATATACCAACACATTATAACTAATTTTAGTTAGTGCTTGGGTTTAGTTAGTATTAGAAGTTAGTTAGTATCGAAATTTAGTTAGTAGTAGAAAAAACCTGAAAAACAAGTAAAGTAACAGGAAATGAGCCGGAAAGTGGATAAGACAACGAAAAAGAGCTCAAAAACGAATTGGGTGACAGGAAAAGATCTGGAAAAGATCTGGAACAGAATTAAGGGTTCGTTCTTATGAATATCATCAAGGCCTTCAGGACTAAAAGCCGGATTAGACTCTCAGGCATTATTTCAGGTTTCGCTCTGGTTTTTCTGCTTGCCTGGACAATCCTTCCTGCCTCAGCCGCAGGGATAGGGGCAAGCAGGGAGATCTCTGCCGGAACGGTTTATCCAGGCGAAAGTTTTGCGGTAACTGTACATATAAAGGCAGACCAGGATGTTGAAGCCCTGACACTTGATGAAAATCTTCCTGAGGGGTGGCAGGTAATTCAGGTGGAAAATAACGGGGCTGCATTCCAGGAGATCAGCACTTTTAAAGAGTCCACTCCGGAATGGGTCTGGGTTGAGAATCTCTCAGCAGGGAAAGAAAAAACGGTTGTGTATAATGTCACCGTGCCTTCGAATGCTGAGCCTGGAAACTTCACAATACCGGGCACGATTTCCGCTTATTCTGTCCCTGCTGTCCCGGTGGAAGGAATTTCGGAAGTAATAGTCACTTACCCACCGCTTGAAATTGACTTTTCCGCAGACCCTCTTCTGGGTCCCGTACCCCTGACTGTCCAGTTCACAGACTTATCCGCCTGCAATCCGGATTCCTGGGAGTGGGACTTTGACGGAAACGGAAACATTGATTCAAACGAAAGGAATCCGGTTTACACATATGCAAATCCTGGCACCTATACTGTCACCTTAAAAGTAACTAACAATACTTATGGAAACGACACCAGGACAAAAACAGGATATATAACCGTGGCTGAAAAACCCTCCAGTTCAGGTGGAAGCGGCGGAAGTGGAGGAAGCAGCGGAAGTGGAGGAAGCGGAGGCGGGGGAGGCGCAGGCTCTCCTGAGTCGAGCAGGAATATCGAGCTAAAGGAAGTTTCGAATGAACAGGTCTTCAAAGGTACCCACACATGTTTTACCTTTAAAGGTGAGGCAAATGAGATAGTTACTGTGGACTTCGATCCGAAAAAGAGCTTCGGAAAAACAACCGCTATTGTAGAGATGCTGAAAAATACATCTTCAATAGTTAAGGAACCTGCCCCCGGAACAGTCTACAGGAACGTAAATATCTGGGTTGGGAATAGTGGTTTTTCAAGCCCTGAAAACCTGGAAAATGCCAGGGTAAGCTTTAGAGTAAGTAAGGCCTGGATTACCGAACATGGGATCAGCGAAAATGCAGTAACCCTGTACAGGTACAGTGAAAATGCATGGAATCCGCTGCCCACAGTCCTCAGCGGAGAAGATGAAGTTTACTTTTACTTTACTGCAGAAACCCCGGGTTTTTCTACCTTTGCAATCTCAGGCACGGAAAATAATATCCAATCTGTTGAATTTTCTTCCTCCAGAACAGGAGAAAACATAACCCTTATAGAGGACAAACCGTCTGACGGGGAAAAACAGGGAATTACTGCTTCAAATATGGAAAAAGAAGAAAAGAAAAGCTCTCCTGGGCTTCAAGCGACCTTTACAGCAGTTGAATTACTGGTTCTGTGCAGGATATTATTAAGGATCAAGAAATAAACCTGGAAAGAAATAATCCGAAAAAAAAGAAATAACCTAAAAAGAAAGAAATAACCCTAAAAAGAAATAAATAACCCAAAAAGAAATAAATAATCCTAAAAGAAAAGAAGATGATCGGGCCGGAAACTGAGCTATCAGGGCTTTTTGGTAAAAGTTGTCTTCTTCCAGGTTCCCTTTTTTCTTTCAGCTTTTCTCTCAGCCCGGAATGCCTGGAGCAGAGGTCCGGTTCCTTTAATCTGCTTTTTGTTCCTTTTCAAATATATCCGCACTGTTCAAGCCAGGTAAGAGACCTTATCCATTCCCCTTTTGGCTCCCTTGATGTACCCACAACAAGCCGCTTCATATCTCCGACTTCTTCAACAATGCCGCGAGCTTCTATAATTTCTCCGGGAAGAGCCTGGCCTGCATAGGTATGGGTGTATGAAAGCACGTGGTCGATTTCGTCGTGTTCGACTTTGTAATAAGCAGGGCTGTCAAAAGCAAAGTCGGCATTTGTAACTTCGGCTTCGATTTTCATTTTGACTGTATCCTTTCCGCGAAGAAGGGGTTCTTTTATCTGGTCCCATTCCCTTACAAAAAGAAGGTCAAAATAAGTGCCCTCAACCATGCCCCTGTTGCCTTTTCTGGATTCGTGGAGCATGAATTCATCAAATGAAATTTCCGGAATTCTCTTGGTGTAGATTCTCTGCCACATCTCCTCATCGATTTCTTCAATGGGCCCTTCCTGCTGTTTTGCAGCGGTTATGGCATCCCTTGCCCTGAACCAGATAGGGCCGTAGACAACAAAATCAATATCCGAACTTTCATTCTGGAGGCCTGCAAGCATGGAACCCGTAACTCCCATACTTGTCCTGGGAATTCCTGCCATATCAAGCACTTTTACGATTGCCCTTACGCGGCTATCGGAATTTACAAGTTCGGGAATCAAATCCGAGGGGCGAAGCACCTGTTTTACCTCGGATTCCGGAACTACATGGACATCCTGTACCCAGTCAGGCCTGTGTTTCCTCATAAATTCAAAAGCCGGGCCAAAATCATATTTTTTATATCTTTTCCCGTTTAACTCCCTTTCCCCGTTTTCGTCTGGAACATAGCGGAGTGTGGCTCTGATTCCGTCATTGCGGAAGTAGTCGGAAACCGCAAAAAGCCAGTCGTCTTTTGTGACAAGAAAATCCCTCAGGCGTGTTTTGAGCATTTATACCATCCCTGGAGCTTATAAGAATACTTCATGGAGTTACAAGAGTACTTATGAGTGTAATCGGATTTTGGGAACCTTAATTACGGGCTTTATAATAATTTATAATAAATAGCAGGAAATGTATTGTACCATTCAAGTATATAATTGTCAGGTATTTTGGTTTTTGAGTAAACGGCATAACAAAATGGAATAATATATACCCGGAGTAAGAGATATTGAAGGGATATACACTGAAGGATTAAAATAAATCACAGTAATATATTAAATGATTTTGTTCAAAATAAAATATACTAAATGATGTTTGTTCAAAATAAAATGTACTAATAACATTATAGTGAATATTACATACCAGTAAACGGAATAAGCTGCAGGTGTAGAAGATCCGAGGTAATACTTTTGAGAAATAATCCGAGTGCAGAAGCGCTTGAAGCCTGGATTATACGGCTGAGGCGCGAATTTCACAGATACCCCGAACTCAGTTTTGAAGAATATGAGACCCAGAAGAGAATCCTGAAAATACTTGGAGAACTGGGAATAGAAGCCAGGAAAATTGCAGATACCGGTGTACTTGCAAGCATCCGGGGAACATTACCAGGTCCCTGCATCGCCCTTCGCTCGGACACGGATGGATTGCAGGTACAGGAAGAATTAACTGGAAGAAATAGCGACTACATTTCCAGAACTAATGGAGTAATGCACGCCTGCGGGCACGACGGGCATATGGCAATGCTTTTTGGGGCTGCCAGGCTTTTTCAGGAAAATAAGGACTTTCCAGGGGAAGTCCGCCTGATTTTCCAGCCTGCCGAAGAGATCCCTCCGGGTGGCTCGGAAAGGGTAATTTACGAAGGAGGGCTTGAGGGTGTGGATGCGGTTATGGGCATGCACGTCTTTACCAATCATGAATCAGGAAGCGTGGCTTTCCGTCCAGGCCCTTTCATGGCAAGCACCAACCGGTTTGAAGTGATCCTTAAAGGAAAAGGAGGACATATCTCGAAGCCTGAAAGCTGTATCGATCCCGTCCGGATGGCAACTGACTTTATAAGCAGCATTTATCCTGCCCTGGAAAAGCAGCTTGAACCGGATAAGTATATCCTTGGAATCGGAAGAATCCAGGGAGGAGCCCAGTTTAACAGGACTCCTGACAGTGTAGGAATTCTCGGAAGCTACCGGACTTTTGACAGGGAGACCACGGATATAATTGACAGGACGATAAAGGAGTGCCTGGATGCCGTAGTAGAAAAATACATCAAATCCGGGGAAGAATTTTCAGGCTTTCCTGACTATGACCTTGATATACTGCATGGCTATCCTGTCCTTGTGAATGACCCAGTTTTCACAGATGCGGTGCATTCAAAACTGCAGGAGAGTTTCCCGGAACTCACGGTCTATCCTGAAATTGAAAAAACCTTTGCAGCCGAAGATTTTGCAAGTTATCTTCAAAAAGTTCCCGGGATCTTTATTTCACTCGGTACCCGGAATCCGGGAAAAAATATAGTGGAAATAAATCACTCATGCAAGTTTGATATTGATGAGGAGATCCTGACTACTGGCACGGAGATTTTTTATGCAATTTCCCTGGACTTTCTGAAAAATCCAAATAAATACCTCAATTCCCAGAGGTATTCCAACCCCGAGCTATTAAGAAAAAGCCTGAAAACCGACAGGTGAATAAGCACAGAAACTTCCCTGTCCGGTTTACGGAGTGAACTAAATGATAATCCAGAGATACGATGACTCCAGAAAGGAAGAAGTTCGTGATGTTGTCCTTGAAGTGCTGCTAGAGCACGGTTTTGAACATGACAGAGTCAAAGATGCCGATCTCAGGGACATAAACGGTTATTACTTTGGAAGCGGAGGCGCTTTTTTCGTAGGGATTGTCGAGGGTAAGGTCGCAGGCACTGCAGGCGTCCGAAAACTTGATGGGAATCTGTGTGAAATCAGGCGGATTTATCTTAAAAAGGCTTTCCGCAGCAAAGGCAATGGGAAGCAGCTCTTCAGGACTGCTCTCGATTTCGCGGAGAAAAACTGCTCGGGTGCAGTCCTTAAAACCGATTCAACCCTCACGAAAGCAATAGATATGTACCTCAAGCACGGCTTCACATTCCAGAAAGAAGAAACAGGGTACCTGTATTTCGAGAAAATGTTCTAACTCCCGAATTGCGCCTCGGGATCGCAGGAAATCGGAGATTTTCTGGGAGTTGCGATTACATCGCAACAGTACGCTGTCCGTTTCGCTTCGCTCAAGCAGACTAAATGGATGCAACAATTGTTTCCGCTGCGTTCGAGCAGACTAATTTAAAACAAAGATACTTAGCTTCGCTCAAGAGGGCTAATTAAAGGGCTTATTTACGAAATCAGAGTTTTTTCAGATAATTGCAGAAGCTTCCTTCTCTTTTCTCAAGGGCTTGCAGATATTCGAGGACGGCGAGGATGTAGGCGGAGTGGGACCAGGCAAGCGGGAGAACTGAGAGGGGCATGCCTCTGTCGTCTATTTGTTCGGACATGAGGCCCGCGGGATGGGCGTGGGCTGCACACCAGTCCAGAATTTCGAGAGCCCTTTCCAGGTTTCCTACTGCCGAATGCCACTGGGACAGCCAAAGAGTGCAGATAATCCAGCTGTTCATATAACCATAGTAACTGTCATGTAGATACCTGGCAATCCCTCCGGAGGGGCGCTTAAGTTCGCGTTCTACAGCTTCCATTGTCCGCACAACTTTCGGGTCGTCCGGAGGGAGAATCCCGAAATACCAGACCGCAAAGACCGAGGAATCAAGAGTAGGGTCGTCAAGAGAACGCTTGAAACGCTTTAATCTATCATCGTAAAGTTTTTCCAGAATAGACTTCCGGATGCGGTCTGCAGCTTCCTTCCAGACATTTGCGCTGTCATACTCCCCAAGGGAACGGGAAAGTTCATAGGCGCCGTTAAGGCCGGCATAGACAGTACAGGCGCTGTACGTATGCACGCCCTTTCGCTCTTCCCAGAGGTCAAAACTCGAAATTGGAAGGTCTGTATCCCTGTCAATGGCTTTCACAAGGTAGTTAGCTGCGGGAATTACAAGCGTTCTGTAGTACCTGCCTGTGGTCCAAACACTCCTTGCAATCTCCCAGTTATTATAGAGGGCATACAGGGGAAGTCCGGTTTCATCGATCTGAACCATAGGCACAGGATGCCATGTGCTCCCAAAATCCCCTGCAGGCGTGTACTTGTGAAGGAAGTTGCCTCTGGGTGTGATGATTTTTGAGAAAAACTCAAATGTCTCGGCACTCAGGTGGTGGTATCGCGCCCTGTCGAGCGCAAGGCAGACCCAGGCTGCGTCTCTGGGCCAGCAGTAGCTATAAAGGTCTGCTCCGAATTGTTTTATATCCGAATCGCAGGATGCAATCACAGAACCAGTGATATCCATGTGGTCGACAACTGCAAGGAGGCTCCTGTAAAAGCACTTTGAGACGCTCTGCGGCAGCTGAGGCATCCGGGCAAATTCAGGAAGTATGGATACCCTTTCGGTAAATGAGTTCCAGAAATTAAAGTTATGGTGGAAAAGGGCTCTTTTTCCTTCTTCCTTTACCCGTTTATGGACTTTGAGCACGCTGCAGTACTTTTTTCCTAGAACGATCCAGTAATGTATTTTTGTTGATTCTCCCGGTTTCAGTTCAGGAAGGGTCCAGCCAAGTGTGGAATCAACCGAGCCGTGGGCTACAGGATTTCCGCTAAGGGAAGCATCACTTTCCATATCTTTCCAGGTGCCTTCAAGCCCCTTCCATTCCGCAGTCCCGACTGCATGCTGGTCAAAGGCAGGGTCACTCGCGTGCAGGAAATAGCGGTCGCGCTTGTAATGGATAAGCGTATGTTTATCAATTACAGCAGTTTCTCCTATTTTGGTCTCAAGAATCCTGTAGTTCTGGTTTGAAAAAAGACGCAGGTTTTTGGGAGCATTCGAAGTGTTCCTGACCTCAAAAGTCCTGTAAAAAACGTTTACTGAGGGGTGGACAGCTTCCCAGATCGTTATTCTGAGCCCGATTTCAAGGTTTTCGAACACTGTTTCCCCGATATTTGAAATGATTTCCCTGCAGGCTTCAGGTGTCTCCTGATTACCGGTTTCTTCTCTTACCTTTTCTCCCCCCTTTCCGGAGATTTCGAGAATACGGCTACAGAAATCTTCCTGAAACTCTGATTTGTACCTCTGCCGGATCTTCCAGTTTTCAAGCCAGCTGCAATAAAGGGAATCAAGGTCGCATATGCCGACCTTTATCGAGTTTCCATGATTCTCAAGCCCTACGTATGGGAAATAGACATCCTTTATAGTTCCGTTTTCATCTTCACAGATCAGGATTCTCCCATTTCCGAAAATAAGCGGCCTAATCCCGGACACCTCCCGATTTTCTTTTAATTCTATAACCCAATAGTGGATAGTCTACCTTAAGTATATAAAATTCAACCGGTTTCCCTGAATATAATTATTCCATCGGATCTCAGTCATCTTTCTTGAATTTAGCCTATCACGAGAAATGAATGTATTGCCTCAAATAGTTTAGGGAAAATAGTTTAGGGAAAATAGTTTAGGGAAAAGGAATAAACTGTGAAAGAAACTTTACCCTAAGAATTTACCTTCATCAGGAGTATCTTTTGGAATAAATTCAAGTGTTAATTGTATCTAAGTAAATATTTAGCTCTCTACATGACGTTTTCAGTTAGTGTAATTAGACCTGCCCAGTTAAATGATTTTATTTTCTTATTAAGGATATATATTAATTTCATAATAAAGTTTATATTTTATTGCGTTATCTTAGTAAATGCCTTATAAAAAAGGAATATTAAAAATCACTCACATACAGAGAATGCGTGTTTGCAATGTCTTACGTGAAAAAAACATGCCCAGTTTGCGGGAAAGAATTCTTTGTCCTTAAAAATGCTGAGGAAAAGGCAGTTTATTGTACTCTGGCATGCCTGACTAAAGCTCAGGATAAATTCGAATCCAGAGGCATGGCCTTCCCAGGGCTTGGTTGAGCATTTTGTATTGTGAAAAAGTCAAAAATAAGGAGAACACCCTTACAAAGGGAAATGTTTTCCAATATTTTTATTTTTAAAATAACAGAAAAACCTCTTTTAAATTTCCAGTGAGTTTTTTTGCAATTTGAGCTACATGCCTGCCCTGATAACGAGCCATTGCAAGTTCATTTTCTGAAGGCTGGCGGCTTCCGTCCCCTCCTGCAATCGTTGAAGCTCCGTATGGGCTGCCGCCTGTAATTTCATCCATTTTCCTCTGCCGATTCTCTGAATAAGGAAGCCCGACAATGATCATTCCGAGATGGAGCAGGGTAACATGCGTTGTTAGGATTGTGGATTCCTGACCTCCATGCTGTGTTCCACTGGAAGTGAAGACGCTGCCTACCTTTCCAACAAGAGCGTCTCTACTCCATAACCCTCCAAGACCGTCAAAAACTGTACGCATCTGGGCTGACATATTCCCGAAACGTGTCGGTGTCCCGAAAATAAGGGCATCTGCCCCTGCAAACACATCCTCATACATGCTCCTGGTCACTACAGGAATATGCGCAAAAAGATTCTTTGTTTCGATTGCTCCCATTTTTTCCAGAACCTCGTAAGGCAGAGTTTCAGGCACCTGATAAATCTCTACTTCAGCTCCTTCGACTTCTCTTGCTCCTTCAGCTACGGCTTCTGCCATTTTGTAAATGTGACCGTGAATACTGTGGAATATCACGTTTACCTTAACCATTCGAATCCCCCTTTAAAACCTATTGAATTGTAAATTGAACGGTTCCAACCACAACATGAAATGGGTTGAGAATTCCCGGAAAAATCCAGCTCCCTTCTTAAAAATAGTTTTGTGATACCTTATATAGCTTGTTAGCAAAAGTCAATTTTCTCTTCCTGGTCCTGTGTTCCTGATCTGACTTCTTCGGTTCTGCTGCAGACAGTACTTTAAAAGACAGATTTTCGAATTGCTAATTCCTGATAAATGAGGGTATCAAAATAGTTATTAGGCTATATGGTGTATAAGCTCGACATGCCCTCTCTTTCTATCGTAATGCCCTCAATGAATGAAGAAGAAACTATCCGAATTTGCATAGAGAAAGCTCAATCTATATTCAAAAAATATGGTATAGAAGGGGAGATAATAGTTGCTGACAACTCGTCAGACAGAACCGCAGAGATTGCAGCATCGATGGGTGCAAGAGTAATCGGCCCGATAAAAGGGTATGGTAACGCCTATCTTAAAGGGCTGGCCGAAGCAAAAGGAGACTATATTGCTATTGCGGATGCCGACAATACGTATGACCTGCTTGAACTTGATAAGTTCCTCGACCCTCTTATGGCAGGAGAAGCGGATTTCATAATGGGCACCAGGCTTAAAGGCGATATCAAAAAAGGAGCTATGCCCTGGCTGCACCAGTATATAGGCAATCCTTTACTGACGGGAATGCTGAATTTCCTTTTCAAAACGAAAATTTCGGACGCTCACTGTGGAATGCGAGCTTTTACAAAAGAAGCCCTTGAAAAAATGAACCTTAAAACTCACGGCATGGAGCTTGCATCCGAGATGGTAATTGAAGCTGCGAAGTGCGGACTGAGGATTAAAGAAGTCCCCATTACCTATTACTCACGCAGAGCTCCCTCCAAACTGCGCTCTTTTCAGGACGGCTGGAGGCACATCAGGTTTATGATGCTATACCGTCCTCTGCCTTTTCTCTTCCTGCCGGGAGCTGTGGTTTTTATCTTTGGAGCCCTGATAACAGGCTCTCTCCTGCTTAGCGGAGATGCGGCAGAAAGCAGGTTCCATTCATTCATTTTAGGCTGCATGCTCCTGATCCTTGGGGGACAGATGCTATCTACCGGCGGCTATATGAAAACGTATGGCCTTGTTCGCGGCATGTATCCCAAGAATAAGGGAAGCACTGCAAAATGGCTGAACTACCATTCCCTTGAAAAAGAACTGCTCGCAGGTTCACTCATACTGGTTGCAGGCCTTCTGCTCGGATTGAACGTAGTATATACCTGGATCAGCTCAGGGTACGGGTCCCTCTCGGAAGTGAAAAGTGCAGCTATCTCAATGGTTTTTGCGTTTATAGGCCTCCAGATGATTTTCTCAGCAGTTATCCTGAGCGTAATGCTTCTTGAAGTGGACACAGACCAGTAAGTGGTGCAATGAAAATAGCCTTCGTGTACGATGCTGTTTATCCGTGGGTAAAGGGCGGCGCAGAAATGCGTATTCATGAACTGGGAAAGCGGCTCTTGGCCAGGGGGCACGAAGTGCACATTTTCGGGATCAAATGGTGGGAAGGCGAAGACATTATTGAGTATGAAGGCATGACTCTTCACGGAGTTTGCAAAGCTCGAAACCTATATGTAGAAGGCAGACGCTCAATTTCCGAAGCCATCGTCTTCGCCGTAAAGCTGTTCCCTGCATTCAGGAAAGAAAAATTTGATCTTATAGATGTAAGCGTATTTCCCTATTTTTCCTGTTTTACCGTAAAAGCGGTTTCAGTCCTGAAAAAGAACCCTTCAGTGTTTACCTGGCACGAAGTCTGGGACGATTACTGGTACGAATACATGGGAAGAGCAGGCTTTTTCGGAAAATTAGTCGAAAAACTGGTCTCAAAAATTTCGGATAAAAATATAGCGGTTTCCGCCTGGACGAAGAAGAGGCTTGAAATCCTTGGAGTTCCTGAAGAGAATATCTCAGTTATCCCTAACGGGATCGATCTTAATAGGATTTCAGAAATTGAACCCGAAGGAGGCCAGACTTCTGCCGGGCTTGAGGGGAAGATTTATGATGTCATTTTTGCCGGGCGGCTTATAAAGGAAAAAAATGTTGATGTTCTGCTTAAAGCGGTGGCTCTCCTTAAAGCTGATTTTCCAGAAATAAGGTGCTGCATTGTTGGAGATGGGCCTGAAAAGGCAGAGCTTGTGGAACTTGCAAAGAAGATAGGAGTTTACGAAAATGTGGAGTTTACGGGTTTTCAGGAATATGAAGTTCTCATCGGGAAAATAAAGGCTTCAAAGGTTCTTATTCTACCTTCAAGCAGGGAAGGTTTTGGGATGGTCGTAATCGAGGCTTTTGCCTGCGGGGTGCCTGTAGTGACGGTAAGGGAGAAGTACAATGCGGCACAGAGACTGGTTGAAGATGGGGTGGATGGATTTGTTGTGGAACTTGGGGATAGAGAAATTGCAAAGGCCGTACAAAAAATAATTGGGAAAAACTCGGATTATAGAAAGATCTCAGAAGCTGCATTTCGGAAAGCTGAAAAATATGACTGGGATGAAATAGTTGGGAATCTTTGCTCACTATATCCTGCATTCCGCAGTATTTTTTGAAAATAAATATTTTTTCCGGATAGCGTTTTCAAAACATCTTCAAATCAAAGTTGCGCTGGCGCACCCCTCTGCAAGCAATGGGGTATGTTCGCGCCCCCGCTCTAAATTTCGTTAAAGCAGACAATAACCCTAAAAAATTTAGTTTGAGCAGAAATTAACAACCAAAAAATGGAATTAATAAAGCATATTATCATTAACGGTTACCGGGGTATTCGACTGAAATAATAGAGAATCAAAATGAAACTTGGTGAAATCGAATGCTACCGTTTTTTGGTTTCTAAACATCATGTAGCTATTTTTAACTCCTTCATTAAGTCCAATAAATTCACGTTAGATTGGAAATCGATAGCAGAAAAAATTGTGAATATAAGAAATTTTACTGCGGAAAGTAGGATGTATCATAGCAGCATAGATTGATGCTTGACTTGACTCTGTCAATCCTTCGTAATCTTTACTCAACCGTCTATATCGTCCCAGCCATCCAAAAGTACGCTCTACTACCCATCTGTGAGGAAGTACTTTAAAGCCTTTGACATCTTCACTACGCTTAACTATTTCCAGTACTCATCCACACATTCCAGTGACCCGATCAACCAGTTTCCCCGAATAACCAGCATCAGCCCAAATTATCTCTAATCGAGAAAATCTCCCAGTAAACTTTTCCCAGAACAAGTTTAGCTCCACTCGATCCTGTATATTAGCTGTATGGACTATAACTACTAACAGTAGCCCTGTTGTATCCACCAGAATGTGGCATTTTCTCCCCTTAACTTTCTTGGCAGCATCATAGCTGCGCACTCATGGAGTTTCTGTGGTTTTAACTGACTGACTATCTAATACTGCTGCACTAGGCTCTGGTTCTCTGCCACATAAAATTCTCAGTTCAGTTATCAGTACAGTATTGATATGTTCCCAAAATCCTTTAAGCCGCCAAAGATGGAAATAATGGTAAACAGTTTTCCATGGTGGAAATTCGTAGGGTAACATTCGCCTAGCACAACCAGAACGTAACAAATAGAAGATGGCATTCAGTATTTCTCGATAGGGATGAACGCGCTTTCTACCTAGATTCTTTCCTGGATTTGGAAAGTAAGGTTTAATTAGTTCCCATTCTTTATCAGATCAATCACTGGGATAAGGAAGTCTGTGAGATTGTTTTAACATTGACGAACAATCAAGGTACGAGGATTATTTAATTTTAAGACAGCCTCTAAGGTTGTAACCTTTAACCAAAATATTTTACTTGAGACTCCGGATATCGAGATGTAAGCTACAATAGCTTCAGAGTTGAAGCACAAAGTAACAAGAGTTTCTTTACATCTTAGTAAAGTTATAAAATGGAATTTATTTTAAATAAAATTATTCAAAGTCACAAGAAGAATTGTGAAGCCTTTTAAGAGCTACCAGAACAGTCACGATCGAAATACTTTTAAACTGCAATGCTTTCAATTCTATGAATCAATTGTTATTTACGTAATGTGGATTTATTTATTGTGGTTTTAAAATCTTATTGAACTTATAATTACTTTTGTGATGGCAGGTACTTATATGGAACTAGAAGATATCAACCAGTTGATTGGAAACACTAATAGAAGCAATGTGACTCAACTAAACATCTTGTCCAGAAGACCTACTTTTCTACTGTCTTACAAACTCTATGCATTGGAGAATCTTAAAGGGTTTGACACTTCTTTGAAGCAGCTGACTTCGTTGCCACCTGAAATCTCAGATTTGAAAAATTTTACTATACTCAACAATAGTAATTATTCAAGTGAGATGGTGGAATAAATGCAAGTTGTAATCCTTTGTGGTGGTAAAGGCACTCGCCTTAGAGAAGAAACCGAATATCGCCCTAAGCCGATGGTGAATATCGGCGGTCGGCCAATTCTCTGGCATATCATGAAAACGTACGCTCACTACGGTTACAATGATTTCGTCCTGTGCCTAGGTTATAAGGGGGAAATGATCAAGGAATATTTTCTACGCTACGAGACAATGAATAATGACTTTACGATTAACCTGGGAGACCACAATAAGATCCAGTTATATGGTAAACACGATGAATGCGACTGGAACGTAACGCTGGTCAATACTGGTGAAGAAGCGATGACAGGAGCAAGGGTGAAGAGGATAGAGAGATACATAAAAGAGGATACTTTCATGCTGACTTACGGGGATGGTGTGGCTGATATCAATATTGGAAGTCTCGTTAAATATCATAGATCGCATGGCAATATTGGCACCATGACCGGAGTATACCCTTCTTCTAGATTTGGAGAGATTAGCATTGAGAATAACCTTGTTACTAGGTTCAATGAGAAATCCCAGAGTATGAATGGATTGATTAATGGCGGATATTTTGTTTATAACAGAGAATTCTTCGATTACCTATCAGGTGAAGATGACTGCGTACTTGAAAAGAATCCACTGGAAAAGTTGGTTAATGATAGTCAGTTAATGGTATATCCTCATGAAGGTTTCTGGCAATGCATGGATACTTACAGGGAGTTCGAGCTATTGAATGCCCTGTGGAAATCGAATCAAGCACCATGGAGAATTTGGTGAGGTGTAAAAAAATGGTCGATACTTTCTGGAGAGATAGAAATGTATTTGTTACAGGATGTACCGGATTACTAGGCTCGTGGCTCACTGGATTTCTAGTTGAACGAAAGGCTAATGTTGTCGGTTTGATAAGAGATTCTGTCCCTAGATCCAACCTACATGGACGGCAACTCGATGAAAATATCAATGTGGTCAGAGGGAATGTTGAAGATTATCTGCTAATGGAACGTATACTTAACGAGTATGAGATAGATACTGTTTTCCATCTAGCTGCCCAAACCATAGTGACCATTGCAAATAGAAATCCTCTATCTACTTTTGAAGCTAATATAAAAGGTACATGGAATATCCTCGAGGCTTGCAGGAAGTCCCCCACTGTGACAAAGATCGTGGCCGCTTCCAGCGATAAGGCATATGGGGATCAGCTACGTCTGCCCTACGATGAACAAACGCCCTTGGAAGGAAGACATCCTTACGACGTTTCCAAAAGCTGTTCTGACCTTATTTGCAGGGCGTACTACGAAACATACGGGCTGCCCGTATGTGTTACAAGGTGTGGAAATTTCTACGGCGGCGGCGACCTCAATTTTAACAGGATCGTGCCCGGAACGATCCGCTCAATCATAAAAGGAGAAGCGCCAATCATCAGAGGGGATGGAAAATCAATCCGTGATTACTTCTATATCGAAGAGGGCGCCCTGGCTTATATGACCCTGGCGGAAAAAATGGAAAATCAGAGAATCCTGGGTGAGGCATTTAACTTCAGTAACGAGCTTCAAGTCTCAGTACTCGACATGGTGAATCTAATCATCAAGAAAATGGGTAGCGAACTAAAGCCTGTCATAATGAATAATGCGTCAAACGAAATCGTGCACCAGTGCTTGTCGGCGAAAAAAGCCCGTGAGATGCTGGATTGGCATCCTTGCTATACATTGGATGACAGCTTGATTAAAACAATCGACTGGTATAAGGGATTTTTCGAAACTCTGGATATTCGCTCGGAAAAAAAACGTTTACTGGCCTAAAGGCTTTATCGAAAAATTGATGAATACTTTTACTAAATGAAAGCCTAAGAAAAATCGTTAGTATGGTTGTGCCATCATACGGGAAGGCACCACCATACAATAAAGAGGCGGTCCCGTGAAGAGTGGATCGAAGGCTCCAGAGATGGCTGCTGGTTTGTCGAACTGTGATTTAGAGTTTATCATCATAAAATAAAAGTGTAAAAATTGAGTATAAAAAATAGGGTGAGATTAGTAGCCTTCCATAAAGTTCCTGAACTTCGAGAGAATATAATCGATCATCTCTTTTGTCAATCCCGGATATACGCCGATCCAGAAAAGGTCATTCATTACTCTATCCGTATTTTCCAGATCGCCTGCAACCCGGTATTTAATCTCCGCGTAGGCCGGCTGTTTCAAAAGGTTGCCTCCGAACAGCATGCGGGTGGCTATTTTATTATTTTCGAGATAGTCAACTAAGTCCTTCCGGGTGAACTGCGCATTTTCCCGGATCATAATCGGAAACCCGAACCAACATGGATCCGAATTTCGTGTTGCAGACGGCAGCAGCAAATATTTTTCATAGTCTCTGAGGCCGTCGAATAATATCCGGAAGTTTTCTTTTCGTTTTTCAATGAACTGGGGCAGCTTTTTGAGCTGGGCAACTCCAATGGCTGCCTGCATGTCGGTCACCTTGAGGTTGTACCCTATGTGAGAATAAGTGTATTTGTGGTCGTAACCATAAGGCAGCTGTCCCAGCTGCCAGGAGAATCGTTTACAACAGCTGTTATCCTGTCCTGTGTCGCACCAGCAGTCCCTTCCCCAGTCCCGGAAGGACAGAACGATTTTCTTCAGATCATAATTGTCAGTCAATACGGCTCCACCTTCTCCCATGGTCATATGGTGGGCCGGATAGAAACTGAATGTGGACAGGTCGCCAAAGGTGCCCGTGTATTTTCCGTCGTACAGCGAGCCCAGAGCATCACAGTTATCCTCGATGAGCCAGAGACCATGATCGTGTACAATCTCGGCAATAACGCTGAGGTCGGCTGGGTTGCCAAGGGTATGGGGAACAAAAATCGCTTTAGTTTTATCTGTAATCGCATTCTCGAGGAGGTCAGTTCGGATGTCGTAAGTGCCCAGTTCAACGTCTATGAACACTGGAATGAGATTGTTCTGGAGGATGGGGTTGAGAGTCGTGGGAAAGCCACATGCAGTGGTAATGATTTCGTCCCCGGGATTGAGCCTTCTCTTCCCCAACTTCGGGGAGGTCAAAGCGGACATTGCCAGCAGGTTGGCCGAAGATCCGGAGTTAGTGAGTAAACAATGTTTCATGCCCAGGAATTTGGCGAACTCGGCCTCAAACTGCTTCGCGTAGCGACCGGTAGTCAGCCAGAAGTCCAGCGAAGCGTCTACAAGCAGAGCCATTTCTTCCTCATCGTAGACCCTGCCGGCGTAGTTGACCATCGACTGGCCCGGGACAAATTGGGTTTCTTTCTTCTGTCTATAATACTGTTTTACCTTTTCCACTATCTCTTTCCTTAATTCATCTTCACTCATTGTGATTCACCGTTCAGACTTTTGTGCCTCGCTGTCGATGGCTGGTTTTGCACCATGGAAGCTCCAGTACCTGTGGCCGAAATAACTCAATAACGTGACCAAGGGTAACACGACCAGTTGCCCGAGCCTGGGATCGAAGGCCAGTAGTTCCACGGCGATATACAGTATTAACATGTTCGTTCCAAGTGCAAACAGGTAAACGATGTTGAACTTGACCAGTTCGGCAGGCCGGAATTTTTTCACTTGGAACGTCCAATACTTGTTCCACAGATAACTGTTAGTAACACCAATAAAATGTGCCAAGACCAGGGCGATCAGGTAGTTCAGAAATAACGACAATATAAAGAAAGCGCCGTATCCTATGACGGTATTCAGCACACCGACACAGACGAACTTGAGTATGCGCCGAGCATCCTCTGAGCTGGTAATAAGTCCGGTAACCGATCGCATCTTAGAGTCATCGGAAGACGCCATATTACCCTGCTACACTTATTCATTCTCCCGGATGCCGGTGACCATGTTTGATCTTAACTCGTCGGGGGACAGGGGCGGGTCCTGCTCCTCGATCGGCTTGTTGACGCCCAGCTTGGGAACGACTATCGACTTGTCACTGATGAGCACTTCGAGAAATTTAGGCTTCATGTCATCGAAAAGCCATTTCAGTCCTTCAGCCAAATCTCGGTCGGCTACTGCCCTAACGACTGGTATGGAGTACGCCGAAACGACCTTCTGAAAGTCAGGACAACTATACCCGACTACTGTCGACTGGCACCTGCCGTCGAAATATTGTTCCTGGAACTGGCGAACCATGCCGTAGCTCCGGTTGTTCAGCAAAATGATCTTAATGGGTAGGTCGTGATGATATACTGTCTGCAGCTCCTGTATGTTCAGCTGGAATCCACCGTCTCCGGTGATGATTGCAACCGGCCGATCTTGACAGGCGAACGAAGCCCCGATGGCCATGGGCAGCGCAGAGCCCATTGAGGCCATTCCCCCCTCTGTCAGCAACCGTTGTCCCTTCTTCAGGACGATTGACTGAGCCGCCCACATCTGGTTTTGGCCGATATCGACACATAGGACAGTGTCTTCCGGTAAATATCCAGATAGCATGTGCATGAAATAATTAGGAGGGATCTCGTTGTCCTCTGGTTTCACATAGTCCGGGTACCTGGCCTTATATTGCTTTATTCTATCCATCCACGGCGAGATATCTTTACGCCCTAGAGGCCGGTTGTTGAGCTCAGTCAAAAATGTTAGGACATCGCCGTTGATCGCAATGTCAGCCCTGATCTTACTGTTAAGCTCTGAAGGATCGATGTCTACGTGTACGATCGTGGCATAACGGGCGAAAGACTCTGGCTTTGTGCCTGTTTGCCTGGTGTCCAGCCGTGTGCCGAGGGCAATTACTAGGTCAGAGTTCGCTAGGGTAAGGTTAGCACACCGGTTACCATAAGTACCGATCATGCCGACGTATAGCTCGTTGTCGTGAGGAAAAGCATCCAGGCCCATTAGGGAGGATACAACTGGGGTGCCTGTCTTTTGCGAGAACCGATATAGTTCCCCGACTGCGCCAGACAGCCTTATCCCACCCCCAATTAGTATTACAGGCCTCTGAGAATGTTCGATAAGAGTGAAAACTTTATCAATAGCGTCGTCGCTGATTTCGCCTGACTCTACGTGTGCCCTATCATGCGTTTCCTGCTCTGCAGGCGTGATATCAGACCTCTGGATGTTCATGGGCAGATCGATTAGAACAGGCCCGGGGCGCCCGCAGCAAGCGACATCGAAGAGCCGTTCCAACTCATACCGGATTTTCTCCTCATCAGTCACCAGAACTGCATCCTTGACAATAGGTTTGACTATGCTGACAATGTCAGTCTCCTGGAAACCCACCTGCCTGAGGGGCCTATCAAACTTGAACTCGTACGTGTTTACTTGGCCGGTAATGAACAGTGCAGGTACCGAGTCGAAGAAACAGCTGCCGATTCCGGTAATCAGGTTGGTGGCGCCGGGTCCGCTTGTAGCCATAGCCACGCCGGGCCTTCCGCTAATCCGAGCGTAACCCTCGGCTGCAAAGGATGCCGACTGCTCGTGGTGCATGCACACCGTCCGGATATCCTTCCGGTCGTAGAGAGAATCGAGAAGATGCGTTATCGATCCTCCGGCCATCTCAAACACATGAGTCACGCCTTTGCTGGCGAGAAAGTTGATAACATAATCTGATAGTTTCATAAGACCCTTTTACCTTCGTATAGCCCAATATTTTTCCCGAACCATTCCACTGTCTCGCTTAGGCCTTGCTCTATCGAATATCGAGGCTTCCAGCCCAATGAGTTTTCCACCTTGCTGATGTCAGCCTGCCATACTTGAGGCTCGTTCTGCCTCTTACCAGGACTGCCCCATTCGGGCTTTATATTTTTATCTACCAGCTGTACGATATGTTGCACTACGTCTCCCACAGTTTGCTGTTCTCCCGAGCCGATGTTAAATATCTCTCCGGGGCTCTGCAGGTGGGATGTTGCTATGGCCTTTTCATATGCGCTAACGATGTCGCCAATGTAAATGTAATCGCGCACAAAAACGGGAGATGATACCCCGGGCGAGCGCCCGTTGAGGCAGGAAATAATGACCGAGGGAATCAGGCGCGTAGCATCGTCATAGCTCCCATAGGGCGAGAACAGCCTGAAGGTAATAATCGGCTTCCGATCCCGACGGGCAGCCATTTGGCAGTATAGGGAAGCAGCGGTTTTTGACACTCCGTAGTCCTCACCAGGCTCACATACGTCCTTTTCTGTCACAGGTTGTCTCTTAATCCCGTATTCGGAGGAAGAACCGGTGTTAACGAAAAGCTCGTAGTCCAAGTTCCGACAGGCTTTCACCAAGTTAATCGTCCCTCGGAGGTTAGCATCGAAGATTCTGTCGGTGTCGTTCTGGAAAGGGTGACCGCCGTAGACAGCTGTATGCAGAATAATATCTGGCCTGATAGACATTACAACCCGTTCCAGTTCAGCAGGTATGGTCAAATCGCCTTTATGCACATTGATGTCGTCCATAATGTCGGTAATCCTCCATGTATTGGAGGAAGATCTCAACAGCAGGTGTACTTCGTTATTTTGCCTGGCAAAGTAGCGGGCGAGGTTGGAACCGACGAAGCCGGTGGCGCCCGTAATGATGATTTTCCTCATTTCCATGATCTTACCCCAGACTTTTACTGGCCTCTCAGAACCCAATCTCCTTCTTCACGATGTAATTAGGTCTCTGCTTTACCTCGTCGTAAATGCGGGCGATGTATTCTCCGATGATCCCCAAGATCATGAACAGCATACCAAACAGGAACAGCATCGCGATGATGAGTGTCGTGAACCCGGGTACTTCCCGTCCGTAGAGCACGAATAACGCCAGCTCGACAATGATCGTAAAGAAGGATAGCACTGAAATGACGAATCCAAGATAGGTTGTCAGCTTAAGTGGGATGTAAGAGAATGAGAAAATACCATCGAGCGCCAGCTTGAAGACCTGCACAAAGGCTGCCTTGGACTCTCCGGCGAACCGTGGAGGTCGCTCATAGTCAATCGCATACTGCCTGAAACCAGTCCACGTTATGATGCCCCTGAGCATCCTATTCCGTTCATTCATCCGGTTGACCGTTTCATATACTCTCCGGTCGATAAGCCTGAAATCACTGGCGTTTTCGGGAATTGTCCGATCAGTCAGCACGCCTATGATCTTGTAGAACAGGCGGGAGAAAAATCTTCTCGCCAGTCCAGTCCCGTTCCTTTTGAGGACAACGGTGTAGACAATGTCGTAGCCTTCTTCCCATTTTTCGAGGAACTGGGAGACCAGCTCAGGAGGGTCCTGCAGGTCGGCCATCATAATGACAGCAGCGTCGCCGTGGACGTATTGCAGCCCGGCAGTTATCCCACCGTCGCACCGGAAGTTGCGGGACAGCTGCACGATCTTGAACCGGCCGTCATCGGCATGTATCTTAAGCAGTTTATCGTACGTCGAGTCGAACGAGCCGTTCTCGACTATGATGACCTCGAAGTCATACCTGGGGTTGCCGTCCATCATTGACTGGAGCCTTCTCTTCAGCTCATCCAGCACTTCCTCCTCGTTGTATGCCGGTATGACAATACTTATTAGCTTCTTACCGCTCATCTAAAACCCCATCCTGTGTCACCGGGGGCGAAAAATCCTCTGTACCAGGCTATTGTGCTGGTCAGGCCCTCGTCGACGGTACAGTGTGGCTTCCACTTCAGCGCCTTTCTTGTTTTTTCGGCTGACAGGTACTGGTGCTCTATTTCGTTGGCGGCAGGGCTTTTATTCATTTTCAGAGAACCAAAACTCATATCGACCTTTTCATCTTGATTAAATTGTTTGTTAATAGACCAAAATATTGTAAGCTATAAAAAATATTCCAGCGTTAAATTTTTAATCTTACAATATCGTTTCTATTAAAAAACCTTTTGGAGTAACCTTTTCGAAAGAGCCCCAGCCAGTATCGCTATACAAACTTCCCATATTACTATTAATTGGAGCGGAAAACCACTAACAAGCTATGAAGTAGTTGTAAACCCTATTGAAGCAACAACTACATCAAAAGGGCTTGAAATAAAAATGCGTGTTGACACGAATAAGTATCCAACAGGAATTAAAATCGAAAAAAAACAGGTTGAACAATTAGGTATTATACGTGATGAGTTTCAAGGAGAATAGAATTACATATTCAAACCAAAGAGTATGGTGAGTATTAAATTATTTCGTGACGAGCCCTAAGTTTATATGCGAACCTCACTCAAATTACCCTGTACATTTATCATATACATTGATTTTAAACCATATGGAAAACAAGCTTAATACATGATCTATTTCTCTCTTAACCATAATGTCTACATGCATCAGGATATAAGCATAAAACGGGATTAATGCATATATGAAAACAAAGGCTTTAGCCGCCTCGGTTGATAGTATTATGCTATTAACCAGGAACACATAGAAAGATAGGTCTGATAAGAATGCAATATGCCTATCATTATTCTCTGTTTTTATATAAAGTCCGAGATGGGCTATAAATATACCGAATACGAAAAACATTAGATATGGTGCCGGCATGCTGCTGTTTATATTCTCGTTGAAATATAATGTTGATGTCACCGATATCATTATGCTAACAAACATAGTGATGTATGGCGATTTTTTAATTAACGTGACAATTAGAGGATACAGTAGATAAAAGACCATGATGAAGCCTATAAAATATGACATGGGATTTAATAAAGTGCCCCAATTGGGAGCTAGAATATCTGGGAAATAAATCAAAGTACCTGAAAGCTGGACGATCAGGCTGGTGGTAGTTTGTTTATCAATAATGTCTGGCCTCAGCAATATGGCCAGTATGAATGACAGGTACATCGCCGGGTAAAGCCTTACAATTCTTTTATAATAAAAGTTTAAAACATCTTTGAGATTATGGAATTCGCTTTTACTAAAATAGAGTACAGCGCCACTGACGAAGACAAAGAGGATGACGCCAAGCTTACCTATCGAAATATAATCATATCCTGGGATAACTATCGTTAGAAAGTTTGCGGTCAAATGCTGATCCAGTACCATAAGGATTGCGATTATCCGTATTATGTCAAATGCCAACAGCCTCATTCTAGATTCCATGCAACCATCTTCTCAGTCTCACCGGTTGTTATTTAAACGGTTTCTATATTTTATAATGTCTCACTTTTGTAGCTTCTTCGAGCAACTATTCGTAACACTTAATAAAGACGGGCCGTGACAATTATTTATCACCCGATACCTCTTGCGATGTACGCCCATTAAGGGTTAGGAAGTAGTGAGGTGTCTGAGGTAAATGGAAATAAAAAGGAAGGACAGAGATTTTAGCAAAGTACTGAAATCTTTACCTTTCAATTATTTCCGATCTGTTCGACGACTTACTGACTTGAGATCTATCACACTAGCTTCTTGACTCAATGAATAGAGAACCCATCCAGAGCCCGAGGATACAAGCCTAAGCCGGCTATCGCCTTCTTTGATTTGAAACGGGTAAAATCCAGACGTAGTATCCGCGTTAGACCATTGTCCATTAATCTGAAAACGAGGACCTTCGACGTTCTGGTTTTCGTAACCTGCCCTTCAATGTAAACATATGTTTCCTGAGAGGTCACATCGATCAAAGTAATATTTGTAGCATTAAATCTGATGACTTGACCAGTAACGGCATAACCGTTGTTTAAAGAGTCCGAGGAATAGTTTAGATAATAAACATTGTCGTTAGATGATAGATCAAATTTGTATATACCATTCTCTGAGGAGATCTCGTTTACAGGAATCTTATTAAGATTGAGATCACAATTAGGCGAGCTGATCCCCCTAGGCGAGCCGATCCCCCTTAATTTCACTCCGCCATACATGATATAGAATTCAGGTTGATCCCAACGATATGAGTTCTGTGCGAGCAGGAACGAACCAGGAGGAACTTGATTAAAAATACCATTGTGGAGCCCCGATTCCATTAAAGCTCTTGGATATAACCATTCCTGATTCACCGTCTCCACAACAACGCTATTGTTAATATAATTAAGCGTGACAATCAGGGAAAAAACGAGTGAAAAAATAATAATAACAGATACAAATAACCTCTTGTCGAATCTGGATACTAAGTCAGATACCAGTATTAAAAAGGCGACTATTATGAGCGATACGCCGAAATACGAGACAAAAACCGGCAGATATCCTATCCCCATAGTTAATTCATGCTGGTACTTCGGCGAGGCTGATAATAACATTCCTGGTAACAGGAATAGAGAAAAACCGAATATGCCAAGGAATGCAATATTTCTTGAAATATGGGCTCTTTTCAGCAGATCATTCTGAACGCCACTAATCGTAAGCACGAAGCAGACAAAGCTCAGAAGACCTGCGAGTAATAAAAATGGATTTGTTTGGCTTAGCAATTTAACCGGGTCATGCTCGAATATCACCATCGGGTCAAACAGATAATAGCTCATCGGTAAGGCAGCAATAGATTGAAAAATTAAAGTATTTACGTATGCAACTGGGTCAGTATTGATTGTATAAGCTCCGCTATCTGATCCACCAGACACAGGAACGTTAATGAACGCACGCCAAGCTATTAAAATAAAAATAAATGTAAGAGCGATCGCAATATATGGTACAGATTTTTTTATACTTTTTCGTAAATTACTGTTACCTTCATAGAAGTATGCAGTTATTATGAATAATGGAAAGAATAGATAGGTTATTTCGTAGGTTAACATACCAAGTATATAAAAAAAAGAGCTGATTACCAAGTAAATTTTTTTACGATTTTCTAAATAATAGGTGAAGGTTATTAGCGAAACAATAAGATAAAAAAATACTATTTGTAGTAACATGCTGAAGCTTAGTATAGGATCGTGATAATCCCGAATTTGGAATAATACAGGCATGATAAGCATTGAAAGTATGCTTACATAAGCAGATTTTGTCATTCTTTTTATAAAATAGCCGAATAAAAGAACGTCTATCAATATCGTAATCAAAATTAGCAAGTGATAAATGAAAAAATCATGAACGAGTGAAAAAAGAAAATATATATAATACGCCAATGGAAATATTCTTCCAAAATTGAAAATCCAGTAGCTTATTGTCCGATAAGTATGAGAAAAAACATCTGTATTGTTGTACATTAATACTCCTGATACCAGAGAGTTAAAACTGTCATCGCTGAAAAAGCCGCATTTCAACGTAGGCAACAGATAAAATACTGTAATAGCAAGGTTAACGAGTAATAAAAAACATATATTATTATGTTTCAGCTTAAGATTCATCGACTTCTATAGTTTCCTTAATTACATAAAGTTATCTAGATTTTAGTATCGCATTTTGACAACTTATTTGTACCTCATAAGTATAATAAGGCCTTCGAAAGAACTATATCGATCAGTAAATATTAAATAGATGAGTGACATGATCAGATTGTAGGTGGTAATGATTTTGAAACTGTTATCTGAACTATTACAAAGCGATGTCCAAGCAGGAGCTAGATATTAATACAGGACTTCATAATACGGGACTTAAGTAAAAAAATTAAAGAGCATGAAGCTATAATGCCTGAAGCACCTTTTCTCGGGATAGTTTTTAAGAAGAGGACTATTTCAGAGCTTTAACCCTCATTTTTGCTTGAAAAAATATTAGAAAACCATCTCTTACTCGATTGGGAAAATCGTATCTCATCAAAACATACAGCAATTTTTCTTGCATCTGAAGATTCCCCTATTGAAAGAGGAGATATTGGAGTTTCATGAATGAGGTCTATAACTAAATAATCGTTTTCTATATCAATGTTTTTTATGTCAAATTCGTGAGAATGACTATTGGTTGTAAAGTCCAGACTTCCTACACATTTCCCGTTGATATATACTAAACTGCTTCTATTTTTATAACAGTGACATTTTATAGTCATCTTCTCAGGTCTTGTTTTTAACCTTAAGCCTATTCTTGTTTTGTCTCCTATGGACCATCTACCTGAAGGTTCCAAATGGGATAGGCCTAAATAAACAAACCTTTCTGCACCTTCTGCGTTTTTAAAATTAAGACAATCACCCTTTAGATAAGATATTTCTGAGAGATCTATTGTTTTATGCGAGAAATCAATGGAGAAACGGTTAAGAATATTTTTCCAGTGTAAATCAGATTTTGGCCAATTGCTCTCATCGTGATAAATATGAGCAAGGTAAACACCATCATCCATGATTTTAATCTCAGACACTTTTTCGGGACAGAGAAAAACGATCAGGATGTCAAACCGCAATTGTGGGAAATAGTTATGTATTACTTCTTTTGTCGTGTAAACATCAGAGAAATCTTCCTCTGAACTTATAAATATAACAAATAGAGCTTTCTCAGAGAGCCTGCACCAATCGTAAAACCTTTTGATCCTTCTTTCATACTTCTCCATAACCTTTTTGTATTCGAATTTATCAATCTTATTTCCAGTTTCCTTAAAATCATGCACAGACAGGATCCAGTTTAACTTATCTCGGACTAAAAATTTACCATCCTTTCTCCCTTCAATTTCCAGGTTCTCATAAAGAAAAAAATCCTTGAAATTGTTTTTTATCAAATAGTGTACTCTTTCTGGAGATCCTACTATCCAGTCAAATGGTCCTGAAAAAAGCCTCAGGTTACTATTCTCCATTTTATTAGCAACTATGCAGGCTGTTCCAAGGCTAATTGCAAAATCGTATGATTTGTTGCTCTTTAGGTTTTGATCGGTATGAGAGGGAGATCCATTGGTACAATTCATGTGTAATCACCTTTAGAAAAACATCCTCTTGTTTAGAGCCTATTCGAAAAGTCTCACTGCTCTGAAAAGTAATCCCTGCACATGCAAAATAAAGCATAGTATAGTAATCCTTAATCTTCTTTTCCCATAGTATTTGGATTTGATATTAGTAGTAATGGTTTTATTTACGTCAAGAATTCAGCAAATATCTCATAGTCGTGCCCAATTTTTCGTTCTGTCACTACTACACATTACCATAATTCGCGGTTCTTCTACTTTTCGGATAGGTTCTAAGTCGGATTTTTACTCTTTTATAATGTAGATAATTTATTTGATGCTATATAGTCCATAAGCAAAGATTATAATAACAGAATTCTTTTAGTTAAGAGAAAATTTTTCTGGAAAAAATTATTTATGATAAGAAGTTTAATAAATATTTCCTGAAAACTTTGAAATTTAATTTAATATATTTATTAATATGTGACACTATGACAAACAATAATGATGATTCTGAACACCAAGATTTTTTACGACATAGGAAGGAGTTTGAACTCTTTTATAGTAAAGTATCAAAGTATGTTACTTTTGAAAATTCAACTATTGTGGATATCGGTGCGGGTTGGGGGATGCATATTGGTTTTATTGCAAATAGTGGTGCCAAATATGTCACTGGCATAGATGTTGCCGATTATAACAATTATTTTAAAAGCGATTATAAGTTTAAAATTTCTCAATATTATGAAAAACATGGTTATAAATTTGTTTCAAATAAATATGATTTAGTTAGAATGGATGCACAAAAAATTGCATTAAAAAGCTCATCTTTCGATATTGCTGTATCAATTAATGCTTTTGAGCATATCCCAAATCCTGAGCTAGCGCTTTTAGAATTAATCCGAATCTTGAAGCCAGGTGGGTATGCTTTTATTAGTTTTATTCCAGTATTTTTTTGTGATGAAGGTTCTCATATGACCGATTATGTCAAAGAGCCTTGGGCTCATTTGATATATAGTGAAGAAGAATATATTAAAATGCTTAGAGATGCAACACCGGGTACTGAGTATTTTGTTAATGAATTTAAATATGGTCTCAATAAGCTGCCAAGGAAATTTTATTTAGATTTATTTGATAAATATGATTGTGGCAAAAATGGCAAAAATTTATAAATATAATTAAAAAATTGTTTAATAAAAATTGTTGCAAATATAGTATTATTGAAACTGAAGAATGGAATGGTGTAGTTGATGAGAAATATTTACTACACGAAAATTTTGAAAAATTGAAAAAAAGGTATCCCACTGAAGATTTACTTTTTCGAGGCATGAATCTGGTTTTAAGAAAAAATTAGTACCGATATAAAAAATTTAAAACCAAAGTTATTGTGCCGCCCCCTGCAAGCAACCAAGCAGGTTCTCTCCATCGCTATCGTTATAATGGAATTAGGCTTTGTAGAGATCCTCTAACTTATACATGTCAAATATTTTTAATTGATTTTCAATGTGGCCTTTTTGAATTTAAATTTAACCTTATAATGCCAGCTTAGAGAATATTCCTACGGAGACCAACTAAATAATAAAACTCCCTAGTGTCACGCCAATAGCATTATGTTTACAAAACCACTTGTAACTATTATTATCTTCAAATCTATGATAATTGATGCGACATTAGTTTGTTGTGTGTCAGTAATGTTTAATCACTCATTATATTACCAAATTTTTCTAAAATCTCTTTTAATTCTTCATCTGTATCAAACAAAATGTCATTCTCTTCAAGTTGTTCTGCCAATCCTCCTACGTTTGAAGCGATAACCTTTTTATTAAATAATTTGGCTCGTCCAAGCACTCCAGAACTCCAGATTTCTCTATAAGGTATTACCATAACATCGCATGCAATTATCCACGTATCGAAATCTTCGTCAGATAAATATCTCTCTATAACATGGGTTTGAGGGTTTTCTGCAGCAGTGTTTTTTAATTTTTCAAGATAATCTACATATTCACTCCATTGAATCCTTAAGGAACCAACGACATAAAGATGCATTTTTTTATTATTAATACTTTTAAATGCCTGAATAGCCCTATCATATCCTTTATGAGGTTGAATAAAGCCAATACATAGAAATACCATTGCATTAGTGGGAATTCCTAACTCTTCTCGGGCTTCATTTTGCGAAATATCTCTAAACTTATAAAAGTATGCATTTGGAGATCGCAATTCGTAAGATTTCTTAGTTAAATTGAAATAATTTTCAAAGTCGTCAATTTCTTTCTGTGTGTGAAAAACAAGATTCGGGCATATTCGCCATTTCATTTTCTCTAGATGATAGATCAAGGTAGATGAATGTGACCTTGGAAATTCATGTACATCCACTCCTAACTTCTGTCTTAACAATAGAAAGATTAAATAAAAGGAAAAATGAGTCACTAATATACTAATGATATTCTTTTTATTTTGATCGTCATAATAAAAGGATTCATGGTATTGAACTACTATTCTATCATAAAATAAAGCATATCTCAATATTTTTAGAAGATTTGCATTGCCTTTTAGCTGAAGTGAAAAGTCACCCCCTGTGCCTTCGAGGGATATTATATTAACAATGTGACCTTCATTTCGCAAATATTTTACCATTTGAAAAGCATAAGTCCCGATTCCACATTTATTAGGAGGGTAGGTTGAAATCATTAAATATTTAATTATAACCCCCCCACCCTATTTGTAATCTCTTTACCTGCAATCCTTGAGATTTTATTCCAATCATATTTCTCAGCAAGAAGTCTCGCATTCTTTGAAATTTTATCCCTTAAAGAGCAATCGTCTAATAATTTTTGGATTGAATCCTGAAATTCATCAAGTTCGGAGATAATTCCGTTTTCGTAATTATTAAATTCAATCCCTCTAGCGCCAACTGGTGTGGTTATTATATTCAGCCCTGCTGCCAAATAATCAAAAACTTTAACATTTGTACCGGAACCTTGAGTTACTGGATTAAGAGCAAAATCAGAACATGATAAAATTCTTTTTTTCTCCTCCGAACTCACAACCCCCATCAAAATCACATTTTGTTCAAGCTGCTTTTTCATTTTTCTATTAATAGTATCGCACACACTCCCGACCAGAACGAAGGTTACTCTCTTTAATGATGGTGCAAGGTTTTTACATATATATTCAGCAGCATCATCATTGGGTTTATATCCTCCACTTGCCAGAAAAACAGCTACGATTTTATTTTCAAAACCAAATTGAGACTTTATGTATTCTTTTTCATCAGCACTCACGGGAGTTATATCATTTATCGAAGCGCCATTTGGAACCAGTAATATTTTCTTTAGATCTGCACCGTAAACTTCAGAAAAGGCTTTAGAATCGTTACTGGAACATGCAAATATCAAATCTGAGTCTTTTACTAGCTGTTCCTCTACACTATGAACCAAATTGGCTAAACGCTTCTCCACAAGTGTGGAGTTTAAGATATTTTTTTTAATATTATATTCCAGATTATGGGAATCATAAATCAAAAGAGGTTTCTCTTTCATATCTGCAATTTCCTTTTTTACATAAGGATATACCCATGGATGAGAAACAATAACGACATTTGCTTGTGTGCACAAAATATTCAATCTCTGTTGATATTTCGGAGTTAATTTCATTAATAAAGGAATCGTTACATCTAAAGTGGTTTTTCCGGCACATAACCTACTGATAATCTTATCTATTGTAATGTGAGGTACCGTCATTGGCACCAATATCTCTGTAAAATGATCGGCAAGTTTTTGTTCTCTTTCTTCAGGGCCCAACCAATCAAAGGTACCCAAATAGGTTATGTCAAAAATTTCAGGATCAAAGTTTTTGTATAATTCATAAATCCTTACTCTTCCTCCACCAATTGGGGGGTCCAGAATTTGGTTGTCTGTAACAAGAACTTTTACCTTTTTTGGCTCCTCAACAGAGTGCGAAGTATTTCCCTCTTCACGAGTCGGCAAACTTGGTTCTTCAAAAGAACAACAAGTACTTTCCTCTTCACTGATCGACAAAATTTCAGAAACAACGTTTTCCCAAGAGATATCCTGAACAAGTTTGCAGCCTTCTTCCCCCATTTTTCTGGCATCTTCTGGGTTTTCAATTAAATAATTTATTTTTTCAGCAATTTTTTTGGGGTCAGGCTCAACAACATAGCCACTGATTCCATCTTTTACTATTCTTGCAGGCTCCCCAGAATCAGAGCATGTAATTACCGGTTTTTTGCTTTTGTAAGCTTCAACAGTTATTAATCCGTAGTCCTCATTTATAGGTACAAAAGGCACGACAATAGATTTTGAATATAACTCCACCAGTTTTTTATCGTCAATCCAACCTACAAACTTTATTCTATTATCATTCTTTGCCAATTCCTTGTATTGCCTTTCGTCTTCTCCTCTACCTGAGATGACCAGATCTATATTATGGTTAACATACTTCATCGCGTTTATTATCAAATCTGGCCTTTTCCAGCGATGCAACCTTGTTGGGAAAAAAATTATTTCTCCCTTCTGTGGTTCCCTATAGTTCTCAACTTTTGGGGGATGGTGGAGAACTTCGAAATTTACTTTTTTCCAGAAATCATCTACTTCCATCATCCTTTCATAAACGGGAGCTCCATTAACGAAATGCTTTTTTACTCTTAAAGGGTCTAATCCATGTTTATCAAATTCGCGAATCAATTTTCGCTCTTTCTGTTTTTCTTTATCCCGCGGATCAAATTCCCGATCAAACATATCGTAAAAAACGCGAATTGTATGCAAAAGATACGAGACGTGATTCCTATGCCTTACCATATAGGTCGGTGCCTTCGTCGAGACAACAAGATCATAGTCATCAAGATCAAGGTAGAAACAGTTTGAATATGCTTCAAGAATACCCTCAAAAGATGATTCATCTACCAAAACTTCAACTTGAACAGCTGAATGTCCGGCCTTTTTTAAAGCGATAACCAAGCCCTCATAAAGATTCTCTGCTCCACCCTTTTCCCCATTTAAATTTCTTGGAGTAACGACAGCAATCTTCATTTTTTCACCTTATTTCTTACCTACAACAACATAATCCTGCGGACCGTATAGTCGGTAATTCAAAAGTTCGATATTATGATTGTAGATCTCTGCATCTGCTTTCTTCCTCTCATCCATTTCTTCAAAAACCGGGAGTTTTTGCAACCTTGCTTCGTCCTCCACAGGAGAAATAAACTGCATATCTAGGTCTCTGAAACCTGATGATTTAATTAGAAACTTCAAAGTTTCAGGGTGCACTGGTCTAACATGTGTTAAATCAATGTAAAAGTTGGCAAAAGAGAAAAATGAAAGTGGATTCACGGTTTCGACCACAATATGATAACCAAAGTTCAATTTTTGGTAACATAGTTTTAGTAGCCTGATTAAACAACTGGCTTCTAGATGCTCAACCACCTGGTCAATAAAAATCCCATCGAGGCTATTATCATCGAGCTTTTCAAGGTATTGTATTGCATCATTTTTCTCTACATCTAACCCTTTTATGAGACAATAACTTACCATATCGTCATCTATATCCACGCCTTTTGCACCAACACCCTGTTCTTTTGCTAACTCCAGAAATTCACCTCTTCCGGATCCAATATCAAGGACATTAGAACATCCAGCAAAATAATTCATAAACTTAGATTGACGTCCTTTTATATCTTCACTTGAGCCGCGAAACTTATTCTCAAAGTCCACATAGTTTATTTCCAAATTTTGGGACCCTGAAAGTATAGTTTTCTGATGTTCAAAATCTTCTTCAATTTTACTTTTAATTATGGATGAACATTCTTTATTATCTGTCTTGGAGTCAATTGAAGAAATTGCCATATCAATTTCATTCATTATTTTTTCGAGAAATTCCAACCTGAGCAGATCGATCTTTTTGTTAATTTCAAGTCTAAGTTTGTCTATCTTTGTGTCTATTTCCGGTCTGAGCTGGTCTATTTTGGTGTCTATTTCCGGCCTGAGCTGGTCTATTTTGGTGTCTATTTCCGGCCTGAGCTGGTCTATTTTGGTGTCTATTTCCGGCCTGAGCTGGTCTATTTTGGTGTCTATTTCCGGCCTGAGCTGGTCTATCTTTGTGTCTATTTCCGGCCTGAGCTGGTCTAATCTGTTACTTACATCGTTCAGGAGTTTAACTGCACTCCTATTAAACTCCGATTGTTTCCAGACAACCGGATCTACATACCTTCTGACTTCCCCATGCACCAGCTCTCTTCCTTTAATTAAGTATCTCCCCACAACCGGACGATGAGAACTTATGAAATAACTGCTGTTCTGAGTATCCCAGTTTGAATTTAAATAATCAAGATCTCTTATAGTGTTATTTTCACTAAAAGACCCCTCAGGTAAAGAACCTTTATGAAGATCAACGCTTTTCTCCGAAAAGGCCCCTGCTCCTTTTCGTTTACGTATGTTTTCCCTTATTTTTCCCATAATTTCTTCAACGTTGATTTCTTCTCCATTATTAATCTCAAAAGTATCCATAATTTCACATCCTAAACTCAGATCTTCCAGTTGCAGGGTACCTCGAAAAGTCCACTTTCTCTACAGGTTGGAATTACATCAAAAGAATACAGTTTATCATGCCAGTCATAAGGCTTATGATCATGAGTATGCACCGCTACTGTCAAAAAAAATCTTCCTGTTATCATTGGGATTCTTTCTATCATAAGGTCAATATGTCCTTTGCCTTCAAGTAGAGTCAATTGAAATATCTTTTAATTCTGTATTTGTACCAAACAGGCTTTCTCCATTTTCAGAATAAATAGCAATGCCGAAAACTGGATCAGGGACTTTTCGATGCGCGTTGTAAAAGATCCTTACTGTCATCGGATCAAAAGAGTTAAATCTGGCTCCTTTATTACCAAATTTATCATAAAAGTCTACATGGGTAATTTCAACTGTTTTATCCCCCCATCTGGGAGTTTTCCCTTCAGTTTTCCCTTCAGTTTTCCCTTCAGATTTCTCTTCAGTTTTCCCTTCAGATTTCTCTTCAGTTTCATCACCCTCCAGTGTATCCTCATGATTTTCAGGAGAGTAAGGTACTACTTCATTTCTGCCACCATATACATAACGGTCAATTACATCTCCTGTATCCCCTAAGACTACCTGCTCTCCTTTATTCAGAAGCAATGTCCTATCACAGAATCGTCTTACTGATCCAAGGTCATGCGAAACGAAAACAATTGTAACTCCATCTTTTCGATACTTGCTAAGGACATCAATGCACTTTTGTTGAAATTCCATATCTCCCACTGCCAGAACTTCATCCATCAAAAGGATTTCCGGATCAGTTTGAATCGCCGTTGAAAAGGCAAGTCTTACCTGCATGCCTGAAGAAAAGTTTTTGAGTTTCGTATCCCTGAATTTCTCAAGTCCTGCGAATTCAATAATATCGTCTAGTCTATCATTAATTTCTCTTTTCTGCATACCCATGATGGTTGCATAAATTTTTACGTTTTCTGCAGCCGTGAGATCATGCTGGAAGCCAACTCCAAGTTCAAGGAAGGGAGTGAGTTTCTTTAGGGCAGCAACCCTCCCTGATGATGGACGTAAGATATTTGCAATAATTTTCAATAAGGTGCTCTTTCCACTTCCATTCTCTCCAATAATCCCAAGAGCTTCCCCTTCTTCAACTTTAAAATTAATATCCTTGAGCGCATGGAAAGTTTCATACGTAGGAGGGTTGAAAGCCCCGGTCAAGGTTTCAAATATAGTCGTTCTTTTTTCATGAGGTATGCGGAATGTTTTGTGCAAGTGCTCAACTTCAATTGCTGCCATCAGATCTCCTCAGCAAATCCGGGTTCTAATCTGGAAAATATAACATATCCGACAAGAAGGAAGAATATTGATGAAAGAAAAATAAATAAAAGATCCTCTATTTTAGCTGGAGTCGAATAAATAATAGTATCCCTTGCAGAAATAATAATCCGTGCAACTGGATTCAATAAGGCAAACGTCTGTAGATTTTTAGGGAATATGTCAATAGTATAGAGTATAGGAGTTGCATAAAATCCAATCTGCAAAAGTACTTGCCAGATAAACTGCACATCTCTGTAAAATACATTCAACGCGGAAAGTGCCAGAGCGATACCTAATGACATAATAAACAGGAGGATTATGATAGGAAATACATATGCCAGATTGATAGTAATTGGTACCCTGAAATATATCATAAACATTATGAATACCAAAGACTCGAAGATGCTCATAAGCAGAGCTGTGATGCATGAAGAAATAACAAAGATCTCTCTTGGGAAGTAAATTTTCTTAACCATTTCTGGTTTTCCTACTATGGAAAACATTCCGATGGTAGTAGCTCTGCTCAAAAAACCCCATATAATAATTCCGATAAACAAGAACAGCTGGTAGTATTCTACCTGGACCTTCATTAAGTTTGAAAAAACCATGTATAGAACTAGGAGCATAAGCAGAGGTTCTAGAAGAGACCAGAAATAACCCAGTATAGAGTTTTTATATCTTAATTTAAATTCACTCCATGCCAGTTGCCAGATAAGATTCCTGTAGCCATAGAGCTCTTTCAGGTGATTAACAATCATTATTTACCACATTTTTTATTTTTTCATTAAAGATCGAAAGATCAAAGTGTTTTGCCTGCTCAATACATGAGGCCCCGTAAATTTCAGGTTCACGAGATACGAATTTGACAGCTTCTATAACACTATGAACATCTGCGTTTATAAGAAGACCCGTTTTTTCGGTTACCGTCTCCTTAAACCCTCCTTCATTTACAGCTACCACGGGTTTTCCACTTGCCATAGCTTCCACAGGCGTCATGCCAAAATCCTCATCCATGGCAGTGCATATAAAGCCCCTGCAACGGGAGTAAATGTCAAGCAGCTCAACTTCAGAAATCTCTCCGAGCACTTTTACATTCACCGGTAAATCATTAATAATACTTTCGGCATAACTTTTCGCGTGGTCTCCTTTTGAATATCCGCCGACAATGACAAGTTCTTCTTCAGGCATTTTCCTGAAGGCTTCGATCTGGATTTCCACTCTTTTTTCAGGATAGAGGCGGTTTACTGAGAGCCAGAAGTTTCCATACTCTTTACAGGTGAACTTTGAAATCTCAACCGGGGGATAGATAACTTCAGCATCCCTGTGGAAATACTTTTTGATTCTTTTTGATGTATTTTTTGAATTGGTTGCGATTTTACAGACGTGGGAAAGGTAATATTCGGAAACTGGCCTGTGAAGCCTAACCCATATTCTGAAGAAAATCGAGATAAAGAGCGGCTGTCTTTTTATAAATGTATCGTAAAGGTCATAGAAAGCTCGTGTAGGAGTATGGCAGTAATACATGTTCGGCTTATGTTTCTTTGCAGCAAAATGTGCCCAATTTCCGGAAAAAATGAAGAAATTGTATTCCTTTGAAAAATCACACGTTGCAAAGCGAAAAGATGCTGAGATTTGCTTCAGGGGAGGCACTTTTGAAGTTTTTCCCAGGCTGATTATGCGTATGTCGGAATAACCCATCTTTTTTATGGATTCTATGTTTAAGTCCGTGGTAATAACATCGGCATTAAGACACTTCGCGAGCATCAGAACCAGTTTTTCTCCGCCGCCAATGGCTCCAAAGTAATCATGAAATATGGCTATTTTCATCGATTTCTCACTTTCTTCAAGGGTTTAAACAAAATGCAGATAAGAGGCTAATAAAAAATTATAAACGTAAATATTGAGTTCCCCGAGAGTCGGAAGAACGCCATATAAGGTTTTATAGTATGCGGAACTCCGAATCTGTCCTTTAATTAGTAGTACAAAATTTTTATAAATAGCACTAGATTTTCTATCTATAGTACATGGGCTTTCATTGGTGGCACCAGATCTTCTCCAAATATCACTCGGTCTTTCATTGGCAGCACCGGATTTTCGATTAACAGTACCAGATCTTTTTGAATATTTAGACAATTCATTAAGCTC
>CAVZFI010000012.1:0-194105 GCA_963774465.1 uncultured Methanosarcinaceae archaeon | reverse complement strand
TTGAGAACAGAAGGGTTTCAGGAGACTTAAGAGAACCCTGAACTTGATTTACAGGTATATATTCTATCATTCTAGTGCATCGATTCCAAACTATGGAAATAAAACTGGAATTTGAAAAAATCAACACTGATCAATGAGTTTCCAATGAGTTTCCCATAAAAAACGACAGATTGGCACGGATAAACACGAATTGAAACCAACTGTGTTCATCTGTGTTTATCCTGGATTTATTGAGGATATATGGAATCGATGCACTAGTATACTAGGCACAGGTATATATTCTATCATTCCTAGTATATTATATAGTGAAGATTTTTACGGGGCCGGGTAAGGATTCCTACATAAATATATTTATGCAGTTTTATTAAGACAAAATCTTATATATGGTGAGATGCAAGAGCCTACGAGTTTAATTGATTTTATTTTATAGAACTCCATGATTAAACCTCTCAGGCTGGATTCGTAAATAAAAACGGAACCTAAATCATCTAAACTTGTGCGTAATACCGCTTCGAGTGGGGAAGCGATGGACATGCCGGCAAGATAAACACAATGGATATACTTGGAGCCACCCCAAGCCAAATCCAGTAAGTATATCTACAAGCCATCTCAAAGCAAGTGATTGAATCCGTTATATAAAACGGAAACCACCATACTATCGACTAAAATAAAATACTATACCAGGGTGATAAAATGGACCGTGATACAACCCGGGATCAAAATATAAACGAAAACAAAACCTTCGAAGGCGAGCACCTCGACCTTCCGGATATCCCCCTTCCGGAAACAGATAACGTGCTATATTCAATCCTGAATTCCTTAAACCAGAATATCGCAGATTTTCATACATTTGTAAAGTTCAACCCATATCTGTCTGAGGACCACCTGAATGTTGAACTGCTTAAAAGAAGCATGGGCATTCACAGGGACTTTACAGCTCTGTTCCTGCACACCAAAGAAGAACTTGTATTTACCTACCCCGAATTTGTAGAAAAAACAGAAAAGATCCTGTTCAAAGGGGACGTTGGTGACAACTGCATAAAATACACCCATAAATTATGCCGGACAATAAGTGACTACAAAATAGCCCTGCATAGAGAAGGGTATTTGCCTGACCTGAGAAGACAGTTACCGTTAGTTGATATGTAATCATCCGGTAACTTACTTTTTTCTCTAAATTTTCTCTTTTTTTAAAAGTAGAGTCCGACTTCAATTCTCTAATTTAATAGATCCTGAGAATTTAAGAGATTCTCAGGCTTCATCTCTAACCGAATGCAAAAAAGATTTCTTTCCTGTTCATGCGTCCACTCTTTATATATTTTACAGTACTTCTGGAATCTTATATTTGATTTTCAGTACATCCGTAGTTTTATATTATGGAAAGATATCTGAGGTGCAAGGCATCTGTGAAAAACGGTACATGAAAAACGGTGTCTTAAAAAACGGAATTCTTAAAAAACGATATTTTAAAAACGGAATTCTTAAAAAACGGTGCATGAAAAACGATATTTTAAAAACGGAATTCTTAAAAACGGCACTTAAAAAACGATATTTTAAAAGTGGCAGTTAAAAAACGGAATTCTTGAAAAACGGTACTAAAAAACGGCATTTAAAAAACAGATGCCTATCCATGTTTAATACCGGAAACTTTTCTTAATATTGTTTGTTTCAACTAAATTTAGACTCTATTTTCTCAGTTTTTGTCGGATTAGGATTGAACTATAAGTTTTGGAAAAAAGTACCTTATTTTCGAGATCACAAAGTTAATTCCTTCTAATTTTACAGTTTGACGTCATTGATTTTGCAGAAATTAATAAGATTCCCAAGGTTATCTGCTATTCCCTTGTTATACATTGGATATGATTCTTCGGTGAATATTTTTCAGAGCATTTTGATATGCTTCTATTGCTTTTTTGCAGTTTTTCGCTTTATCTTCGACTTTTGCCAGTGTTCTGTATGCATTTCCGATATTGTTCTGGGCTCTTCGCTGTTTCGAGTGGGTAATTTACATCCATTTCTAACTATGGAAGTAGCATGCATAAAATTTAGAAACGTTTGTTGTTGAAAATCATAGTCAAGCTCAATGTTTTTCATTTTGGCCGGATAACTGTCTAACTAAGCAATTATTTTCAACCCATCAAAACAGCGAAGAGCCTTAAATGTTAACTGTGAAATTCCAAATATAATTTCTGTCTGACATTCAGAATCTAAGAATGTTAAATATACCGATATGTTCCTGTTTCTTGGCAAAAGCGAGTAAAATTAAGTAATATGTACTGTGTTGCACGCTCCAGCCGCGCCGCAGGCGCGGAACAAGACAGGTCGAAGCACGTAACTCACGCACCCCCGATTATCAGAAAATCTAAAGTTCACACAAGGTCACGGTTAAAAAGTAGCATCAGCTCTAAAACCCGACTTTAACATCAAAAATCAAGCAAAAGAATTCAGATCAAAAGATAAAGTCAAAAATAAAATTAAAAAAGTAGAACTCCAGTTTTTACTGAAGTCCGTAGTGTTTTATGTTCCAGTCTGCAGTAGCCTGGATTTTCTTAATTTCTTCCTCGCCGCCTTCCATGGTGAAGAGGTGCTTGAACCGTTTTTGAGCTCTAAGGTACTCCTCAACTGGCCTGGGGTCCTTGACCTTTCTGACCTGGGTGATTTCCCCGTTTTCAATCTCGTACATGGGCCAGAGACAGGTTTCGACTGCGAGCTTGGCAATCTCAAGAGTCTTTGAGGTATCAAAGCCCCAGCCTGTTGTACAGGGGCAGTGGGCATGGATGTAAGTTGGACCCACGATTTCAGTGGCTTTCTTTACTTTACGGATCATGTCTTTTGGAAAACCTATTGAGGTTGTTGCCACATAAGGAGAGCCATGGGCTACCATAATAGCAGGCATGTTCTTCTTGGGGCGCTGGTTTCCAAAGGAGACTTTTCCAGGTGGGGTTGTCGTGGTGCTGGCATCGAAAGGAGTTCCACTGCTGCGCTGGATTCCCGTGTTCATGTAGGCTTCGTTGTCCATACAGACATAGGTGAAGTCGTGGCCGCGCTCAAAGGCGCCTGAAAGGGCACCGAGTCCTATGTCCATGGTAGAGCCGTCGCCTCCGATTGATATGACCTTGGTGTCATTCTTTTTTCCAAGGGCTTTTAAGGCAGCTTCCACACCTGAAGCCACTGCACCTGCGTTTTCAAAGAGGGAATGGATCCAGGGAACCTGCCAGGAGGAATTCGGGAAAGGAGTGGACATCACTTCAAGGCAGCCTGTAGGGTTAACTACAATACAGTTGGGGCCTGCGCCCATGAGTGTGAATTTTGCAGCAAAGGCATCACAGCAGCCTGCACAGCCGCTGTGCCCGGATGTAATATATGTTTTAGGTGCAGTTTTACTCATAGCAACTCCTCCCTGAGATCCAGAAACTGGCTTTCAACCGCGATTCCGGACTTTGCAGCTTTCTTGGTTTCTTCAATAACCTTTGCAATGCTTTCCGCGCGGATGTCACGGCCTCCGTGTCCCACGGTATAGCCCATAACTGGTACGCGGATCTTACTGTTGTAAAGGCACGACTTGGTTTCGGTAAAGAGAGCTCCTTCGTTTGTCCCTATAGAGATGTTCTTATCAAGTACGACAACTGCGTGAGCGTTCTTAATAGCCTCTCTAACCTGTTCCTTCGGGAAAGGCCTGAAGGACCTGACTTTCAGGACGCCGATCTTTTCTCCTCTTGCCCTGTACTCATCAACAACATCTTTAACAGTCCCGAGAATAGATCCCATAGACATGACGATAATTTCTGCATCATCAAGCAGGTACCCGTCAACAAGCCCGCCGTGGAACCTGCCGAAGACTTCCTCGAACTCCTTTGCTGCGGCTTCGATCTTCGGAAGAGCTTTCTGCATTGCCTGTTCCTGGAGATACCTGAACTCTTCGTAGGTATCCGGGGCTGCAAAGGCTCCGAAAGTCTTGGGATTTTCCGGGTCAAGCACATTTTCGGGCTGGAACGCAGGGAGATAATTGTCTGTCAGTTCCTGTTCAAGCAGAATAACAGGCTCGTAAACGTGAGACAGGATAAATCCGTCCATGCAGACCATACCCGGCAGCATAATATCATGGTCTTCTAAGATCTTGTAGAGCTGAGGCAGGGTATCAGATGCTTCCTGGACATCTTCTGCATAGAGCTGAATCCAGCCAGTATCTCTCTGGGAAATTGCGTCCTGGTGGTCATTCCAAATATTGATTGGAGCGCCGACTGCCCTGTTTGCCACTGTCATTGCAATAGGGAACCTCATTCCTGCAGCGTTAAAAAGCGCCTCATGCATGAGCAGGAGTCCCTGGGAAGTGGTGGCTGAATAGGTTCTTGCACCCACTGCTGCAGCTCCAATGAGTGCAGAGATTGCTGAGAACTCTGATTCCACATTAATATACTCACAGTCAGGAATTTCCCCGTCTGCTATGAACTGGGACAGGTCTTCAACAATATGGGTCTGAGGAGTGATAGGGTAGGCGGAAATAACATTTGGACGGCAGACTTTTGCTGAATGGGCTACAGCATACGAACCTTCCACTACCACCATTTTCCCCTTGTAAGCCGGGTCGATCATTATTTCTCCTCCAGAATCATTTCAATTGCATATGCAGGACATTCATTTGCACAGATGCCGCAACCCTTGCAGTAATCGTAATCGTACTCAAAAAAGCCGTCTTCCCTGGGTTTGACAGACATGTCAGGGCAGACGATCTCGCAGATCCCGCATTTGGTACACTTTTCATAAATATAAACAGGGCGGAAGTTTCTCCAGCCCCCGGTTTTGTTTTTAAGGGTCGAGCCAGGTTCACAGACTCCGCCGCGTGTGATCTTTAGACTCATACCTCTTTCCCCCTGGCAATCTCGTAGGCTTTCTGAATCGCTTTTGCGTTCTTTTCTCCTATCTTTCCTGGAAAACGAGCCTTTATTGCATGCTGGATTGATTCCACATTTATTTCTCCGGTTGCACCAGCAAAAGCTCCAAGGAGGACAGTGTTCACAATGGGGAGACCTATAATATCCATTGCCACCTTTGTAGCGTCCCCGGTAATGACCTTAGCTTTCGTGTTAAGCTTCAGGCTTTCTGGACTTTCGGTTGTGTTGACGATAATTATTCCGTCATCTTTTATCCCGCTTGCAACGTCAACAGTTTCAAGAAGGGTTGCGTCCTGGACAATAACATAATCCGGAGTGTAGATCTGGCTTCTGAGCCTGATGGGACTGTTACTGATCCTTGTGAATGCCTGCACAGGGGCACCTCTGCGCTCTACCCCAAAAGCGGGGAAGGCCTGGCTGAACTTCCCATCTTCAAAAGCTGCAACGGCAAGCATCTCAGCCGCAGTAACAGAACCCTGGCCTCCTCGACCGTGTATTCTGATTTCCTTCATCTGGATTCTCCTTTTTTAATGCGGTTTTATATATACTGTTTTTCTGATGTTTTCTGCGTTTTTGCTGTTTTCGGCAGTCTGTATGGCAAATATTGATTGGTTGTCTGGCACACTGCTGTTGATCGAATTAACCTGATGTTGTTTAATATATTGATTTTTGTCAGACCGATTCACAATCTGACCCTTTTTCCAGGTACCACTGCGATATGCACAGGCAGATGCAGGGATCCAAAGACCTGGATGGGTGATTGTTAACCTTATGTATTCATATGACTGAGTTATTACTACTATCGAGTGTAATATATAAAAACCAATCATATATTTTTAATTATATATTCACGCCGTTTGGTGCCCGATATTTCATGGATAATAGTGTAGATTATTATTAGTTTTTCGGTGAACATCGAGAAATTGGTTATATATATTTCAACTTCTAAATTATCCTTTAAACGTATTATACTTATTGTCTGTTGGTTAACGTGTCTCAAAATGCTGTTTTCTCTCATATTGGTTGTAAACAAATTTTACCTTCAAAAATACGAAATATTTTAATATCTATCTTTACATGAACTCCTTATCAGGTCAATTATGGCTTTTCCATCTTTTAGAGTATTAATCTTTTCCCTGATCTGCCGCGAGCCGTGTAGTCCCTTTGTAAACCAGTGGGCATGCATTCTTAGATTTATTGACGAAAAAAGGTTATATTCTTCAAGAAGAATGATATATGCTTCAAAGTCTTCCAGCTGCCGGGCCCTTCCGTCTACTTCCAATTTTTCCCCGGTTTCCAGATAATGCCTGATCCTTCTGAAGATGAAGGGATTTCCCATTGCTGCCCGCCCTATCATAAGCCCGTCACAGCCTGTAAAGTCGAGGGTGCTTTTGGCAGACTCTTCGTCCCTGATGTCACCGTTTGCAATCACAGGAATGGAAAGTTCGCGTTTGACGGCTCTGATCGCTGCAAGGTCCGAATTTCCGGAATACATCTGCTCTGCCTTTCTGCCATGCACGGTCAAGGCCAGAGCCCCTGCCTTTTCTATCCGGCGTGCAATCTCAAGGGTCTTTTCATCGCTCTCCAGAATACGGATCTTTGCAGTTACAGGAGTTTTCAGAACATCTGTCATCTCCGAGATTATTTCATATACAAGCTTCTGGGAGTTGAGAAGAGCCGAGCCGCAACCTGTCCCTGTAATGCGCTGTACAGGGCAGCCCATATTCACGTCGATAAGTTCAGGCCTGTACTCATCCTCAACAAAGAGCGCAGCTTCCCTCAGCTTCTCAGGGGAACTCCCTACAAGCTGAACTCCAAAAGGTCGGTCGTCAGGGGAACTCAGTCCTTTAAAAAGCGATTTTCGGTTCTCGCTGAGCAGGGCATCTGCACTGATCATTTCAGTGTATGTAAGGTCAGCTCCATTCTGCCTGCAGAGCAGCCTGAAAGCCAGGTTTGTCACGTCTGCCATAGGTGCAAGGAGAAGGCTTCCAGCAGTTTCGGTCTTGCCGATTTTTAATTTATTGAGCTTCATTTTTCTGACTGTTTTTCTAGATTGTTTTTCTAGATTGTTTTTCTAGATTGTTTTTCTAGATTGTTTTTCTAGATTGTTATTCTTCTGATTGTTTTTCTCATTTCGTTTCCTTTATTTATCTGTTTTGGAATTGCTTCCTTTTTTGAAGATTTATACCTCTAATTTACTGTGGTATGTTGAGGCCCTTATTGTGATCTGTTGAGACTCAAAAAATTCACAGAACTGTCTGGCAAAAAATTCGGATGGTTATTAAAAATTATAAGAGGAGAATACTAAGTATAAACAGGAAGCCCGAAACTGCAAAAAAGAATAAGATGCCTGAACCAGTTAGTGGGGAAAACTGATTCAGGAGCTTAAAAAGATAAGTTAAGTGGTCATACAGACGGTTTATGAAAAGAACAGTCTGATATATCCCAGATAAGGAATCCTGTACTGTGCAATCCCTATAATCCATTCGTCTTTTACAGGCATCTCATAGCTTATCTGTCCTTCCTGATCAAAGTGCATGTTGGTTACAACGTTGTCTCCTTTCGTAATGTAGCCGGAATACGGAGCAATGGGGCCGTCTTTCCACATAGGCTCTCCGGCTTTTACTCTGTACATGGCCCTATGAATTATCGGGGTTACTCCTTCCTCCCCATAAGGGCGGTAAAGAATCACATTTCCGTAATCTTCAAAGGATTTATAACCTGTATTTTTTCCGTCCTCATTCGTGATAACGTCCACTCGATCTACGCTTTTGATGAAAATAATATCTCCTACTAGCATATGCGGTTCCATACTCCCTGACTCCACCGCAACCATAGGAGTCCAGAGTCCGAATGCCAGCTTGGAAAGGACCATGAAAGCAATCAGGATAACTACAACAGACAGCAAGTCCTTTCCAAGGGAAACCCAGGGGTTTTCCTGTTCTTGGGCACTGTTTTCCTTATTAATTTCGCTCATAATTAGCCTTTATTCTTTTGATTTTATTCTTTTGAGGTGCTGCATTATACTTTATTCGGTCTTGTCCTGCTCGAAATGTTATTTGATTTAACTTATTATACTTGATTTAATTTATGTGTGGCCTCAGGATTATGATACAATCCTCAGGATTATAATAAAACCACAGAACGATATACAGCCCTACGTCTACTGTTCCTACTTATATAAACCGACTTGTATAATCTGACTTATACGAAGTTAGTTTAAAAATTAGATTAGTGAGCTTTTTTCAGTATATTTGCCTGAATATTTGTTTTTATTCTATATTAATTTTCAATTTATTCATCGGGTTATAATATTTCTGTAATAGTTGCTAAAATAATAAGTAGATCTATTCTATACATCTATTCTATAATAGACAGAGATTAATAACTATAAATATTCTGTCAGAACACACAAAAGTTTCATAAAATTCTTCTTTATGGTAACAAGTTACTTTAGCACATTAATTTCGTATCTTATTAATTTTTATATTTTAAACAGGCTTTTGCTTTAGCCTCTTCAAGTCTGGAGCCAAATTAGCTCTGATGCCAAATCAGGCCTTGAAGACTTAGATAAGCTCAGGTCAGTTCAGAAAGGTCAGGTCGGAATTATGGATAAAAGCGATATTATAAGGGCGGTTATGGGAAAAGAGTATCAGATAAGCCCTGAAGCAGTAGAACTCATCAAATCAAGTGACTCGCCCGAAGGCCTGATCAAATATGTCCTTTCAACTGTCAGCGACTCTGTTATTGTCATAGGGGCCGAACATGTAGATTTTGAAGGCTTTGCCGCCTCTGGCAGGACTGCAAAGCTGACTAATGCAGAGAATGGAAAAAACCCTGGTTTCGAAACTTCAGCAGGGAAATCGCCTTCTCATGAAACAAATACCTCCTCTCTAAAAGAAGGGGAAATTCTTTCCGGGACCTCTATGCTCTCTTCCAGATCACGTGGCCTTCCCCCAGAGCCTGAAATCTCCTTACAGCCTGATATTCCGAATTCAGCTTCTGATCCGGCTCCGGAATCGTTTCAAAATCCTGTCCCTGATTCCATTCCAGTCCAAGATCCGGTTTTTCAACCAGTGCCGGAAACACAATCAGGTGTTGTTTCATCCGAGGAAGTTTTGGCTTCTTACCTCGCCTCAAGCCCTCTTTCTTCAATAAAGGCAGTTCCTCAGGTTTTTTCCTCTAAGTCTCCACAAGCTGGAAACAGGTCAGCTTCTTCTTTTTTCAGGCAGGGGAATTCTCTTCCCTCATCTCCTTCAAACCGGGTTTTCAGTGCAGAGCCATCTGTCTCCATTTCCGGCAGAGGGACATCTTCTGGTTCCAGGGACGAGGGGTACAGACATTATCCAGGCAAGAATCCGGTGACCGTAGTTTCCGATATAACAGGGCATTCCACCTGCATCGGGGAATATGTGCAGTTTGTGCAGTATTTCAGGGATAGATACAGCAGGCTTTCCGAGATTATCCGGGGGAGAATCAACGCACGCCCCATCGAAAGTTTAAAAAGGAGAAGTTTCCGTCGCGGAGGGGACGGAGGTTCTGAGGAAATATCGATTATAGGCATGGTTTCGGATATCAGCAATACAACTAACGGCCATAAAATTTTTTCTCTCGAAGACCCGACAGGCTCTTTTTCAGTCCTTATTCGAAGCACCGATAAGGAACTCTTTGAGCTGGCCTCAAGAATTCTTCTGGATGAGGTCGTCGGGGCAACAGGTTCGGTAACTAATGATGGAAACCTGATGCTTGCCACAAAGCTAATCCAGCCCGATGTTCCTAATAACGTTCAGCACAGAACCGGAAGCCACGGGAAAGCTGTACTGATTTCGGATGTGCATGTAGGCAGTTCCCAATTCATGGAAGATGCCTGGTTGGATTTCCTGGACTTTTTGAAAGGAGAATCAGATTCAGAATCCATGCGGGAGCTTGCAGCCAGTATCCGTTATCTTGTTGTTGCAGGAGACCTCGTTGATGGAATCGGGATCTATCCTGACCAGGAAATGGAACTCGATATTCTGGATGTCTACGCACAGTACAGAAAGGCTGCCGAGTACTTCAGGGAAATTCCTGAGCATATTCGTGTGATCATAAGTCCGGGCAACCACGACGCTGTCCGACAGGCAGAACCCCAGCCCGCACTGCCGGAAAGCATTCAGGCAGATTTCCCCCAGAATATCATTTTCGTTGGTAATCCGGCTCTTGTGGACCTTGACGGCGTCCGCATTCTCATTTACCACGGCAGGTCGATTGATGACCTTGTGGCAAGTATCCCTGGCGTCTCGTATCAGGAACCTGCAGGTGCAGTCCTTGAGATGGTAAAGCGCAGGCATCTTGCTCCAACCTATGGGAGCAGGGTTTCCATATCCCCGGAAAAAAAGGACTATTTTGTAATCGACCCTGTGCCAGAAATCATCCATACAGGCCATGTCCACACTCTCGGAGTTCAGCGTTATAAAAATATCCTCCTTGTCAATTCCGGGACCTGGCAGGCCCAGACAGAATTCCAGAAACGTGTAAATCTAATGCCTGTGCCTGCCAGAGTCCCGATTGTAGATCTCGCGGACTTTGACGTAAAGATCCTGGGATTTGACTGATTTCAATTCATTTTTGACTGACTTTTGATCATTTTCACTGATTTTTTATTGAGTTTCGACTGGTTTCGACTGGGTTCTTATTGATTTCTACTGATTTTGGCTGAATTCGATCTGAAAGCCGGCCTAGTTAGCTGCCTGTCAGATAGCTGGCCCTGAAATGTTTCCATTGAGCTTCCGAAACCCTCCCGAATTCTCCCCAAAATTATTTTCCGATCCTTATATATACCACAAAGATTTAATATGCGAAAAATGCAGCCGGAAGAAAAAAATGAAAATCCCGGGGAAGATTTCCCGGAAATCCAGGAAGAAATTCGAGGTGAAGAGCTTACTTCCATTCCTTTTGGTATCCCTGATTTTAAAACCCTCCTGAAAAAGCAGGGCTATGCCCTTGCAGGCCGCCATTCGGCTGTTAAGACCTGTCTCTGGCTCAGACACGCTATGAACGGTCAGGGCTTTTGCTATAAATCTAAGTTCTATGGAGTCCAGTCCCACCGCTGCCTTCAGATGACTCCCACTCTTATGTGCAACCAGCGTTGCCTCTTCTGCTGGCGTCCGACTGAGGTTCCGGTTCCTGTGCCAGGGGAATGGGACTCTCCCGAGAAGATAGTAGAAGAAAGCATTGCCTGCCAGCGCAAGTTAATCACGGGTTTTGGCGGCTCTCCGAATGCACTTAAGGGACGCTGGCTTGAGGGCAATGAGCCGAATAATGTTGCAATCTCCCTGTCCGGGGAGCCGACCTTTTACCCTTACCTTCCAGAACTTATCGAGGAATATGAGAAAAGAGGTTTTACGACTTTTCTGGTCACAAACGGGACAGTCCCGGAAATGCTTGCAAAAGTATTCCCTTCCCAGCTCTACATGAGTCTCGATGCTCCTGATCTGGAAACCTATCTGAAAGTCTGCCAGCCCAAATCGCCTGCACTGTGGGAAAAGATCAACGAGTCTCTGTCCCTGATGAAACAGAAAAACTCAAGGACAGTCATAAGGACGACACTGGTAAAAGGCGAAAACATGTTCAACCCGGAAGCTTATGCCGAACTGATCAAAAAGGCCTCCCCAGATTTTGTGGAAATAAAAGCGTACATGCATCTGGGCTTTTCACGGCTCCGCCTTGACCGATCTGCCATGCCAACTCATGAAGAGGTGCTGGAGTTCTCCCAGGAACTTGCAAAACATCTGAGATACGAAATCGCAGATGAATCTGAAATCAGTCGAGTAGTCCTGCTTTCCAAGGACGGAAAAAAGTCTCCGGCTAAAAGGGTCTCCTGCATTGATTAAACCCAAATTTTTGGAGAAAAATAGTTTCTAAAGCAGAATTCAATATACTGCAATATACAGGAAAATTTTTATATGTGTATGAATATATAATCTAAGTTAGGGGATAGAAACAAATATAAACTCAAGTTTCATTTAGGATATGATCCCTGCGGGGACTAATCCGATTTTAAACTAATTAGACACAGTCTGAGTAAAATTATGTCTCACATCTAGTGCGATCAACAGAATACGAAACAGGGCAGGTTTGCGCAGCATAAGCTGGTTTTTACCGGAATCCGGGATTTCGGCTTTTCTGGCTAGGCGTATTCTTACTCTCAGGTTCGTCGTGTTCTGAGCGGTTTTTATATTCAGATTTCGGTTGAGACAGGAACTCGCTGTATGATTTGTCCTTATCAAATCCTACGTTTACCCTTTGTTAAATTAACCGAAAAACTAAACAAATTGTAAACTGAATCACTAAATTTATTATGATTGCAGACGGATAATCTCAAATCAAATCTCAGATTGATACTTTCGAATTAATGATCTCAAATTGGTAGGTTCGAATTAGTGATCTCGAATTGGTAGGTTCGAATTAATGATCTCAAATTGGTAGATTCGAATTAATGATCTAGAATTAAATTCGATAATCTCAGGAAAACTCAATATCTTATTAATTGATAATTCCATAACAGATTCGAGAGTTCAAATTAATTTGCCTTAAATTTGTCAGTTTCACTTTAAACATGCCTGTGTCAAATTCAATAACAGACTTAATCTCAAATTTACCGCAAATACCAGAATCTTATCACATTACTTTCTTCATCGGGGAATTTTTGAAATGACTGAACAATCGGCACACGAAAAATACGAATTTAAAAAGAAGCTTGAAGGCCTCAGGGATAAGAAGGGAAGAAGTACTGAGCTTATTTCCATTTACATCCCTCCCGACAAGCAGATTTTCGACGTCACAAACCAGCTGAAAGATGAGCATGGACAGGCTGCAAACATCAAGTCCAAGCTTACCAGAACGAACGTACAGGGAGCCATTGAATCTCTGCTCTCAAGACTTAGATACCTGGATAAAGTTCCTGAAAATGGAATCGTATATTTCACAGGGGCTGTGGATATCGGAGCCAACAAAACGAGCATGGAAAGCGAGGTAATTGTCCCTCCTGAACCTATTACCGTTTACAAATACCATTGTGACTCCTCTTTCTACCTGGAACCTCTTGAGGATATGCTCAAGGATAAGGGCACATTTGGGCTTCTGGTTCTTGACCGCAGGGAAGCCACTGTAGGGCTTCTGGTAGGGAAGCGGATCCAGGCCTTCCGTAACCTGACCTCGACAGTTCCTGGAAAACAGAGGAAAGGTGGTCAGAGTGCCCACCGTTTCCAGCAGCTCAGGCTCATTGCAATCCATGATTTCTACAAGAGGATAGGAGATGCTGCAAGTGATATCTTCCTTTCCGTTGACCACAAAGATCTCAAAGGTATCCTGATAGGGGGACCTTCTCCAACAAAGGAAGAGTTCTATGCAGGCGAGTTCCTGCATCACGAGCTCCTGAAGAAAATCCTCGGGCTTTTTGATATAGCGTATACAGACGAATCTGGCCTGTCCGAACTAGTGAATGCTGCCGGTGAAAAGCTTCAGGACCTTGAGCTTATGGGGCAGAAGAATGCTGTCAAGGCCTTTTTCAAAGAATTGATTTCTGATTCAGGCAAGGTAGCCTATGGGGAAACTCAGGTCCGAGCAAACCTCGAAATCAATGCTGTGGAATTGCTTTTGCTCTCTGAAGATCTGCGGGCTGAAAGGGTGACCACGAAATGCAGTGTTTGCGGATACGATAATAAATGGACGCGGCGCTGGAAGCCGGGAGAGGCAGCTCCCACAGCCGGGAACTGCCCGAAGTGTGGTTCTTCCCTTGATGTCACGGATGTTACCGATATCGTGGACGAGTTCTCAGCGCTTGCTGACAAGAGTAGTGCAAAGGTTATTTTCGTGTCTACGGACTTTGACGAAGGTTCCCAGCTCATGAACGCCTTTGGAGGCATTGCTGCAATTCTGAGGTACAATACCGGAATCTGATCTCCCCCAGGAGGCCAGATCTCCTATCCAATACTTTTTACCCAATACTTTTTTACCCAATACTTTTTTAATTAAACTGTCCTTAGATCAGTGGATTAATAAATTAAAGTTATCACATTATTTTCATAATTTTTACAGGTGGTTTATCTTGTTCCTTGAACTCAAAGCTCAGGCTACATCAATCTTAAAAGACGCTATCCGAAAGGTCGGGTTTGAGATTGAGGATTCCGAACTTTATTTCGAAACCTCTTCACACGCCGATCTTGCAAGCAGAGTTGCCTTCAAACTTGCCAGCCTTCACAAACAAAATCCGAAAGAACTTGCATCCCTTATCGTTTCTGCACTCGAAATTCCGGGTGGTTCGTATATCGGAGAAGTAAGTGTCTCTGGCCCTTACATTAACTTCCGAGCAAGCAGGCACTATCTGGACGGGACAGTCACTGCGGTTCTGGAAAAGAAAGAGAAATTCGGGTGCGGAGCCCCAAAGGATAGAATTCTCCTTGAGCACACCTCAGCAAACCCTAATGGGCCCCTGCACGTGGGACACATCCGCAATTCCATTATTGGTGACACTCTTGCCCGCATTCTCAGGAGAGCAGGGCACGATGTGGAGGTGCAGTACTATGTCAACGATATGGGCCGCCAGATTGCGGTAGTTTCCTGGGCATGTGAACGTTTCGAGCTTGACCTTTCCAGAAAATCCGATTCAGCCATTGCTGACGTGTATATCAAAGCCAATGTCGAGCTGGACAAAAACCCGGAATACATAAAGGAAATTGATACCCTTATGGAAAAGGTAGAAGCCGGGGATATCAGGACTATTGATAGTTTTGATAAGGCAGTTTCCCTGACTATTTCCGGAATTAAGGAGACTCTTCTTCGTTTGAATGTAGTCCACGATAAGTTTGTCAGTGAATCCCTTTTCCTTAAATCCGGCGCAGTACACGACATTGTCGAGCGGATCAAGGTGACGGGAAGGACAAAAACGGATAAAGGCGCCCTCGTGGTAGACCTTTCGGATTACGGGTTTGAGAAGACCCTTGTTATCCAGCGCTCAAACGGAACTTCTCTTTATACCACAAGAGACCTTGCCTACCACGAATGGAAAGCCGGACAGGCAGACCGTATAATCGATGTCTTCGGAGCTGACCACAAGCTGATTTCCGGCCAGCTCAGGGCTACGTTAAACGCAATCGGGGTCAAGGAACCTGAAGTCGTTATTTTCGAGTTCGTCTCCCTCCCCGAAGGCTCTATGAGCACCCGCCGCGGCCAGTTCATAAGTGCAGACGACCTTTTTGACAGGGTTACTGAAGCCGCCCTAGAACAGGTCGAAACCCGCCGTCCTGAAACTTCTTACGAGTTCAAGAAGCAGGTTGCAGAAATGGTCGGAATAGGTGCAGTGAGATATGATATAGTCAGGGTCTCTCCCGAAAAATCCACAGTTTTCAACTGGAAAGAGGCTCTGGACTTTGAAAAGCAGGGTGCTCCCTATATCCAGTACTCCCACGCCCGCGCATGCAGTATCCTCGAAAAAGCAAAAGAGGAAGAAGTCTGGGATTCCTCCACAGAAATCAAGCCTTCTCTCCTTGTCGAGGATAGTGAAATCGATCTAATCAAAAAAATGGCAATGTTTGACAATGTAATCGACCTAGGAGCCCGCGAACTAAAGCCCCATGTGCTTGCAATCTATGCCCGCGAACTCGCAGATGCTTTTAACCAGTTCTATCGTTTTGTCCCTGTTATTGCTGCCGAAGATGAAGAGGTCAGGGCTGCAAGGCTGGCTCTTGTGGACTGCGCAAGGATCGTGCTTGCAAACTCTCTTGATACTCTGGGAATTGCAGCTCCGGAAGCTATGTAATAAGATAAAAAGAGGGCTGGAGATAAAAGATAGAAAACAATTGATATGGGAAAAAAGAACAAAGGAAGACGAAAAGACGAAGAAAAAGGAAGATGAAAAAAGAAGATCCGAAATAAAGGTATTTTCTATTCTTCAGTTCTTATTTCCCCTGAATTTTATTTTTTTGATTTATTGTTCAGATTTGATCTACTGTTTAAATGCCCTTTTTATATCTTCTTGAGATCCTGGCAGTTAAAAACATCCATCATTTCTGTACAGAATGCTTGAGAAAAATATAAAATCTTTTGCAGCAAAAATGAGAGTACACAAGTACTGCTGCAGAGATAATATGATCACTATAAATGAAGCTTTTCGGAATTTCTTGAATGAGCAGGAAGCCTGTTTGAAACCTGAAACCTTTCTGGACTTTGAAGATGCGATTCTTCTTTACGAAGAATTCCTCGAATTCGGTGCCGAGGATTTTCTTTCTGAGGAGGACAGAGACCTTTACACTGCCCGGCACGAACACGAAAACAAGAATTATTGTGACATTTTCGGTCCTGAGCATCTCACCCCCTCCGGAATTAAGGACTTCCTTGATGACTACGTGGTTGAGGTCGGGGGAGGCAAAAAGTTCACAGGCACAGCTGCTAAAGTCCTTGACAAATTCTTTGAATGGGCCCAGAAAAAAGGTTACATTGACGAGAAAGCTTTTGAAGTAAACAGTGAAGTCCTCAGGAAATATAAGAAAAGGTATTAGAAAAGGTATTGAGGAGATCTTTGCTGGAATGGTAACTGGAGAATCCGGTTTTTCAGACAGTTCCCTTCTTTCCCCTTTTTTCTGTATTTCTCCGTGTCTTCAGCAAACCTTTAGAGGTTCTTTCTTGTGGTGGAGATATGTGGACCAGAACTTCTCAAAAATCATGCAAAATTCTGAAAAAAATGAGTCCTGATCCCATTTCCCCAATTTCGTCAACTATACTTGAGAATCTTCATTATTTTTGTCAATTCTAATCGATTTAGATATTTTTGTCAATTATACATGAATATGGCTTTTCATTCAGATTAATTCCAATAATTATAATACTTGATACTGTCTTACATAACAGGTATGCAGGACATCACTTTTATCGATGGAGGCAGCCTTCCCACACCTGAGGGCTTCACGAGGGAATGGGTAAAGGCTGCGGCTGAAAACCGGGATGAAGATGAGAAACTCTTTTCCATGATAAGGGAAGCTTTCCGGAGGAAAATCGATGTGGGAGTGCACGTTCCCACTTATCCTCAGTTTAGAGATATGATATGGCAGTTTCTGGACATCATCAAAGATGAAAAGAACTGTTATGAGCCTTATGTGCTGAAAGAGGAAAATGCAAAGATCCTTGAGCTGCAGATAATTGATGAGGTTGCAAAACAGTACAGGGAAGAAACAGGAGAAACTCTTGAAGTCAGGGTTTGTGTTGCAGGCCCAACAGACCTCTATCTTCAGGCCTTCGGAGCAACGGATTACGTGGATGCGTACCATATCCTTGCGCTGGATATTGAGAATTTCATAAAAGAGGCATTTAAAACTGCAAAGAATTTCAAAATCAGGGTTGTAGCCCTGGATGAACCCAGCCTCGGGATGAATGACAGGATCGAGTTCTCTGACACTGACATCATCTCTGCTCTCACCCTTACCTCCACCTATGCCAGGAAACAGGGAGCCGATATGGAAATTCACCTGCACTCTCCGTTGAAGTATAAGCTTGTCTGCGAGACCCCTATCAATGTTATCGGCTTTGAATATGCGGCGACTCCTTCCTACATGGACATCCTGGACAAAAAAGTGCTGGAGGACTCGAATACTTACATCAGGCTTGGAGTATCGAGGACCGATATTTCCAGCCTTATAGGCATCATTAATGAAACGTATGGGGTTAATGCCTGGAAGGAAAAGGAGTATATGCAGAAAATCGTTACTGACCTCGAGACTCCGGATGTTGTAAAAAAGAGGCTTGAAACGGCTTATTCTGTTCTCGGCGACCGGATAAAGTATGCAGGTCCGGATTGCGGGCTGGCGTTCTGGCCGGACCAGGATCTTGCTTTCAAACTTCTTGAAAATACCGCAAAAGGCATCAATGAATTTAATGCAGAAAGATCAGGAAAATGACTTTAACTAAATAGCTGAGTAAATAAATTTATTCTTAAAGATTAGATTTTCCCGACTCTTTCTTTTCTATTTTTTGTAATTTTTTCTATCTTTCCAATCTGTCTTTCCAATAATGCTAAATTCTTACAGGTCTACTAAGAGGATATGGAAGAAATCATCTTTGACGATATCGGAAGTTACCCCCTTCCTGAAGGAGTTAGCAAGGAGTGGGTCCGAAACGCCTTTAAAACGAGAACAGAAGATGAGAAACTCTTTACGGTAATCAATGACGCCTTCCAGCAGAAAATAGATGCAGGTGTGGAGGTTCCCACTTATCCTCAGTATCAGGACATGAATGAGCAGTTCCTGAAGGTTATCCGGGATTCTAACTGCTGTGACAGTCCATTTGAGGTTAAACTTGAGTGCGCCAGGATCGAAGAGCTTGAGGCTATAGAGAAGGTTGCAAAAGCCTATAAGGAACAGTTCGGCGAGACTCTGAAGGTCCGGATCTGCGTAACCGGCCCAACCGAACTTTACCTGAAAGAGTTCGGGGGTACACGCTACACGGACATCTATTCTCTTTTTGCAAAAAGCATAAACAATTTCGTTAGAAACTCGATGAGATCTGCAAAGCATTTCAAGATCGCAACGGTTTCTATTGATGAGCCAAGCATAGGACTGAATCCCGAGCTTGCCTTTGATGAAAATGATATTATTTCTGCCCTTACCGATGCTTCAAAATCAGGAAGTAAGTGGGGTGCTGATGTAGAGATTCATCTTCATTCTCCTCTTTATTATAACTTTGCCTGCGAAACCCCTACAATCAACGTAATAGGAGTGGAATCAGCAGGCACGCCTTCCTATCTGGAATTAATTGACAAAAAAGTACTGGAAAGTACAGATTCATTCCTGAGGCTCGGGATTGCAAGAACCGATATATACACCCTGGCAGGAATCCTTAACGAAAGGTACTGTACTAACGTCTGGAAAGATCAGCAATACCTTCCGGAAATTGTTACCGAACTCGAAACCCCGGCCATTATAACAAAAAGGCTTAAGCTTGCTTACAGGCGTTTCGGCAACCTGGTTAAGTATGTGGGTCCTGACTGCGGTCTGGGTGCCTGGCCTAACCAGAGAATAGCTTTCATTCTGCTCTCCAACGTAGCTCAGGGTATCAGGGATTTCAGGGAAGCTCTCTGACTCTGAAATTTTTAATAATTTTTTGTAAAACCTGCATCAGGAAGTCAATAGCCTGAAAGATCAGGCTTCATTTTTCTCTCCAGTGGAAGCTAAGCCGAAATATGGAATTCTTCAAAAAATAGTCGCTAGATGCCAAAGCACAGTGGAAATAAAGGGGTGGTTATTATAATTGACTTTTATAACTGTTTTATAATTGATTTTATAATTGGTTTTTAATTTCAGAATTTCTGATCATTTATTGAGTCTCCCGTGCCTTCTGTCAATATCATCCATCATGTCCAGCATCTTGCGAATGGCAGTTCGGATAGCATCGGACTGATTGACAAATTTCTTGTTATCTCCCACATGCTTGTTGAGGTCATCCAGAAGCTCTTGAGGTATTTCAACACTTACTTTTGGCATTAAAGTTGCACCCATTTAGATATTTTAGATATATTGAGCCTTTTAGCCATTAATCTTTTTTCAAAGATGCTACTTTTATCTCATGAGAAAAAGCTTGATGAAAAATAGATTCTTTAAAATTCAAAAATTTTGAAAAATAGATTAGCGGGCCCGAAGGGATTTGAACCCCCGGCCTATGGATTAAGAGTCCATCGCTCTGCCTGACTAAGCTACGGGCCCACGCATTGTTATTCTCATTGAGTGAACGACTCTCACAATGGATCTTTGAATATTTATAGGTTTCGGCATGAACATACATACTCTGAATCTTTCCGAACTCGAATCTTAATTTTATAAGAATTTGTTTCGGTCTTCTTAAAAAGTTACTCCTAAAAAAACCTTTCTCCTTAATATAAAAACGTATTTTATTCTGATTGATTTTATTATTTTATTCTGATTGATTTTATTATTTTATTCTGATTGATTTTATTTTTTACATGAATTGCTATGATTTTAGCATCTCCAAAATGAGAAATCAGAAGTCTGGAAGCCAGGCATCGGATATTTTCCTAACTTCATTATTTTCTTTTTTTAAAGGTATTAAAGCAAAACGTTATATACAAGCGAATATGAGTATGACCACAATTAATTGACTTATCCGAAGCTCTGTTGGGGATCAGTTAATCAAATAGATCAAGTAGAATGTGTACTTCCTAAATTTGGGTTCTCAAGTTTGGCTTGTTAAGTACTGTTTTTACTCTTTTCTGTCGATAGAGCTTTCTTAAGCTGATTAATTGTCGATAGAGCTTTCTTAAGCTGATTAATAGAAGTTAATAAAGGAATGAATCTAATGTTTAGAGATGAACGTATTTCCGTGCCCGTTGAAGAGGGCGAAACTTACGATGTAACTATTCAGGATATTGCTCGCCAGGGAGACGGCATCGCCCGTATCGAAGGTTTCGTAGTCTTTGTCCCGAATACGAGTGTTGGCGATGAAGTCCAGATTAAGGTCGAAAGAGTACTTCCCAAATTTGCATTTGCAAGCGTTGTCGAGTAAATGCAGTTAAGGGAATCAAATAATTACATTAAATTTAAGTAAAGTAAATTAAAGGAATGGTTTTTCATGTTTAGAGAAGAAAGTCGCTCAGTCCCTGTCGAAGAGGGCGAAGTATACGATGTAACAATTCAGGATATTGCTCGTCAGGGAGACGGCATCGCTCGTATTGAGGGTTTTGTGGTCTTTGTCCCGGGCACCAAAGTTGGCGATGAAGTCCGGATTAAGGTCGAAAGAGTACTTCCCAAATTTGCATTTGCAAGCGTTGTTGAGTAAATGCAGTTAAGGAAATCAAATAATTACATTAAATTTAAGTAAGTAAATTAAAGGAATGGTTTTTCATGTTCAGAGAAGAAAGTCGCTTAGTCCCTGTCGAAGAGGGCGAAGTCTACGATGTAACAATTCAGGATATTGCTCGCCAGGGAGACGGCATTGCACGTATTGAAGGTTTTGTAATCTTTGTGCCCGGCACCAAAGTTGGCGATGAAGTCCAGATTAAGGTCGAAAGAGTACTTCCCAAATTTGCATTTGCAAGCGTTGTCGAGTAAATGCAGTTAAGGAAATCAAATAATTACATTAAATTTAAGTAAGTAAATTAAAGGAATGGTTTTAATGTTCAGAGATGAAAGTAGCCCTGTTCCTGTTGAAGAAGGCGAAGTCTACGATGTAACAATCCAGGATCTCGCTCGCCAGGGAGACGGCATCGCCCGTATCGAGGGTTTTGTAATCTTTGTGCCGGGCACCAAAGTTGGCGATGAGGTCCGGATTAAGATCGAAAGGGTACTTCCCAAATATGGTTTTGCCAGCCTCGTTGAATAAGCAGGATATTTCAAACTAAAAAAGATCGAGACTGAAAAATCGTATCTATATATAATTCTTCAGTCTTACTTTTCTTTGATCTTTTCTTTATCTTTTCTTTATCTTTTCTTTATCTTCCGGGTTGTATTCTTTTTGGCTATTTTTAATTAGTGGTTTATGTTTGTTTTATCCGGGTTGCTAATTTATTGCCTGGCAATCTTTTAATTTTAAACTTATGTTATCGGGTAAGGTTTTATCCTGATCTCCGGATTGATTCCTCAGTTTCAGGCATCTGATGGTGAACATTCGATGCTATTATATAATAGGTATTCAATCATATTTTGGAAACCGAATTGATAAAATTTTTGCAAATGCTTTTCAGATAAAATATTTGTTCTACAGCGATAACCGGGGAAAGTATCCCAGAGTGATTTCTAATGATTCGTTTTATCAAGTACCATCCGAGGTCCAATACTTACGTGATCGAAAAAAGAGCCTTTCTTGAGGAGGACCTTATTCTGGACGGCAACGTAATTGTCGGGCAGGAAGTGAAGTTCTGGAAAGATCTCAGAGTGACTGGCAGGCTTGAACTTGGAAAAGGTTCGGTCGTTCAGGGCAACGTAAAAGCCGGAAGTGCCCTTGTCTGCTCAGGGGCAAAAATTCTGGGCAATATAGAAACGGTTTCTGAACTTGTCCTTCTTGATAAAGCTAAAATAAATGCCGCAGCCTGCCAGGGAGATATCCGAGTCAGGCCGGGGTGCGCTATAGGTTCCGTAAAAGCAGAAGGCACTCTTGAACTTGTGGGAAAAGTTATTGTCAGGAAAGTAGAGCCGTTAACGAAAGTGATTATCCGGGCCGAAGAATAATCGGATCTCTCTAACAAGTTTTCAACTTCTTTTTCTTAATTCTCTTCTTTCCTTCTCTTCTTTCATTTTCTTTGCATTTTCATACCGCGGTTTTATCTTCCTATTCTGTCAAAATTTACTTGTGGAACCTTTCCTCTTCCAGAAGTTTCAGGACACGATCTCTTAAACGGTTAACTTCGGGACTTGTCCTGCATCTTGGGCGGGGCAGATCCACATTTACGATCTCCTTTATCCTTCCTGGCCTTGAGGTCATGACCACTATCCTGTCCGAGAGAACAACCGCCTCATCCACGCTGTGAGTTACAAAAAGAAAGGTCACATGTTTTTGTTCCCATATCTTCAGGAGTTCGTCCTGGAGAGTATTTCGAGTCTGGGCATCCAGGGCCCCAAAGGGCTCGTCCATGAGGAGAACTTCGGGCTCATTGGAAAGGGCTCTTGCAATGGCCGCTCGCTGCTGCATGCCCCCGGACAGTTCATATGGATAGCTATTTTTGAACTGCCCCAGGCCCACAAGATCGATATACTTCTCCACATGCTTCCGGGCTTCAGCCTTACTAATTCCCTGCATCTCAAGCCCAAAAGTAATGTTATCGATAACCGTTCTCCAGGGAAAGAGGGAATACTGCTGGAAAACCATGCCCCTTTTGGGATCCGGGCCAGTTATAGGGACTCCGTTAAGTGTAATTTCTCCTGAAGTCTGGGTCTCAAGTCCTGCAGCGATCCGGAGCAGAGTGGTCTTCCCACAGCCAGACGGTCCAAGAAGGCAGATAAACTCCCCGTCTTCAACATCAAAGCTCACATCATGTAAAGCTTCTGTACCGGAATTGTCTTCTTTTTTAGTGAAGGTGCGTGAAATATTTTTTACACTTACTCTGCCCATCTTATACCACAGTTCCTGATGTCCATCTCAGTAGTTTTGCGTCTACATAATACCTGAAGAAGCGGTCAATAAAAAGACCCACAAATCCGAGCAGGAGCATATAAACGAGTACGAAATCCATCCTGTGAAGGTAATAATTGTGCCAGATCTGATACCCAAGTCCCCTGTCGCTGACTCCGAACATCTCTGCAGCAACAAGGCACATCCAGCCTACTACCCATGGCAATCCTGATTCCTGCAACAATTGAAGGCATAGCTGAGGGGATTGCAATAAAACGTATGAGATCTAGATTTCGGGTACAGCCAAGAACCTTTGCTGCTTCAACATAAACTTTCGGTACGTTTTTAAAACCTGTATAGGTATTGATAATAATAGGAAAAATCATTCCTACAAATACGACAAAACCCGCAGCCTGATGTGTAAGCCCAAACCATATGATTGCAAATGGGAATCCAGGCAAGAGGAGGAATCGGACGCAGTATCTCGATTATAGGGTCAATTGCCCTGTCTGCTTTTTTGAACCATCCCATGGATATTCCAAGAGGAATTCCAATTACAAACGCAGCAACAATGCCGATTGAAAAGTGAAGTAAACTTGTCAATATATCCGTCAAAAATTAGCCCGCTTTTCACGATGACGAAGAAAGAAGTTATTACATCATAAAAACTTGGCAGAAGAAATTTATCCTGTACGACTCTATCCGCTACAAGCTGCCATATTGCAATTGCGACTATGAGAGATAATGCTTCAATACCTTTTTCTTCTATTGTTTTTATGAAACTAATTTTCATGTCTAATTAAAAGAATTCTTACTTTTTTATCTTTCCGGCAGACTTCATTTTTCAGAAAAAATAAGGGTTCAAATTGCCCCTTATAAAAGCAGAGGCAGTTGAACACTTGTTTAAACTTTATTTTTTATTATTCTCTGGTTTATTTTTCACTGACAGCTTTATCATAGAAGCTTGTATCAAAGATTTCTTCCTTTGTCAGAGGTTTTGGGAGTGTACCCAAGCTCATACTGAACTTTCGAGTAATTCAACAGTTGAGTTTTCAATCAGTGCAGGGATCTGTAATCCAGGCTCCATCCCATTCCTTAAGAGACGCTCTTTACAGTTTCAAGATCCATCTGTAGTCTTATTTGAAAAAATCTGAGCGGCTTCGTCCATATTCGCATTGTTGTATTCGGTTGCCTTAATATGGGTCTTTACAATCTGCTCCACAATATCCGGATGCTCCCTGATAAGTTTTCCACTTACTACGAGCACACAGCAGGCATGGTTTGGTTCCATCTGTCCAGATTGTACGATGGTACGCCCGTTACCCTGTCTTTTCGACAACTGTTGGGGAGGGGTGAGGCAGGAAGACGGCATCTACCTGTTTGGCTGAAATAGCGGTGACGGCATCTCCTGGAGTCATTGCCACGAATTGTCACATCTTTTTCAGGGTCAAGCCCGTTTTCCTTGAGCCACTCTCTGAGCAGGGTGTCCTGAATTGATCCTGGTGGGTAGGTAGCGATATTAAGTCCCTTTAAGTCTTTAGGACTTTCATACTTGTATTCGGGCCTGAGGACAAGACTTGAGCCATTTATCTGTACAGGCTCAACAATCTTTGCGTCAAGACCCTGACTGAGAGCTGTAAGAACAGGGGCTGCCCCGACATAGGCCACATCCAGATCTCCAGCCATCATAGCCTGCATTTCAGGAGCTCCTGTCGGGAACTGATATTCTCTTTGATCTCCTTAATTCCGTAAGGTGCAAGATCTTCTTTCCACCATCCTTTTTCAGCCGCAGTCATATATGCGATCTGATGGGTACTTGGCTGATAGCCAATATTCAGTTCGGTAATTGCAGGGGATTCTTTAACTCCGCTTTCATTATCGGATACGTCCCCGTCATTGGATGCGCAGCCGGATACGAAGATAGATGCGACCAGCAATAAAGTAAGTGTGAGTATGCCTAGTTTTTTCAAAGCTTTCACCTCAATAATCTCTATAAATGATAATTAATCCCAAATATAACTTTCATTATCTAAATAACATTTTTTGAAATCGGGCCTTCTTAAGGAAAAATTAACAGGCTTTCACATCTTTCTTTTTGTCAGCTTTCCATAAACTCTTTTGCAAAAAGTTTGTGTTTCTCCAGATAAGAATCCCGGTAAAAATAAAAAGTATGTGCCTTGATGTATTAATATTTTTCTAGACTTCCTATATATAACTTCTCAAAGCTGTCCTGATTATGTCCCAAATGTATTAATACATCTGGATATATTTCTCATTCGGGACTAAAACTCCTGTGAAATGTAGATTATTTATATCCATTAAATATTTTTTACAGGATTTAAAAGGTTGAATTTTATGAATGTTGCAGACAAGGTTATCAAATCCGCGTTCGAATCTGATGAGGTTTTTCAAAAAACACTTTCCGCTGCAATTAAGGAGGATCTTAATCTCACTGCCGTGGATTTTGCCAAAAAAGCAAATATCCCTCCAAGCACCCTCTACAAGATCCTCTCAGGGAACCGGGACCCTAACGTCAAAACCCTCCGCCAGATCGTGAAAACGATTCGTGATATCAAGGAATCCGATAGTGGAGATTTTATCGCCGTAATTGCAGCTCGCTCGGTACTTGACAATATTGTAGAAACAAAGAAAAAGATTGCTGGCAGGCTGGTCACAATAAGGGAATACTCGGCAACCTCGATGGAAGAAGCCATAATAGCAGCTGTTAACGCCGAAAGGGATGGAGCGAAAGCCCTGGTTTGTGCTCCTATAGTAAGCCCTACAGTGGAAAAAATCCTTAACATTCCCGTCACAACCATTATCCCGAAGAACAGCCTTATAGATGCCATCGAACTTGCTCTCAAAAAGATGGAGTAAAACTAGAATCGAAAGTTAGAAATAACTACTGAATAACCTGGAATAAAGATGCCGAATAACTATCGAATAAGACCCTGAAAAACGGCTGAATTTAAATCAAATTTAATCAATTTGAATTAAATTTAAACTAAATCTAAATCAAATTTAAATCGTTTTTAAAAATTAAAAGAACCCGCGTTTAGGGTTAACGCGGGAATTTTAAGTTTTATTTTCTTTTTGTCTTTGAGTTTTTTTGTTTTCCTGCTGCTTTTATCTTTTTGGGTTTACCGAATCAATAAGCTCCTGTACCTTTTTCTGCAGCGTTGCTACATCCCCGCCACCTTTAGTAAAGTAGTAAGCAGCTCCACCGATTATTAACAGCACGATGGCTCCAAGGGCGTAGAGCAGCACAGAAGACTTCTCTTTTACAATGTAGGTTGCGGTCTCTCCTCCTACTTCTACCGTATAGTTTCCTGGCACTTCTTCTACGTGCTCAAAGGTTACAGTGGTGTTTTTCCCCACATCCAGGGAAACTTCCTGTGAGTCAGTTACGTTTCCGTTCACAGACAATTCCACACTCTTATTTCCTGCAGCATTGCCTGTATTTCCTACATCAACCGAGATTTCCGTATCCTTTCCTGCACTTACCTCTATAGGATCAATTACCAGGTTTGAGAATTTGAAGATGGCTTCAAAGTCTTTTACTTTTACATTTATATCCTGGCCAAGGAATCCTTCCTTTGTTACACTCACTTTAAGAGTACCGTTTTTCTCTGTTGTATAGGTAACTTTTCCGTCGGGTCCGGTTTTATTAATGACATTTCCATCAATCGAGACGTTTGCACCTTCAATGGGATCGCCACCGATTGCCTTGACAGTCTCAATATTGAGGGTATCGCCGACGTAAACCGTCTCAGGTGAAACGTTAACTGTCATTTTCTCTTTTGGAGTACTGACATTGATATTTTTGTTTGCAGTTTTGTAACCGTCCTTTTCTGCAGTTATCTTGAAGGTTCCGACCTCTTCAGCCGTATACTCAACAGTTCCATCAGCATTGGTTTCGCCTGCACTACTTTCGTTAACCTTTACTGTGGCACCTTCTACTGGCTTCTCCACCTGCAGTCACTTCGATATTAAACTTGTCTTCGGCATAGATTTCATCAGGTACAGTTATTTTCAGTGAGTCACTGCCGTTTCCTTCACCGCCGGTTTCAACCTCCACGAAGGGGTAGAACCTGAGAGTACTGTCATCAGCAGTCTTGAAACTGACATTGCCCATGATCTCGACGGTTTCATCCTGGCCAAGCCCGATGTCGCCATCGTTTTTCATTGTAATGCCGCCTTCTGAGACACTGGTAACTTCCATCTCGCCAAAGGTATCTTCATTGCTTGATTTCTGTGTAATCGTCCGAAAGCTGGAAAATACCCTGTACGAAGACAGCAGAGGTCTCAGTGCCTGAGAAAACTGTGCCGAAATGGACTATAATGAGAGGCACATTTTCTGCTTCTCCAAGATCAGTTTCATAGACATAGTCCTCACCGGAGGTGACAAAGCCCTCATCTACAACTTCTCCGTCTTTTTCGAGCTGGACCCAGACACTTTCTCCGTTAATATCGACTTCCTTGATATTCAAAGAATAACCATCTTCAAGTGCAAGGGCAGAACCTGAGTCCATGGATTCTTTGTCATCACTATCTGTAAGGACTTTACAGAGGATATTGTCCGAAAGAAGGCTCACATCATCAACAGCTCCTTTAACGGAGCCATCAGTATACCCGGCAAAGTACTTGTCTGCCATGAAACCAATAACTGTGAAGTTGCCCCATTCATTGTGTTCAAAATCAACAGCTTGAGGCGTGGATTTGTAGACAAGTTTGCCTGAAGGTATATCCCTATCTCCAAACTCTTCTACTGTAAGGTTTTCAGTCCCAATTCCTTCATCTATGTTGTAATAGAAACCTTCAAAGTTAAAGGGCGTCCAGTTAGGGAGTGGGTCGCTTTTACCCTTGTCATAAACAGTCCCGCGCAGTTCGTAGGTACCGGTTTCCGAGGTGTCAAGGATCGGGGCAAAGCGCAGTGTGCTGTCATCAGCTACCTGAATCTGTATTTTACCCATAAGATCTATTGTCTCTCCCTCATCGAGTCCGAGGCTGTCATCATTTTTCATTTTTATTTCACTGCTGCTTAGGGAGGTTACTTCCATTTCTCCGAAGGTATCTCCGTTTTCAAGTTCGATATAATCGCTCGAGATCTGGAAGATACCCTGTACGAAGACAGCAGAGGTCTCAGCTCCTGCAAAAACAGTGCCGAAATGGACAATGATTATGGGTACGTCTTCTTCTTCTCCAAGATTAGTTTTATAGACATAGTTATCATTGGAGGTAACAAAAGCCTCGTCTACTACATTTCCATCTTTTTCGAGCTGGACCCAGACAGATTCTCCGTTAACATCGACTTCCACGATGTTCAGGGAATATCCTTCTTCGAGGGCAAAAGCATCTCCAGAATATGCGGATTTTTTATCGTCACTGTCGACGAGAATCTTGGAAAGGACACCGCCGGAAATAGGGCTGATGTCATCCCCTATAACTTTGGAACCATTTTCACTATAGCCTGCGAAGTATTTCTCTGCCATGAATCCTATAATCTGGTACGAGCCCCAATTACTGTATTCAAAATCAGTTTCAGTAGGTTCTGTGACGTACTCAATGTCCCCTGAATCTATGCTTCTGTCTATACCTGTAATGGTCATCTTTTCTGAGGAGACTCCGGAATCAAGGTCATAGTAGAAGCCTGAGATAACTCTGGGCAGTCCATGTGTAATTTTCGGGCATTCCCTTTTCCCAGATTCTGTCTCCGCTGTTTGTGGAACTGACTTCAATATCTTTAGTTGGTGATACTCGCGAGTTTCCACCAGTGTCGGTTATAGTTAAGGTCACTTTGTATGTGCCTGCGCTGGTATAGGTATGTGTAGGGTTCGGTTCTGTGCTGTTTTCGCTTCCATCTCCAAAATTCCACTGCCGGGATGTAGCACCTGTTGAGTTGTCAGTAAAGGCAACAGTTAAAGGAATTGACCCTTTCGTAATATTTGCTTCAAAAGCAGCAGCCGATTCTGCTGGAGCTGATACGGTTATATCATTTTTTGCCGTATCAGAAGTTTCATTTTCAAATCCTGCCGTCAGTCTTACTGTGTACGTTCCTGCGCTGGTATAGGTATGTGTAGTGTTCTGTTCTGTGCTGTTTGAACTTCCATCTCCAAAGTCCCACAGCCACGAGGAAGTTGCGTTTGAGGATTGACTCTCAAATTCAACAGTTAGAGGATCTGATGTTATGTTAGGGGTAAAACTTACAGAGGCTGCAGTTGCAGCTCCGCAAAATAACCCTAACACCAGAATTGCTGTAAATATCTGTAAAATAGCTTTTTTCATATTCTATCCTTCTGAACCTTGTGCATAAATTATATTATTATAAATTTAGTTAGTTTAGCCTGGAATTTGCTCTATTTTTGTGATCTTTGGGGGTTTTATCAATCAAGAATTCTTAATTTTGTCTCTCTCATTCCAGGCTTTTGCTTTGTGGGGTTAAGTTAGTTTTTAATCAGGAAGATCTATCAACGGTTTCGGCTTTTAGCTGCTGGTATCCTCGCTGTTCTATAGTTATAAGCTTGCATTCGGGGGATTCGAGTACGATGCCCGCTTCATACTTCGTGCATTCTCCTATAACAGTTAAGTTACATATATTTTGTACTTTTTTCAGCTTTTGCGGGTCAATTGTAAGAAGAAGTTCGAAATCTCCACCTGTGTAAAGGGCAAGTTCAGTCAGCTCGTCCGGACTTGAAGCAAATTCCCTGACTTCCCTGAGGATAGGAAGAGTATTTTCCCGGATCCTGAAACCCACATGGCTCTGTCTGGCAAGGTCATAAAGGGACATCGCAAGGCCGTCACTTGTATCCATCATGGATGTCACTGCTCCGGACTCGGCCAGCTGTCTGGCTTCTTTCGTGCGCGGGATGGGCTCAAAAAGTGCCTTCAGAAGAGTTTCACTTGCCGGCTTTTTCGACTGAAGAGCTTCCAGAGCTGCCCCGGCCGACCCTGTATATCCCGTAACACAGACAAGGTCACCTGGCTTTGCTCCGCGCCGAAGAAGGAGCTGGCTTTTTTTTACCCTGCCAAGTGCCGTCCCTGTAATTGTCAGTTCTGCGTGAGTGTCAAGGTCACCTCCGATAATCGCAGTTCCGCAGAATTCGGCACACGCCTGCATACCCTTTGCAAGTTCTTCAACAAAAGCAATTTCGGTATCCGCAGGCATGCCAATTGCCATAAGAATCCCTATGGGTTCTGCACCCATGGCTGCAATATCACTGAGGTTTACGGCCGCAGACATCCAGCCCATCTGCCAGGGCGTCATTTCTTCCGGAAAATCGGTAGTCCTGTGCAGCATGTCTGTAGTAACAACAAGGCTGTCTTCGCCTTTCAGGTCAAGGACGGCACAGTCATCCGAACCTGCACCTATAAGGATTCCTTCCTGTCTTTTCTCCTTGCCATCGGGGGCTTTGAAAATCTCAGATAAGCGGGAGATTAGAACTCGCTCTCCGATTGAAGATACTTTTGTGTCTTTCATAGTCTTGTCTGAAAACGATAACTTTTGATTTCCTTTTTCATAGATACATGCCCCTCTGCGGGCCAAAACGGACTGAGTTTCTCTCCTTTATTTAATTTGTGTAACACTGGAAGTTACACTAAAATTTAGTGGTGTCAACAGAGAAATTTTCAGTATTCAGCGGGGCGTTATTCCAAAAGTTCTAACACTTGTCCACAGGCATTAAATGAATAAATTCTTTCAGGGCTTCATATGTGTCTTTTATCTATTGGGATGTATAAGACTTTTGTAAACTTCAAATTCATTTGAACCTAAAATCCGGTTTTCTATAAAAAGTCCGGAGAGGAAATATTCAAAAGCCGGGAAATGGAAACTGAAATAAGAAATAGATTAAAACATTTCAAACAAGATAATTAAAAAGAAAAGCTGCTGATAAGTACTAATAAGATATCAAATCTCGGATGAAGTAATATGAATTATTATCGTACAAGTCGATTTAGTATTAATCTGAGTTAACGTTGTACTAATTTGAATAATTTGAGTTAACCTTGTGTTAATTTGAACAATTTGAGTAACCTTGTATTAATTTGAGTTAACGTTGTACTAATTTGAATTGGTATGTATTAATTTGAGTCAATGTTATATGAGTCGAGTTATTGTCTTATGAGTCAGACAATTTCTTCTCCGACCTCTTTTGTCCTTATCCTCACACTTTCCAGAAAGTTCTTTGCGGCTTTTCCCAATTCGTATAGTTCTTCCCTTTCTAAAACCCGTGTTTTCCTGAGCTTCTCCTGCAAGCTATATTCTGGAATTCCCTGCTGCAAGACATAGGTAACTTCCCTGTTTTTCACATGTTCCGAAATCCAGAAAGCTATACTGGCGACTTCCTCTCCGGTCCCGATAAAATCCCTGATGAGTGTTGTCCTGAGCTCCAATCCCATTTCGCAGGAATTTGCAACTTCGATCGTTTTTATTACAGATGCGGTGATCTCTTCAGGAGTTTTTTTGACAGCCTCGTATTCTCCGCAACCCGCAACTTTTCCATAAAGTCCTGGATTATCCGGGGGAGCTTTTACATCGATAAAAAACTTATCGACCAGTTTTCGCTCAACCAGTTCGCTTGCCATTTCAGGATAGCAGCCGTTTGTGTGAATTCCGACTAACAGCCCGATTCCTTTTGCAAACTCTGCAAGAGGTACGACTGCCTTCTGCATCAGAGGCTCCCCTCCTGAGAATACAACTGTGCTCACAAAAGGTTTTGATCTTTTAATCTGCTCCTTTATGAAATCCAGTTCCACAAGGGCCGGTTTCTCCAGGTAGGAATGGTTCTGGCAGTAGGGACAGCGGAGGGGGCATCCCCGAAAAAAGATAGTGACTGCAGCCTTTCCTCTCCAGTCCAGGGTCGAGAGTGGAACAGTACCTGCATAGTTTACTTTCATGGCCTACCATTTCTCACATTTTTCACATAAAAAGGATTAAGGAACTCTTACCTGAGTTCCCCTGTACTGTATCGTTTTCTGTCCAGAAGTTCCTGGCGCTTGCCTTTATTCCAGCCTTCTACTGACTGGAGATATCCTGTGATCCTTGAAAGGTGCTGCACGTTTTCAGACTTACACTTCGGGCACCTGTCCAGCAGCCCATCGGCTACATATCCCTCGTCAGTGCATACAGTCATGTCCTTGGTAAAGGCAAAGTAACCGGTCTGGGTATTCTTTGCTATATGCATGGCAAGCTCCTGAAGACCGTCTGGATCCGGCTTTCCTTCTCCAAGCCAGATATGCATGATATTTCCGCCGTCCACAATCGGGAAGAAAGTATGTTCGTACTTTATCCTTTCAGGCAGAGATATATCTGCACCAGGTGGGACGTGCGTTCCATTGGTATAATAAATGGGCAGATCGTGAGTTTCATTGAACTTTTGCTTTGCGGCCTTCAAATTCCCTTTAATCGTGAGCTCTGCCTTATCGGCATATTCCCTATGCAGCAGGTCAGAGACTGCAAAACGCTGGGCTGTCGTTTCCGCAGGCGTTCTTGCAAGAGCAATTTCCATGCCTGTTTCCTGTGAAAGCTTTTGAGCGTGCATTTTCATTTCAAACATAGCCCTGATCGCAAGCTTATATGCAGCAGGAGACTCGTGGATCTGGTAGCCTGTATGGTACTGGACCATCTCATTAATCCCTACCACTCCGATAGTATACACAAGGCTTTCAAAATCCACAGCCATTGCCCCCTTTTCTCCTGTGCTCGGATCTTTGGGACACTGGGCTGCAAAAGGAATCCTGTTTTTCTTGATCAGGCGGTTCATCCATTTTCGCTTGATCTTGAAAACTTCCACACCCCTGTTCATCAGGGTCTTAAGTTCATTGAAAAGCTTCTCATCATCATTCTCAGCCCTGTACGCGGCCCTAGGACAGTTTAAGGAAAGGACCATCCATGAGCCCATTGAAAAGTGTTTTCCGTTCCTGAAACGGAGCTTGTCTCCGAATTCTTCATCATCGGTAGGGTTTGCAGAAAATTGATAGGCGCAGCAATTTCCTGTAACTATCCCAAGAGCGTTGCTAAAGTTGTGGGTTTCTGAGACGTCTACAAGGTCGTAAACATGCCCCTCATAGTCCTCTTCTTCGATCTTTTCGATCTCAAGAATGTGAACTTTTCCATTTATCAGGCTTTCTGCGAGAGGCGCTTCAGACGTATCAAGTACATGAGCCTGGTTTACGTTTTTATATTCTTTTGCCCTGTACTGGGAGGAATATTTGAGTTTTGAATAATCCAGTCCTGTATTCTCAATTGGAATCCTGGTAAAGCAACCTGCAATATCTCTTCTTTCCTCTGCAATCGCACCTTCTCCGTATCCTGTTTGCTTGCAGAATTTCTCTATCTGATCCTGTGAGGTAAGATAGCAAGTATAGCTTTTCAGGCTGTAGGGCTCACCTGTTTGCGGGTGTTTTACTGTTTCTTCCCTTTCCATGTAATTCATCTGGACTCCGATTCTCTGAGCCAGCCAGATCAGTTTCTGGACTGCATCCCTGGAAACCAGACGCATACGAACGTTATTTGCATTATGCGCATACTCTCCGATTTTTCCCTTCTGCACGTTTACATTTCCGTCTCCTTTAAACGCACAGGCTATGTATTCGCCCACGAGGGAGGGTTCGGTATTGAAGAGTAAGTCAGGCACTGATTTGCTGTGAGCACCGTGCCCGCAGCCCAGGGCCTCAAGCAGCAGGTAAAGAAGTTTGCTGTTAACAACGACATTAGTAGCAGTCTTTTCTTCAGATATTTTGGGGTCAAAGCCAAGAACTCTGAGACAGATGGTCGCGTCTTCGATAAGCTCTTTTTCTTCTTTCCCTAAGGAAAGCCTTACTGACCACCTTCTGCAACTATGGTCGCTGCACCCTTCTGCAAGGTAATATCCAAGAAAACGGGCCAGTTCCTGGCTCACAGGCATGTGAATCGGTAAGCCCGATGTCTTTGCATTTTTAATATTTACCACGCCGTCTGAAACTTCGATTTCTTCCGCATACCCACTATCTTGCAGTATTTTCCCAATGTCTATCGAAACTACACTCCAGGGCTTGAATTCTGCATCCTTGAGGACTGGCAGGTAATCTCCTTTTTTCAGCTTTTTTGCGGTCTTTTTGACAAATTCACCATCCTCAAGTATGAAAACCGGGTGCATAGGGGTTACTTTTATCCTCCTACCGGATTTAAGTACAATATCGAGCATTTTGCCCTGGTACTTCTGGCGCATGACCCCTTTAAATTCTCTTAAAGCTGCTTCAAAGGTCTCAAAGTCCACACTTGGTGTATTCCCTTCAAGTTTTGCAAACTCTGTTCCCAGAGGGTCCATCTCTTTTTCTGACTCGGATATTTCCTCAAAAAGTTTTCCGATTTGTCTAATCTTTAATAAGCCGTTTGACTCTATGAATGGGACGAGCTCATCGGCTGCTAGGCATTGGTAACAAGATATTCCCTCTCCTGCGCCCCTGTACTCTGGAAGCTGGTTATCAAAATAAGGAGTCCCGAATTTGGCAGCCAGTTCGAAGGTCATCCTGTAGAGCCCTTTATAAGTTGGGAGGTCAGGGTTAGTTCTGTTGAATTCTTTGTCTTCTTCCATAAAGTCAGGTTCAATGGAAATTTCGGGCTTAGGGAAGCTGAAAGGCTTGCCCCAGGCATCTCCTTCAAGCATAACGTCCATAAGCGCCTTGAACCCGAGACGAACTTCTTTCTCGAATTCTCCATAGGTTTTGAGAGGAGCCTGTTTGCCGTCCCAGACCTTTCCCATAGCTACAACTGGAATGTTCTTCCAGAGCTTAGGGACACCAGGGGAAAGCTGTACGGATGAAAAGACAGTCTGTCCGCCTCTTGCGCACATCATCTGCATCATTTCATAGACGAACATCTGCATAAGCTGTCTGATTTCGGTTTCGGTCTTGCCTTCCAGATAGGGAGCCATAAAAGTCAAAAAATTGTAAAAACCCTGGCCGCCTGCAAAATTGGTCTGAGCCGAACCCATAGCTTTTACTGCGTGAAGGAAAGCTACCTCGGCATTCTTTGCAGGTTTTGCAACACTGGATTGGGTTCCTACCCCGTCAGGCATGAGCCCATAGTAAAAGAAGTAACGCAGATCCCAATCCTGGCAAAAAGGTCTTGTGCCCATATATTCGAGGTCATGGATATGGAAATCTCCGTTAAGGTGCAGGTCGGCAAGTTCTTTTGGCATCAGAAGGAGATTTTGCTCCTTGGACATTTTGTCGGCTTTTCTTTTATGTGAGGTTTCGGCATTGTTCAGTTGGTTTGCGTTATCATTTGCCTCAAAGCCATATCCGGTATCTATTTCGTAGGCGTCGTATACAGAAGCCCCGACCCTGGTCATGATATTTCTCCATTCTACATGTCCCCTGTCAAGAAGGATATTATTTACTATTTCCCGGATAAGAGGACCTGAGAGAAACTTGATATTCATCTTTTTAATGATTTTTTCCGCTTCCTTTGCAATATCAACGGCTTCTTCTTTAGTGATTGCAGGGCTGTTATAGAAGATCTCGCTTAATTTTGTTTCTTTCAGAAGCTGGTTTACAATGATGTTCCTGTCCCAGTTAAGAATAAAACCATCTGTTGTCCTTACCTTGGGGAGTGGGGAGACTGACAGCCCATCAAGTGTTTTTTGTACTGGCTGGTTGTCAGATAACTTATCATCTTTGGGGAGGGAATAGGTGGACAACTCTTCAAGTGCATTTTGCGCTGGCTGGTTGTCAGATAACTGGTCATCGGGTAAGAGAATCTCGCCTGTCATTTTCTCATCTTCACTAACTGTTTTAAGGATGGAATCTGCAAATTCATTTAAGTTATTTTTAATTTTCAGACCGCTTTCGTCATAAGAATCCCTTGATTTTTTCAGGGTTAACTTCTTCCCCACGGAAAAGTTCCTCGTGAGTCAGGAATGTATCATTAATCTGTAAAACAGGCGCTGTCACTGTGAAAACCCCGTTGAAACGCAGTTCCGTGAGAGCCTCAGGAGTAGCCATATCTGCTACCTCGAAAGCCACTGAATTTGCTTCCAGGAATTTTTTTAATTTATTGCATTTCGGACAGCGTTCCGTTGTATAGACGATTATTTTTGCCATGCTTTACGCCCCTCTTATTTCCACTCTATTTTTTATCTAATTTTAATCAATTTCTAATTACCGCTTTTTTGTTGCGTGCTTCCGGTTTCTTTAATACATATTATTTTTATTTCCGTTGTTTGGAGAGTGAGCGCGCAGGTACAGAGCGCATCACACCAACAAAAATAAAACCTCGAATGGGTTATCATTCCTCAGCTAACCCTTATATTTCCTATGAATCTGTATTTTCGAGCGTCAGTCAGCAATATAGGAAAAAGGCATTCAGCTTCCAAAAATTGCCCCTCCGTATATCGTTTTTCCACTCTATTACCTGAGATAACCTTTATTTTCAGGTAAATATTCTAAATGCATTATCACTTAATAACGGTTTTTCAGCTCAGGTCTGGATACAATAACACCCTCGTTTTGTATACAAAGATCCTTTCTTTGTTACCAGATATGATAACAGATTTATGGAATCATGTTTTTGAAAAACTGCCTGCTTTAAGAGAACCTTTTCAAGTACAGAAGGCTTTAGTGGTGATCTGCAGCCACTTTACAGAATACAGGTATGGCTACCATATATAAGGCATTATTCCTTGAAAACTTTACAACATATTAATAAAGGATACTTCCAGTTTCAGCATACTATTGCGAATTCCTTCTGTTTTCTCCTCAGGCCGGAGAATCCAAATCTGAGCATTTCTTATATGTTCACTTTAATATTTTTATTCCTTTTAGAAAATCTTTAATCTTTCCGAAGAAGTTGAAAAATTACAAAAAAGCGTTATATCATTGGCCGGTTATACTTCTATCAAGCACAAAAAGAGGTGTCATTCCATAGAGAAATTATTGTCTTGCGGCTGCAAGCCCCTTGACGAACTTCTGGGAGGAGGTTTCGAGATAGGGATTGTGACTCAAATCTTCGGACCTGCAGGAACCGGGAAAACAAATATCTGCATCCAACTTGCAGTGGAGTGCGTAAAGCAAGGGCAGAGGGTTATTTTCATAGATACTGAAGGGCTTTCTCCTGCCCGTTTCAAACAGATTGCAGGGGAAAATGCAAAAGAAATAGCCAGGAGCATCATTATCTACGAACCTCTGAGTTTTGAAGAGCAGTATGCAGCCGTGAGAGAGGTGGAGAGAATAGCCGGTGAGAATATCGGTCTCGTGATCCTGGATTCTGCAACCTCATACTACAGGTTTGAGCTTGAAGATGAGGAATCAGGCATGAAAAACCGCAGAGAACTTGCCAGCCAGATAGGGTTTTTGCATGCCCTGGCCCGCAAATACGGTTTTGCTGCAGTTATAACCAATCAGGTATACTCCGATATTATCTCAGGAGGAGTGCGCCCACTGGGCGGCAGTTCCCTTGAGCACATATCAAAGGCGATTATCCAGCTTGAAAAAACAGGTGAAGGAACCAGACGCGCCATTCTGTACAAACACCGCTCCCGTCCGGAAGGCTCAAGCGCAGAGTTTAGAATTACGGCTGAGGGAATTCGTTAAACCGGGAAAGAAAAAACTTTAAAATTCCCTGGAAAATATCTAAAACCAAAAAACTTAAAAATTCCCGGGCGTTCCCGGGACTTTCAGGCGTCAAAATCGATTTTTACAGGAATTTCCTTCTTTACAGGCTTCAACGTTCCCGGGTTCCGGCTATAAACTCTTCGGTCCTTCGGTAAGCTTCGTCATCAGGGTACTGGATAGCCGGATGCTTCATAAAATAGGATGCCGGAGAATAGAGTACTCCTCCTATTCCACGGTCAAGGGCCAGTTTGCAGCAACGTATGGCATCAATTACCACACCTGCGGAGTTAGGGGAATCCTCTACAGAGAGCCTGAGTTCAAGGTTCATGGGCACGTCCCCAAAGAGTTTGCCTTCCATTCTCAGGAAACATACTTTATTGTCCTTTTGCCAGGCTACGTAATCGCTGGGTCCGATGTGAATATTTTCATCTTCAAGCTTGTGTGAAAGTACTGACTGGACTGCTTCGGTCTTTGACTCCCGTTTGGAAGCAAGCCTGTTTCTGTTGAGCATATTAAGGAAATCAGTGTTTCCCCCAGTATTCAACTGGTATGTCCTGTCTAGCTTTACACCTCGTTTTTCGAAAAGGTTTGCAAGGACCCTGTGGGTAATGGTAGCCCCAAGCTGGGCTTTAATGTCATCACCGATTATCGGAATATTCTTTTCTTCAAACTTTTTTGCCCACTCGGAATTGCTTGCGATGAAAACAGGCATATTATTGATCAAAGCCACGCCTGCTTCGAGGGCACACTCGGCATAGAAACGGACTGCTTCTTCAGAACCTACAGGCAGGTAATTGAGAAGCATCTCAGCGCCAGAATTTTTCAATTCATTTACTACATCTGCTTTCGTTGCTTCCTGTTCCCTGCTGACAACAAATCGGTATTTTTCTTCATAATTCTTCATATGGTCAGAGACACCATCAAGTACCCTGCCCATTTTAACCTTCACGCCTGTGGACGGAACATCAGGGCAAAAAACCGCTGTGCAGTTCGGGGGGGCAAAGATAGCTTCAGCCACATCTTTTCCTACCTTCCTGGCATCAATGTCGAAAGCAGCAACAACTTTGATATCTTTGGGTTTATACCCGCCAAGATCCCAGTGCATCAGCCCGATAGGTTCTTTATCTTCGGCCTTATAATATTCAATGCCCTGTATCAAAGAGCTTGCACAGTTCCCGATCCCTGCAATTGCTATTTTTATTTTTGTCATAAGCGCTTACTCTCCGATGAATACCCAGATTCTCATAAACCGCATTAATAGAATGAAAGACATTTCACGATTTCTGAAATCTACAGATTCAAGGATTTACGGATTTAAGGTTCCTGAACTTTACAAATTGATATTCCTGAAATTACGAATCTTTCTGTATCTCAGCTATGGATTTTAAATCTTGTCTTAATTTATGCTGTTACTCTATAAATCTATTATATTTAATTTTGCCTTTCTGGAAAGAAGTATTATATTCATTTATATATGCGTAACACATACTGTTTTACGATCTGAGCAAAATTCTTATTCTGAAGTCCGGCCGCCGGGTGCTCCACCTGTCGCAATTTTTCAACTATTTTTAAATTTAAGAGTAAATGTGTTTTAATATAATTTCTTTTTAAGTTTCTCAGGGTGCCGGATAATCCAGTGAAAAAGAACAATCAATTGACATGAATGCCTATGGTTAAATAGGTTTTTATCTGATGGGGAGCTTGAAAGGGGAGCCGGAAGATTTTCCTGGCAGAAGCTGATGCTTAAATCGGAAAGTGATCTTATGAGGACAATTGACTGGAAGGAAGAGTCCAACTCCGTGGTGCTGGTAGACCAGACCCTGCTCCCGAAAGAGTACAGGATAATAGAATGCAAAACCCTGAGTTCTCTCTGCGAGGCTATAATATCTCTCAGGATAAGGGGTGCGCCTGCTCTCGGCGCAGCAGGAGGTTTCGGGATTGCCCTTGCAGCTTTCCTTAGCGGCGCCCAAGATCTCGATACAATGGCGAGAGACCTCGAAGTTGCAGGAAAAACCCTTAAGTCAACCCGCCCGACAGCAGTAAATCTTGGCTGGGGTGTGGACAGGGTCCTGAGGGCGATTTCTGATGCTTTTGATGTGAACGGAGTCCGGGATATTGCCCTTCAGGAAGCAAGGGATATTGCAGAAGAAGATGTGGCCACCAACAAGCTGATAGGCAAATATGGGGCAAAATTCCTGAAAGACGGAGATACCATACTCACGCACTGCAACGCAGGCAGGCTCGCATGCGTGGACTGGGGCACAGCCCTTGGAGTTGTGCGTTCGGCTATTGCTGAAGGCAAAGAGATCAAGGTCATTGCCTGTGAGACCAGGCCACTGAACCAGGGGAGCAGGATCACTACCTGGGAACTGATGCAGGATAAGATCCCGGTAACCCTTATCTCAGATTCTATGGCTGGGTGGGCAATGCACCAGGGACTTGTAGACAGCGTACTTGTAGGAGCCGATAGAATCACCCAGGATGTTATTTTCAACAAAATAGGTACCTATTCACACTCCATTCTTGCAAAAGAACACGAAATCCCCTTTTACGTGGCAGCCCCTATCTCGACCTTCGATTTCAATGGCTGGGAAGGTAGCGTAAAAATCGAAATGCGGAACCCCGAAGAACTGCGCTTTCTTGGCTCTGAACAGCTTGCCCCAAAAGACGTGGAAGTTTACAATCCTGCTTTTGACGCAACTCCCATGGAAAACGTAACTGCGATAATTACTGAGAAGGGAGTGTTTTACCCGCCTTTTCTTCTGGACGAAGTACTTGTTTGAGAATTGTCCGTTATCGAGAGCGTGATGAACTCCTCTCAATCTCTTAAAGCCTGGCTGCTCAGAAATTCCTCTGCTGGATTTATATATCAGAAATGTAAATTATCTGATGATTACAAAAGTTAACAGGAAATTTAACAGTTACGCTAAGTTTTCAGATTTCCAGTTGCTAATTTCCAGATAATTATTTTAGCATATGCTACGGTGATCTATTATAGGCAATGAAATTTATCTATAATAGACAATGAAATTTATCATAGGCAATTTATCTTCTAATTACAGTACATTCGTGCAGGTGTTAATTCATGGCTAAAAAATCAGGTACCGGACTCCAGTCCTCTGCAGGGCTCATGCGCTACTATGAAGCAGATAAAAATGCAGTTCACATCCAGCCCAAAACAGTGCTGATTGTCGGCGCTATTGTGGGCATAGCAGTATTATTCTTAGGTGCTGTAAACGGCTTCTGGCCTTAATTACAATTTTTCGGGCAGGGTTTCCTTGAGCAGACATGATCCTGTAAAAAACGAAAGCAAAAAAAAAGCTTCTTCAGGAACCAGAACTCCTAAACCCGCAGTTTTTCTTCTGGGTTTTCTTCTTGTACTTGTGGGCGTCTTTGGAATCCTGTACAATCCTTCCAGCTCCGGCGGCGCCGTGGTTCCCTGGAAAGTTTCGGAAGCAGGCACTCTATCTTTTTCCCAGCGAGAAGAGCCTGTATTTACAGCTCAGGAAATCGAAGATGTATACGCCCCCGAAAGCTCAGATACTTTAAAGCTGCTGTCTTTTGAAAGCAAAGGGGATAAGATCCAGGCTCTCTTAAGAATTCCTGCAAACTCTTCTTCTTCTCCTGGGATAGTCCTGCTGCCCGGAGCAGGGGTAAGCAAGGAAGCCGAACAGGGTCTGGCCGCAGAACTCTCAAATATGGGATATGCAACTCTCACTCTTGACCAGCGCAACCTGGGCAGCATAAGTATGGGAAGGGACCTTGAACTTTTCAGAGCTGGCCTTGAGCCAGTGGAATATACCATGGTTTATGATGCCCTTAAAGCGGCAGATGTGCTTGCAGTACAGCCGGAAATTGATAAAGAAAGGCTTGCAATTCTCGGGGAAAGTAACGGCGGAAGATTTGCAATCATTGCCTGTGCCCTTGAACCTTCCCTTAAAGGGGTTATCGGGATCAGCACTGCAGGGTACGGCACTGGAGAGCCCGATCCTGCCCTTGAAGACGATCCCGAAGCTTATCGCTTTTCTAGCTCAATCGATCCAGACACCTATCTCTCTACCCTTCCGCCTGCAAAGTTCGTGCAGATTCATTCGTTTAATGATACCGTAATTCCTCATGACCTGGCACTCAGGACTTTTGCCCTTGCAAAAGAGCCAAAGGCAATGTATAATGTTACTGAGGCAACGCACGGATATACAGCTTCAATGCGCCCTTACTTTCCAGAACGAAACAGGATCTAATGAGTATGAACAGCTTTCTAGATCTGATCTCTAATCTTGAAAACGACTTTTACATCGAAAACAATAATGGACAACTTAATTTTCACTCTAAAATACTCAAAGATTGGTGGAGGATTTTTCATGGAAACATCTAAAAGCAACAAGCCTAATTACATCAGTCGTAGTGCAGCTATTTCTATTGGTAGAGCTTCTAATAGCATCTCTTCTAACAATTCTAAAGTCACTTTATACAGGTATTCTCCGGAAAACATACTCTCATGAAATTTTAGAAAATATCTTTGTCGGAAGAGACGACCTCTTTAAAAAAACATTTAAAGAGCTTGAAACAGCTGGAAAAAATAAAACTCCAACATTTTATTTGATTGTAGGCTCGCGAGGAATAGGTAAATCACATTTTTTAATCATGCTGTATTATAAAATAAAACAGGAACTGAGTTCTCTGTATATTCCAGTTAAGTTTGCAGAAGAAGAATATTCAGTGTATCGAGCTTCCGATTTTTTCTTAAGGATTCTGCAAGAGCAAAAAGAAAATATTTCAAGTATTTTATCTCTTAATGATGAAGATGAGATCCTTGATGCTTCTCTTGACAGACTTAAAGAAATTGCCAAAAAAGAAAACAAAACATACCTGATTTTTGTTGAGAATTTACACGAAGTATTCCGGCAGTTCGAGGCAAAGGAAGTTCAAAAATTAAGGTCAATTTTCCATAAATACGACTTTTTTTCAATTGTCGCATCTTCTCCTATTATTTTTCCAGGAATAGCTGACCATGAAGAACCTTTTTACAATTTTTTCAGAATTCAGCATCTGAGAGAACTTTCATCAGATGAAATAAAAATTTTGCTTAAAAAAATCGCTGAAATCGAAGATAACAGAGAATTTCTGGATAACTTCAAAAAGTATGAACCCAGAATAGAAGGCATAGCACATCTTACCGGCGGCAGCCCAAGACTTGTAATCTTTTTTTATGAATTGATTTCCAGAGATAACTTTGAAGATATAGAAAAAGTGTTTTTCAAAATACTGACGAACATACTCCTTATTATCAAGAAATATTCCAGATTCTGACAGGTCAGCGAAGACTTAATATTCGACACAGTTATCTCTTCTGAATCTCCTATGACTCCAAAACAAATTGCTGAAAAAACGAGAGTTGATGCTTCAGTCGTCATAACACAGCTTCGAAGATTGGAAAAGGATGGCTATGTTCTTTCAAGACCTACGGGAAGAGAAACTTATTATGAAGTGCGTGAGAGACTTTTCCGACTCTGGAGAGATATGAGACAACCTCTTGGAAGAAATAGAATTTCCGTTTTTATAGATTTCTTGAAGTTGTGGTATACTTCTGATGAGCAAAAAGAACTTTTTGAAAGAAAATTCACTCTTCTCGAATCTGGAAATAAAGACGTTCTTAAAGATCTTTGCTACTATGTTGAAGTCTTACCGGATAAATACAAGACAGAAGCTCTTCTGAAGCTTACACCTAAAATCTTATCATTAACTAGCAATTATCTTTTATAGTTTAGTTGACCTTCCATGTATCCCTTTTAATCTGCTTTATTCATTACCAGGCATTATTTTTTTTTGTTCCTTCATGTTCCTTCTATCTCTTCTTTGTTCGCTTTCTTTTTTGTCATTTGTCTCTTTCTCTTTTCTTTCGCTTTTTTTTGTTTCTCTGTCCTCTCTCTTTCTTCCGCTTTCTTTGCGACATTATCTTGAAAAAGAACTTTCTCTTCTTTTGAATTAAAGGATATGGGCTTTAGAGCCTAACCGGATTTATTGAGACAAAAGTGTTTTGCATATGAAAAATGTTTTGCATATGAAATATTCTCAGCCGCTCTCAAGCCTGCGGGAAATTCATGGAATCGGTGAACGGGTAGCTGACAGGCTGGTTGAGCACTTCGGAAGTGAAGATACAGCTCTCCAGGCTATTTGCGAGGGAGATATAGCCTCGCTTTCCGAAATTAACGGGATCAGTCATAATTTTGCTCTTTCCCTTGCAAGGGATGCCAGATCAAGAGCTGAAGGGTGTTCGATTTCCGACTTCCTTAAGACAAAAGAAGCCCTCGACCTTTATTCCCGAATACTTGAGCTTATAAAAAGTTTTGCTCATACAACCCATGCCAGGGACAAGCTGAATCTTTTTTATCCGCTTCCTGCCTCGCGTATGGATCTCATTCAGGAGAGACAGGCTTTCGTCGGAGAGTATCTTGAACTGGGAGATGCCTTCTCAGAAAACTCCGAGTTTCTGCAATTGCTTTCCAGGGTCAGAAAACTCAGGCCAGTGCTAGCGAACCTGAGAGTCAGAGACAGGATCATCCTCTGCGGAGATCCAAAAATTCTGGAAGCAGCCAGAGAAAGGTTCCAGGCATTTCTGCCTGTCCAGGCCGTGGAAAATCTCTCAGAATTCGTGGATCTTGCCAGGGGCTATTCCAGTGTGATTGTCTTTGATGATACCTATCTTGGCTTTGACCTGCCTGAAGGCATCGAACCCGAATATTTCCAGGACCTCTCCAGAGTTGAGTTATGGCAGGTCTTGCCTGAAAAGGAACTGGCTTTTTTTGCGCGGAACCTGGATTGTATTCGGGCCTGCCTGAATATAATGTGTTCTCTGCGCTCCAGAGACTTTAATCTATTTAATGAACTTTCAGGAGAGAGTGGGGAATTTGATGTACTCGAGGAAGCTCTTTCAAAACTCGGAGAGGATGGAAAGCCTGTTGAAGGTTTTGACCCTGAACTTGACAGGCTTGGAGCAGCCCTGCAAAACCTTGACCCTGTACTGACCTCAGCCCTCAATGAAGCTAACCAGCGCATGAATCGGACCCTTGAGGCAAGCTCGCTTACCCTGAGCGGGCAGGAACTCATCAAGCTTGTGAGCGGGGGAATGGAGATTAAAGACCTGCTTGCAAAGGAGCTCAATAGAATTTATAGAGCTGAGATTGAAGCCGTAAAAGAAGAGCTTGCTGAAAAGCTCGGCCTTAAGAAGCAGGAAAAACTGATGCTTGATTCCCTCTTTCCTGACGAGATTTCCTATCCTCTAAGTGCAGACCAGTCCCAACTTCAGCTTCTCAGGCAAAAATTGAATAATACCCTTGAAAAAGCAAGGCTTGCGCGGAAAAGGGAGCTTGCAAGAACCCTGTCGACTTTTAGCCAGCCTGTAGAAAGGCTTGTCAGAAAAGTTCTGGATTTTGACCTCGGCTTTTCAATAGCCTGCTTCTCGGCAAAGTTCAAGCTGAAACTTCCGGAACTGATTCCTGAAACCGGAATAGCATTTAATGCCGGAGAAAACCTCTTTTTAAAAGCCCGCCACGGAGAAATCGATCCTGTCAGCTATTCAGTTGGAAAAACCGGCTTTTCTCCCGCAGGTCTGGAGAGCAGGGTTGTGCTTTTGAGCGGAGTAAATTCCGGGGGCAAGACTTCCCTGCTCGAACTCCTTGCCCAATGCGTAATTCTTGGATACATGGGTTTTCCTGCCCCTGCAAAAGAACTTGAACTTGGGCCTGTAGAAGAATTCTACTATTTCGGGAAATCAAAGGGAACCCTGGATGCAGGAGCTTTTGAAACTACCCTCAGGCAATTCTCAGTGCTTTCCGAAGCAGCGGGAAAACTGGTGCTTGCGGATGAACTGGAATCAATTACCGAACCTGGAGCCTCTGCGCGAATTATAGCAGGAATCCTTGAATATCTGTCCAGAAACGAGCGCAGTCTCGGGATTTTTGTTTCCCATCTTTCGGAGCTGATCCTTGAAAATACCGGGGAAGAGATCAGAGTGGATGGGATTGAGGCAGAAGGTCTGGACTCCCGCCTGGAACTGATTGTAAACCGGAGCCCTGTATACAACCATATTGCGCGAAGCACTCCAGAGCTGATTGTGGAAAGGTTGCTAAGGAAGACCACTGGAAAAGAAAAGGATTTTTATAAGCATCTAAAAGATAAATTTAGAACCGATTCAAAAGCCAGATCTTAATATTATTTAGACAATCTTTTAAAATATATTATGTAAGAATTAATATGGAGTCTTCCAATCTTTTCTGACAATTTTCTATTAATTCCCCTTCCTTGAATCCAGCGCATCTTTTTTTTCTTTTGTTAACAATCACCTTTAAGAGATAGTGTTATAAATCTTTAGTTCTATATATTAATAAATAGTAGTGAGTTGGCGGAGATCCCGGAGAAGCCTGACAATTTTGTTAATACAAAAGTTTATATACGCGTTGGTGCCAATGCATGTCCGATAACTTAATAAGGAGATTTGCCTTCCCCTACTCAGAAATTCAAAACTCTAATCGGCTAAAAGGGTTGATATGTGATTAAGGGAAATAATTTTCCTGAAACTGACTATCTTCGGTTGTTTGAATGGACCCGGAGGCTATCTTCTTTTCAACCCCCAGTTAAACCGGGTGACTATCAGTAATGAAATTGAATTATGAAATATGCAGAGATTTTATCTTCAGATCTTTTATCATTTTTAAAGACGGACTTGAAGAAGTACAAGACCCAGGCCACGCGTGATAGCAATGGAGCGGAACTTCCCCATTCAGTGTGCAGATTTTGATAGGTTGGTTATGGATGATGTTGAAAGGGCTCGGGTAGAAGTTTCAGGTATGCCTGACCTAAGCGATCCGTGTTTGTATACGGACCGCGAATATAGCTGGCTCCAGTTCAATGACAGGGTACTCGAAGAGGCTTTCGACAAGCGCAATCCCCTGCTTGAGAGAGTAAAGTTCCTTTCCATTTTTGGGAGCAACCTTGATGAGTTTTTCATGGTCAGGGTTTCAGGCGTCCAGAAGCGAATAGTAGAAGGAGTAAAGGACGACCGGACAGATGAGCTTGCTCAGGAACAGCTTCGTATCATCCGGGAAGAACTTCTCAGGCAGCTTCCTCTCAATGACAGCTGCTGGAATGAAATGCTTGAGCCTGCTCTCAGGGAAAAGGGAATTAAAGTTCTTAATTATTTTGAACTTTCCGGGGAAGAAAGAGAAAAGTTAAGAGATTATTTCGAGAGAAATATTTTCCCTTTACTTACTCCTCTCGGGTTCGATTCAGGGCATCCTTTTCCCCATATTTCAAATCTTAGCCTTAACCTGGCAGTACTCATTGATGACCCGGATTACGGGGAACGTTTTGCAAGGGTCAAAATTCCTCCAATCTTCACGAGACTTATAGCAGTTCCTGAAAACGGTCAGGAGAGAATAACTTCCAGTTTGGAGGAGCTAAAAACAGGACGTTTTGTCTGGCTCGAACAGCTTATTGCTGCAAATCTTGACCTTTTGTTTCCAGGACAGCGTATCCTCGGAGCTTATCCATTCAGGATCACGCGGGATGCAGACCTTGGATTTGATGAAGATGGGGATAAGGATCTTCTGACTGCTGTAAAACAGAGAGTAGGAAGGAATTATTTCGGGCCGGTTGTCAGGCTTGAGACTGACTATACAATGCCCTCGAGAGTCTCTGATATCCTTCTTAAGAACCTGGAGCTTACCGCTTCTCTTATGTTCAGGTCTGCAGCTCCTCTGGGACTTTCAAGTCTCATCAAACTTGCACAGATTAACCGTCCTGAGCTTAAATACAAGCCTTCTGAACCGAGAAAACATTCTCAGCTAGCTAAGAAGGAGAAAATCTTTGCGGTTCTGAAAAAGAGAGATGTTCTTCTCTACCATCCTTATGACAGCTTCGAATCAGTAATTGATTTCGTAGAAGAGTCTGCCGATGATTCTGATGTCCTGGCAATCAAAATGACACTGTACAGGGTAGATGACAACTCCAGGATTATTCAGGCCCTTATGAAGGCTGCAGACCGGAAAAAGCAGGTAGCGGTTCTGGTGGAACTTAAAGCCCGCTTTGATGAAGAGAATAATATAGGCTGGGCAAAAGAACTCGAGCGCAAAGGCGTGCATGTAGCTTACGGCTTTCCAGGGCGTAAGACACATGCCAAGATGTGCCTGGTGGTAAGGGCTGAAAAAGACGGCATCAGGTATTATGTGCACATGAGCACAGGAAACTATAACGCTGTCACAGGAAAGCTCTATACCGATTTCGGCTACCTGACAAGTGACTCATTCATAGGCAAGGATATCTCTGACCTTTTCAATGCCCTTACAGGTTATTCGAGAAAAGACCATTATATCAAACTCCTTGTAGCCCCCCAGACCCTCAGGCACCAGATCCTGGAGCGTATAAGGCGCGAAATCGACCTTCACGAAAAAAATGGAAATGGGCACCTGATATTCAAGATGAATTCTCTTGTGGACTATCAGTGCATCAGGGAACTGTACAGGGCTTCCCAGGCTGGAGTGAAAGTAGACCTTCTTATCCGGGGAATTTGCTGCCTCAGGCCAGGGATCTTCGGGCTCAGTGAAAATATCAGAGTTACTTCGATAGTCGGCCGCTTTCTGGAACACTCCAGAGCATATTATTTCAGGAACGGTGGAAAAGAAGAACTCTTTATGGGCAGTGCCGACCTCATGCCTCGAAACCTGGATAACAGGGTAGAAGTCCTCTTTCCTGTCTCTGCCGAATATATTTCTGTTATTAGGGATGTCATCCTTGGCACTCACCTGAAGGACAACGTAAAAGCCCGCCTCCTGCTTCCTAACGGCAGGACTGAAAGGATCTACCCGCAGCCCGAAGAAGAAGAACTGGATTCCCAGCTATGGATGCTTGAAAATAGTAGAAGCTGGGATTTAGGCCCTAAGAAAAGTTGAAAAAGGAAAATTATCCTATTTTTACCTTTTCTCTTTTTTTATTATCCTTTATCTCTTTCTTCCTTTTCTATTTCTCTTTCTCTCAACTAGGCAGTGTGCCGGCTTTTCTATAAAATCATAAATCTCAAAAAATTTTCGGATGGAATATTCCATATCGGGAGATCAATTTTTCCCACTAGTACACAAAAACTTGACTTCAAGTTTACAGCAAATTCCCCATAAAAGCGCTTATAGCTACAAAATATTAAAAGGTAGCTGTTTTTAGCTTATATCCTTAGTTTGACAGTTTGATTTTTATGTTGAAAGATTGTTTTCATATTCATAAGAATAAGTAGTAACATTAAGTCAACAAATTTTTGCCAATTTTTTACGATTTAATTTGACAGATAATTCTCTTTCTCTTGATAGTTGTTTTCATGATTTTTGATCAAATTTTTGGTATAGAATTTGACAGATAGCATGAATATTGGATAAAATATAGATACCATCAAAAAAGTCAGATGGCAAAAGTGCTAAAATTGAGCAAAAAATCTCCACCCATTTCTTTTTAACGGCTGTGAAGCTAAAAAATCCGCATTTCATAGGTAATTTGGTAAAATTTTTGAATACCGTCAATTGGTTTTAGACGAAAAATTGAGGCTTCTCACTGAATTGAATTTATACTGTCAAACTAAGGTTATATGTCACTTATTTTTGGAAAATTAACCTAAAATCAAGAAAATGGCTACGTTTTAGGTATAAATGTAGCCATTGTGAAGAGAAAACACAGTATAAACATATTTATAGCTATATGAAAGGCTTATGTACAATCATACGAAGTTACTTCTACAAAAAGTTTATAATACAAAATTACTTCTGCAAAAAATTTGCAGCCAAAAAACAAACAAATAAAAGGAGAAATCGCAATGAGTTCAACTTTAAATATGAGTTCAACTTTAAATAGTCCATTTTTAGACAATCAAATGTCGAAAAAATTACTTTCAATGGATGTTCTCGTGCATTTGCAGGATATCGGAGATTTAGTATTCTCCGAAGATGATTTTGCAGGCACACGTGGTCAATCTCGGCGCTTAGAGGGATTCCAACTTTCTTTCAATTGTCCACATTCACAGAATGATCTAAGCATGCAATACATGGCACACCTAGAAGATATTGGAGATGTTCCATGGGTGTCAGAAGGACAATTTGTCGGCACACGCGGTCAAAGTAGACGACTCGAAGGTTTTGCAGTTAAATTAACCGGTAAACATGCCTCTGAATTCACTGTACAATATATGGCTCACCTTCAGGGCATCGGAGATTCCGGCTGGTTTAGTGATGGAGATTTTTGTGGCACACGTGGTCAGAGTAGACGTGTCGAAGGGATCAGCGTTAAAGTAATCAGAAAATAATCAAATTATTGTAAAGTAAGATTAACTCTTTCTTTTTTCCATGCATAGTTTTTATAACGAAAACTATGCATTTAGCAACTTTATCTTGTAATCATTTATTTGCTTGAGAAAATTTTCTGCCTCCATTGTTAGAAGTACTTGAGCTTTGAGATGTTCGCAGGGAAAAGTCTGGAAATCTCCGATGATGATAAGGTGTTTTCCTGTATTGCAGATTCCATGGGCAGGTTGTCCTCTGTGGGACTTCCCCTAGCTGGAAAGGATGTAACTATTGTCCTGCACCTGCAGGAACCTGAGGAGGATAAGAAAAGCCTGGACCAAGAAGAGAAAGAAACTGGAAGACAAGATTAAGAAGGTTGAGGCTGAATTGGATCAACTAATTGAAGAACTCAAGACCCTGGCAGAATATAAATAAATTTCTTTTGTTCAGTTCTCAAGAATTGCATTAATCAAATGTGGTAATACCAGCGTTGCTTAAACCAGACGCAAAATAATTAGCTCATAATGAGAATTTACTATTCTATCAGTCTCGTCACATAGTTTATTCTTTTGAACAGTGAACGTAAGAATACTTTTTATTTCTTCTCGAGAGCATTTTTGCCAAAATTTTAAAATTAGACTAATACTGACAACTCCGAAACGTTAATGATATTTAGCCCTCTAGATAATGATTTCAAGACTTCTACCTTGAATAAGTTTTATACTTTGCGTCTGGTTTAAGCGACGCTGGTATTAGGCCTAAAAGGTAGCTATTTTGGGCGTATCGGATAGGGTCACTCGTGTAAAAACAGTATGAGTCGTATAGCTAACGTTTCTTTTGAATGTCCGGTATTCGTCAAAATAGCTACGTTTTATGAATAAACGTAGCCATAACGCGATGAGAAAGGAATCCATGACTTCTCAAAATTCAGTAGTTTTACAGAAAACGACTGGACTTTAAGCTTTAAGGATTTTACTAAAACAGCAACATTTTCCAAAAACGAAGCTATTTTCGGCTTTTTGGGTAGGGTCACTCGTGTGAAAACCGTATCGAACACAGAGGTCCGATCTTGGTGAAGTCACGGCATAATAACATGATACCTTAAAAGACCGCTATCCGGATGATTCGAAAGAGCTGATTCGGATAAAGCTGACGTGATATAGGGAATTATGTAGGGAACGACGATATAGGGAAAGATAACGTGTTCGACCACCAGCACGCAGATTATCGCTAAAGCGAATATAGAGACGATTTTGAGGGTTTCGTCTGTCATGGTTGTATCAAGGCCATAACAATGTGTTTAACTATATGATTTTTTTTGATTTTCTTTTTTAATTTTCAAAATGCAGTAATTTTTCCCCAAAACTACTGAATTTTATTCAGAAATTCTGAAAATAAGATAGCTACTTTTATAGTTAAACGTTCGTATTTCCAATATTGTCTAATGATGCCAATTGTTGTTTTTCTATTTCCATGACTTCACGAAAATTGTGTATTTTACAGGATGAGAAGGGAAAATGGAAGTTTCTTTAGAAAATGAGAATGATTCTACGTTATCATAATAAATCAAAAATCTTTCTACCGATGCGGACGATGCTTGCGCCTTCTTCTATTGCTATTTGATAATCGTCTGTCATTCCCATTGAGAGATGTTGAAGATGTTTTTTTGAATGCTTCTCTGCTTTGTCTTTTAAGTCTTCCAATTCTTTGAAATATTTTCTTGAATCTTCGGGGTCTTCGCTTTTTGGCGGGATTGTCATCAGGCCTTCAAAACTTAAGTATTTGAGGGGTAATATTTGATCCAGAAGCTTCAAGAGGTCATCGGGCTCTAATCCGGTGTGTTTTTTTTCGTCTGTCTTCACTTGTATGAGGATTTTCTGAATTGTTTTTTTTTCTTTTGCTGCATTGTTTATCTTTTCTGCAAGTTCGTATGAATCAACACTTTCTATCAAGTAGGGATTTAGGTTTACTACTTTTTTTGCTTTGTTTAACTGGAGTGTGCCGATAAAGTGGGTTTTTATCTCAGGTGGAAGATATGGGACCAAATTTTTCATCTGCTGGTAATGGTTGACGCCGATGTCTGTAACACCTACTTTTATGGCTTTGTCTATTTGTATTTTTGATGCGTATTTTACTGCGGCGACAAGTGTTACATTGGATGGTATCTTTTTTAGAAGTTCTTTTACATTGTCTTCGATCATATGTTATCATTGTCTTCGATCATATGTTATCATTGTCTTTGATTATATGTTATTATTGTATCGCTTCTACTCTTCTTACTTTTCCGCAATTTTGGAGGAAAATCCGCAGTATAGGTATAATTAATTAGACGTGTGTCTGTACGCTTGAGACGACAAGACAGCAATACTGCCATACTTTAACAATATTGTCATACACTAATAATACTGCCAAAATTCTACTTTTTCGGTTTAGTTAATTATCAGTGCGCCGGTAAAAGAAAAATATGGAACATCCGGCACCACATACTGATTATGTGGTAACATTCATAGGAACAGTGGGAACATTTCAAGGAACATCCTTTTGCTTCTCACCCTTCCATACATCCCAAAGGCACCAGACACTTTTAAATTTGACTTGTTTGGATTGTGCACGTGGAACAGACATTCTCTGTGTCCTCCCTGGATGGACTGAAGGATCCGACCGGTTGTCAGGCAGGTTAACAATATGATTTATATTCGTCTTCGTGGATGAAAGTCGTTTCTGAACTCGACTATTCAAGAGACTATGGGAATACAGGCTTCGTGACCGATTACCGGATGAGTAAATGCAAAAAACATTTTAGACACATACAGATACACGTTTTTTCAACAACAAGCGGCTTAATTTTCCCGACAACGAAATGCAGAAAAAAGCCTGAAAAAGAGCTCACTTCATACTCTTACTTTAGTGAGTATGTAAAATAAGCAACGCCTCCAATATATCGGAAGGATATATACGGAAATAATAACGATTACTATAAAGATGAGCCAGAAAACGAAGGGTGTCGAATAGTTCAAAGTGTTCTGGTACTGCATAACTTCAATAATTAAGAGTGTCCTCTTTTCTTAGTTGTCGAATTCCATCTTCCTGATCGACAAGATAATCTTTTATGAATGAGATTCAATTAAATATTGACTATGCATCCTGTTTTTTTGTGGTGAAAGGAAAAGGATACAGAGTCAATCAGATTTTACAGAACTTTCGGTACACTGCCAAATAATCTCAAATAGAATAAAAATATGAACTAGTATTGTGAAGCTTATTTTGAAGCTCTTAACTCCTTCGAGAAAAACGAAAGACAGGGCTTTCAGGTGGTAATAATGGAACCCGAGAAAATTTCCGAAGGCAGGGTTGTTGCGTTTATCGATATAGGCACTAACTCGGTTCGTCTCCTTCTGGTCCGGATTAATCCAAATGGATCTTACCAGCCCCTGACCAAGCAAAAGGAAACAGTCAGGCTTGGTGATAAGGAATTCATAGACAGGATTCTGCAGCCGAAGGCGATAGAACGCGCAGTCATTGTCTGTAAAAAGTTCATGGAACTTGCCAGGGCATACAGGGCAGAAGAGGTTATAGCTGTAGCTACTTCGGCAACACGGGACGCGAGCAATAAGGTTCAGCTTCTCGAAATGTTGAAAAGGGAGGCAAACCTGGAGGTCTGCACAATTTCCGGAACCGAAGAAGCACGCCTGATCTACCTTGGGGTTTCAAGCGGGCTCAGGCTAGGATACTCAAAAGCTCTGTTCATAGATATCGGAGGTGGGAGCACCGAAGTATCTATAGGGGACCAGAGCCAGTGTTATTTTCTTCATTCCCTTGACCTTGGGTCAATCCGGCTCACAAACATGTTTCTTCCGGATGAAACAGGCCCTGTTTCCGAGGAGCAGTATGAACAAATTAAAGCCTATATCCGGCGCAAGGCTACCGATCTAACAAAAGATCTTACCAGGTACAGGGTAGGCTGTGCTGTTGGAAGTTCCGGAACCATTGAAAACCTTGCCAGGATTACTTTTGTCTACCTGCACAAAACAGCCGACAGTTTTGAGATACTGGATTATGAAGACCTGAAGAAAATAGTCAGGGCAATGTGCGCCCTGCCCCTTGAAGAGAGGCGCAGGTTTCCGGGAATCAATGCGCAAAGAGCAGACATTATCATCTCAGGGGCTGCAATTATCGAGACCTTCATGGAGGAGATGGGGCTTTCCGAAATAAGAGTCAGTAAACGCGGGCTCAGGGAAGGACTGCTTGTAGATTATATCTCAAAGAGCGAGTTTTCCTACATGATCACCCAGATGTCCGTAAGAAAGCGTAGCATCATGCAGCTTGGACTTACCTGCAATTTCGACGAAGAACATGCCCACACCGTTACCAGACTTGCCCTTGAGCTCTTTGACAGTATTCAGGCGCTTGGAATCTACGAGTTCAGGGAAGGGGAAAGGGAACTTCTTGAGTACGGTTCAGCCCTGCACGACATAGGGACTTTTCTCTCATATGATACCCATCAGTCCCATGCCTATCACCTGATAAGGGAGAGCACACTTCCGGGATTTCAGCCTGAAGAAATCGAAATTATAGCAAACCTTGCCTACTTTCACAGGAAAAACACTCCGAAAAAGAGGCATCCCAATCTCATCGGGCTTAATAAAGATGCAGTAAAAAGCATCAGGATACTGAGTGCCCTGCTCCGGATTGCAGAGGGTCTTGACCGCTCTCATAACGGAATTATTTCCCATGTCCGATTTTACATTGTCTCTACCGACAGCCTGGTACTTGAGATGCATGCCCAGAGGGAGTGCCAGCTCGAGATATGGGAGGTAGAAAAGCAGAAAAAATATTTCAAGAAAATGTTCGGATATAATCTCCAATCCAAAATACTTATAGAACAGGGTGCAGGAGTTCCTTTAGTTCTTGACGGAAATGCTGAGCTTGAGGAAATCTCAGGAGTTGAAATGCCCTCTAAAAATTAAATTAAGAAATTTTCGATTTGAATGAAAGCGAGTTTTCGGGAAAAATTAAAAGGTAACATACCGAGTGATTTTTCCATTAATAAATTTAGCCCATTCTCGATTTTCGATCTGTTGAAAAGGAAGCCACATATAAGGAATAAAGGTTAACTCTTTCTTAACCTTAAATTAATTATTTAATCGTAAATATCTAGAAGTCCGTCCTGTTAATTCACTTTTTTCATCCCTATTTTGTGCTTCCTTCTCGCTTCTACTCCATATCATTCGGCCTGTCCAAATAAGGAGGCTCGAATTTCGGTTCATGAAATTTAAGTGAAGCCTTCTGGATCAGTCGCCTGAAAACTTCTTTTTCTTCAGGTGTGAAATTCGAAAGGAGAGTGTCGACAAAATAAATTGATTTTTCCAGAACCACATCTCTTATTTCCTTCCCTTTTTCAGTGAGGTAAACCCTGTAAGCCCGAAGGTCATTTTCATCTCTTTGTCTGTACACATAACCTTCTTTTTCCAGGTTCTGGATTGCTCTGGTACTTGTTGCTTTGCTAACTTTCAGGATTTTTGCAAGGGTCTCCTGTGAGATGCCATCCTTACGATATAAAACCATTAAAAAATCAAATTGTCCGCTTCCGATCCTGTAAGCTTTGAGTTCCTTTGCCATATATGCTAGATGGCTCCGGTAGATGATGGCTATCGGACCGCAGATTTCTCTTGGATCTACCATAATTTTATCCTCTATTTTTCTTGCTCGCCATATCGCTTTACGGTAATTTTCAAAAAACATCTGGACCCATCGGGTACTTTTCAGAAACTTGCTTTATCTTTCCCATGCACAACTTTTTTCCCATGTAATAAATAATACAATAACAGGCATACTACCGCAAAAATTGCCAGAACCATATATATTCCTCTGTAACCGGTAAAAGGAATCATTAATCCAACCATCAAAGGGCCAATTCCCATTCCTATGTCTGAGAACGCAAAATAGGTTGAATTCGCCAACCCCATACGATGTTGCGGAGTTATTTTAACAGAAATGGCCTGAGTACTGGACTGTATAGCTCCAAATCCAAGACCTATCAAAGCTCCGGCCAACAAAAGAGTATACCCATGATGAGTTTGGCTAAACAGAAGCATTCCAATTGTAAATATTAAAATTGCCGGGTACATGATTGCGTTTTCACCCTTCAAGTCAAACAATCGACCAATAATCGGCCTCGAAACTAAGATTACTGCGGCATATACTATAAAAAAGAAGCTGGCTGCGTTCACCAGATTAATTTCCTGTGAGTACACTGCAAGGAAGGACACAACACTCGAATAACAACTGAATATAAACATACAAACTATTGAAATCGGAATCACTCCGGATTCAAAGAAATTGTTAAATTTGAATCCCTTCATTTTCTCCGATTGTTCTTTTGTTAAGTCCATTTTATGTAAAGATGATAAAACGGGCAAAATCACAAGGCCGATTGCTGAGGCAATTACACAAGTGGCAAAAATCATGCTGAAATTGCCATACTGGCTGATGAACATGCCTAAAAAGGGACCGATAGCCGTTGCGAGTATTTGGCTTAATCCGTAATAACTAATACCTTCACCCTTCCTACCCATAGGAATAATATTCGCAACGATTGTAGCCGTTGCTGTAGTAGTAATACCAAATCCCACACCATGAAAAAAGCGGACAGTAAGCAAGAGGATTACACTATTAACACCGAAATATAACACTGTCATAATTAAACTTAAAATCATTCCCGCACAAAGTGTCTTCTTATGACCGATTTGCCCTATCCATCTCCCGACAAACAGACGCGCAATAAGTCCGCCAATTATGAATATACTGGCAGAAAAGCCCGCTTCACCTGGCGATGAGTCAAATTTACTCATTGCATATCCAGACATAACTATCATTAATAAGTAAAAGCTTAAAGCCGCTATAAAATTTTCAATAAAAATGACTACGAAATCTTTAGTCCATAATTTTGATTTTTTCGAATTCATATCTCATATCTCTAATCTGTAATTTTTCTATTAAAGAGCCTTTAAGCTTGGTTGTATGTGACACTTGTTTTGTGTGTTTAGAGAAGCCATATCTGCATTCCGAAAGCCTGGATATATGTTCGCTGTATCTATTTGTTGGCCGACCAGACCACAGGCTGTTTCGATTCGACCGTCTTTTTATATACTGAATTATTATCGGTTAGTCCTATATTCGGGATTAGTTACCTATGAAACTAATTTGATCTTTTGTACGTTTTTGATATATATATTAGTTACGTATGAAATTAAATAAGAATTGTAATTAGCAAGTTTGCGTATAAAAAAGAACATAAGAAGGCGCTGCCAGCAGCCACACTTCGTCAGGTCGACGTAATGTGTGGTGGAATATGCTTACTCGGGATCCACAATGTTCTGGAACGCTTCAGAAATTCTGTGCAAAAACAGCTGCCACAGCGACCGGTACAGTGTTTGCTAGTTGAAGAAGATTCGGGCCACTCGCTGTTATTATATAGTGGGAATTTTTTGTTTCTCAAGTCAGTCGGGCTGGTGACCAAAATAACTTCTTAAATTTTGAGTCAAATACCAGAGGCTCACAAGAATGTTCATAAGGGACTTTCGTACAGGTTTTTCACTGCGCTTTCAATCCTTTCCCTGAAGTTTCCATTCCGTATCCTTTGCCACACATCGGGGAAGGTGTTGAGCAGCATTTGAAGTTCCTCTTCCCTGTATGCGAGATAGGTTTCGATTCCTTGAACACCTTCGGAGAACCTGTTTTTTCCGGAAGCTTTTCTGCTTTCGGCAGAACCCCATTCTCCGTTTCTCAGGCAGGAACCCAGAAGGTTGACAGCGATCACTGCGTCATGCAGATTTCCAAGGTGATCCTGGAAAGTTTTGAACTCTTTGATCAGGGCGTTCGCATCTTCTCCAAGTACACTCTCAAAGAATTCAAGCGTATAACGCATTCCTTTGGCTATAATCCTGAGCCTGTGCAGGCGTTCCACAGGAAGGTAAGGTCCTTCTACCCATTCGGAGTAAGCGCTGATGTCAGCTAAACGTGAATAAAGTATTGAAGGAAGAACTTCTCTTACCCTGTGGGGCAAAGCATCATGTTTCCTGTTAGTTACAGGAAGAGTCAGGGTCTCGGGAGAGGAAAGAGTGTCCGAGAGATCCTTTTTGAAATTGCTATATTTTTCGCTGTCCAGGTAATCAAGCATATTTTTCCTGGCTTTTTCCCTTTCTTCTGCAAGGACTGCAAAAAGCGGATCAAGATCCTGTTCGTGCCCCAGCAGGTAGGATTTTCAGATATTCTTCCGCTTTTTCCCGGAAAACGTCCAGATCCCTTACTTCCCCGAGTGAACAAGTGTTCTCCTGAGCCCTTTAAGGTGAGGCTCAAGCTGCCCGGGATCAAGATAAGCCTCAAAAACCCTTGATGCTGCCCTCATCCTGCGGACTGCAACCCTCATGTCATGCAGTTCTTCGATTTCCTCTCCTCTTATGGTCCCTTCTTCATGGGAGAGCATGCAGGAAAATTGAAAGGAAAATATCCTGCAGGCAAGCCAGGCCATAGAGTCAGTCGGTTTGACAGTCACTTTTTCCGGTAGCCTGCATTTCTTTTTTTCTGGCTTTTTTTCCTTTCGGCTTTTTTCCTTTATTCCGGATTCTTCTTCAGTTAGGGCTTTTTCTTCTTGAACAACCTGAGTAAACAGTAGTTTTCTTCCAGAGAGATGTTTCCAGAGTTCGCTTTCCCTCTCAATTTTTTTTGCAGCTTTTTCAGTCTCAACTCCTATTATTTCGATTTCCAGGGCGTCTTCAAGCTGCCTTATATTTCCTGGCCGGATTCCGGAAGACTCTAAATGGTCTGCAATTCGTATCACGGCTGCAAGCATCAGGGCTTTATTCTGGAAACCTGGAGGCAATTTCGTATTTAATCCTTTAAAGGTTGAAATAAAATTTTTCTCGCTTATACACGGGTCCTGAAGTTTCGTAATCAGGGCAAGCATTAAAATTTCATGGAGCTTGAGTCCCTTTATGGGATGCGTCAGAAGAATTTCACTGCTCATGCGGGCTTTTTCTTCAGGAAATACAGAAATTCCTATTTCCTTCAGGAAGGCCGAAAGGCCGAGAAGTTTTCTCTCCTCCTGCCCGAGTCCGTGGCATATAAGCATACCATCAAAAAGAGTAAGAGCATACTCAGTGCATTTTTCAGCCCTGCTTTTATCTGCTCCGTAATACTCAAGAAGGCTTTCCGGGTCCCATTCCTTAAATTCTACGACTTTCTTTTCCTTTTTTAAAGCACAGCTTTTTAGAGTCTGGAGATGGAATTGAGGGTCTTTTCCTTTATACGTTGTAAAAGGGAAAATGGAAAGCCCTCGTTTTTCAAAACTTGAGCATAGGGTTTCTATTTCGGTTCTGGGGACTTTCATAAGAAAACTCAGTTCCTTACAGGTCTGTCCCTTATCAAGCCCCATTAAAATTTTAGCCTGGGTTCCGTATACGTTTTTCTGATCTGCAAGCTGTGCGCAGAAAGCCCTTTCTCTCAGGCTCAGGAGAGTTTTCTCAGGAAGGCTTTCCATGAAAAGGAAGGCTCTCTCAAACTTGGAAAAAGGGCTTTCTGCCAGGTTGTAATGCTTGAGGAGGAAACTCCTGACAGCTTCCAGGTCTTCAGAAGTTCCTTCGCTTTTAAGCTCAACTTCAAATTCGTTGTAGAGCTTTTCCCTGCCTTCACTTTTCAGGTTTACCCTGTCCAGGTAAGTCTCGGCTATTATTCTTTTTCCCATTTTTACCTGGCGAATCACCCTTTTCTGTTTGAGGGACAGGAGGGGAAAAAGGCCAAGTCCAGCAGTAAATTCGAAAATCATGCTTCTGATATTGAGATCAGGGCATTCGAGCACAGACATTCCTTCAGGCAGGAAACTGACATATTCCTCTCTCCTGTGAGTTCCGCTTTCGAAGCCTCCCAGGCTTTTAATGGTTACCCACCTGCCATTCTCTCCCAGGGCTTTTCTGACCCGCAGGTAGTATCCTGCAGCCATAATAGCTCTGTCCTCAGTATCATAAAAAATGTCCTCTATTTGCTGGACTTTAGCTTCGGAGAGAGCGTATGAAGCAAGCCTCGAGAGGCCTTCAAGTGCGTGAAAATCTGCTTCTTCCGTTACCAGAAATTTAGACTCTATTTCCATACTCCTTCTCTCCCTTTATATACAAGTAAATATCTTGACAATTCCTCATTATATATTGACAATTAATCTATTTATTTTCAGTCATTATTCTAAAATCAGCCGAATTATTTTCAGTTATTATTCTAAAATCAGCCGAATTATTTTCAGCCATTTTTCTACGGTCGTTCTTCTGTAATCACTGCGCTAGCCTTTGTCCGTAAATTTATTGCTATTTTTTTCGCCTGTATAGCATTAATCTGTGCTCATTATTCTTTAGCTACTCTCATTTCAATATTTTTTCATATACCGGGTTTTAATATGTTTAGTCCGTAAAAAGCTCCAGAGATTTTTCTTTTCCAGACCCTTGCCTCGCACATTATTGCCTCACTATTTTTTGCGGATGGAATAGTTATTGAATGATAATTCAAAAAAGCTAAATGCAGTAAAACATATCTATTAAAAATTTAAAAAAAGCAGTAGATATATTTGTAAAAAACTTAGTTCCTTAAACATCCGGATTATTTACCTCAAATAGAAGTCACTGATATTAAACCTAATTTGTTTATATTAATTCTGCGTTATTGAAATTAAATGCGGCCTTAATGCTTAGAGATTTTTCCGCTCGGAATGCAGAACTTATCTTACTTCCTGCCCCTATAATCTATTAAGTTCCGCCCCGGACAAACATACTTTTACAGCCCTGCGCCTTTCAATACTATCAGTAATAAAAGATGGAGTAACTTTCCCTTGACAGGTAATGACATACTACTCTGGGATGAGACCCTATTTAAGGACCTTTCCGTGCTTGAGCCTGACTATCTCCCGGAATACTTCCCTCATAGGGAGTCACAATTGAACTCGCTCAGGTTTGCTCTCAGGCCAGCTCTCAGGGGCATGCGTCCTCTGAACTGTTTGCTGGTCGGTCCTCCCGGAACAGGAAAGACCAGTGCAGTTATGAAAGTGTTCAGGGAAATTGAGGTCCATGCTCCAGGGGTTGTCGCCGTCAAAGTCAACTGCCAGATTGACTCGACACGCTTTGCAGTAATCTCAAGAATTTACAGGAAACTTTTCGGGATTTCTCCTCCCAATTCGGGAATTGCGTTCAGGAAAATCTTCGAAACCGTTGTTAATTTCCTTGTTTCGTCTGAAAAAGTTTTGCTTGTTGCTCTGGATGACCTCAATTATCTCTGTTACGAAGGGCATGCCAATGAGGTGATGTATTCGCTGCTAAGGGCCCATGAGCAGTATCCCGGAACAAAAATAGGGGTGATCGGGATAGTAAATGATGCATCTGACCTGTACTGTATGGATTCCAGGGTGAATTCGGTTTTTTTACCTGAAGATATACCTTTCCCGATGTACGGAAATGCCGAAATTCTCGATATTCTAAGAGATAGGGTAAAATACGGCTTTTATCCGAAGGTAATTTCCGATGAATTACTGGAACTTGTAACTTCATATGTAGAAAGGACAGGAGATCTCAGGGTTGGAATCGATCTCCTTAAGCGTTCGGGTTTTAATGCAGAACGCAGGGGAAGCCGTACAATCTCTTCTGAGGATGTTGAAAAAGCTTATGAAGCATCCAAATTGCTCCACCTTTGCAGGGGTATAAGCCTTCTGTCAGACCCCGAAAAACGCCTCCTCGAGTTAATAGCAGGAAAGGGAGAGATTCAGGCAGGTGAGCTCTACAAGTCCTTCCATGAATTAACACAGCTCGGATACACGCGCTTTTATGGTATTGTAAACAGGCTCCAGGTGCTTAACTACATAGATGCGGATTTTACTGGTAAGGGACAGAGGGGCAGAACACGAATCATAAAAACAAAATTTGGGGCCGAGGATATTCTTAACTGTCTTAAAAAAGGCTGAGCCGTAAAACAACTGCCTAAAGATCTGCTTATTAAGAGCCTAAACCCCAACCATGCTACCCCACAATTTATTTTGGGGCATCCCCGGTGTTTCTGTGTTTTAAATCATCTTTTATTCTGATGTTTTTCATCTCATTTATACTTCGTACTCTTCATGCATAAGCTGAAAAGAGATCTAGAAAAAAGGATTAAACGAAATCTAAAAACAAGCCTAAAAGAAAAAGAGATTCACATGGCCTTCCGGTGAGAGGCCGGAAAGATATTTTTCAGGCTTGAATCTTTTCGAGACTAAAAAGGTTAAGAAAGCACAGCTTGAAGACTGTGCCTCTTTCGGTTTAGCTCGAATTGCTTTTATAACTTCTTTTTTGAAATTACATCATTCCTGGGGGCATTCCGCCCATTCCTGGGGGCATTCCGCCCATTCCTGGGGGCATTCCGCCCATTTCTTCAGGGCTTGGGGCACGGGTAGAAGCTATGATATCATCGATCCTGAGGATCATAACTGCAGACTCGGTGGCTGCGTTGATAACCTGGGTCTTGACTCTGAGAGGCTCAACTACAAATTCTTTCCACATGTCAACGACTTTGCCTTCGAAAACATTGAGTCCTGCGGTCTTTATGCCCTTTCTCATGCTGGGAACGAAGCTCCATGAGCATGTCAATGGGGTCAAGCCCTGCATTTTCTGCAAGAGTCCTCGGAATAACTTCGAGAGCTTCGGCATAGGCCTTGACTGCAAGCTGTTCTCTGCCTTCAAGGGTTGCTGCGTATTCCTGGAGCCTGAGTGCAACTTCAACTTCAGGGGAACCGCCGCCTGCAACAAGCTTTCCATCCTCGATTGCAACTCCAACCACACGAAGTGCGTCCTCAAGAGCACTGGTGATACTGTCAACTACATGCTCGGTGCCGCCGCGCAGCAAGATTGTTACAGCCTTCGGGTTGTCACAGCCTGTGACAAAGGTCATGTTGTCGCCGCCAACCTTCTTTTCTTCTACGAGTCCTGCGTACCCGAGGTCTTCGGGAGCAACTTCGTCCAGGTTGGTAATGAGTTTGCCGCCTGTTGCTCTTGCGAGCTTCTCCATGTCGCTCTTCTTAACTCTGCGGACAGCAAAAATACCTGCTTTTGCAAGGTAGTGCTGGGCAAGATCTTCAATGCCCTTCTGGCAGAAGACAACATTTGCTCCGCTGCCGATAACCTTCTGGACGATCTTCTTTAGCATCTGCTCTTCCTGGTCAAGGAAGGACTGAAGCTGGTCAGGAGAGGTTATGGAGATTTCAGCATCTACTTCTGTGTCCTTGAGTTCGATTGCGGTGTTAAGAAGAATGAGTTTTGCATCCTTAACCTTTTGAGGCATATTGGGGTGGATTCTTTCCTTATCAATGATCATGCCACGGATAAGCTCGGAATCTTCTACCCTGCCGCCGACTTTCTTAACAACGTTGATATTCTCTCTGTCAACACTGTTCTTTCCGTTGGTGTCCACAACGCTTGTTACAGCGTCTACGGCAATCCCTGAGAGGAGCTTTTTGGAGGACTCTGCACCCTTTCCAGTCATTGCGGTTTCAGCAATGCTGACCAGCAGGTCACGGTTGGACAGTTCGACTGTCATTGCAAGGGAGTTCAGGACTTCTACGGCTTTTTCGGCTGCAAGCCTGTACCCTGATGCGATAATTGTCGGGTGGATCTCCTGCTCGATTAAGTCCTCTGCTTTCTTTAAGAGTTCACCTGCGACTACAGCTGCACTGGTAGTACCGTCTCCTACTTCTTCATCCTGGGTTTTGGCTACTTCTACTACCATCTTTGCTGCAGGGTGTTCAATGTCCATCTCTTTGAGAATGGTTGCCCCGTCGTTTGTAATAACCACATCACCCATGGAATCCACGAGCATCTTGTCCATACCCTTGGGGCCTAGGGTTGTTCTGACTGCTTCGGCTACTGCTTTTGCAGCCATGATATTGTTACTCTGGGCATCCCTGCCTCTAGTTCGCTTACTTCCTTCTTTCAAAATGAATATTGGCTGTCCTGCCATAATTTAATCCTCCATTAGTGTGAGTTTAGAATTGCTCTTGAATTAAAATCGCAGTTTACATGTTTGTACTTCTATATATACTCATCCCGCTGGTAACTGTGGGATAATAGGGATTTTGGTGACTGGCTTTTCTCAAAAAACAGATGATATAAATCTGTTTTGTATCGTTTTTTCACAGAACTTTGAAGTGCTTACTATAAGCGGAAAATATGACAATCGCATTTTAAATGTTTGTACTTCTATATAATCTCATCCCGCTGATAACTTTGGGATAATAGGATTTTTGGCGATTTGCTTCCCTTAACGAACGGCTGAGATAAATCAGTTTTATCTCAGTTTTTTTCACGGAAAAAGCTCGTGTATTCTGCTCCAGATTTTTCAAAAAAGAAAGAGTTTTCGGGACGTCTGAATGCAGATTTTTCATCCCCGACAATGCTATCCAGATACTGCCCAGTCTATACAGAGGCATGTAATTGAAGAGATTCATGATTAAAGAGATTCATGATTAAAGAGGTGCATGATTGAAGAAGTGCATGGTTGCTATCTGGATCAGCCTACTATTATTCCTCCAGGAGACTAATTGATGCTTCCACCAGTTCTTACTCCCTGGTTTTCGGAAGCTTTGAAAAAGCCTCTTCTATTTCTGCTGCTTTCTCAAAAGAAAGCCCAAGCGGAACTTCGAAATCTTCATATCCGCTGTGCTTTCTCGATCCCTTGCACCCGAAAGATAAGCCGATACCCTGCCTGAGTGCAAGTACGGTACAATCTCCACAGATTGAAGCTGCGCCCATTGTGTCCAGTACTGTCCGCTTTCCTTCAGAATAGGCATTTGACTGGACAATACGCATGGCTTTTTCGGGTTTAAGGAAAAGAATCAGCACATCAAAATTACCTTTATTCAGAGACAGGGGCTCGACCCTTATGAAACAAAACTTTTTTTCCAATCTCGGAAGCGATAAGGCTGCCTTCTCCGCAGCCTGTAAGTCCCGATACCTTCCGGAATTCAGGTAATATGCAGCAGGACTTTCTTCAGATAGGCCCAGTACATAATCACCTGGAGAGCAGCTCTGCCCCGAAACCCGGAAGACTTCTCCCATACGGGCTTTTTGCACAAGTTCGCAAAAGAGAAGACCGGATTTTTCAGAAGGCTTTTCATTTCCTGGACAGGCAGTTTTTTCTCTGGCATTTTCCTCGATACCTTTTCCGGTTTCCTGTCCTGTTTCAAAGGACACACATACAGGCTCTCCTGTTTCCATAAGCCGGCTGAGTTCCGGATACCTTGAAAGAGGGGCTTGCTGTGTATGCATGTATTCTGCTCCTGTTTTCTTTGCCCTTATTTCACACGAACTCCGCTTTTACAGATGTGAAAACCGGGCCTCTCATGTCTATTTTTTTCTTTTTACCAGTGATATAGCGCTGGGCAGTAGGACCTATTTTCAGGTTGACTTCCGAGGGAACTTTGGCAATTCTTACCCTGACTATATGTTCATTTGCTCCTGACATTGCAGCTTCTTCGATTTCCCTGGCAGCCTGGGCTGCAAACGCCTCTATGAACCGAATTCCTGCTCTTGCAGAATGGTTTTCAAAGGCTTTTTGCCATTTCTTGGTATTCGGAATTCCTACGATATCTCCCTGATAGGCTACAACCTCGTTGAAAGCGGCAGGGCCGCAGAGTTTAGTGTTTTCCTCAGGCTCGATTACAGAAACTTTTACTTTTCTGCCGCAAACTTCTCCCTCCCAGGCAGGGAATTCACAGGGACTTGGTTCTTCCCCATGCAGTTCGCACTGGGAAACGATTGCAGCTGCAATCGCAAGCCCTTCAGGAGTCTCAGGCACCTTATCTACAAAAACCTGTTTTGCAAGTTCATTATCTGACATTTCCCATTCTGCATACTGCGGAATCTGCGGGTAGGTAAGAGAGCGGATATCGGGAGCGTCATGAAGGATCATTGCCAGCCTTTCCACTCCGAGCCCAAGGTTCATTACAGGGTATGGGATATCGTATTCTGCAAGAGCCGTTGGGGAATAAATCCCGAAAGTCGCGACCTCGATCCAGCCGTCCGAGTATTTTGAGTTGGAGCCCACAAGTTTAGGATGGAAGGCAAATACCTCGGTCTGTGTGTCAGGAATATAGTATTTGCTGCGTTTCTCATCAGGCCTGAAAAGGAACTTCTCAAAGCCAAACTGGGAAAGAAGGCCTTCGGCAACGGCTTTCCCGTGGTCAACAGTCACATCTTCATCCATAATCACGCAGGAAGCCGAATAGTAAGTCATGAGCCTGGAGGCATCCTCCTGTTGCTCTCGCCTGAAACAGCGGTCTATAGAGAAAAAGTGGAAAGGAGGCTCTTCCCTTTCAAGGAGGGCACCCAGGGAAATAAACCAGCCGCTTGTCATATGGCTGCGAAGTGTCTTTGTGCTCGCCTGAGGCACAAGCTCTTTAAATTCCGGGAAAACCCTGTCGATCATATCGGCAACGAGGGCATCCGAAACTCCAAGAACCGCTGAAATTTCGGGGACAAGGTCGTCTCCTTCAATCTTTCCTTTTTTATATGAATGGAGAACCTGCCTGATTTTGTCTATTCCTTCGTCACCTACGTCTCCAAGGATCTCTGTTACCTGTGCAATTCGCTCGTCGGAAATTCCCACATTCGGCCTGGGCAGGCCTGCAAGGTAGAAGCATCGGTCGAGGACTGCGAGAGCTTCGCTTCCGAACTGCTTGTGTACCTCTTTGTCGTCAACTATCAGAGGGTTCATCATCTCTTCAAAGCCCATCCTGAGATATGCTTCCCTAAGTTTCTGGATAGTATCGTAGACAGGATGCGCTTTCCCATATTTCAGAGTGGTTCTGGGATAGCGTTCGTTCAGGGTAGGTGTCCTGACCAGCTTTTTGCCCTCGTTCCAGGTAAGGTCGAAATTCTCTTTTGCGTCCTTTTTTATTTTCTCTGGATCAAATTTCATGCATATCCTCTTGTAATAGATTATTGTAATTTTTAATTGTCAAATTTTGAGATTCTGACTTATAAACTTTAAATAACTAAGATATTAAACAGTTTAATAATTACTGAGTAAGCTGTATAGCTGTATTAAGTTGTATAGCTGTATACCAGTGAGCCAAGTTGTATAGCTGTATACCAGTGAGCCGCAGTTCAAATTCTCAATTCTAACCCTTAGAGGTCCATGAGCATTAATTTGCTCATTATTTAAAAGCAACTCTACCTAAAGCCTGGATTCCAGATTCCGCATTGCAGTCTCAAGTTTTTTCTGACCAATTGCATTGACAACGTCTCCGCGCGTCTTTTCTATAAGGGCGCGAGATACATCGGTTTTTCTTCTGAGCCCCCTGGTTATTGCATCAGGGTAGTCAAAGTCCATGAGCACTGCATGGATATTTTCCATAATCCCTAAAAATACTTCGGCTTTCTCAAAGGATTCTCTCCTTATAAGGTCAAGAACATGCCTTCTAAGCTCCCCGACAACATCTCCAAGTCCATTGAGGTAAGCCGCATATTCGACTTTCAGCTCTTCAGGAGATGGAATTTCCTTTGTCTCTCCGTCTTCCTTCAGCAGGCTTCTGAGGACCGAAACCTCCGAATATTCCTGCTGGGCATGTTCTACGAATCCGGCATGATAAATATCAGCATGCCCTTTGAAAAGAACTTCAAGCTTCTCCAGCGCTTTTCCAGCTGTTTTGATGCTGTTATTTGCCTTTTCAAAGTCCTGCCCGTGCAGGGCGAATGATGCTGTCCTGCATTCCCTGACAATTTCCCTGGAGATTTTCAATCCATCTTCCCTTACACTGTCTTTGGCTTCGAAATTTTCCCTTATAAGGGCCGAAATTTCTTCAAGCATTCTTTTCATACCCCCTTTAATGCCTCTCAGCCTTCACACTATCTGGCTTTTTTATCTGGAAACTAAATTATCTGTTATATATTTTATATGTATTTTCCAGAATCTATCTGAAAAATTCCCTTCAAATGTATTATTTCTGTCGGTAAAATTTTTCTATGTTTAAACTCAGTTTAAAGCTCCTTATTCTAATCCATCTTTTTACTTCTCATTTCCAGCCTAAACTTTTCTATATTTCTAAGCCAGCTTATGATCCGGTTTCAGGAGATAGTGTTTTAATCCGGTTCCCGGAAAAAGATCTAAAAAAGAGGAAAAAGGTTTTTCCTTGTCGATATCCCTAACTTCCTGGAAATAACTTCCAAAACCAGCTCGAAATAGCTAGTAAAATAATAAGGTTGTCCCCTTCAGGCTCTTTTTTTAGAATTAGTTGAAGTTTGGGATTTTTTTAACAGGGTCGTCTCAAGAAACGTACCTGGGCCTATTTATTTCCGGGAGTTTACCTACTCTCAGCTTGCTCTCGGGCAAATTCTGTTTTTATGTGGTTTGAGGGATTTTATCCTATGATCTTACTCATCTACAGGAATGGTCTCGAGCTGGCTTGAGAGATTCCATATTAAAGTTCTCGTGTGCAGAGGAAGGTTAGGATCGTTGCTTACATCTTCGAGAATGGAAATGCTTGATGCCGCTCTAAGGAAGAGAGGTTCGGATTCTTTGTTCAGTATATCCATAATTTCATTCACGGAACGCCTGATATTTCTTGGAACTGAAGAGTCACTGGTTATGCTGTCTAGGACCTGAAGACATTGTCTGATAACATCTGCTGAATCATTTGATGACATTCGAATCACCTTCGCAGTCAATTATGATATAAAAAATTAGAGCTAATAAATTAGTCTAACATAGGCTTGTTATATAAAATATTATCGGTTATTTTTATTGCTGCCTGTGCCAGTGTCTACCCGTTGTGGTTCTGAGTCCACTGCTTTTCAGGTTTGTGCCGGTTTATTCGGGATAAAGCTACCCTCAATACAGGGGGCTACAGGAAAAATCTTATAAAATAAGTGAGAAGCTGTGCATAAAGGAAGGTCAGGTACATGGATTCTGAAAAAGATAAAAAAGTAAAGCGAATAGCACGTTTCCTTGAAATAGGGGGCACGATGCTCGCCGAGCATTGTAAAGTCTGCGGAGCCCCAAAATTCCGTTATCAGGGTACAGTAATCTGCCCTATATGTGACGTTCGGGAAGAAGGGGAAGCCCAGGAACCAGCCGCAGAAGTCCAGGTTCCTGAAACCAGACCGTATACAGAAAAAGATAGGCTCCCGCTTGAGACTAAAAAAAGAGTCCAGGCACACAGGCAAAAGCCGCGGTTCGGGCTGAGAGCCTCTGAAACCGCAGACGACGAGGAAAAAGCTATCGAGCCGGTAGAAGAGGAAACTTCTAAAATACCGTTCGAAACAGAGGAAGTCAGAAGGACAGCGCCTGCAGCCTATAAAGTTCAGGCTACACCTGTAGAGAAAGTGGAAAAACCAGCAGGAACACCGAAGCTATCCTGGGGTCCTGAAGATCGAAAAATACTGGAGGGCCTTCTCTTTAAAAAGATGGTCAGCATTGCAGCTTCCCTTCAGGATGAAAAGGATCCGCGCAGCATTGCTGAGAATTTTGAACTCATTGAAAAAGGTCTTAGGCTCATAGAGTACCTGAGGCAGATTTAAAAGAAAGGGCAAAGAAAAGATTAAAGAAAGTATTAGAGATAAGGAAAAAAGCAGAAGAGAAGGCAGGAAAGAGAAGAGGAACAATAAAGGAAAAGAAAGAAGGTTTGCTTAAACAGTTTTCATATCCTCTTTCTTCACCCTTTATAAGGGCTCTCAAGGATTTCCCTTATTCTAGCCGCTGTCTTTGGTCCTATTAGTTTTACCTTTCTGAGTTCTGCGGGGTCAGCTTTCATAACAGCTTCTACTGAGCCGAAGTAGATAAGCAGATTTCTTGCGGCTTTTGGCCCTATGTTCGAGATCGAAGAGATCAGATATTCCTGCTGCTCAGCAAGGGTACTGGCTGACTTTTTCCCATGCGGATTTATTTCACGCTTATTTTCGGTCTGCTCACGTTTTGCAAGTATTTTTAAAATTGCAGCCGTCTCCTCCTCGTCTCTTGAGTAAAGGATTGATACTCCAAAGTCAATTGCAATGGATACCAGGGAGCCGTAGATTGCATTCGGGTTGAGCTGCCTTGAAGTGAAAAGGTCTCCTCCTTCAATGATAAGGACAGGTTTTTCATACACTCTTGCAAGGTCAGAGAGCTGGGCAAAAAGATTACGCTTCCCATCAATAAGGGAACTCGCAAAGTCGTCAGTCCGCTTTCTCTCTACAGCCAGGCGGTCGCTTACAACGTAATCCCCTACCTCAAGAGCTGCAAAACTCAGTTCCATTCCGAGCCTGTCCAGGACCTTCGCAACTCCGCTCTTTGTTTCCCTGTGGTCGATCACTATTCTGAGGGGCACGATTCCGGGTTCGATTTCGGAAGGTCCTATTCCAGGCACTTTTGTTTTATATAGGGATTCCTTCCCGGACAGGGCTTCAAAATCTACAAGGGTTTTTTGTCTTTCTTCACCTTTCTCGTTATCTCCCTCTTCCCTTTCTTTATTTACCCTGCCGTAATCGGAATCTACAATCGTATCCCTGGGACCTATCATTAAATCTATGCTTTCCTGCCCATTTTCTGCTTCATTCCCATTTTTAATTTCTTTTTCTCTCACGTCTGAAATAAAAGCCTGGGATTCAAAATCAGAAAGTTTCAAACCTTTCTTTGAGCCATTCGAGCCCAGAACAGCTTCAAGCCCATGCATGCTGTTGAGCATCTTCTTTTCCTTGTTTTTGCTGCTCCAGTAATAGGCTTCGTCTCTTGTGTTCTTTGTCACCAGCACAATTACTCTGCCTTTATGCTGCCTGCCTGTCCTGCCCTTACGCTGGATGCTCCGAATTTCCGAGGGAATCGGTTCATAGAATAATACCAGGTCAGTGGAAGGGATGTCAAGCCCTTCTTCGGCAACTGAAGTGGCTACAAGTACGTTGTATTCTCCTGCCCTGAATTTATCGAGGATGTCTCCCTGCTGTTTCTGCGTAAGTCCTTTGTCCTTATGGCGCGAACCCTGTCCCACAAAACGGATAGGGACAATTCCTGGAACTCCGGAAAGGGCATTTGCCACTATTTCAGCAGTGTCCCTGTAATTAGTAAACACAATTACCCGAGAATCAGGGTTTCCTTCGAGCTGTTCGGATACGATTTTCCGCGCAAGCTCGAGTTTGGGATGTTCCACATCGCATTCCTTTACTCTATAAAGGGTTTTTCTCATGTAGAGGTCGTCCATGAGCCTTTTTGCGGCCTTGCTCGCACTACTTGAAGAAGCTTCCGCATCCAGCTTTTCCAGGTACTTCCTGAGAGTCTCAAGCCCCTGCGTCTCCACCATTTCCACAGCATGGTTCACTTTCATCATCTCGGCAACCACAGACATGGCGGTAAAAATCGCAGGGTCTCCCCCCATCCGGATTTCACCCTGGAGCTGTTTCTGGAGAAGCAGAAGGTCTTTTTTAGAGATGTATTTCCCGCTGCCTGCAGAAAAACCCAGGTCCCTTATGGTTCCGAGCCGGTCATCAAAAATTTTTTCCAGATGCCCCCGGATTTCTGCCATCTCGGCGGGGAGCTGAACCTGAAGCCATTCTATTTCTTTTTCCTGCACATAAGGGCGAACATCCCTATCTTTCTCAGTTTTCACGGCTACATTTTCAACATGCAAAGCCTGACATACCTCAGAGATTTTCTCGTCTGAACTTCCGGGGCTTGCAGTAATTCCGAGCACATGGGGATTTTTTGCGCTCTCAAAGTACTTTTCCGCAATAAAGGTATAAGCGTAATTTCCGACTGCCCTGTGGGCTTCATCAAAAGTGATATGGCTTACATCCTCAAGGCTGATCCTTTTTGTAAGAAGGTCGTTTTCAATCACCTGAGGAGTGGATACTATCAACTTTCCCTGCGCCCAGAGCCTTTCCCGCTCTGCAGGCGCAATACTGCCCGTAAAAGCCAGAACCTCTTCTTCGGGAAGAGCCATTACCCTTTTAAAAAAAGCTGCATGCTGCTCAACAAGAGGCTTTGTCGGAGAAAGAATCAGGGCTTTTCCTCCGAAGCGCTGAAGCCTGGAAGCAATTACAAAAAGAGCTATAATGGTTTTTCCCAGGCCTGTGGGAAGTACAACCAGGCTTGATCCCTCAAGGGCTTTTCCTGCCAGGTTCAGTTGATAGAGCCTCTGCTCAACGGTATCGGATTTTATCAGCGGGTGCTTCATAAACCCCGGTTTCTCAGGAAAAAAGCTCTCGTTCATTTTGCTTCAGGATTTTTATTTCAGGATTAATTTCTTCAGGATTAATTTCTTCAGGAGCAATCCGTTCAGGTCTTTGTTATGTTATAAAGAGCAGTAAAATGAAAGTTTTGCTGCAGGCTTCTTAGCCCGCAGCTCTGGAAATTGAGATTGAGGAGAAATCTCTATCTTTCATACCCAGGTTTTTACATCCGCAGTCCAGTCCCGGTTTTAAATTTCAGAAATTAAAGGACGTGCCTGCAGATGCGAAATCTTTGCTCCTGTAGATAAGTTCATAGAGCACGTTTTCTATTCCTTTGATCGGTGCCCGGATCTGGCGCATGGAATCCCTGTCTCTTATGGTTACAGTACCGTCTTCAAGGGTATCGTAGTCCACAGTAACTGAGTAAGGAGTCCCGATTTCGTCGTTTCTCCTGTAGCGGCGCCCGATAGTTCCTGAATCGTCATAATTAACAAGCAGGGTCTTTTCCCTGAGTTTTGCAACGATTTCCTTTGCAGGATCTGCAAGCTCTTTACGGGTCAGGAGTGGAAGGACTGCTACCTGCACAGGGGCAACTGCACTTGAAAAGTGCATTACAAGGCGGGCTTCCTCTCCGCTCTCGGCGTCGCTTTCGCCCTTTATTGCTTCGGATTCTTTTCCAGCTTCTTCTGTGCCTTTAAGCCCGGATTCGGTTGCCTTCTGGGCCACATTTTCTTCATCAAAAGCGTGTTCCATGACGCCGTAGAAGATCCTGTCGATCCCATAGGAAGGCTCAATTACGTGAGGGATGACGTTTTCTCCGCTGACTTTTACGGTCTCTTCCGCAAAGCTCACCATATCGGAGCTTACTTCCAATTCTTTTCCGCCCACGGTAACTTTGATTTCATTTCTCGAAAGCTCCTCTTCAGAAAGCTGTTTTAAGGCATCTGCGACAGCTTTTGCCCTGCCCTTAAAGATCGGGCCGAGCTTGCCCATATCTGGCTTTACAGCAAACCGGGTAACCATTTTCGGCTCGTCGTATTCGACATACACGTAAAGCTCGGTCTTGCTGACTCTTGCATGGGCTTTGAGATCATAATCAGTCCTGTCGGCAATTCCCACGATTTCGACCCAGCCAAACCTGTCGGTCTCGATCTCGGCGTCCCAGCAGTCGATTGCATAATGCGCCATCTCGTCTTTCAGGTGCTGCCTGAACCTGAGTTTTGCAGGGTTGATCCCCACTTTTGTCAGGAACTCATTGGTAAGTGCGATATTGTAGCCCAGGACTTCATGCGCAATGACCCCAGCCTCCACAGCTTCCCGCACAGTCATCCTGAAAGATTGGCCTTTCTGCTGTGCTTCCTGCGAATAGAGCACAAGCTCCCTGTCTGCAAAACGCTCGAAGTTGGGGTGCTTCTTGTTCCGCGGGTCAACGAAAATCTCGCACTCGGCCTGTGTAAATTCCCGAAGCCTGATAACTCCCTGTCTGGGTGCAATCTCGTTCCTGTAGGATTTCCCTATCTGCACTGCCCCAAAAGGCAGCTTGTCCCTGTAGAACCTGGACAGCCTCTGGAAATCCACAAACATCCCCTGCGCCGTTTCCGGCCTGAGATACCCCTGCCTTCCTGTTCCGGGTCCGATTGTGGTCTTGAACATCAGGTTGAATTCATAGGCGTCGCCGAATTCTCCACCGCACTCCGGGCATCTGATCTCGTTTTCCCTTATAACCTTAGTAAGGTCTTCTGCGCTCAGGGTTCCTGCAGCTTCCATTACGTTTTCTACAAGATGGTCTGCCCGAAATGCCTCTTTACAGTTCATGCACTCGCACAGGGGGTCAGAAAAGCCTCCGACATGCCCGGATGCAATAAAGACATCCTCGATCCCTATTGTCGGGCACTCGATCTCCATAAACCCTTCCTGGATAACGTAGAACTCTCTCCAGGTCTGCTCAATCCGCCTCTTCAGTGTGCTCCCAAGAGGCCCATAGTCATAAAATCCCCGGCTTCCGCCATACAGCTCAAAGGAGTTCCACAAAAACCCCCGGCGTTTAGCCAGCTCGAATACCTTCTCGTATTTGTCCATTTTATAAATCCTCGTGAAATTGATTGGGGGATATCAGGTAATTGTAAATTTTTGATCTATAGGAAATACTAGATGGATAACGATATCATTATATTAAATTTGCACTGCTCTACGTCAGTTGGGGAGGGGTTGGGTTTATAAAGTCGACGGTGGATGGTTTTAAGATCTAATAAAATGTGTATCGTTCTAAAGTACATTTTTGATATTTGATCAATGTTTTGATAACGAAATATGACATTTATAAAAGAATCAGGAAGTGTTTTATTCTAAAAACACCTACTGAATCATTAACTATCTTTTAAACTTTAAATAGAAGAGATTTTGCATGGGATACAACTATTCACAAATTGATCATGATAACTTTAGTTGGTTTTCAAGCGATAATTCTAAAGCTACTTTATTAGGTATAAATTTGGTTAGTGGCTGCTTAAGGAGTTTGAATAAATTTGAAGTTGAGTTTAAATATCCTATTTCTGTGATAGCGGGCAAAAATGGGTCTGGAAAATCAACTATACTTGCTCTAGTTGCATGTGCATTTCACAATTCTACAGACGGATTTAAGTTACCTGAGAGGGATATATCATACTACACATTTTCCGATTTTTTAATTCAGTCTAAAGAAGAAATATCTCCTGAAGGAATAGTTATTTCTTACAAAATTTCGTATAATAAATGGAAAACTTCTGATAAAACTCCTAAAGAAGCAGGAATATCTTCTCAAACTATATCCAAAAAAGTTGGGGGCAATTGGAGTAAATACTCAAGGCGAATAAATCGTAACGTCGTCTATTTTGGAATTGATAGAGTTGTGCCTCATTCTGAAAAAAGTGTTTCTAAAAGTTACAAAAATTATTTCGAAAAAGCTGAAATTAATGGATGGGAAGAAAGTGTAAAAGATATAGTTGGAATAATATTAAATAAAAATTATGATGAATTTTGGTATGATACACATACAAAGTACCAGTTGCCTATAGTGAAAACGACAGATTATACATATTCAGGTTTCAATATGGGAGCTGGCGAGAATGCGTTATTTAAAATTTTTTCTACAATTTTTTCTTGTCCTGACGGGGTTCTTTTTGTTATAGATGAAATTGAATTAGGATTACATGGGGAAGCCCAAATACTTTTGATCGACGAATTGAAGAAAATATGCATTAAGAAACATATTCAAATTATTTGTACAACTCATTCTTCAACTATTATGAGTAGACTTCCACCAGAGGCGAGATTATTTGTAGAAAACGTTGGCAGTGAAACGATTGTTACCTCTGAAATTTCATCTTTGTATGCTGCTGGGAAGTTGTCTGGAGAAAACAGTAACGAATTGGACGTTTTTGTCGAGGATAGCACTGCAAAAAGTTTAATCGAACTGTCCCTATCAAATAAAATAAGGTTAAGGATCAATATTTTACCTATAGGTTCTTCTTCAGCAGTAATTAGGCAGCTTGCAGCACGGTATAAAAACATAAAAAAGGGAGAATGTTTTGCCGTCCTTGATGGGGATAAAAGAACAGAGATGGTTAGTTTGTGTAGTAAATTTGTAAATATGTTGGAAAGTGTGGATGATAAAGACGCTGCGAAGTCATATATTCAAGAGAGATTATATTTTTTACCTGGTGATACTTGGCCTGAAAAATGGATATTTTCAGAGATAAAGAAAAAATATGTACCAGAGGTTGCAGCTGAGTTTTCTATAGATGAAAATTTATTACACACATATTTGGATGAAGCATTAAGAGCTGGTAAACATGATGAGTTTCATACCCTAAGTAAAAGAACAAATCTTGGTGAATCTGATATTAAAAATTCATTTTGTAGAAATGCTGCGAAATGCAATAAAGAAGAATTTGGAAAAATTGAAGGATCTATTTTAAAATTCCTCCAATAATCTGTTTTTACAAAACAATAAATGACTAAACTTAACATCAAAACTAATCCAGCGGTTTTTTATGGAAATAATAAAGTCAGATTAATATTTCCTAAAATTTGATCCCTCTCAAGAAATACTCTCCGAGCCCTACTCCCCAATTATCCGCGATGCCCTTTGTTTAGATTCAAGCGTACGTAGAAGTCTTCTGAAGATTCATGAAAGACTATCTCTGTGTCCGAAGGGCTTGTTCTCCGAGTCACAAAGTTCCTGTATGAAAATGGCTTTGAAGGTCGGGCTCATGGATGAGGAAGAAACTGTCAAAGCCCTTGAGATGATTGATCTCAGGCTCAAAAGTGAACACGTCTGCCAAGAAGAAGCTGTAGAAGAAATCTACCGGCAGGTCGGAGATTACTAGAAACTTATGGACGAGATTTGCAGGCGGGTTGTTGAAATGGTTGAGTCGGATTTTCGGCACTGGCGGCAGAAAAATAAAAATGAAGTTGTAATACACTGGGCTTAATTTACTTTAGTTCTGAAAGCTGCCGTTGAGTTTTTTATCGCTTTATCGGGGCTTTTATGTTCCAGCCGCGCCGGGCGCGGGACAAGACATGTTTGAGACAACTATTAATGCTGCTCTATTTCTCGATTTTTTGGATTTTTACGGCATGCCACGTTTCAAGACAAATATTTAAAGATTGAAGCCGAATACTTATTATGGCAGAAGACAGTTCTGTTGCCTCTTCCAGAGATGCTGCTCGATTCATGGCTATTTTGCGTCATCATCTGCCGGAGATTTCCAGAAAGTATAACGTTAGTTATCTCGGGATTTTTGGTTCTTATGTTCGCGGGGAGCAAAAGCCTGAGAGCGACCTTGATATTCTGGTTGAATTTGAGGAAACTCCCGGTTTTTTTGAGTATATTCAACTTGAGGATTACCTGAGTGAAATTCTTGGTGTGAAAGTGGATCTGGTAATGAAATCTGCCCTGAAACCTGCTCTTGGGAAGCATATCCTTGAGGAAGTTGTAGCGGTATAAATGAAAAAGCAGAATTCCGAGATTATTTATCAGATATCATCGATGCCATTGGGAAAATAGAAAGTTTTACCCGAGATATTTCTTTTGAAGAATTCGTAGAAGATGATATGAGAGTTTTTGCTTCAGTCCGGGCCCTGGAAATCATAGGGGAAGCTGCAAAAAACGTTCCCCTGGAGATAAAAACAAATTACCCCTCCGTTCCCTGGAAAGAGGTGGCAAGAACCCGTGACAAGCTGATACATTCCTACTTTGGTGTAGATCTTAATGTTTTATGGAGGACGGTTAATAACAATTTACCTCCTTTGAAAGATCAGATTTCAGAGATTCTGAAAGATCTGGAAAGTACCCTATCCTGATCTCTTTACTAACCCCACTTTTAAAAACAATTCTCTTTAATCTGGTGATAATTGTGAATATTCTAATAATTTTAAGATCACATCTGGAAGTTATCCGTCAAAAATTCGGGGTCAGAAAAATCGGAATATTCGGGTCTTTTGCGAGGGGAGAGGAAAGAGAAGATAGCGATCTTGATGTGCTTGTGGTGTTTGAAGAGGGGCAGAAAACTTTCGATAACTATATGGATCTAAAGTTTTATCTGGAATACTTATTCGGACGGCAAGTTGACCTTGTCACCGAAAAAGCTCTCAAGCCGCAGTTAAAAGACATCATCACGAATGACGTCGTGTACGCCTGAGAAAATTTCTACTTTTTATTTTGATTCTGGATATGGCGGTCTAATCTTTCTCTTTTTCAGGATTTCTGTGCTTTTCTTTGTTTTGCAGGGCACAGGAAATTAACTGAATAATATTTTTTATTGCTCTATTTTTTCGACCTCTTGCTTATATACTCTACTCTGAACTTATGGTTTGTTACTTTTTGCTATCAATATTCGGGTTCTTTCTCATGCCCAGTGACTAAAAAGTTGATCGGAGCATTCGGATATTATTTACGCGCTAATATAAAATTCTTTTATACAGGGTCAACAGCTTTTAATATCACAAGCTTCTAAAGCTAGAGTCGGTGGGGTAATTAATGCATTTTCGATGTGGAGATGCCTCTTTGAGATTACATTGGATAGTGTATGCTATGCAGGGTACTTTCGAACATAAAGTGCCTGTTTGAGATATCGTTGGGTTAGGGTACGTATTCAGAGTACTTTCTAACAGGGAATGCTTTGAGACAATACCAGATAGACTACATTATCAGTGGGGTTTAGATAAAATGCTGTTAAAAAGTTTAAAAGAAATCGTAAGAACCGCAAAAGGAAAAAGAATTTTACATTCGGAAAAGCTTATAGATATGACTCACTGGCTTCATAATCTGGAGTTTCTGGTCATAAGATTGATGATGTTTGCCATAGGTATGCACCACCTTTACGTGTATACGATGAAAACCGTGTTCTGAGTTTGAAATCTTAACTCAGTTGCACGGGTAGATTCGTCTCTTTCCCGATAAGAAAAAACTGTTTGCCGCCAAAAAAATTATTTCCGGGTCAAAATCATGGGGAACCTGGTGGGGAGGCGGCAGGGATCAGTTTAATACCAGGAGGAAGATTGCAAGCATCTAATTCGGTCAGGATTTATGCAGTTGGACTGAGAGACCGTAAACTTGAGGCTCTGAATTGTTAAAGCACAGTGCTTTTTCAAAAACTCAGGTGTATCCGGCTCTATTTCTCAATTGCGTAAGTTGTATCTGAACGGAGCAAAAAGAGGATCAATTTCATAAATTCTCAAGATAAGGAGAAACAAATATCATGAGAATTGAATACCTGATGACTTACTCAGTGCCCTGATTTGATGCCTCACCTATTTCAAAAGTCATCAGGTTAAGAAGAACCGCTCTCAGGTCATAAAAGAACCCTTTAAGATACCTTCCGTGGACTAATAATCTCGTCTGCAGACAAAAGAATTTAAAGGGAACTCTTCTCAATCAAAAAAACGGGGCTCGGCAAATGCCAGAGCGCAGCCCCTAAATTAACTATTCTTTTTGTGGCATTTTTCTTTATTTTTGCCACTTTATTTTTTTGGTTGCATCTCAATTTTTCAATTTTCAAGAGTTGAGGTGTTTATATTTGATTGAAAAAACGCTTAAGAAATTACCTGTTACTAATAAATCTTGTTATGTAGTTGAGGGTGTTTTAGTTTATAAATCATGTTTTATATTTTATCTGCATCTTATAAACTTACACCGTTGAACTGATAAACCAGTAGCACGGAACTTCAAAGTATCTAAATTGTAATATTTATAACAAGTTTGCTCGTATTTCATTTTCTTTCTAAAGTGCGTAAAACATATATAATATTGTGACATTGTTGATCTCGGTACTTTCTGTGATAGCCAAATAAGGGGAAACCTGCACCCTCGGAATGAGGAGGGTGGGCTTGTGAATCGATAGGGGTTACCCGGGGTTATGAAGCAGGAAACCACGAGGTCCTTAGCTTTGAGTTCATTGTTATCATTAATCGGATTCAAAACTTCGTAAATGCGGTCCAGAACTTTTTGCTCTCTCAATAAGGCTGCTTTCTATTGAATCCCAGGTGGTAACCTGTGCTCTTAAACTAAGACCCCCAGCATCATACTTTTGCATAAATCGAAAATGAGAAAGGAGATCCTCGAAATATGAGTGAGTTGATAGTTTTTGCATTTTCGAACGATAAAGGTGCATCTGAAATGGATGGAGTCATCAAACGGCTTCAAAAGGAGCAGTTGATCACACTCGATGACGCTGCAATCGTCGTTCGCAACCATGATGGTAAGGTCAAGGTAAAGCAGGCAGTAAACCTTGTAGGTACAGGTACCGTAGGTGGAGCATTCTGGGGTATGCTGATAGGGCTACTTTTCTGGATGCCCTGGTTGGGCATGGCAATCGGTGCTATCACAGGTGCAATTTCAGGTAAATTGTCCGATTACGGAATAGACGATGAATTCATCCATGAAGTTGCTGGAACCATCGAGCCCGGTGGATCCGCTCTCTTCTTGTTGATCTCAAAATGGACTGAGGATAAGGTTCTTGATGAACTGAGCAAATTTAGCCCTAAAGTAGTGCGCACTTCGCTTTCCAAAGAAGAAGAACACAAACTTAAAGCTGCTTTTGGCGCCGGAGAGTAATTAAGAGTCTATAGCCAAATGATATAGGCTGCCTAGCTAGGCAGCCGAGAATAAAATTTTCTCATATCTTTAGTAAAATTCTCTGTGGGAATTAGTTGCTGAAATTACAAGTAAAACAGTATCTCTCAAATTTGACCAAATAAGCTGAATATGCTTGCTTTATCAGATTTCATCAGCAAATTCCCACGATCTATATTTTCTGTCCAGTATTTTGTCTAGTTCTTTACTTTTTCTTCAGATTGGGACAATTGTCCTTCCGTATGCGTCATTGAGCACTATTCCAAGGGCTGTATAAAGGGCTGCAAGGCCCATGATGAGACCCTCATAGCCGGCTATGACGAGCAGGCCTGTATTCCCAGTGGCGTTTACGATAGCCAGCAATATGAACAGCAGGAAAAGTGTCACGAAGATAAACATTATCGCTTTGCTGCCCAGCTTCAAGGTGGCTATGAGCATAACGAAGGTGTAAACTCCCCAGAGGAAGAGGTAGGCTGCAACAGATATCGGAGTCGGGGCTTCGATCAGGCCCGCTGCCGGCAGGAGAAGAAGGCCTGCAAAGGAGAACCAGAAAAGGCCGAATGCGCAAAATGCGGTGCCTCCAAAAACACTTCCCTTTTTCCAGGCCATTAAGCCTGCAAATACCTGAGCAAAACCTCCAAGGAAAATTGCCATAGCCACGATCATCGAGTCAACAGGGAAAAGCCCTATATAGCTCAGACTCAGGAGAACTGCTGACAGGCCTAGCCCAGTAAATCCCAGAGGTGTAGGGTTTGCAGTCATATCCGTTACATGCACATCTGTTACTATTTCCTGTGCTTCTACCATCAATACCACTCCCCGGATTTTTCCGGATTTTCAAATGAACTTCTTTAGATCTTCTTTGTAAAGTGAGTTCCCACGCTAGTCTGTTTCTACTTTAGTCTTAAGCAGGGTTAATTCCAAATATAATTATTAATTTTTAGCAGTTATTGGTTTGTTCCTGATTATAACAATCAGCAGCAGCATTTACAGGTCCAAAAAGACCTTCTCACAAATATTATGAAAACAAAAACAATTAGGACAAGTACTTTAGTTATTTCTCTTGTGTCGAAGCCTTCTGGTTTATTTCCACCCCCCAGAGACAGATTTTTATTAATGAATAATATTGCTTCTTATATATTATTCTTGTTTTTATAATTTTGTTTAATTAAAACTCTTGCTGGAGTACGCGAAATCGTACTATACAATAAAATCAGTTTTCTTCAGTAATTCTGAAAATTTTGCTAATTCTGCTATTATTTTTAATTAAAATGTTTTATTCTTTTCAATTACAAACTCGAAGGTTTTCATAGTGCTTTTTTAAGGCGATGTGCCCTTTCCATTAATTTTAAATTATCCTGTAGCTTATGGGAAAGCTGATGGCCCCAAAAATTCTTGTTACCAATGATGACGGTATTTATTCCACAGGTTTGAAAGCTGCAGTTGATAGCGTTTCGGACCTTGGGGAAGTTACGATTTCGGCTCCTGCTGTCCAGCAGAGCGGAGTCGGGCGTTCGATTTCTATCTTTGAGCCTCTCCGGATCACGAAGACAGATGTAGGAGGCATACCTGCTTATGCTGTGGGAGGAACTCCAACGGACTCTGTAATTCTGGGCATTTTCACAATTCTCAAAGAGATGCCTGACCTGGTGCTCTCTGGTTTTAACATCGGAGAAAACATAAGCACGGATACGATCACCACCTCAGGAACCATTGGAGGAGCCCTGGAAGCTGCAAGCTATGGTGTGCCTGCGATTGCTGCCTCAATGCAGGTGCTTGATGAAGGACAGAAATTCGATGATCCGAGGGACTACCATAGAGAGCGGTTCGAAGCAGGGATAAAAATAGTAAACAGAGTTGCCCGAAACGTCCTCAGGCACGGTATGCCGGAAAATGTGGACCTTCTGAACATTAATATTCCTTACCATGCCGAAGAGAATACACCTGTAGAGATAACCCGCCTTGCACGAAAAATCTTTAAAACCGATGTCGAAGAACGGCGTGACCCCAGGGGCAGGCCATATTACTGGATTGCAGGAGACCTGATCCGGGAAGAAAAAGAAGGGACCGACGTGCACGCCATCATGCAGAAAGGTCACGTTTCAATAACCCCAATTTCCCTGGACTCAACCGCCAGAATAGAGTTTTCGGAAATCGAAAAATATCTCTAAGCATCATTGGGTTGCAAAATTACTCTGAGTTAATAACTCTGAAAAAAGAAGATCCAGGCATCGGAAAAACGCAAACTCTTTCTTTTGCCCCGGAAAACCTGCTTTTTTTTTATTCTTTCGCTTCATCTTTTTCAATCTGAATGGAAATCTTCTCCCACTCACTATCTATAGTGTGGAGAGTTTCTACCATTGCCTTAATCACGTTTACTACGATTTTCTGGACAAACTCATTCATTGGGATTTTCCTGCCGTCTACTGAAAGTTCAATTTTCACTTTTTTCCTCCTTCAATCTTCATTTTCTCCCTCTTTTCTTATTGTTGTATTCACTTTCTGTATCTGTTTTTCCTTTAATCCTTTATATTCAAGAACCCTAACAGGAGTGCAATAAGGTTTCCTTCGGCTTACCGCAAGTTTGAGCAGTTTTTCAATTTCTTCTGGGCTTTTTGCATCCTTTACATCCACAAGGTTGTCTTTCACAAGCAGGCAGGGCTTGAACTTTCCGTCTGCTGTGACCCTGAGCCTGCTGCAGTGGGCGCAGAATTCCGAGTTATCCATGGGGCGCACGAACTCGACTTCCACCCCATCGATTATGTATTTTTTCCGGTGGTGCAGGTGCCGGACCCTGACCTCGCTTGCCCTTTCAGCAAGATTTTTTTCGAGGGCTTTCGAGTCAATCGCATACTTCGAAAGCTTAGGATCAATATCCATAAGCTCGATCAATTGCAGGATCACTTTTCCTTTATATGGCCGGACAAAGTCCATCATAGAATCAATTTCGTTATCGTTTATACCTTTCAGGAGCACCATATTAAGCTTCACAGGAGTGAGTCCAGCCTCAACTGCGCTATCAATGCCTTTAATAACCTTTTCAAGCGTGCCAGAAGGAGCTCCGGTAATTGCTTCATATTTTTCGGGAACAAGGGAATCGAGGCTTACGTTTACCCTGTCCAGGCCCGCAGCTTTAAGGGCTTTTGCACGTTTTTCAAGCAGGATGCCGTTTGTAGTCGCAGAGATTTCTTTTAAGGGGGGAAGGCAGGCCAGGATATTCTCGAAATCCTTTCGAAAAAGCGGTTCGCCTCCCGAGAATTTCACTTTGTTGACTCCGAATTTTGCAGCTTCCCTGACAATTCCGCAGATTAACTCAGGTTTCATTTCATGCCCTACCGGGCCGCAGGTACAGTAGTCTGCACCTTCATTATGGCAGTACATGCATGAAAGGTTGCACCTCTCAGTTATTGATATCCGAAGCCCTGTTACCCTTCGCCCGTATGGGTCCTCGAGAAATATTTTTTCGTTTTCTTCCGCAACTTCAGTAGCTTTTCCTGGATTTTTCTGCTTCATGGCTGGTTAAAATTCCCTGTTAAATATTTCGCATGCAATTCTTTATTAACTGACAATCCGGAGCTGGCCCTTTTGCGTCATTTTGCGGGACAAAAATTTCATATTGGAAACGATCTGTCCATAAGAAACGATCTGTCCATAATAATCCTTACTTCAAATGAATTGGCACTTCTAAGAAAGGGCCCTGGAATGTGTTACTGGTCTGAATTGAATGAGTATACTAATATGGACTGAATGTATATAATGATACGAATTGAATGTTTATAATGACATGAATTGAGTGTGTAGCTGATATGAATATGTGATTACTGGAATCAGGAATTATTTATCTAACAAAATTAATTATATAAATAAATAATGTAACATAATAAAGAGTTCTTTCAGCTTATAAAGCAGAAGCCTCCTTTCTCGATACTTTCCTGAAATTAGAGTTGTTCTTACATCAGAGTTGGTATAACCTTTTACTTAAGGCTAATGTGCACGAATGCAGATACTAAGACTTACTAATACTTCCGGTTTTCCAAAAAAGTGATCATTCGGCATAATAAGTTTGTGATATACGTATGCTCCCATTAAAATCGGGAGTTCAGGGTAAAAAGATATTTTAAAAGAACGGAATCACGTGCCCAGAAATTCAATTACGGCTGCATTCAATTATCCCAGGATTCCGGTGAATTTGGTGGCATTTTTAAAAAATTAGAAAAGCTATCCGAAGAAATGGTTAATTTAACATTTTGTGCGGAGAGTTTATCTAACTCTCCGGCACCATGGTTATTTTTTAGTTCATTAATTATGCTTATTCGAAATTGATTGTCATACTTATTCCGAGTTTGCAAGATTTTCAGACTTTACCTGCTCAGAACTTGTTTTTTCAGAGTTTACCTCTTCAGGGCCGACTTCTTCAGATTTAACCTCTTCAGGTTTTACTTCTTCAGATTTAACCTCTTCAGATTTAACCTCTTCAGGGCTGACTTCATCAGATTTAACCTCTTCAGATTTAACCTCTTCAGGGCTGACTTCATCAGATTTAACCTCTTCAGGTTTTACTTTTTCAGGTTTCGCCTGTTGAGAACTTGTCTGTTGAGAGTTTGTCTGTTCAGAGTCTGTCTGTTCAGAACTTACCTTTCCAGAGTATGTCTGTTGAGAATTTGTCTTTTGAAAGCTTGTCTGTTCAGAGTCTGTCTGTTCAGAGTCTGTCTGTTCAGAACTTACTTTTCCAGAGTATGTCTGTTGAGAATTTGTCTGTTGATAGCTTGCCTGTTCAGAGTCTGTCTGTTCAGAATTTACCTGTCCAGAATATGTCTGTTTAGAGTCTGCAAGATTCTCAGGATTTACCAGTTCAGAGTACGTCTTTTTAGAACCTGTAATATTTTCAGGATTTACCTGTCCAGAGTACGTTTGTGTAGGGTCTGCAAGATTCTCAGGGTTTACCTGGTCACAGGAGTCGCCGTTACAGTTCGACTGCTCACAGGAATTACCGTTACAGTTTGTCTGTTCACTGGAATTGCCGTTACAGCTTGTCTGTTCACCGGAGTTTCCGTTACAGTTTGCCTGTTCACCGGAGTTTCCGTTACAGCTTGTCTGTTCACTGTAATTGCCGTTACAGTTCGACTGCTCACAGGAATTACCGTTACAGTTTGTCTGCTCACAGGAATTACCGTTACAGTTTGTCTGTTCACTGGAATTGCCGTTACAGCTTGTCTGTTCACTGGAGTTTCCGTTACAGTTTGCCTGTTCACCGGAGTTTCCGTTACAGCTTGTCTGTTCACTGGAATTGCCGTTACAACTTGTCTGTTCACCGGAGTTTCCGTTACAGTTTGCCTGTTCACCGGAGTTTCCGTTACAGTTTGCCTGTTCACTGGAGTTTCCGTTACAGTTTGCCTGTTCACTGGAATTGCCGTTACAGCTTGTCTGTTCACCGGAGTTTCCGTTACAGTTTGCCTGTTCACCGGAGTTTCCGTTACAGTTTGCCTGTTCACTGGAGTTTCCGTTACAGTTTGCCTGTTCACTGGAATTTCCGTTACAGTCTGCTTGGGTACAGTTTCCTGTACAGTTTGTACCGCTACAATTTTCTGTACAGTTTGTCTGTTCACAGTATTCTGTATCGTCTTCCAGGTCGCAATCTGTAATACTTTCTTCTGTCTGCTCAGAATCTTCCTGTCCATAGCCTACAAATGAGTCAGAATTTGCAAAGGAGTTACAGCTTGATTCACCATAGCCTGAGGATAAATCACACTCTGCAAGAGCAGAATCTTCAAATGAGTTACAATCTGCCTGCTCGTTCGGTTGCTCAGGATTTGTAAGAGTATCAGAATCCACCTGTTCGGAATTTGTTTCTACAGAGTTGACAAGAGCATCACAGGCAATTGCTCCTGCCGTAATTAAGGTTGATAACATAAGTACAATAGAAACAAACGCCAGAATTTTTATAATTGACTTTCCACTTAAGTTCATTTTGTTCCTCCGTGTTTTTTTGATCTTACTCCTCCACTTCGAGAAGATCAGGAACCAAAAAATATGATATAAAAATTAATTAATGTATAATAAATGTTAGTATTTATTAATCCTGTGCCAATCGGATCTTATCCTTAAAAATATGATTTATTCATATCATTTGTATAATTTTTCACAAATAATTTCTTATTTATTTCTGTTATGGGAAACCGGCTATAAAGCACTCGAAACAGCCGGATTAATAACTTTAACATATTTTAACAGTATCAATGTCAGCAGACGACAACAGGAATACTTATTGCAAAAAGGAATATTGTTGCAGGAACTAAAATAAAAACAAGAAATTGATTTTATGCATAAACACATTTGGAATATTTGCAAGAGCAAAGGTCCAGTCTGGGAGATTTAACAGTTTTCAGACTGAGATCACTAAATTTAATATGTTTATTTGATTTCAGTATGAAATTCTTCTTTTTCTGGGAACAAAAAATAAGGATCAATTTTCCAATCAAAGTTTTATAAAACCTTTGGATAAAAATAGAATTTAAAGGATCCACAAAGACTAAAAAATCTATCTGATGGATAGTTGCATTTAATATTGCAGTTTAACACTTTGTGTGGAGAGTTGGGTATACTCTCCAGCACATATGCTATTTTCCTGGCCTTAATTTATTTACATTTTACTGGGGCTTCACAGACATCTTCTTCTACATCTTCTACTTCTTCTGAAGCTTCACAGACATCTTCTACATCTTCTACTTCTTCTTGAGCTTCACAGACATCTTTTACTGGAACTTCACAGACATCTTTTACTGGAACTTCACAGACATCTTTTACTGGAACTTCACAGACATCTTTTACTGGAACTTCACAGACATCTTTTACTGGAACTTCACAGACGTCTTCCTCTACATTTTCTACTGGAGCTTCAGAGACATCTTCTACTTCTTCTGAAGCTTCACAGACATCTTCTTCTACATCTTTTACTGGAGCTTCAGAGACATCTTCTTCTACATCTTCTTCTATATCTTCTACTGGAGCTTCACAGACGTTTTCTTCTGGAACATCTTCAGAGACATCTTCTGGAGCTTCACAGCTTTCTTCTGCTGGAGTCTCTACAGCTTTATTACAGCTTTTTTCTGCTGGAGTCTCTACAGCTTTATCACAGCTTTCTTCTTCTGCTGGAGTTTCTTCAACATCTTCTTCTGCTGGAGTCTCTACAGCTTTCTTCTGCAGTCTTACAACATCTTCTTCTGCTGGAGTCTCTACAACATCTTCTTCTGCTGGAGTTTCTTCAACACATTCTTCTTCTGCTGGAGCCTCTACAGCGTTTTCACAGACTGGAGTTTCTACAGCTTTATCACAGCTTTCTTCTTCTGCTGGAGTCTCTACAACATCTTCTTCTGCTGGAGTCTCTACAACATCTTCTTCTGCTGGAGTCTCTACAGCATTTTCACAGACTGGAGTCTCTACAGCTTTATCACAGCTTTCTTCTTCTGCTGGAGTCTCTACAACATCTTCTTCTGCTGGAGTCTCTACAGCGTTTTCACAGACTGGAGTCTCTACAGCTTTATCACAACTTTCTTCTTCTGCTGGAGTCTCTACAACATCTTCTTCTGCTGGAGTCTCTACAGCGTTTTCACAGACTGGAGTCTCTACAGCTTTATCACAGCTTTCTTCTTCTGCTGGAGTCTCTACAGCGTTTTCACAGACTGGAGTCTCTACAGCGTCATCGGAGTTATCTTCACAGTCTACAATGGATTTACAGTTGCATGATTCACAGTCACACTTTGACTTGTCGCAGTCTGCAATAGATTTGCAGTTGCACGAATCACAGTTTCCTTGATTACAGTTTGTAAGAGTTTCTGATTCTGCTTGGCCACAATCTGTAGGAGTATTACAGGAATCGGTAGAATCTCCTGCACAATCTGCAAGGGCGCCACAGGAAGTTGCAGAGGACTCTGCAGACTTTGTATTCTTATCACAGGCAGCTGCTCCTGCAGTAATTAATATTGAGATCAATAATACAACAAAAACAGATCCCATAATTTTTGCAATTGATTTTCCGCTAGAATTCATATTATTCCTCCGATTGTTCCTCTGATTCATCTGATCTTGCTCATCTAATTCGAGAAGACCTGGAACTAAAAATCATCCGTCCAATTATATATATAACAATACTTACATTAGAAGCGTTAAATAAAAATTTAAAAAATGTATCTAACACTTTATAAACCTGAATAAGGCGATAAAAACAAATTTAAAGCTTTATAATACTTTATCTGATCCTATACTTATTTCGAATGTATTAAAATAAAATTTAATTAATTTGTCAATTATTAATTTGCCGTAACTGTTAATATTATTTGATTCCGTTTTAACTATATTTGGCCTCAAAAATCTAACGCATTCATATTATTTGCGTAGATTTCCAAAATTTTTTCTTTTCATTCCTTTTACTTGGAAACAACTACGAAGTCCTTAAAGCAGCTGGATTGATAGCTTTAATATATTTTAACGGCAACAATATCCAGCAGATGACAAAAGGAATACTTATTGCAGGAACCCACAGTGGGGTCGGAAAAACGACAGTCTCCATGGGTATCATGGCTGCCCTTAAGCACAGGCAGCTAAAAGTCCAGCCTTACAAGGTAGGGCCTGACTATATTGATCCTTCTCATCACACTGCAATCTGCGGGCGCCCCTCAAGGAATCTGGACACGTACATGATGGGCACCGACGGGATTGGGCAGACTGTAGCCCGAACGGTTGCAGATGCGGATATTGTGGTAGTAGAAGGTGTTATGGGACTTTTTGATGGAATTGACTCTACGGAAATTGCGAGTTCGGCGCATGTTGCAAAAACCCTTGATTTGCCGGTAATTCTGGTAATTAATGTGCACGGCATGTCCAGAAGCGCTGCAGCCCTCCTGAAAGGATATTCCGAGTTCGATCCCGAAGTCAGGATTGCAGGCATTATTCTGAACCAGGTAGGAAGCCCTCGCCATGCGGAACTTGTAAAAAATTCGCTTCCGAGTAACATCCCTATCGTAGGCACGATCCCACGCAGGAAAGATATTGAAGTTCCTTCAAGGCATCTCGGGCTATATATGGCCCATGAAAAAGATTACAACACTGAGGAAATGGCTGCTTTTATCGAGGAAAACGTTGACCTTGATGCAGTGCTTGAACTTGCCGAACCCTGCTCGGTTCCGGAAATCGAGGATGTTCGGATACCTGGAGCAGATATCAGGATAGGAATTGCCAGGGATCCTGCTTTCTGTTTCTATTACCAGGATATGTTTGACGCTTTCAGAGACTACGGAGTCGAAGTAGTATTTTTTAGTCCGATGGCAGGAGAAGTCCCTGAGGTCGATGGGATTTACCTTGGAGGCGGCTACCCTGAACTTTACGCAGAAATCCTTGAAAATTCAGAAACGACCCGGAAACTTAAGGGTCTTGCAGCCGACGGTTTGCCCATCTATGCGGAATGCGGCGGTTTGCTCTACCTCTGCGGGACATATGAGGTAGATGACAGAACCTATAAGCTCGCAGATGTCGTGCCTGCAAATACACGCATGACAAATCGGCTCAAGGCTCTGGGCTATACCGAAGCTCGCCCTCTGGACAAAAACTTCTCGTCGCATAATATCAGAGGTCACGAATTCCATTACTCTCTTACGGAATGCGACCGCGATGCAAGGTTTGCATACGAAATGCTGCGCGGAAAAGGTATACAGGACGGTTTTGACGGCCTTGTCGAGCACAACACTCTCGCCGGATATATGCATTCTCATCCTGCCAGCTTCCCTGTAGAAAAATTCGTGCAAAAATGCAGGGAATACAAAAGACAGTAGACATGTAAGACCAGCATAGTTGCTTACTCTGCAAGCAACTTTTATTTTTAATTTTCATAGTTTTACATTAGAATTACTGTGGGTTTTTTAGAAATCGAGTAGCAGCATTCTTGTAACACTCTACTTTGCTTCAAATCACATAATTCCAATTTTGTCCTTTTGGGATCTTATTAAATTTGCTATCTAATCGAAGATTATTCCTGCTTTTTTGAATTCTTTCCGAAGGGGGTTTTCTGGGGAGAATGTAGAAATCCTGGCTCTGTAGAAATCCTCTTCAAATCGATACAAGAGGATCATATTCAACTAATAAAATCCAGTTCTGCATCTTCAGTCACAAGTATCTGGATTTTCTCTAACCATATATTTCTACATAGCCATATTTCCCTTTATTTATGAATAGTTCTTAACAACATTTCCATTGCCAGTTATTACAGGACCATCCCCATCAGGCAGATATAAACAATAATGGTGGAGGAGACGGAGATATCGACAATACGGCAACAGTTGGCTCCGACGAACTGCCACCACAGGAAGACAACGAATATAACATCAACCAATTAACAGAGGATGACCAACCAATTAAAAACGTTAAAAATTAAAAGACTTGAAAATGTAAAAAGTCTCTATATTTTAGATTTATTTTATAGACATTTCTTGTCGAGTAGTGATAGCGACAACTGTTGTTATAGTTATATGTCTACGGGTCTCCATTAACAATTACTTTTCAAAGGTTACGATACCATCATTTTCTTTTTTTCTGACATCATCATTTTCCCTTTTTCTGACATCATCATTTTCTTTTTTTCTGACATCATCATTTTCCCTTTTTCCGCACAAGTCCCTTTTTCTGACATCATCATTTTCTTTTTTTCTGACATCATCATTTTCCCTTTTTCTGACATCATCATTTTCCCTTTTTCCGCACAAGTCCCTTTTTCTGACATCATCATTTTCCCTTTTTCTGACATCATCATTTTCCCTTTTTCTGACATCATCATTTTCCCTTTTTCCTCACAAATCCCTTTTTCAGGGACCATCATATTCTCTTTTTCCGCATAAGTCCCTTTTTCAGGGACCATCATATTCTCTTTTTCCGCACAAGTCCCTTTTTCAGATGCCATCATTTCCTCTTTTTCAGGTGCCATCATTTCCTCTTTTTCAGATGCCATCATTTCCTCTTTTTCAGGTGCCATCATTTCCTCTTTTTCAGATGTCATCATTTCCTCTTTTTCCGCACACATCCCTTTCTCTTTTTCTGACGTCATCATTTTCTCTTTTTCCGGTACCATTGGTGACGTTACTTTTCCATCAGAAGACCATGCGCTCACTGCCGTAGCTGTCACTGATATTACAAAAAGCACTAACAGGGAAATACCCAGTGTCTTTTTTATTTTACCAAATGTTTGTTTTCTCATTTGTCTGTACCCCCATGATTGTCCAGTTTGATACAATTTTAATTAGTTTTTTCAATTTTAGGACTTAGCAGTTAGCGGCCGTAGAATGAGAAACTTATGACATGAAACCTCATTATGAGACTTCAAATTCATAATATTAATTTTGGATTTCTCAAATGTATAAGTCCTTAAATTATCAGCAAATTTTATTTTCATCGCATATGTCAATGAAAAGTGATTTCAAATTGTATCACTGAGGTATTATCATCCAACGAATTTAATATTTAGAGAAATATAAATACTAATCTCATAATAATTAAACTCCGATTTTAGATAGTCTACTTCTCCAAATATATCCTTAATAATTTTATTTTTAACAATAACTTGATATTTTACACAAGAATTTATACAATCTCAAATTCTTTGTTATTAAAAAGCTATAATCTGAGAAATCTTCATAGCTAATTGATTAAATGCTAAAGCATAAAGTCTGAAAAAACAAGCTAGACACAAAATTAAGTTTTCATTTTATATATTCGTCTTTATGTCCATGAATAAGAGGAACAGCAAAGTTAATTCTCGAGTCCCTGTTCCATTATAAGAAAAAATTTAGAAACTCGGATACGACAACCCTATATATGCGATATGTGACGGACTAGAACTGTTAGTCTACGGACACATACAAGACACAACCGAACATACAGACCTTGAAAGCTGGTAATTACCGTTGTAGACCAATTAAATGGGGAATTTGAACTTACTCCGAAAGCAATACTATCTCTGTAATTGATACTGCTCTACGGACCTGATAACTGCTTACGGTCTAGCCAATATAGGAATATCCGAGTTACTGCCGATTACTAGCAGATTAAAAGCAAAAAAGGATATAAGAAACACATGGCAACCCTAAAATCACTGCGAGAAGGCATTTTTTACTGTTACTGGAAACAGAAAAAACGCAATAAGAAAGGAACCTATGAAAACCCCTAAAAATGCAGTATTTTTCACCATAAACAACTACATTTTGCCTGTAATCTTAATAGGCGAGACACAATTCCAGCCATATTATAACAAAAATGCAGTACTTTTACGAAAATGTCCTTAATCAAAAAGTACAATATGACTTTGGCGAAAACGTATCATTTGAGGGCGGCTTTGCGATACACCTGAAATCACATTTTTCAGATTTAGTAAGCATAAACAAAAATGATATCGTTCAAAAATCAAATAATTCTGAACTGTACTTTGGAGAAGATGATCTAGATAGTTTCCTTAAAAAGCTGAAAGATATGCATTCCATTGAGTATTTACACGTGTTAAAAGAACAGCCCTGGGGACAGCGGGTTATCAGATTTTACGATCCCGATATGCACATTGTTGAAGTTGGTGAACCCATGGAAAGCGTAGTAAAAAGGTTCTTAAGCAAAGGACTATCAATTGAAGAAACCGTAAAACGCACCTTAATGCCAGAGGAATTTGTCAGACAATGTTTATAAATTAAGAATTTGCCTGACACAGATTGAATAATATTATTCTCTTAGAACCTATGAGACTATTCTGTTTATGCTTTATTCTGATACTCAAGTGTATAGTTCTAAGATTGAAAAATGGTAATTTTTCAATTTTTCTGAGCTTTACTTCTCTTGCTCTTTTTCCTTTTCCTTTTCCTTTTCTTTTTCCTTTACCTTTTCGTTTTCTTTTCCTTCTCTTTCCCTTTTCTTTATTTTTCAGATATATTTTTTTTTCGTAATACCCCAGAGGATGATTGATTTTTTCACATAATCTATCTTTTCCTATGCAGTTGCCATAGGTTCTCATGGTATCGCATGCTGGAGGCTTGTATATATTTCCCGTGGCGCCTGCAATATGCTCTATCTGGTAAAGGGTTTTTTCCGCGTCAAAATCAGGGGAGATATTGAAAAGGTTGAGTATTTCGTCCACGGACATTCCCACACTGAGCAGGAAGGAGGTCATGGCAAACCGCATAGAATGGGCAAGGTTCACTCCACCCTGTACGTTTGCAAGGGCATGGGATATACAGGGAGGAAAGAATTCCGGTTCCACTGCCCCAAAGTCCGTTGCTCCGAAGTTTTTCTTCTGGACCTCAAACCGATCCTTTATCTCGGCAACATAAGGGGCGCAGAAACTTGAGACCTCACCAGGAATTTCAGGAATTGGAAAGGACCGTTCAATACGTTCTCTGACCGCTTCTTCAAGAAGCCTTGCAAATTCTTCTCTGGTAACTTTTACTTTTCCAGCCTTGAACTGGCTGTTTGTCAGTTTCCAGGCAGGGTCTTTCAGGGAGTTTGAAAAGCGGATATAGTCAGTAAAATGCATGCTGAAATAGGAATCTCTGAAGTCTGCTGAGATTCCGAAATCTTCCCCGAATTCAAGCAAAAAAGCCGGATTTTCATTTTTCAGAAGATTATAGGCAGCTTTGGCTTCTGCCAGAGCATAGCGCCTGGTAAAGAGCTGGTCGTCCACACAGGCAACCAGCATCCTGGCAAAAGGATAGGAAAGGAGTTCCAAGATAACCTGGGCTTCCCCAGACACAGGGGATTTTTTAATTTCCCCTTCAAGAGCCTCTTTTACCCTTTCTATCCCCCTGACCCTTGCGGTCCGGTAGGCCCGGGAATTAAGCAGACTATCCAGAGAAATACCCAGATTTTCAACGTAGGTAGATGCTTCTGAAATAAACGGATAAGATGCAAGTTCTTCGGCCTGCATACCATTAATCCGACTCAATTCTCGGAGCCAGGAGGTAAGAAATTCTTCCTGCACCGTTTGCAATTTCGAAATCTATGAGGACGGGAAAGTCTCGTCCAAGGGAGAGGGTAACCTCATTGACTTTGTTTGTGGGCTTGACTATATCTGTCAGATAGTCCAGGGAGAAAAGAGAGCAGGCCTCACCTGCCTTCAGATCGATTAACTGGTCTCTACCCATTTCCAGGCGAACTTGGTCGGTATCTCCTTTTGCCTCCATAAAGAATGTGTCACCGGAAACTCCCATGAGCATATGGTCGCTTATTTTTTCTGCGGCCCTCACTGCACGCCTGAGATCTGCGCCGTTCAGGACGACTTTTGCAGGCAATTCAAGCTGGGGAACTCTTGGTTCTGCCCGAATTGTGGAAGGATCGAGGAGAGAAAGTGTATAAGACAGTCCTCCGACATCAATCAGGAGTTTATGGTTTTCTTCTTCAAGTTCCATCCGGACTGTGTCGCTCTTATCCGCAATTCCCAGCAGGTCCATAATCTTGTTAAGGTCAATTCCTATTTCACTCTCATCAGCGCTATATTCATCAAAAGCGGATGATCCCAGTTCAAAAATTCCCATTGCAACGTTGGCAGGATCAACTGCTTTTACCGAAATACCTTCCGGTTTTATCTTGAATCTGACCTCATCTACAATTACAGCCAGTGCGGCAATCGCGTCTTTCAGAAGCTCTGCATTAATTGCTGCCTTGAACATGATTCTTCTCCACTAAATAAATTTAAAGTCTTTAAATTTAAATTCTTAAACTCTTTATTACCCTTGAGATATATAAATTTCTTTACAGATTCGGGAATTCTCGATTTATTTGAGGAGAAAACTTTCCGAATAAGGATAAATGGCTATTTGAAATGGAAAAATCATTAGATTCAAACTCCCGGTAACTATATAAATCTTGGTTCGAAAACAGGAAGGCTTCAGGCTCTGCTTGAAGCAGGAGAGAAGCTCTGACCTGATAAATCACTTTTCCGGGAAGTGCGCTTTTCAAGGGTGGTATAGAAGAACAATCTAATTTCAGTCGTATTCTCTCCAGGTGAACCCGCATTTCGTACATCTTAAGAAACGGGTTTCGGACTCGTCTGCAGACCTGAGCTGCCTGAGCCACCAGGCTGCACTGTTGTTTCCGCACTCTGGACATTTTGCGTTTGTTGTTGGCAGACCTGAAGTTTGCTCACCTTCCAGAACCACGACTTCATGGTCGTCGATCTTGGCCTTGGAAACAAAATTTTGTGCATTATTTTCGATGGGTATTATGCTCCCGCACTTTCTACACTGGTAATTACCATCTTTAGGAAACATCATACTTTTACATTTGGTACAGAACTGCATTAATATCACTTTTTGCGTCATTTATCATTTTATTGTGGTCAAAAGCCAGTTCAGGAATTGAATCAAGCTCAAAAAGCTCGGCAGAAGCGGCGTCAGAACCCGATTTCAGCCCTCCGAACCCCTTTGCGAGGTAGCATACTGAAACCGTATGTCCTCTGGGGTCACGCGGAGGATCGGAATAGACTCCTACCAGTTTGATAATCTCTACAGAAAGGCCCGTTTCTTCAAAAGCTTCTCTAACTGCTGCTTTTTCGGTACTTTCCCCGATTTCGACGAAGCCTCCAGGAAGGGCAAATTTTCCCTGATACGGGGGATTTTTTCTCTTCACAAGAACAAGCCTGTTTTTAAAGAGGATCACGGTATCAACGGTTAAGCTAGGGGTTTGAGGTTTCATAAAACGCCTTTGTAATTTACTTTCCGGGAAATCTCTTTTTCCGCCACCAATACCTTTCTGAATTAGCTTTTTCTGGCAGTCTCTGCCAGAGTAAAATAATATATTAATATTGTACATAACGTAGAAACTCGTCATCGTATTTCAATTATTCTTCTCATACTTTTGTGTATTCTCAAAAATTTTTCGCTTTTGGGATTTTCTCTCGATTCCTGTCTGAATCACTTTCTTGATCTTTACATTGTAAGCCGAGTTTCTATCAAGCAAAAAAGTCTCTTATGCAGTAACCTCTCTTAAATGTTTCTCTTTTATCGAAACAGAAAGTTTCTTTCTCATCTCCTAAACTTTTTTCATCTTGACATTCTTTATATAAATGAGAACATTCTTGTAACGCTATTCTTCTATAATAGAAATCAGTTATCTTATCTGCAAGGTTCATTTGCTCAGTATCTCTTATGTAGGTAATAGTTCTAAATATCACTCATACGGAAAGTAAAATCCATAACCTTTGAATTCCTTAATACTAATGACTATGAACCATTGAATTTATTAGAAACTTCTATGGAAATCTATTAATCATCTTAGATAATTTCATATGTCACTTTACGGAAACTTCATAACTTGCCCGAGGCTTTTCTGAGATCTCAGAAACAAGGAAAACGGAATATAAAATAAATCTTTACCTCCGGCAAAAAAGGTGCGTGAAAAATGATCGAAAGTGTACTCTGGCTCGCAGTCGGGTTAATGGTTGCGTCATCCGTCATCCCCAGAACCTCCAGGGCTCGTAAACTGGTCGGAGGGATTGGGTGGGGTGTATTTTCCATCCACTGGAGTTATCAGCCTCTCCATTATCTCAAGGCCCTGGACTATGCCAATGTGTTCCTGACAATAGCAGTGACTCTATTTTGTCTACTTGTAGCATATATCATGTTTCGGGAGTGCAGGGAGGGTCCTTTCCATATAAAAAATAATCGAGAAGTGCTGCATTCGGAATTCTCAGCTCAGGGTGAGGCCGATTCCCTTGATATAACTTCAATGCTTACAAGTGCCAGTGCACTTGGAGCTCTTGTTTATTTTCCATTTGCGAATTTCTCCTCTCTAAATACCTGGATTATTGGAGGGGTTACCTCCCAGGTCCTCTGGGTTCTTCATTATTTCGAGATTCCTGCGTACCTGAAAGCCTGGAATATGATAACGCTTAACGGGTACACAGTTGAGATCATTCTTGCCTGTACGGCAATTGAAAGCATCGCTCTCTTTATGGGGCTTATAGGTGCTGTCAGAGCTCCCCTTAATCGCCTTGCTACAGCTTTCATCGTATCAGTGCCAGTCATTTACGTTCTTAACCTTATCAGGGACATTTTTGTGGTAGTAGCTTATGGAGAGCAGTGGTTTGGTGCTGACAGTTTTGTAATCGCACATAATTATATCGCAAAAGCGGGCTCAGGAATTGCCCTATTTGCAATTTCATATCTGGTGCTCCGAATTCTGCCTGAATTGCTTGGAATGATTGACGGTCTCTGGGTCATACTCTCTGAAGAATTAAGATCCCTTCTGCGCAGGTCTGGGGGGGACTGAGGTCAATGCTTGCAAAGGGCTCGGAACCCTGGCTTTTCACAGCTGCGCTTGTAACTGCACTGTTTGCAATCCTCTCCAGGGCAATGAACAGCTCACATCTAAACTACGTTGCTTACCTGGCAATGGCACTAACTTTCTTTATGGTTATTTTTTTCAGAGATCCCGAAAGAAAGGTGAAAGTTTCGGACACTTATATGATTTCTCCGGCTGATGGTACGGTTATAGACATCAGAGATCGGAAAGTTTGTATTTTCATGTTTCTCCAGAATGTACATGTAAACAGGGCTCCGATTTCCGGAAAAATCAGGGAAATAACTTATAAGAAAGGTGGGTATCTTCCTGCTTTTTGTAAAGACTCTGAACGAAACGAAAGAAACGAGTTTATTATCCACAGCAAGTACGGGGATGTCAGTGTTACACAGATTGCGGGAACAATTGCCCGACGGATTGTCTCTTATTCTCGGGTAAACGATATCATCGAGCAGGGACAACGCATCGGTATGATTCGTTTCGGATCAAGAGTTGACGTAACAATTCCTCCTGACTTTGAAATCACAGTACGGAAAGGAGAGCGGGTACTTGCAGGCAAGACCGTTATAGCAACAATAAAAAATGACAGGGACTTTTGAACATGAACGTATTTCAAATGTTAAGACTCCCGGACCTGGTCTCTCTTTTGAACCTCATCTGCGGGATTGGCTCAATTGCAGTAGCTGCCCAAGCTGCTGTCCAGGCTGCCACCTCTCAAACTGCCGCCCATGATGCATCTTTTGCTCTGGCTTTGATCTTACTTCTCATTGCGGCAGTTGCAGATGGGGCGGATGGATATATTGCCAGACGATTCAAAGGAGGAGAACTCGGGGAACAACTTGATTCCCTGGCAGATGCAGTTTCTTTCGGGGTCGCTCCTGCTCTTCTCATCTACCTGGAGTTCGGAGGAGTAGGCAGTCATGGCGGAGAAGCAGGCCCACTTGTCGCGATATTTCCGGCTTTTTATGCTATCTGTGGTGTGCTCAGGCTTGCACGCTTCAATTCGGTAGCTTCCCGAAAAACGGGGTTTGAAGGTCTTCCCATAACTGCAGGTTGCGTTATGCTCGTTACCTACATGTTGCTGGGTGAAAGTCTTGTCAGGATAGACTTCCTTCTGGCTCTTACCCTTGCTCTCTCTATCCTTATGGTGAGTTCAGTAAGTTATCCGAAAATCAGGAATGTCAGAATCCTGGCTTTTGTAGCTTCTATTTTCGGGTTAACCATGCTTCTCTATATCATAGATGTAACGTATAATGTACAGTACATGCGGATTTTCTCGATCCTGCCTTTTACTCTCATGCTGGCATACATTTTTTCTCCCTTTTTCAAGGTTCCTTTACTGAGCAATCTGGGTAGTAAAGAATATCGAAATAGAGGGATGAGAGCCGGAGGAAGGAAGGAAAAGCATTAAAACCGATTCGTTTTGACATGTTTACTCACGAATTTCCAGAAGGGAGAGGTTTATTTGGTTCAAAAAAAGACAACTGACAGAGACAATGCGCTCTTTGAAGCAGGAATAAAACTCGGAGCTCTTTATCATCAATTTACGGGTTCTCCTGTAAATTTGAACACGGTTTCAAGCCTTGAACAGGCTATCCAGGAAAGCATTTCAGTCCAGCCCTACGTGGAAGAGATTTCCGTAAAAATCGACAGGGATATGCTGAAAAGCAAGTTAAGCAACGAATTCGGTTATTCCGAACTTCAGGGGCCCATGCTTAAGGTAAAAATAACTGTAAGATACGGTTCCTCAAAGGTAAAAGTCGGAATGGAATATAACCCTGACCTGAATTATCCTTTAATGAGAATTATAGAAACCGAAGAAATAAACGTTTGAAACAAACAGCTATCTAAAATAAACCTTAAAATGAATAAGATAACCGGATATGGCTTAAAGTAAAGAAATAAAGGTATTTAACCCTGATTCTTTACAATTTCAAAAGCCTGGACGACTTTTTCGTTCTGTTCCGGAGTCCCGACTGTTACCCTGATAAAAGTATCTCCTGCCTCTCTGAATGAGTCGCAGGAACGTACAATTATTCCTTTTCTCATAAGGCTTTCTGAAACTGCTTTTGCTTTCAAAGGGGCAACATCCACAAGTACGAAGTTTGCCTGAGAAGGATAAACCTTAAAAGGAATTTTTCCTTTCAGGTATTCTCTGCCTTCTCTTGCAATCTCTATACTCTTTTTGAGGTGTTCGACATCCGAAAGGGCAGCTATTCCTGCCTTTAAAGCAGGAAGGCTTACTGAAAAAGGAGTTGCTGCCCGTATGTACTCTTTAACCAGCCACTCAGGCATGATCCCGTAGCCCAGGCGCAGGCCTGCAAGCCCGAATACCTTTGAAAAAGTCCTGCCTATAACGAGGTTATCGTATTCCCGCACAAGCCCTGCAAGGTTCCTGTCCGCAAACTCGACATACGCCTCGTCAACAAACACAAAAGCCCTGGTATTCTCAAGGATTGTCCTCAGGTCATTTTCGGGAAGGAGGTTACCTGAGGGATTATTGGGAGAGCAGAGGAAAATTATCTTTGTCCTTTTGGACTCGGCTTCCAGAACCTTTTCAGGGTCCAGAGAAAAGTCCCTGTTCCTCCTGACAAAAACTGGTTTTCCTCCGCACGCCCTGGCCGGCAGTTCATAATAGGCAAAAGTCGGAATAGGGACTATGACTTCATCTCCCTTTTCAATAATAAGCCTGCAAAGCCCGTCAAGGAGCCCGTCCATCCCTGGCCCTGATGCTACAAGGTTTGAGACCGGAAAGCCTGTATATTTCGAGAGAGCCTCTCTAAGTTCTATAGCATCTGCAGACGGGTAGATATTTGCGCAGGGAGCTGCGTCCACCAGGGCTTGAACGGCTTTTGAAGAGGGACCAAGCGGGTTTTCGTTCGAGCCGAGTTTGATAACTGAAGCCGGGTCAAGTCCGTAGGCAGAAGCTATTTCTTCGATGGATTTTCCGGGAACGTACTCTGCGATATCAAAGATTTCTTTTTTTATCAGTTCAGGCCTGCTCAAGAACATCAACTACCGTATCGATCTGTTCTTTCGTAATTACAAGCGGGGGAACCAGGCGAAGCACCGATTCCGAGGTGCAGTTTACGAGCACGCCGCGTTCCCTTGCAAAGTCTACGAACTTGCTGCATGGGTACTTAATCTCAACTCCTATCATGAGACCTTTCCCACGGACTTCTACAACGTCTTCCCTTTCCATATTCCTGAGCTTTCCCATGAAATAAGCCCCATTTTCTTTCGAGCGCTTAAGGAGCCCTTCTTCCTTTATCGCTTCAATCGAAGCGAGTGCGGCTGCACAGGCAAGAGGCCCGCCTCCGAAAGTAGAAGCATGCTGCCCGCGCCCAAAGCTGAGCCCTTCCCTGGCTGCGATAGCACCCATAGGAAAACCTCCACCTATTGCCTTTGCCATGCTCATGATATCAGGCTCTACTCCGAACTGTTCTTTACAGAACCATGAGCCTGTTCTTCCAAAGCCTGTCTGTACCTCGTCAAAGATAAGGAAGGTCCCGGTCTCATCACAGATTTCCCTGACCTCTTTAAGGTATTCGGGACTCGGTATATTTACTCCGCCTTCTCCCTGGATTGGCTCAAGAATAACTGCTGCAGTGTTTTCCGAAATCGCCTGCCTGATGGCGTCAGCATCGGAGTATGGGACAAAAGTAGTCTCAGAACTCACAGGAGGCATAAAAGGGTCCCTGTACATGCTTTTGTGGGTCACGCTGAGTGCCCCTATAGTCCTGCCATGAAATGAATGTTCGGCTGCTACAAAGGCGCTTTTTCCAGAAACCACACGGGCCAGTTTCATTGCAGATTCTACGGCTTCGGCTCCGGAATTACAGAAAAAAACACGTTCCATACCTGTAACCGAGACAAGGGCTTCTGCAAGTTCGGCCTGGATTTCGGTGTAATAAAGGTTCGAGACGTGCAGCAGTTCCTCAGCCTGGGACCGGATTGCCCTGACAACAGTCGGGTGACAGTGTCCAACATTATTTACTGCAATTCCTGCTACACAGTCAATATATTCTTTTCCGTAAATATCCTGGACAACTGCCCCTTTCCCTTTTGAGAGTACAAGGGGCTGGCGCCCATAGGTCTGCATTACGTATTTTGAATCTTTTTCTATAACTGAATCATACTTTGCTTGTATGTCCTGAGAGTCTGTAATATTCTCTATCAATTGAATTCCTTCCTGAAATTATACTATTTACACTTTAAGCTGACCTGAAAGTTCAACAAATGAGACCCGGATTATTTTAAATTTGTATGCAAATCGGAATCTTAAGCAGACGGAAGTTAAAGAATCATCAATACTCTGAAAGTGCTTTCCTTTGAAGAGTTAATGGGTTTACAGTTAAAATGTCTTCTGTCTTTCCTGAAATCCAGATAATTCCCTGATACCCTAAGAATGTTACTACTCCTTCTGAAAAAAGAGATTTTTTCCGCAATTTTTCCCTGGAGTATGAGCTTATACACCATAAGATAAGATTACGCTGCATGTAGAACGAAAATTCAGAGGAAGGTGCTGACCAGGGGGAGATTCAAAGTTTTCCGGGGCTTCTAAGGCTTACGTGCAGCCTCGGCTCAAATTCAGATAATTACTCTCCTGACTTCTGTTCCTTTCTGTAAGTCCTGGCTCCTTTAAAGCGTCTGGTCCTTTCCAGAGCCTGGGTTCTGGCAGTTTTTCTTTTTCTGCCGGGCACAAAACCATTTTTAGCTTTCGCGCTTGATTTTATGAGTGAACCTATTTCCACTACATCCAGAGTTTTTATGGGTTCGTCCTGAAACGCACCTTTAGGTAACGCATGGGCTTCGCTTACAATCACTTTCCCTAAAGCATTAACTTCTGCAAGAACCGGTTTCTCTGCAGCGTCCCGTAAGAAAGATACCCCTGAGGGTGCTTTTATTGTGCCGTCTACCCTGGCGTTTTCGTACAGTAACACAGAGTCGGCTTTTATTCCACCGAGAACCCTGCTGTTTCGGCCGACGTGCACCTGTCCTTTTGAAAAAAGATTTCCATAGACAGTACTGCTTTCTCCTATAACGATCCTGTCCTCCGAATAAACGCTTCCCTTCAGGGTCAGGTTTTTCCCTGTCTCAACTGCCTGTGCCCGGATGTTTCCTGTTAACAGGCAGTTACTCCCGATAACAGCTTCCCCGGCAACCTCGATGGCTTCAGGGGAAATCTTTGCGCCTGCAGGTATAATCAGTATATTTTCACAAGGTTCCTTTCCTTCAAAGTCCTGGCTGTCCTCGGAATCTTCAAAAAGTTCTTCTACGGCTTTCTCTATTTCCTCGCCTTTTCCGAGGCGCATCATTTCCCTTATATAAAGAAATAGAAATATAATTACAGGGACCGGATTCCTGACCACTATCCATCCTTTTGCCTCGAATCCTCCCTTGATTTTGACCTCTTTTCCTACGTCCAGGTCCCCTTCTACAAGCAGTTTCCCGTCTATGGTTACAAATTCTCCAAGATAGGCATTTCTGCCGACTTTAACCCTGCTCCCCAGTTTTGACCACATATCAATCCTGATATCGGAACTTGCCGCTATATCCCCGGAAACGGCCACTCCTTCTCCCATAATGACTGTATCTCCGAGTATGCCGTATTCAATAACTGAGTAATTGCCGACAATAACGTCTCCCTGGACTATAATCCTGTTTGCTTCTATTCTGGTGTTATCTGGAACCAGGAAGTTTTTTAGAATCTGTTCTGGCTCTGAAATGATTTTTCACTCTCCGGAGAAACTGTTATCTTGTTCTTTAATCTATGGGAATTTCAGGGCATGACTTGAGAATATTTTTTTAAATATCCGCTTTTTACGAATAATATTCATTCAAAAATTACTACCTATAATATATTCTTATTGATTTTATCCGCTCATTATAAGAATATTTAAGCAATATCAGTTATGTTTTATATTATATCTAACTATATGTAAATTTGTGTAAAATTTAAAAAATCTTTATTTTTAACATAAAACTTAAGACTTATTTTCCTTTTCCTGTATCCCATCTATTTCTTCACGGCTTTTCCTGAAGATTGAAGACTTATTCTTCTTTTTTCGAGGCAACTCCTACTCTCACATCTACGGCTGCTCCGCTGTCAAGCGCCATAATCTCTACAGGAGAGAAAAGCAATTGCCCTGTAGCGAGAAGCCTGTCAGTTTCGTCTGTCACAAGCACTTCTTCTCCAGCCCTGAGTTCAAGATCAATCTCAACCACATGTTTTATAAAAGCGGTTTTACCTTTTTCCACAAAAGGAGCAGCTTCTTCTGAAACAACGACCCTGAGTTTTCTTCCTGGCAAAAGCCTGTGGACAACGGAAGCCCCTTCAATACTTAGGGTAAAAAAGCCATCTTTTGCTCTTGCTGTGGCTATGCGTTTTCCTGAGTGAAAGACCTGGCGCACCCTTTTTGTCCTGGATAACTGGAATGTTGCGCCTTCAGGAAAAAGCTCTTTTCCAATGCCTTTCCCAAACTGGTAATCTGCAATCATGCGGACTCTGGCAAGCCTTTCTCTGTCACAATTCATGAGAGTAGGTAATATATGCAGACCTTAAAGCCGTTCCGGTTATTCTGATTTTCGGGGTCGTACTTCAGGAAAATGCCGACAATTTATATTTTCCAAATGAAATAATAAAATATTTATATTTGTTCTATTTTAAGCAATATCTGTCAGGCAAATACAAGATACTGAAAATATACCAGATACTGAAAATACACCAGATATCTACAATTACCAGTGATCTCCTGAGAGTCCCTGGTGCTTAAATCCGGCAGGCTGAAATCTCTCCCCTGGATTAACCTTATTTTTTTACAAAAATAAATCGAGGATCGTGTTGATTCGCAAAAATGTTTCCCTTGATGAAACTCACCTTCAGAAGCTCCAGCCCCTTCTGGAAAAACATAAAGGGAATTTAAGTGCAGCAGTAAGGGAAGCCATCGACCTGGTTAGCCTTGGCCTTGAAAACCATGGAACTCCTGAGGAAATGGCTGAGAAGCTGAAAAAAGAACGGAAATCTTCCGAGACAGAGGAACAGCTTCTCAAGAACGAGGAATCCGTGGCGATAAACCAGGAGATGATGAAGTGGCTTGTAGCAAGCTGTGCTGGCAAGCTTATGGATGAAGATGTTGTCCATAGTCTAATTAATCCTTACATTATCACGACATTTCCAGAACTGGAAGAACATCTCAACTGCAGCAGTAAAAGGATGGGTTGGAAAATTGGGGTATCCGGCTCGCGCAGTGAAGAACCTGGAAATGGGCTCACTACAATGGATTTTATTGGTGGAGATAAAGATTTTCGTGAGTTCCTTGTAGAGGCAGTTTGCATTTTCCTTTCACGCTGGATGAACCTGGATGTGGAGGCGCTGCACCGGAAATCTAATTCAGTTACCGTCTACCTGAAAAGTTTTGTCAGGCATGACCTTCAGAAGGCAGCCCCTGGAGTCAGGAAGCATTTCGGTTCGAAAGATCTTCTTTACAGGGAAGTTGAGAAAAAGCCTGAATTTTGGGTTGCACTTGCGGATCTTTATCAAAAGTTCAATTACCACAGAGTAAATCTGGATAAGGACCTTTTTGAATCCCTTGTAGCAGGCGAACTTCCGGATATTACAAAATATTTTGAAATCAAAGCTGATCGTCCCCTTCATGAAATCCCGCTTTCGGAATTACTTCCGCTCTTCAAGTCTCTTATAATGGCTTCCCAGCTCGTGAACGACGTGGAGATATCTACTGAAAAAGGAAAAGAACAGATGAAAATCCGACATGATTATTCCGATGAAAATGTCATAACAAAAATGATACAGTTAGTTTCCAGCGTATTTGAGGCTGGCTGGCATAAGTTCAGCCTGAGTTCAGTATCCAATCTCGTAGTACTTGATTTTTCTTCTTCTGGAATCTCAAAAGGGTATAGTGAAAAAGTTTATTCGGATCAGGGACTTCAACAAAAATGACAATTTATATATAAGTGTTGATTTACTAGTCATATATAGTTTTTAAGCTCAGCCGTGCATCCTTCACTGTCAGGCTGTTTGCCGAAATGCGCTATTAAAAAGGCGGGAACAACTTTTGGTTCGTAAAAACGTTTCCATGGAAGAGATACACCTTCAGAAACTGCAGCCCTTCCTGGATAAAAACAATGGGAATTTGAGTGCTGCAATCAGAGATGCAATAGAACTGGCAGATGCAGCTCTTCAGGGACACGATTCCGTAGAGGATGCACTGGAATATTTCACAGAGGATTCTACAAAGTATCCCGAAATCCGCAATAATTTGATCGAGAGTGGAGAATGTATACTTATAAGCCAGTTTTCCTTCAGATGGCTGATCGAAAATACGGATGGAATTCTTGTTGCTGACGAACTCGTAAATGAGCTTTTTAATCCCTATCAGATAAAAAACATTTCCGACCTTCTGGAATACCTGAATAAACGCAGCAGAAATCTCGGCTGGGGGCTTGAAGCCTCCATAAGCAATTGGGACGAAGACCGGACCGAGGTAATAACACTTGAGCACGGGAACCCCAGTTTAAGAGCCTTTCTTGCCGAAGCAATCTCAATCTTCCTTGGCCGTTACCTGAGTCTTGACGTTTCTTTTGTTCATCGCAAATCTAATTCTATCCTTATCTTTCTTAAGGAATACAGATCTGATACTGATATCACTCCGGGAGTCAGGAAAAACTTCGGAACCCTGGATTATACTTTTAAAGAAATTAAATGCAGACCCGATTTCTGGACCACTCTTGTAGAAAGGTACAGGCTGCATAGATATGAGAGAGTAAACCTTAATAGGGACGTATTTGAGGTTTTCCTTTCAGGTGAGGTTCCGGATATAACATGCTTTTTTGAAGCATTTGCAGGCAAATCTATTCGGGAGATTCCTCTGTGCGAACTGTTTGTTATCTGCAAAAAACTAATTTCGGCCACTCAGCTTGCAAGTGATATTGAAAGGGTTAGCGAGGGCGGGAAAATATATGTGAAAATCAGGCATCAGTTTTCCGACGAAAATGCTATTCTCAAATTGGTTGAACTTTTCTCAAAACTGTTTCGAGCAGGAGGCTACATGTTCGAGGTCAGGACAGTATCCAATCTTATGATCTTCGAATTTGCAGGGGCATGTTAGAGGCACTTCCGGTAGCCAAATATTCTCCTGTAAAGGTTTCCAAATTCATAACATAATATAAATTTTTATCAAAACTTCCTTGCATTCGGAATCCTTAATCTTTTATCTCTACATTAACCTTTACCCTAATGATATTGTTTTCTCTTTCCAGTCTTTGTATTTATTTCTCTTTAACATACGTTTTTTTGCTCTCGAGTCTAGCAAAAAAATTAAGAAGTATGAGCGCCAATCTATTATCTGGTTTACGAAAATGGAAATGCGTGTATATCAGAAAAGTTGAGCTGCTTATGGTTTCAAAAAGGCAGGAGAGGGAATCCGCTTGATAGTCCGAAAAAATATCTCTATTGACCAGTGCTACGTGGATAAATTAAAGCCCTTTCTGGAAAAAAATAACGGAAACTTAAGTGCAGCAATAAGGGATGCTATCGAAACTGCCTCTCTGGCTCTGGCTGAGAAAACGGGTAAAAACGGAGAAACAGATTCAGGTAAATCTTCACAGGATGAAGAGTTCCGAAATAAGTTAATTGAGGAAGAAGAATTTCTACTTGTTCATCACACCCTGCTTGAATGGCTTATTAAAAAGACTTCAGGGCTATTGATTGACGAATCAATTGTATATGAAATAATCAACCCTTATAAAGTTAAAAGAATTCCTGATATCGTCAGTTATATAAATGCACTCAATGAGAAAATGGGCTGGAAAATCAAGGTTGATGCGGAGTACAGTCAGGGCCCAGAGCCTGAAACTGCAAACCTTACTCTCTCAAACGGTAATCCCTGCTTCAGGGAAATAATGGCTCACAGTCTGGCCCTTTACCTGGCAAAACAGATGAAACTGGATGTCCAGGGATTGTTCCGCAGGTCAAACGTAACAAAAGTCTACTTTAAGCGGTTCGAATTTCTTGATTATCAAAAAGTCCCTAAAGGGCTTGAGGAACACTTCGGGTCAATGGAAAATACTTTCCGGGAAATCCAGAGAAAGCCGCAGTTCTGGAAAAATCTTATCAAAGCTTACAGGCAGCAGAATTACCAGCGGCTCAGCATGAACCGAAAAACTTTTGAATCTTTTGTTTCCGGAAATATCCAATCTGTGGCTGATATGGCACGAAATTTTGAATTAATTATAGGCAAGCCTCCGGAGGCTTTCACTCTTGCCGAGCATATTATGATTTTCAAAGAACTTTACCTGACTGACGGTATAGGAACTGATATTGAAATTTGCACGGAAAAGGGCAGGGAATATGTGAGGCTTATTCATGATTATTCTGATAAGAAAGTCTGTGAATGCCTTACAAAATATTACTCAAATGTTTTCAGGTCAATTGGCTATTCTTCTACAGTCACTACCAGCCCCCACATGATCCTGTTCGAATTCGGAAAAGACATTAATCCCATCTCTGTTTTTCCGGAATAAAGGACAGGAATCCTGATCTTCTTGATTCTCCGATTTCTTTTGCCAGATGGATACATTCATATGTGGGAGTTTCCTATCCTTTTTCATGAGTGACGTAATTTTACTATGGGACTGCCCTCTTCTTTTTGAAAAATTGTTTGTGGAATATGGGCTTGAATGCAGCCGGGCGCTCTCAACATCCCTTGGTACTCCTTATCTTCCTGCCTGCAAGGTTCTGGTCTTGCCGACTGGTTTTGCAAATAAGCAGTATACAAAAACAGGTACAGGGCTTCAACGTGGCAAACGCTCCCTTGAAAAATTTGTGGCAAAAGGAGGAACCCTGCTCATCTTCAGCCCTCTTGTCCCGGAATACGAATATGAATGGCTTCCATTTTCCCTGAAGTACGTAATGGAAGAAAACCCATGCACGCCTCAGCCTGTGGGCGAACATGATGCTCAAAAACTTGTGGAAAATATTGCCCCTCCTGCAGGATGTGACGGTTACTTCTCAGAAACCGATGCTGATATCGTGCTTAAAGATGACAGAGGCAGGCCCATCATGGTCGTAAAAGAAATTGGAGAAGGCATGATTGTTGCAACCACAATACATGAACTGCCCGCAGCCGGGTTCTTTGAGTGCAGGGTTGCGTGTACGAAAAAGGTGAAAGCCTGAAAAACCGGAAAATGAGTGTAAAGAAAACCAGAGAATAGACATGCAAACCGGATGACGAAAATAATAATGCTGGAAAATAAATATAAAAACCAAAAAATAACACTGGGGCACCTGGTAGATAAATAGAGCTCTTAGGGAAAATAACCAGCCGCAAGCGGTATTCGCTTCTGTAAGTCCTCATTTAATTTTTTTTACATTTTTATCCTTTTTATACTGGTCCCTGAGTCTCTTTATTTCTTCTCCTTCGTTTTGTAGCCTGATTACGAAAAAGCCAAAACAGGGTTTTGTGAACCGAAATATAATATCGTTTCCTGAAAAGCCTACTGGGGCAGTTGTACCCAGCAGGGTTAAGCCTTTTACCTTATACCCGCCAGGCGCCAAATATACTTCCTCAGAATGCTCTTTAATGTAATCTTCGCAATCCTTGAGAGTCGTATTTTTCAGGAGAATCTCATACTTGTATTCTCTTAAACATGCCATTTTTGTACCTTTTATGCTTTCTCTTTAAATCAGCTACAAAGTACGTTGATGACTTTTAATACCTTAAATAACTGCCAATTAAATTCACAAGTTAAAATATGAGGGACTAATATATTTAAATGGAATAATATATTTAAATGGAATAATATTAAATGAAATACTATATTAGATATTTCATTCTTAAAAAGAAAAAGGGGCTCTTTAGAAATCCTTAATTTAATCCGAATTACTTCTACAACCTTTTTGTTTATGTTATCTGGAACACTTGCAGAAGGATAAAATTTCAACCTGGAATCCTGAACAGCTTTGAGAGATAAAGTTCCAGCCTGGAATCCTGAACAGCTTTAAGGCTGATATCAATAAGTTTAACATATAAATTGGTGATAATATCAAAATGGTTAAAATCAGATCTTAGAGAGATTAAGACTCGGACATATGGAAAACATAGCTGAATTAAAACGTTGTTCTGGTTTCAAGAATTTCCACCGAGATATTAATTGCAAAGGTTGAAATGAGGATTAACCCTACATTCTTACAGATTAAATACGTTAGAGATGAAATTTTATGACCGGTGCAAAAGTGCTTCTTATGATGGGATGTCCCGAGGTCCCAATTCAAACCAGCATTGCCCTGTATCTTTCCCATAAGCTGAATAAATCAGGATTTGACGTAACTGTTGCTGGGAATGATGCCGTAATCAAGCTTTTAAAAGTTTCTGATTTTGACGGTTATTATGTAAAAAAAATGGTTAATCTCGATAAAACCCTGGAGGATATTATTGAGAAAAGATTAGATTTCGATATCTGCTTTGCCTTTATGCATAACGATTCCGGAATGACTTTTGCAGCGACGATGAGCGCCATTTCTCAGGCCAAAATGTACTCTGTAATTTTTGGCAAGAACGCAGAGGCCCTGGCTGAAACCATAGAGTTCGATTGTGAAAAGATCGTCGCACAGGACGTTCACAACCCTGTTCGTCTCAAGAACAAGCTGGATAAGGTGATGGAGGGGATAGCCAGATGAGCTGTATTGAGCAAATGAAGTACAAAATCCAACTCGAACGGATAAGCTTCAAGGAGGCCAGAGAGTATATTGAGAAAAATTCGGACGAGGTTTACTATGTACCTCCAGGCTATAAGATCTTCAAGGACTACTACATAATAGGAATACCGCCCATTGCTGTTGGAGCTAAGGGAAATGCCCTGATTTTCCCCTATACAAAACCCTGCCACGGAAGCTTTGTCCTTAGCATAGAAAATGAGGACAGCATAAATGAGATCAACCGGCTCAGGCAGATGGGAACGGAAAAGGGTCCTGCCTCCTCGAAAAAGGGCAAACCTTCTGAAAGATCCAGTGTGCCTCCAACTAGCTTCCAGGATATGTGGAAAAAATAAAATCTGATAGGTTGGCCTTGATCAAGGCCACGGAAAGGATTGCAATATAGAGGAAGGAGTTTCATCTCACATTCCTCCAAACCTTATTTTTAAATCGAGTTTTATGCCTTTTTACTCTATTACCAGGTCTCTGACTCTGATTCCGCTTTCCACGATTTTCCCTACGATTTTTCCGCCGGTAATTTCTGCAGCTTTTGCAGCATCTTTTTCCGGTAGGATAACGAGAAAGCCCATACCCATGTTGAAGGTTCTGTACATTTCAAGCTCTTCGACTCCGCCTTCCTCCTGCAGGAATTTGAAAATCTCCTGAGGCTCGAGTGGGTCATAGAAGTCAAAGCCGAGTTTCGTCACCCTTCTAAGCTTCAACAGTCCGCTGCCTGTTATGTGGGCAAGCCCATGGACTTCACACGCCTTCAGGACATCAAGAATCTCAATATAAATTCTCGTTGGAACCAGGAGCTCGTCTCCGATTGTCTTTGAACTGTTATAGGGACAGGAATCATGGTAGGAGTATCCAGCTTCTTCAACGATCTTCCTTACAAGAGTGTACCCGTTGCTGTGAACACCTGTGCTCGGGATACCGACAATCACGTCACCTACCCTGACATTTCCTCCCTCGATAATCTGATCTTTTTTGACAATTCCAAGGCATGTACCTGCAAGGTCGAAACCTTTGATTATATCGGGCAGGGTTGCGGTTTCTCCACCGACGATGGACATTCTGGAGATCTCAGCACCTTTGAGCAGCCCTTCTCCTATCTGGGCAGCAAAGCCTTCTTCGTGCTTTTCCAGAGCAAGGTAGTCTACAAAGGCTACAGGTTCGGCTCCCATAGCCAGAAGGTCGTTAACGTTCATTGCAATACAGTCTATTCCTACTGTATTCCACCGCTGCATTTCGTTTGCAATAAGAACTTTTGAGCCTACTCCATCTGTTGTCAGGGCAAGGGCATATTCCCCGAAATCCAGAAGCCCTGCATAGTGCCCAATTCCTGTAAGGGGAGCTCCTATTCCTTTTCGAACATAACTGAGTTTTTCGATAAGGGTTTTGACTGTTTTTTCTTCCTTTGCAATATCCACGCCCGAATCCGCGTATGTTAAGTGCTTTTCGCTCATTTTTTGCCCCTCCCTGCCTTCTTTATAGCTGTTTTCCAATTCCGTTTCCATTATATAACTCGAATTCATCATGCAGGGTCTTGACTGCGGCAAATGCGTCATCTTCCCGCACCACGAAAGAGATATTATACTGAGAAGAGCCCTGGCTGATCATGATAATATTAATCATTGAATTCCCAAGCGCTCCGAAGACCCGCATTGCCACGCCTGGAGTCCCTGCCATACCCGCACCCACGACTGCAACTACGCAGACATTTCTGTCCGAAGTAATCTCTTTTACGATTTCGCGGTTGAACTCTTCGTGGAGAGCTTTTAATGCGGACTCTACATGTGTCTCACTGACTACGAAAGATATATTGGACTCGGAAGAGCCCTGGCTAATCATAATAACGTTAACTCCTGCCTTCGCGAGAGTCATAAAGAGCCTTGCCACAGTCCCGACTGCTCCTACCATCTCTGCGCCTGCAATATTAATAAGAGCCACGTTTTTGATCAGGCTTACGGCTTTTACAACATGCTTGCACTGGAACTTCTCTGCAACAACGAGTGTGCCAGGGAATTCCGGGTCAAAAGTGTTTTTGACACGTACAGGGATGTGTTCGCGCATTGCAGGCTCAATTGTGCGGGGGTGCAGTACGTTTGCCCCGAAGTAAGAAAGTTCCATTGCTTCTGCATAGGAAATCTGCGGGATAGTTTTTGCTTCTGGCACTATTCTCGGGTCAGTGGTCATGATCCCGTTAACTTCTTTCCAGAGCCAGATCTCACTTGCTTTCAGGGCTGCACCCAGGATGGAAGCCGTGAAGTCAGACCCGCTTCTTCCCAGAGTGGTAATAATCCCATCCTCATTTTCTCCTATAAATCCCGTGACCACGATAATCTGGGATCCGAGTCTGCACCCAAGCCTCTTTTCCACAAGTTCGTAGGTCTTTTCCAGGGGTCTGGCATTTCCATAATCCGATGAGGTTATGATCCCTGCTTCTCCACCTGTGTATTCTGTTGATGCGAGTCCAAGAGAACGGACAGCCCCTGATACAATCGGAGCAGCCAGGCGTTCTCCGTAAGAGGAAATATAGTCGATGGACCTTGGAGTAAGCTCGCCCAGATAGCAGATTCCGATCAGGGCTTTTTCGAGCTCGTCAATTCGAAGGTCAAGCGTCTGGAGAACTTCTTTTGCAACTGTGGGGTCATCAATGGCATCATTAACGGCATCATGGTGTTTGTTTGTAATCTCTGTTTTAAACTCTTTAACAAGGGCAACTTTGCCTTTTGTCGAGGCAAGGAGTGCATTTTCCAGAAGCCCATCGGTTACTCCACCGAGCGCCGAGGTTACTACCACGATCTGGTTGCCTTCTTCATGATATCTCTTCAGAAGCTGGGCAACATGACGGATTTTTTTTCCGTCCCCAACGGAAGTTCCTCCAAATTTCATTACAATTTTCATGATCGGATCACGTTTTAGCATTAACTGAGTATTCTCACACCATTCTTCTTAAACTGTTAATTTTAATTATTTTAATCGTTTTCAATAATTATTCCAGATTTATATTCATTCTAATTCGGGAATATGTGCAGATTGCCTCTCAATAAAATGATTTCTTTTGTCGAGAAAGCTATATGCCGGCCTTTTTGCCACTTAATATATAGTTGCTGAGAACCTGTTCTGTATAGGATATGGATACTATATTATAATGTTTGTGTAAAATGAGTGTAGAAATTAAGATATCTGCATCAGCAGAAAAACCTGCTGGCAGATGCCCGATAAAGTGCCGGTAATAGGTATCTGGTAGAAAGTAATATATTTTATTCCAGAGATGAAATAGTAAAACAGTTGGAGACAGTGAAGCAATGAAATACGCCGTACTTATAGGAGATGGAATGGCTGATTACCCTATAGAGAAACTGGGTGGCAAGACCATTCTCCAGGCAGCCCGAACTCCTGCCATGGATTATATTGCAGTGCACGGAAAAACCGGGCTTGCAAAAACTATACCTGATGGATTTTCTCCTGGAAGTGATGTCGCAAATATGTCCATTCTCGGATACGATCCGGCAGTATACTACTCTGGGCGGGCTCCTCTGGAAGCTGCCAGTATGGGGGTGGCTCTTGCAGCCGATGATGTTGCTTTCAGATGCAATCTCATAACCATTGAGAATGGGAAGATAAAAGATTACAGTGCAGGGCATATTAGCAGCGACGAAGCAAAAATCCTCATCGAAACCCTTGATATGGAACTCAGTACAGAAAACTTGAGCTTTTATCCGGGAATCAGTTACAGACACCTTATGGTAGCCAGAAAGAACCTGGGGGCTGAAACGGAATGCACTCCACCGCATGATATTACGGGAAAGAGAGCAGAGGAGTATCTGCCTGGAGGAAAGGATGGAGATTTCTTCTCCGGATTAATCGAAGCATCGATGGGCGTTCTTGAACTGCATCCAGTTAACCTGAAAAGGATTGAAGAGGATAAGAACCCCGCAAATTCAATCTGGGTCTGGGGTCAGGGCTATGCTCCAAAGTTTACGCCATTCCTAGAACTGTATGGGAAAACCGGAGCAATTATCTCGGCAGTCGATCTTCTGAAAGGCATTGGAGTTTATGCAGGCCTGGACGTAATTGAGGTTCCGGGAGCAACCGGCTATCTGGATACCAACTATGAAGGAAAAGCCAGTGCAGCCATCGAGATCCTGAAAACCAGGGACCTTGTCTTTGTTCACGTGGAAGCTCCGGATGAAGCCGGGCACGAGGGAAGCATTGACAAAAAATTAAAGGCTGTAGAAGATTTCGATAGCCGAATTGTAGCCCCCATCCTTAAATATGCTGAAGCTTCAGATGAACCCTTTACGATTCTCATACTGCCTGACCATCCGACTCCAATTTCCTTAAAAACCCATACAAGGGATCCGATTCCCTTTGCAGTCTACAGGACCGACAGGCCAGATCCTGATGGAGCAAAGGCTTTTGATGAGGAATCGGTTAAAAATGGTTCTTTGGGCCTCGTAAAAGCTTCGGACCTTATAGGAATGCTTGTAAAGGATGAATAACTGCATTTTTCTTGCCATTTGATGCTCCTATCTGTTCTGCTTCCTTTTAATTTCCGAAAATCTCACTGCTCTGGGTTTTCGGAGATTTTCCTTTTATTATTGGGTTTTCTTTCCGTACTACACTTTTGTGAAATTACTCAGGAAAATGTATATATCCTTTCTCAATATATTCAGAATAGCACACAAAAGTCTGCGCTATTGTTTTAATTTAGGGGGTAATTTAATATGAAATGGCCTGCCAAAAGATCATTTTCAGGACCTGCACGCTGGGATCCTTTTGAAGAAATAAGAAGGACGCAGGAGCGTCTGAACCAGCTGTTTGAAGACTTTATGCCAATGGAAGAATGGGGAGGCGGAAAGGTATACACTCCTGCCATTGACATTAAGGAAGAAGAAGATAAGCTTGTGATCACTACCGACCTGCCAGGCATTAACAAAGAAGATGTCGAAATTAACCTTAAGGAAGACATGCTTGAGATCAGTGCAAAGAGCGGGAAGGAAAAAGAAACCGAAGAGGAAGGATACCTGCGTCGGGAAAGAGCATATACTCGCTTTTACCGGGCAGTCCGCCTGCCTACAAGTGTTAAGGAAGAGGGAAGCACTGCAAAAATTGAAAACGGTGTCCTGACAATAACGCTTCCGAAAATGAAACTGGAAGAACCAGCAAAGAAAATAGCTATCGAGTAACCTTTAAAGAGCAGAAAAATAACCCTGGATGCAGGGTCAGACTGCGGGAAAAACTCGCAGCCTTTTCTTTTTTAAATTCTTTTTATTAAATTCCCGGGCTTATCCTGACTCAAAATTCGATTTTTCGAATCTTGCATTCGGATAATCAATTGATTATATGTTAAACATCTTTAAAAGTTCAATATAAAGAGGACTCTCAACCTTCACGATTTGATTCTGGTACTTGCCTCGGACATATCCGGGTTATAGTATTCGGAATCAGAGCACGGCTCTACATGAATTGAGAAATGACCGTTTTTGCCGCAGATTTCCTTTAACCTGTTTTCGATCTGCGTTGATATTTCATGTGCATCCACGATATTCAAATCCCGGTCAACCTCAATATGGACATCTGCGGCCATGGCATTCCCTATTTTTCGGGTTTTTAGCTCATGGAAGCCCAACACACCTTCTGTGGAAATCAGAATCTCTTCAATACTTCTGTAGGTTTCCGAATCGAGTGAAGCCTCCAGCAGTTCGTTCAGGTTTTTGTAAGAGATATCGAATGCCACTTTAAAGATAAAGAAACTTAGTACAATCGCGGCTATCGGGTCAAGCACCACCCATTTGCCTCCGAGAAAGATCGCTCCTCCTATTCCGATCATGGTTCCTATCGAAGAGAAAGCATCCGAACGGTGGTCCCAGGCGTTTGCAATCACAGCTTCACTCTTAAGTTCCCGGCCACATACTATGGTGTAACGGTACAGCCACTCTTTTAACACAATTGAAACGATTGCTGCAACAAGAGCAATTTTGCTTGGCTCTGGAAGACCCTCTCCCTGATAAAAAGCAATAACTTTCTGAAGACCTCCCCAGAAAATTCCAAAAGCTGCCGTAACAAGCACAAGCCCTATAAACGCTGCAGCTAAAGTCTCAATTTTCCCGTGCCCGTAATTGTGTGTGTTGTCCCTTGGTTTTCTAGCAACCTTTAAACCCACAATAACTGCGATATCGGTTATGAAGTCTGATAGTGAATGAGCTGCATCAGCGATCATTGCCGAACTATTACCCAGGATCCCAGCCACAAACTTAAAACCTGTCAGTAAAAAGTTTAAAATCATCGAAACTTTTGTTACATGAGCTGCTCGGGAATATCTGGTATTTTCACTTTCCTCATTATTAAAAAGAGTCTCTTTATCTGTATAGCCAGTATCTTCCATAATTTCTCATATTATCTTGACTATTTGAATAGATTTGAGATATTATATTTTGATATATATTATTGTGTCATTAGACGCAAGCATATAAATCAGCGGTCAATAGATATAAAGATTATCTTCATTGGTTAAGGAGTTTATCAGGCTTTATATGCTTTTACGAGCTGATCACGGCTCTAATCTTAAATTCGAATTCTAAAATTGGTAATAATCATTTCGTGAAATTGATATTTCGCTGCGAGTTTTATATAATACTATTATCCTTTACAAAATCGTATATATGAAGGTCTCTCCTGTTAATTTCTCTGTCAATCTGCATGCTTGTCTGACTATCCGTTATTCCGCTCTCTGTTGTTTAATTTGCTATTTTATTGAATAAGATCGGCTGTGGATTTTCAGCTAAAATGCGGTAAGATGTATTTTATTTCCTTTAGTTTCTCTCCTTCCTCTTCTTCGGTTTCATCACGAAACTCTTTACTTTTCAGGGCTTCAGCCTGTGCAACTTCAGGATGCTGTTTCAGAAATTCCATTGAATATTCAGTAGTTTCCTTTGCTGACGATTCAAAGGTCTTATCGATTTCTTCTATGCTAAACTGCCCATGGTAAAGAAGAAGCTGAGTTACTTTTTGCCTGGTAGCCTGAGGCTCTTTTTCATAGTCCAGGGAGTAGTATAGCTTGCTTGTGATAACTCTTAGACTCCAGATTCGGCTTCGTTCATGATCCTTTAACTCAAAAGGGCTTTTATTCTTTATTTTCTGTATAATTTCATTCAGGTCGTACTGGCTCGTATTTAACACCTTATGGAATTTGGTTTGCAAGCAGATAAAAGCTCTTAAATCTGCCCTGAAAAAGTTAATATTGGTAAATAATGGAAGACATGGAAAATAAAACAAGATGAAAATTAAAACAAGATGAAAAATAAAACAAGATGAAAAATAAAACAAGATGGAAAACAAAGTAAGTGGGAAAATAGGTAAAAGATGCGGCATCAGGAAATTGTTCTCATCATCTTTTGCTCAGTTGGGGTAACTCTCATCATCGCCGCAAAGTCCAGTATATCGGTGGTCTTATTTATGGTTACTGCCTTTACTGCTGCAAATTATTCATTTACGGGATCACTCCCAACATTTAAAATGATCAAACCCGATTGCTCTATATCTATTGATTTCAAAGACTTTGAGGAAAACGCTTGAAATTCGAAGCCATAGCCGTTGAAAACATTCCCCTTATACATCCTGGGGATGACCTGCCCTCGATTATCTATGAGAATATAGGACTTCAGGACAGGGACATTGTTATAGTTGCCTCGACCGTTGTTGCTAAAGCTGAAGGGGAGACCTTCAGGCTCGAAGATATCACTCCAGGGAAAATGGCACTTGAAATCGCAGCCAGGAACGGAAAAGATGCCAGATTTATCCAGGCTGTACTTTCCAGGAGCAGGGAAGTCCTTGTAGAGAAACCTTTTATGCTTGTGACAACTCTTGCAGGACATACCTGCGTAAACGCAGGAGTAGATGAGTCAAATATCGAAGATGGATTTTTGCTCTACCCTCCGGAAAATCCGGATGCCAGTGCTTCAAGGCTTGGAAAAGAGCTTGAAAGGCTGAGCGGGAAAAAATTAAGTGTCATTGTTACGGATACGAACGGGAGGGCCTTCAAGATCGGACAAACCGGTGCTGCCATAGGAATCTACAAAATAAAACCTGTAAAACACTGGATTGGGGAAAAAGACCTCTTCGGAAAAATCCTTGAGATTACGGAAGAAGCAGTTGCCGATGAACTTGCAGGTGCAGCAAACCTTCTGATGGGAGAAGGAGCAGGCGGAATTCCTGTGGTTGTGATCCGCGGGCTTGAACACTACTGTGAAGAAGATATTTCTATAAAGGAAATTTACCGTCCCGAAGAACAGGATATTATTAAAAAAGGACTTCGCTGCCTTCAAAAAAAAGAGTTGAATTAAAGATAAGAGCTCAGGTATTTGTTTAAAAAAGAGATACCATAAGTTCGATTTTAAGAAATTTTGCGAATCCGAGATGGTTCTATTCTTTCCTGGAAAATAATTTACCGCAACTTAAAGTTGGGCTTAATAGTATTACGAGCGGATCATGGTTAGAATCATTTTGAACCTTTCCATTGCATTGAGTGCGTGCGGTTCGTTGGCAGGCATTATTATCATGTCTCCCTTTTCCAGAACATTTTTATTCCCGGAAATGGTGATTTCTGCCTTCCCATCTATTACCTGAACCATGGCATCGAAGGGGGCAGTATGTTCGCTCAATCCTTCTCCTTTGTCAAAGGCAAATATGGTCACAGTTCCCGTGCCTTTACGGATAATTTCTTTGCTTACAACAGCTCCTGTCCTGGTATTCAATCAAATCTTCTACCTTAAACGTCCTGGCCTTTAATTCTTCAGACATTGTTCCACCCCTTATCCCTGTTCCATAAATTCATATAACCTATCTGAGTACCTGACGAAGTCTTGCGTGGATAAATATAGTCACGTCCAGATTCCATATTACCTATTTCGTATTCTTCCTGAATAAAGTATCCTCAAAATGGGTTTGTAAGTCTTTGAATAAAGACTTCATAGAATTAATTAAGTCGTTTCATAGAATTAATTAAGTTATTTCATAGAATTAATTAAATCATTTTGATTCTCTTTATGGAAATATTATTCTGCAAGAGTGAGTTCAGGATGCCTGTTAAATCCCACAGGTTTAGTTTCCGCCTGAAGCCCCGCTTTTCAGTTCAAAGGGTATATGTTCTACTTCCACACCTGCGTCCCTGAAAAACTTAAGTGAATCCGTGTCAGGATAAGGAGTTGCATATACGACTCTTTTGATATTTGAGTTGATAATCATTTTCGCGCAGAGAATACAGGGCTGGTGCGTACAGTAGATAGTTGCTCCTGCATATGCTCACACCATGGATTGCAGCCTGGATAATGGCATTCTGTTCGGCGTGTACTGCCCTGCACTTTTCGTGCCGCGTGCCTGAGGGAATATTTTCCAAGTTCCCGGATACATCCGATGTCAAGGCAGTGCTCCATGCCGCTTGGGGCCCCATTATATCCGGTTGAGAGAATGCGTTTATCCCGGACGATCACAGCCCCCACATTATTTCGGAGGCAGGTTGCCCGTTTGCCTACCACGATAGGCTATTTCGAGGAAAGTATTCGTCAAGGGAAGGTCTTTCTGTCATTATTTTTAATGAACAGTAACTGGTATATATAGCTGTGACGTTAGAACTTGTACCATTTTTAAGAGTTAATCTTAAGTGGAATGAATTAACGGTGTATAGAGAAGAATTGTTTTTAGAGGAAGAATTAATATAATCTATGAGAATACAGAAGTAAAAAAGAATCAACTTATTTATAATATTGATTTCCTTATATTATTGATCTATCCAGGACATTATCCCAAGAACCTGAATCTGAATTGGATTCAGAGTAAGTTCATAATTCTCAGACAAATCTAATTGTAAATCTGATTATAAACCTCAATGTTTCTGGATTACACATCTGGATTATATGTCTGGATTTAAAGAAATATTCGAATAACTTTAATAAAATAATAGATGCATGCATCCGGAGTATTAAATTATGGCAACAGGTTTGACCGAATTTTTAGATAATTTCGTGAAAAGTCACGATAATCGCCAGTTGCTGGCATTCCCCCTTGCAATACTCGCAGTTTCTTTAGTAATACTGCTAGTTTCCTTTGTAAGCAGCGGGTCGCCGGTAATCCTGGGAATGGAATTCCAGGGCGGTACCCAGATTTCGGTAGAAACGACTGATTCTCCTGCTGTGCTTGAAAAAATGTATTCTTCTTACCCCATCACGGATGCCCGACAGACCGGAAGCAGGGTCATCATGCAGTTCGGGGTTATGGACAATGAGCAGCAGCGTCAGCTTGAAAAAGATGTTATGAGCCGCTATTCCAATGTGCAGATCCAGCAGGTTGGGCCCACTTACGGCAAGGATCTGCAGGTACAGGCTATGCAGGCCCTTGTTATTTCCTTTATAGGGATGGGAATTGTGGTATTTCTGCTCTTCCGGACCGTTGTCCCTTCCGGTGCAGTGATACTCTCTGCCTTTTCGGATATCGTAATTGCAGCTGCTTTCATGAGAGTTGCAGGGATCGAACTTTCTCTGGGAACACTTGCGGCTCTGCTTATGCTTATCGGTTATTCTGTAGACAGTGATATTCTGCTCACAAACAGAGTAATTAAACGTCGGGGATCGGTGGAAGAGAAAGTTTCCCGGGCTATGCATACAGGTATCACCATGACCACCACAACCCTTGCAGCGCTAGCGGTCATGTACATAGTCTCGACTTTCTCCTATCTGGTCATTCCCTCATTCACACAGATTACTCTGCTTTCGCATATCTCAATCGTGCTGATTGCAGGACTTTTTGCAGACCTGATGAATACCTGGCTCCTGAATACGGGAATTTTACGATGGTACGTGATGAAACCCGAATTCAGAGGGAGGTATAACAGATGAGCGATATAAAAAGCCTTTTTAAAAATCCAAGAGTCATTATCTTCACTCTAATTCTTCTTGGCTCTATAGTGGCTATCCACCCAGGCTATACCCCCGGAGAAGGGGTAACTACTAACCTTAACTTTGGACTTGATCTGGAAGGTGGGTCCTGGCTCCAGATAAAACTGGAGGGAGCGCTTGCCCAGATAGATGCAGATTCCGGAAAGTTAGTCAGTGGAATTGTTGAGCCTATAATTGGAGCCCCTATTGAGATCACAAAAAATGGCCTTGACGTCGGCGGCTCTGCCGAGAAATCTATCACTTTTACAACATCTGCGGTTGTTAGCGCATCCCAGCTTGAGTCTCTGGGCACGGTAAGCGTGGACAAGCTGAGTGGGAACACAACTCAGGTAACTATCTCTGATACCAGTAAGGAGGCCCTCATCCAGACTTACCTGTCAAAAGCCCTTGATGCAGAAGTAGTTCCCATGAGTGATCAAGACGGAGTTGTCTACGAAATCAGGACTGCAGTCACTGAAGAACAGCTTGAGTCTCTACTGGAAAAGGTTGGAGCTTCGATCCACAAGACCGAAGATGGGACTTCGACTTACAAAGAAGGAGTCAGCACTGAGACTAGAGATCTGACAAAGCAAATCCTCAGCGACAAGCTGAACTCTCTGGGTCTCAAAGACATTCCTGTAAGGACTGTAGGAGCGGACTATATCCTTATTGATTTTGCAGGCATTGACCTGGCGACTGCCAAGGAAATAGCTGAAAAACCTGGAAAGTTTGAGATCAGGATTCAGACAACTGGAAATGAAACCGAACATGTCCTTTACGGTGATTCAATTGTAAGTGTGGGAATTCCAAGCTTCCATGACGAACAGTGGCATACACCTTTTACCCTGAATGATGAAGGAGCCCGGACACTCCAGAAAGTTGCACTTGATACCGGGGCAATTGACAATCCGGACTCCCATTACCTGATGATGTATCTTGATGAAGTTGAAATATATGGAGCTCCTTTAAGCTACTCTGCAGCCGCTAAACTGCGAGAAGGTCCTATATATTCATGGGAAGCTTCCACAGGCACTGATGAAGCTGCCAAAACCGAAGCTACAGCACTTCAGGTTCACCTTCGAGCAGGGGCTCTTCCTGTCAATGTAAAGCTTGTAGGTTCAGGGCATGTGGATGCAGGGCTCGGAGAGCAGTTCAAAACTGCAGCCCTGGTTGCAGGTCTGATTTCCCTGATTGCAGTGGCAGCCGTGGTTTACTTCAAGTACAAGAGGCCTGAAATCCTGATACCCATGGTCGGAACTTCTACCAGTGAAGTTATTATGATCCTTGGAGTTGCAGCATTGATAGGCTGGCAGCTTGACCTGGCGTCAATTGCAGGTGTTATCGCTTCCATAGGTACTGGAATTGACCACCTTGTAATCATCACAGATGAGGTGCTTTACGAAGGCAAGCTCCCTCCAACAAAGGTCTTCAAGTCCAGGATAGGAAAGGCCTTTACAATCATTTTAGGGGCAGCTTCCACAAATATCATCGCTCTGTCCCCTCTGGTCGTAATGGGCTTTGGTTCTTTGAAGGGCTTTGCAATTACCACTATCATTGGTGTCTTAATTGGTGTAATTATTGCAAGACCAGTTTACGGTGTAGTAATTAAGGAACTTCTCCATGTAGAGGAAAGTGGAAACGGAGGTATAACTGAGTAAGTCTTGAGGGAAAAAGAAAAATAAAGTTCCATGATATTGATTGGTATTCAAAAGCTAAAAAAAGGTGGAATAGATGCAGGATCTCTGGACTTTGAAATACAGGGCAGGTACCCTGGAAGAAATGCTTGGGAACGAACATTCAGTGACCACGCTTTCCGAACTTGCTCAGTCCGGAACCTTGCCCCACCTCATTTTATACGGGCCTGAAAATTCCGGAAAAACGACAGCCGCCCTTGCCCTTGCCAGGCAGCTCTATGGAAGTACCTGGAAAAACAATTTTGCATACTTCAATGCTTCGGATTTTTTTGACCAGGGAAAGCGCTATCTTGTCAGGGATAAGCGTTTTGTGCGTTTTCTGGGTACCGACGACCCTAAGAAAATTTATAAAAGTGTAATCGATATCTTTAAGTTAATTATCAATGAGTATGCCGGAATGGCTTCACTTGATGCCGATTACAAGTTAATCTACATCGATAATGCCGAGTCCCTTAACTCAGACGCACAGCACGCTCTCAGGCGGATTATGGAAAAATACAGTGCAACATGCAGGTTTATCCTTTCAACCACTAAACCCTCCAGGCTTATCGCTCCTCTCCGCTCAAGGGGGCTTCAAATTTTTTTCACATACGTTCCTGACTCTCTTCTGAAAGTCCATCTTGAGAAAATTGGCTGTGCTGAAAATTTGAAATTTTCGGAGGGTGCATTTGATGCGATCCTTTATTCTGCGAAAGGAAATGTTGCAAGAGCCGTCCAGACGCTGCAACGTGTTTCCCTGCTGGCACATGGTGCAGTCATTACTGAAGAGATGGTATATCAAGCTACTATGAAAGGCAGGGACGAAATTGTAGACGAACTGCTTTATGCGGCTCTTGCAGGAGATTTTTTCAGAGGGCGGCAGCTTATCGACGAGATGATAGTTGAGAAAGGGTTGTTAGGGGTTGAGATTCTTGAAGGGCTTTCCGAAGCTCTCGCAGACTCAGGAGAAACTGATGCGGATATTGCTCGCCTTGTTGTGAAAATTTCCGAAACCGACGCTCGCCTTAAAGATGCTGCCAATGAGAGAATCCAGCTCGAAAAACTGATCTCTACTTTCTCTTAATTTTTTTATATACCTGGAATATCTTTTTCTTTCTCTATTTTTTTCTGCTTCTTAACTCTCTTATATAAATACTTCTATTTGATGCACTCTGAAAATAAAAAAATATATATACTATACCCATTTAATCAAAATTAGAGTAATAAATTATATATATGATTAGCTTTTATCTTTTATTGTAAATAGGCCAGAAGCTCAGGCTTCTCAGGAGTTAAGGGGCTCTAGAATACTTTCTAAATAAAGTATGGGTCTGGATTTCAGGATACGTCTGCATGGATGTGCCTATACTTTCTAAGATGGTTCAGAGCCTGGACTTCCTTGAGCAGAAGCAGGACTCGGGCCTTTTGACAAATCCACAAACATTCCCTCCATTGCTCCCTGAATAACTCCCTCTTTTCAGGGAGACCATGCTCATATGGCAGAATACAATTATAAAGCGCTTTGAAAACAGTAATATTCTGCCTGAATTAAAAAAAATTGTCTGCCTGAACTTCCTCCTTCAGGCAGGCATTCGATCAAGCTTTTTTTTCAATTTTTTTCAGTACTCAGTACTTATAGTGCTTTACTGAGTGATAGAGAATCACAACAAAGAAAGCAACTATCACCAGCAAGAAACTGAAGAAACCAACAGGGTCCCAGACAAAGCCTATCCCTGCGCCTCCTTCTTCCCAGGAAACCAGTACTGCTCCCTGGAGCACTGTCGGAATAACCACACAGGCGAAGGCAAGCACGAAGATAAATACAATGTCAAAGACTTCTGTAATAACGCTCTTTTCTGCCATTACTCCTCTGCCTCCTCAATCATAATATTTGAACTCGAACATGTGGGTTTTGATTGATTCTCTTACCCTCAGGCATCCGATTGTCTCGATCAAAACGATCAGTCCGATGAAGATAAGGTAAAGGTAGAAGAAATCTCCGGCAATCTCCCAGGTTTCGGAAAGGATCTTGTATATTATAAACCCTTCCACGCCTACAAGCAGGACAAGCATACCCAGAATAAGGCCCGTATCTCCATTCAGTTTGCCGCGATATTTACTTTCCATTTCCCTGTTATTCGTCTCCAACGACCATCGCCTCCGTTCCTATCCTTCCGTTTTCCGAACCCCTTGGCAGAGGCCATCCCATCTCAGCCCAGTTGTTTTCTGCGTTTGAACTCTTGTGCCTGTGGCTGAAATAGAAGTATGCAATGCCGTAGAATACAAATGCGAAGATCAGGTTATACTTGTAGCCCCAGAACAGCGTTGAGAGAATTGTAATCGCAATTGCAATTGCAAAGTAAGCGATATACGGCTGAAGAGGGCCCACAAAAGGCCTGACTTTGCTTGTGGTCTGCGGGAAAAGATTCCTGAAGCGGATCAGGGAGAAAGGAATCAGCACGTAGCAGAGCAGCCCCGAAATAATTGAGAAGGTAATAACCTGGTCCAGGAAACCGCTAAAGGCAAAGCCGATCGCAACAGGCATCGTGAAGATCACAGCCCTATATGGAGTATTATATCTTGGGTGCACTGCCGAGAACCACGAAGATACATACTTGTCCCTTGAGAGCGCGAACCACGAACGTGAGGAGTCACAGACGCAACCGTTTGCACTGGCAATGCAGGTGAGGAAGGTTCCAAGCCCCAGGGCAGCAATGAAAATGAACGAACCACTGTTCTGTGCAGCTTCAAAGAGCGGATACACGGAAACTCCGAGCAGGTCAGTAGGGATCAACACTGAACAAAGGTACAGGGTCATTGCTGCTCCTATGAGCAAAGTGATCATTCCAGCTTGCTGTCCTAGAGGTACTGCTCTTGAAGGATGTTTGCACTCTTCAGCGCACATCGCAGCCCCTTCTATTCCAAGGTAGAACCATGGCCCGAACTGCAAGGCAGCAAAGAGACCTATCATGCCGTTTGGCAGAGCTCCCTGGAAAAGGTATTCGGGGTGGATGTTAACTGCTCCAAAGGCGGTTGCAAAGAAGAAGACCACTATTGCGATGAAAGCTATCATGGTCAGGACAAAGTTAAGAGTTAGAGCCGCAACAACGCCCCTGTAATTAATGAAGGTCAAAAGTGCAATTACAAGCAGCGTGACCGGAAAAACCTGTAGCTCCGGGAAGATACTCTGTGCAATGAATGCAACGACAATGGCGTCTGCCGCTTCAAGGGCTATGTATTCCATATAGACTGCAAGCCCTACGCTGGCAGCTGCTCCGGGACCGATAAACAATCTTGCCCAATCGTAGGGTCCTCCTGCAAGTTTGGTTGCTGATCCAAGTTCACTGGCGCAGAGAGAGATTATAACATACATGGTTCCTGCAACCAGCATGGCAAGCAGGGAACCCAGAATCCCTCCTTTTGCAACGGTAAAGTTCCAGCCCATGTATTCTCCGACCAGCACGATACCGACTCCGAGAGCCCATACATGGAAAGGCCGCAGAGTCTTCACTAAGCTGGCAGACTCATGTTCAGGCATGCCGTCTCAGCTCCTTTTTTTTGAAACCTTACTGGCGTCCAGTAAGACCCAGCCCATCAATCCGAAAGCCAGGAGATATATCAGTCCGTTTATTACAGTCCATATATCCATTTTAATATCCCCATTTTTATATATTGAATATTATATCCGTTCACCTATATATAAAAAAATTCCGCATAATTCGCAAAATATATTTATAATAGTTTCGCCTGAGGTTTTCAAAAAAAATTAGCCAGCGAGATACTCGCTGGCCCGGGTTCCTTCAGTATAAACTTCAGGCTTTGGACTTTCGGCTTAGAATACAAGTCCCAGGTCTTCGAGCTTCTTTCTTGCTCCGTCGTAGACCTGCATGTATTCGTCAGTTGGGGTTACTGTCTTTACGTTGTAACACTCCTGGAAGGTCTTTCCTGCGGGTGCACTTGCGTAATTCTTCTCGTAGAGGGCTACAAGCTTGTCAAGGATCACGTTGACTTCTGAGATTTCCACACCTGCAGTTGCCCTTGCTACTTCTCCCATCATCCTGGCTTCCATACCTGTGGTCTTGTCTGTCACCACACCCTTTGCAGATGCGACACCTGAGAGGATTTCCCTGCCTGATGCAGTGTCAGTGATGGACTGGGCTGAAGCCTCAAGGAGGCACATCTCAGTGCACGGGCCTGCACATGGGTAGTACTGGTTTCCTGAGAGAATGTCTGTGAACTCGGAAATTGTTGCACATGCCCAGCCTGCAATAGTAAGGGTTTCCCTTGTGTTGGTCGAGCCCCAGCGGATGTGGACAGGCCCGTCAAGGTGCCAGCTTGCGCTGCTCATTACAATGGAGTTGATGTGGGTTGCAATGTCAACGATTGTGGTTTCCTCAATTCCTCCAGCGTATCCTCCGAAAATCGGCATCTGCTCATCCATAATGATGTCGCTGTTTCCTTTGTAGTGGGCGATAACAGCGATTGCATCCAGGTCGATCTTGAGTTCGTTTAACTGGGAGACTTCGTGACTGTCCGTGCTGGCCATGCCTGTATAGCAGTCAGCAGATATATTTCCCTGAGCAGACAGGGAAGTCTCTGGGCCCTATATGCCCATGCCTGGGCGGCCTGCCATTGCGCATGCCTGCTTAATCAGGCGGGCTTCGGTCTTTGCGGCAAGAACTTCATAAGGGCTGCCAGGGATAGGGGATTTGCCACGGACAGAGGTCATGACCCCATCTACAATTGTGTCTACTTCCTTTTCCAGGGCATAGCTCATGTGAACAGGCATAAACACTTCTTCGGAAATAGGAGAGCCAGTAGGTCCGCCCTGGACAATGGGCTTTACCTTGTCACCGACACTTCTCTTCCTGACGTTTACTGCCTCTCTGCCTGTGCCGAGGGTGAATTCCTTCTGCACGTTGTTGATCGCGTCCCATACCTCGTCTTCAGTGTACTTTACAATCCTGTGCGTGTCGGTACAGTAGATACCGCACTCAAGCAGCATCTCGAAACCTGCCTTGAAGAGGTTTTCCATCATGTCCTTGTCTGTAGGAACAAACTCTCCTTTGAAGTCAAGCCCGTATTTCTGCTTGAGCTCCATTGCCTTCATTGGGATCTTCATAAGGTCCCAGTCATCCTGGGTGCACTTTTCTCCTACTTTTGCCCTGTCGTAGAAGTCATAGCAGTCAAATGATTTTCTAAATGTCATCGTCTTTTGCCTCCCAGGATTATTTCATAACATTAAGTGCAACCTTTGCGGCTTCTGCGGCGTTTTCTGCGGTTGCATCTGCTCCGATTTCCTCGATCCACTTCTTGGACACAGGCGCTCCTCCGAACATGCACTTTACGCTGTCCCTGAGGTTTTCTTCCTTGAGCCTGTCCATAAGGTCTTTCTGGCCGAGCATGGAAGTGGTCATAAGGGCTGAACCGACAAGAAGAACCTTCTCTCCTTTATGCTTTTCAGCTTCTTCTATAACGGTTTCATTAAGCACGTCAACCCCGAGGTCAAGGATCTTGAAACCGTTTGCTCCGAGCATGGTGGTAACAAGTCTGTGACCGATGTCGTGAATATCTCCTTCCGCAACAAAAGTTATTGCAAGTCCTGTTTCTTCTCCTTCCTTCTTGGTTTTCTCAAGTTCAGGAGTGAGGACTTCCATTGCATTGCTCATTGCCTTTGCAGACATCATGATTTGAGGCAGGAAAACTTCGGCGGCTTCGAACTTGTCCCCGATAATCTTCATTCCAACGGAAAGACCCTTGGTGATAATGTCAATAGCTGGAATTCCTGCATCCAGGGCTTCCTTGGCTAATTGTGCAGTGCCTGCGACGTTCTGATTTACGATCGCATCGCGTAATTTATCAAAAATCTCTTGGTTTGCCATTTTTGTAAACCTCACTGAAACTCACTGTTCCGCGCAGTATCGTTGGGCAGTACAATGTCTCTAATCAATTTTTTCGCAAAGTTTAATGCTGTTTAAGCACATGCCCAAGCTCCGCTAGCTAAAAAAAGCATTTGCATGGGGTTCTCATTTTATGGTTCAGATCCCTGCTGCCTTTTATTTCAGCCATTAGGCGCGAGGAAGTGCCTTCACGATTTTTCTAATTGTCTATCAATAGAAATTATCCACTGCCATTTGCCATTTCTTACCCGAGTATATTTCGGGTTTTGTGAATAATTTCTTATCTTGACATTGTTACCGGGGAATTAATTTGCTGGAGACTGCAAATTTGTCGATTTCCCAGTCGAATTAGCAACTCATGTCCCAAATTTCCCAACAGTGTTTCTGCTGGAACTGCCCGGAGTTGTCCTGAACATTCAGGTCCAATTCCTGCAATAAAGATTGAAAATTATACTATATAAACGAATAGTATATTTGTTTATAATATATAACTCTTGCAAATTTTAGAGGAAAGTTCTTTGGAATTTTAATCTTATTAATTCAGGTTTTTTCCGTTTTTTTCTCTTAAAGTCTCAGTTTGGGGCATAAAACCGGAATGTATAAATATTAGAATCTGGAGTTATTGTGACCAAATTCAATATATGCAGCTTCCTGCCTCAAGATACAGGTACCTGAACTATTTTTTAAAGGGAAATCTTTAAATAGTAAATTTGGCCCGGGTAAGCGGAATATACTATTTCTCCCGAAAAATAAAGGATTAGAAGACTGAGAAAAAGCTCAGTTTGAAGCGGTTTTTCTTGAAAATTATAAAAAATGAAGCCGGCTTCAGAGCCGGCATTTCGATTTCGCCTTCTTTTTTAGTCTGGTATTTTCAGTACGGTGTTCAGTACTTATGGTTGATGGTGCACTCTACCATCTTCTGAAGGTTGGCGGTAGGAGTCATGCTGACAATCCCGCAGCCAACTGTGAGCAGCCCGACACCTGCGTCTAGTACCTTCTTTGAGGCTTCTGCAACATCCTCAGGAGTTCCGTTCCAGAGCACGGCTACAGGATCAAGGTTTCCGACAATAATGGCATTTTCCACATTACCGGTTGCGGTCTTGATGTCGACTCTCTGGTCTACACTGATCCCGTTTACGCCGGTCTTATCCATAATTCCAAGGCCGTTGGTTGTATTTCCGCAAATGTGAAGAACTGTAGCTATATCGAGTTCCTTCATTGCATCAGCTATCTTCTTATGGTAAGGCAGTGCATATTTCTCGTAGAATTCTCCGCCGATCAGCTCATAGCTAGCTGTCGGGTCAATAATGGCTATGGTATCTGCGCCGTTCTCAACCATTGCCTTTGCGTATGCCACATTGAAGTCCGAGCAGAAGTCCAGAAGTGCAGGCACGATATCTTCTCCTGTGAAAAGGTTTCCGAACCAGGCATCTCCGTTAATATGCTGGGCAAGAGAGAAAGGACCTATCATGGATCCTATGATCGGAAGCTCTTTCCCGTATTTATCGGAAAGGATTTTAACAGCTTCAAGGATTGAGCCAACTCTGCCTTCTTTCAGGTTGTAATCTTTTATCTTGTCCAGGTCTTCCAGGTTCTTAACACTGGGTTTGATCACTGACGGCTGCTGCTTCAGGTCGCCTGCCTTGATTCCACAGCCAAAGAGTTCGGCTTCAGCCGTGATGTCGAAGGGGACTCTTACAGCTTCAAAACCTACTACAGTGTGTCCTGCTTCCGCAAGAGTTGCCATTTTCTCTGCGTCTGCATGAGCGTCTGGCCAATAGGCTCCGCATGCTTCCATCTGTTCTACAGTTGCGGTCTGGGTGAAACAGACTGCGGGCATTCTGTCCACTGGCTGTTTCCTTAATGCACGGTACAATCTTTCTTTTGGGGTATATTCTGCCATTTATAATCCCTCTCTTAGTTATATAGACAGATCAAATTATTGAAAATACATACTATAAATAAATATGTATTTATATTCTTTAATTAAAAATTATGTTATAAAAAGTTATCAATTGAACAGCCGGGATAAGCTGAAAAATTCTTCAAAACAAGTAAATTTGTTTTATTCGTTTCTGCAGGACATAAAGCTTAAAATCTGGTAATTTGCGACTTTAACCCCGGTTTTATCAATCATCGAGAGCTAAAATGGATTGTTGTCTGCACATTAAAAAACACAAAAGAGAAACGTTCTTATTATTTTCTGGACTTTGACAAAGGCAGCCAGTTGACTGCGGGATAGTAGCGTCAATATTATCTGCTGACAAACTTCTGGAATTATTTAACGAACATATGATCAAAATACTTAATTCAAAGAATGTATCATCAAAGCATCTGATTTAAAGAATGCGTCATCAAAGTATTTAAGGGAACTTCGACAAATTTACAATTGGGATTTATCTTGTGTTTTCCGTGCTCTCAGTAACAACTTTTTCTTTTCAGATTAAAAGAATTCAGGTAATTCGCTACAAACTCATTTAATCAGGCATAATTAAAAAAGGGGACCGATATGAGCCAGTATCCAAGATGGTATTATGATGAATTTAAACAAATCGGGGTAGATTATACAGATCTCGAAGAAGTACAGGCTTATGATTTACGTATGCAGGAATTGAGAGACACTGAAAATGAGGCTAACCGTATTCGAGAACTTCTCGAAATAAAGAATATGGATTCGATCCTTGAAATCGGAACGGGAACCGGAGAACTGGCACTCAAGCTTTCGGGGCACTGCAAAAAAGTTGTGGCTATCGATGTTTCGAAAACTATGATAGACTTTGCAAAAATGAAGGCCGAAAGCCAGAAGAAAACAAATATACAATTTTATAGTGCCGGCTTTTTAACATATGAAAACTATGATGAACCATTTGATGTTGTTGTCACTCAGCTAGCTTTACACCACCTTCCAGACTACTGGAAAATGATGGCTCTGAGAAGAATCTATGGGATGTTGAAGGAAGGCGGAAAATTCTATCTGCATGATGTTGTGTTCTCTTCGATTATCCAGGATTATGACAGCTATTTTAATGAAATTATAACTGACCTGAAGAAATCTGTAGGGGACGAAATTGCTGAAGAGACGGAAACCCACATAAGAGAAGAATTTTCAACGCTGGATTGGATTATGGAAAGTCTTCTAAAAAGTGCTGGATTTTATATTGAATCTGTTAAATATGATGGGTTTATGGCAGGTTACCTTTGTAAAAAATGATGTATTTGACGAATCACAGATTTGATGAATCACAGATTTGAAGATAACAGTAGCTTGATAATCAGCCATCATTATTTTCTAGCCAGCTATTAGTAATAGTTTATATAATTCATAAGTTCTAAAAATATTATATTCTTTTCCCTATCGTTGTCGAGTTAGAAATTACAACACTAAAAATTACAATCATCATATCCCATCCTTTTATGGGGCAGTCCGTGCTGCCGGACGCCTCAAAACATTATACGTTCCCGGAGGACCTAAAAATGTATGGAATAGCACTTGATCTGGGTACCAGTGGTTTTAGAGCCCAGCTTATAGACCTTGAAACGAAAGAGACTTTAAAAACAGTCATAACCATGGGTCATCCCCTGCCAGGAGGAAATGTTATGGACCACCTGGACTTTGCAATCACAACAGGTGAGGATGTGGCTCATGCGGTAATTATCGAAACCATCAGGAGGATGTTCCTGAAATTCGATGTTGACCTTTCTAGGGTGGAACGGCTGGCAGTCTGCGGAAATCCGATTCAGTTGTCCCTTTTCCAAAATATAGAAATAAGGGACCTGGCCTATGCAGGAGAAAACAAGCAGAAGATGCTTGGAGTCCAGAATGTGAAAAGAGATGCCCGCGTGTTTCCTGCTTCAGAGGTATTTGGAGATAAAGATCTGCCGAACTGTGAGGTTATTGTCCCGCCTGCGATCAAACACGAGATCGGAGCAGATGCCCTGGCAATGATGCTTGAAACCGATTTCCTTGTCCATTCCGAACCTTCGCTTGTCACGGATTACGGGACAAATGCCGAAATGGCTCTGAAAGTCGGGGATAGAATCATCACTGCAAGCGCTGCAGCAGGGCCTGCTATTGAAGGGCAGGGAATAAGTTGCGGAATGCTTGCAAGCCCGGGCGCAATCTGTGATGTGAAACCTGAAGGGCAGTACTGGAAAATTATGGCTCTTGATAGGGAGATGGAAAAACAGAACGCTTATCTGATCCATCCTGTTACAGGTGAGATAAAAGAGTCCTACGGATGCGAGGCGGTTGGAATTACCGGAACAGGGGTTATCTCGGCTTTTGCTCTTGCACTGAAAAGCGGGCTGATTGAGAAATCTCCTAAGCTCCCAAATGGAAAGCTTATTCTGGGCCCTGGAATTGAGATCACTGAAAAGGATGTAGAAGAAGCCGGAAAAGCTATAGGGGCAATCCGGGCTGCCCAGATGACCCTTATCATTGAATCCGGGATTAAGTACGAAGATCTGGAATACGCATACATGTCAGGAGCTTCCGGAGCTTATGTAGACGCTGAAGATGCTCGCAGGCTGGGAGCAGCACCGGGTTATGCAAAAAAAATAGTCCAGTTCGGGAATACCTCCCTTGCTCTTGCGCGGGAACTCGTGCTGGATAGGTCCAGGCTGGATGATGTGATAAAAATTGCAAAAAGAATCACTGCCGACCACCTAATGATGGCAACCAGCGAAACGTTTAACAACTTCTACCTCTGCGAACTCTCCTACTGGACCCAGGGTATGCCGCTTGACATGTACGACCAGATGCTTGAACTCTACGGCCTGCCTCCCCTCCCGAAAACTCTCGAACATGTAAGCATCGAAAAGCGAGTCAGTAAAGACATAGAACAGGTAGGGTCAGGCGGGCTTTCCATCCTCAAAGAAATAGGCATAATTCTCGAAGTCCCTGTGGAGAAGTGCATCTACTGCCAGAAATGCGTAAAAGAATGCCCCGAAGACGCTCTTGAAATTGTCGAAATAGACGGCAGAAGAATCGCAAAATACGACAGCCAGAAATGCCTCGGCACAAGCTGCCGCCGTTGTGTCAGCATCTGTCCCGAAAACGCCATCAATATCACAAAACTCAAAATCACAGCGAAATAAATTTCTTTCAGGGCATGTTCTCCTATTAAAGTCCGAGGACAATCCCGCCTTTTCTTTTTTATCTAACCTATATTTTAGTTAACGAGCTTATCCCAAAACCAATTTTATTTTCAATCAGTAAAGTTTCAGAACTAGTTTTCATGATCAGAAACTCGATTAATTATTTGGAATACTGGATTCTGAGACGTAATTTAGAGTTTTGGGATCAGCTCAACCTGTAATTTATTTTGTACTTAGGAATGATTAAAATATAACTTCTAATTTTCAGTTTGGGAATTGATCTATAGTTCCATTTCTCCAAATAATGATTCTTATAGGACTTACGCACTTGAAATACAAAATCAAGCACATTCGGCGTTGTGGCTTGTATAGCGTTTTATACAGTTGGAGGTTTAATGCTATTGATTTCTCAGTTCAACCGCGTAAGTCCGATCTTGGAAATAAAATTACTTGATATTATATTTGAATCATTCCTTAACACCTTTATGAAATAATTTCAAAAATGGGAACTTATTTAATGTATTAAAAAGTTTATCATGTAACTTCACTATAAATGCACACACTTTTTCTAAACTTTATTCTAAATTGTAGTTGGTTCACATGTCTATCATACAGATTGTTCTCTCTGAAAAAGATGAACTAGACAGAAGGTGTTATAAATCTATAGAATACTCATTTATTTTAATAACTGTCATGACTACAATTTTAACCTTAAATAATAGAAGTTTAACACTTTATGGCGCTATTACATTTTATTTTCTTATTCAAGTACTTTTAGCTGTATTTTCAGTAGTAATCTCTGTGATGATGCTGAATGACATGATCTTTGAAAGAGAAAAGGGTATGTCATATTTCAGAAGTGCTTTTTGTTTATTGGATTCGCTATTGATATTACAAATTATAACAGTTTTTGCTAACATGTTCATGTCAGTAGGATTTGAAAACATCTTCTTTATTAATTTGAGCTATATAACATTATGTTTAACTTTTCCAATAATTTATTCACTTGATTGGTATATGTACAAAAGAAAAAAGGGCAAATATGAAAGAACAAAATCGGAGAGAAGTGGATTTATAGTTCCTTTTTTCTTAAGTGCAACTTTATCTCTTCTTTATTTGCTTCTCAATTTTGATTGATTTTTGGTATTTTTCGTTCTTCCAGTTTCCAAGAAAAGATATTCTCATTTTTCAACACCTTTCTCCGTTCTTACCGGCAACTTGTGACCAGCTTTGTTAGAATATCAGTTCAAAAAATATAAAGAGACCTGTAAAAGCTTATCAGGCTCAAAAACCTCTATGACAGGTTGTCTCAAAACTCGACCCATTTCTACAATTGGATAATGGACATTGTTGAATTTAAACTCAAATAGGAAATTATTCCGAAATTCAGGTATAAATTAACCTTATTTATCTCTATTGTAGAATCAAATGTGGTTTTGAGACAGCCTGATGAACTATCTTTTATGTTATACTCAATCCATTTTGAACATTAGAGGACAGAATACAGCATTGATGCCGTTCCTATCCCCAATGGCTCCATCACAATTTCCGCATCGTATTTCTTTCGAAGCTCTTCGGAAATTGCGCAGGGAATTCCTGGGGTTGAAATCACGCAGTGCTCCGAAAGTACGGCTTCGGGGATTGTATTTGCACATGGAGTCGCCTCAAAAATAATCGAAAATTTTTTGGGGCTAAAGGGGTCGAAAGGGATAATTCCGAGGTTTGAAACCGTTTTTTCGAGGAGCTTCCTATCAGGATCATACCCGTAAACCCTGAAGCCTTTGTGCATAAAATGTGCAGCTCCTGGAAAACCTACCTTCCCCAGCCCTACAACAAGTACTTCCTTTGAGTCAGCTTTCAGGTGCCTGGATGCTATTTCAGCGTATATTCTGCCTGTGCAGGGTTGATTGTTAGCTATTTTTCCATTTTTGAGGTTATGGGCAAGGAAGGTATTGTCGTCTGCCATAAGGATTATTTCTGCTCCGTTGCGTACAGCTTCATAGTAGCCGCTCACATCGGGCATATCCGCAACAAAACTGTCAAACCCGAAATACTGTGTAATTGCATGCAGGGAAGCCGAGAAGTTTCCTATTATCCCGTTTCCTGAAGTTACAGGCACAATGCCTATCTTTTCAGAACAGGGAGAGGTACCGTAAAGAGCTTTACAGACTCCCTTTATGTCAAGCCCTGTTACCCTCAGGACGGCAGAATCGGCTTCCTGGAGTTGTCTATTGATGTTTTTCAAGTCTTCTGGGGTTAAAAGTGCCATTTTTATCTCCCATTTCCCGTTTTTGGAAAATCCTTATTTTTTTAATCCTTTCTAATTTCTTTTTTAGTTCTCTTCTTTAATCCCTTATACGGCAGCTCTGAAACGGTCCTTCAGAACCGAAAGCCCTTTGCATTTTCTTTCCTCGGCTTCTTCCCTGTTCCTGCCCCAGAAAATCAGGGTGAATACAGGATTCTCCCCTTTGCAAAATAAAATCTCAATGCCGGGTTCTTCATAGTATTTCCCGTAATCGCTGCCCATGGAAAGCACCTGCTCTCCCACAGGAATAAGGATTCCATTTTCTCCGAGCATGAGGTGCTCGTAAATGCAATATTTGTTTTCAGGAAGGATTTTTATTTCCTCAACACCATCGGTGAAGGCGCTGAAAAGAAGTTCTATCAGGTTAATTCCTGAAGAGTAGTAAACGGCTGTTGGGGTCTGGCTTGGGAAACGGGCATCTATTTCGATTACTTTGAGCCCTTTCGGGCCGGAAATCGCTTCCACATCCATAATCCCTTTTAAGGAAAGATTTGCTGCAAGAGCATGGGATATCTGCCTGAAGGAAAGTTCTGGAGGAAGTGGAGTTACCATATGGCAATCATACATTTCGTCTATATGGATCAGGGTTTCTTTTACCACAGCAAAGTGGCTTCCGTCTCCTATGACTTCGAGAGAGATTACTTCTCCTTCTACATACTCCTCAATCAGCATGCCAGGTTCAAGCTCTCTGAGCTCTTCTTCGTCATAAATTATCCCGGCTCCTACACTGCTGCTTTCGCAGGGGGGTTTTACAAAATAAGGCGGTTCTGAGGGTTTGTCCTGTGGGGTTGGGATTCCTATGGATGCAAAATAATCCTTTGATTTTTTCTTGTCCCTGCTGATCCGGTAAGCTTCAAAATCGAAAAGTACCGGGCAGGAAAACTTTTCTTTTACGGAACTCAGAAACTCGATACATTCAAGGTTCTCGTTTACAGGGAGTAAGGCGTCAACACTTTTTGAAAGTTCAATAAGCCTTTCCGGTTCTTTTATCACATCAAAGCAGTGAAATTCATCCGCGTAATTCCGGATCAGGGCATGCGGATCTTTGTCTACCAGAACCACTCTTATTCCGGCTTTTTTAGAGAGGTACGCAGCTTCGAAGCCCTGGAGCTTCCCGCCTACAAGACAGATCGTCTTCAATCTAGCACCCCAGCACTGCCTCAAACTCAGATTGCTGTGCGGGTTCCATCCCGATGCTTTCAAGCCTTTTTATTACGCTTTTTATGTCCCTGTCCCGCTCTTTAAGATCACGGTCGTAATTTGCAACACCTTCCAATCGGGAATCGGGGGGAAGAATAGAGGTAACAATATTTGCTCCGGCGTTTAAGCGGTAAACCATGCCGTCAATGCCTTCAAGGTCGAGGGAGGCAGGGATCAGGCATCTAGGAAACATTAACCTGAGAATAGATATGATTTTCAGTTCCGAGAGATTCGACTTTTCCCTGAAACCTTCAAGCGGGGTTCCTTCCTGGGGCAGGAAGGTCATGACCCTGACCATATCAGGATCGTTTGCTTTCATTTTTCTTAATGACAGAATTGTAGATTCGATATCGTTTCCAACGCCTGTGAGAAGTCCGTCTTCTATGCAGTATCCCTGCTGCTTAGCAAAAAGGCGTGCATCGACGCGTCCATTGAATGACTGTCCAACCCTCAGTTTCCGGTAAAGTTCGGTGTCATATGTTTCCTGGTAAAGGGCGAAGAAGTTTGCTCCTTTTTCCCTGGCTTTGAGAAGGGTAGCTTTATCCATCACTCCTGGAGAAATCATTATCGGAAGCCCAAGTTCCTCTTTTACCATCTGGACAAGCTCAACAAAGCGGTCAGGGTCTTCATAATAATAGGGATCTTCTCCCATTGTCAGGTCAATCATATGAAAACCTGCTCCTTTCAAGGCTTTGCAGGTTTCTTTTATCTCTTCTTTGGTCAGGCGGTAGCGGTTGATCTCATTTCTACAGTTATAGTAGCAAAAGGAGCACTGATTTTTACAGTAAGTGGAGAAATAAATGAAACAGTTAAGAAATACCCTGTTGCCAAAATAGTAATTCCTTACCTTTCGCGCTGCGTAATAAAGCTTCTCAAGCTCTTCTTCGGATTCAAGGGAAAGAAGAGTCCTCAGGTCACGTCAGATAATTGAAAACCTTCAATGACTTTTTCCCCTAACCTGTCAAGTTCGTCAAGTGCCATTTTTTGGATCAAAATTTCACCCTCTCATAGATTTCCTGATATTTATTCCAGCCTCATTCGGGTCGGATTGCCATTTTAATATCTTGATTGTATCTGTTTTTCCGTCCTGTTTTTTGCCATTCTATTTTTGCCATTCTATTTTTGCCATTCTGTTTTTTGTCATTCTGTTTTTTGCCATTATAATATCTTTAATACGTTTTGCATTACTCCACATTATTCTAAGTGGATTTTCCAGCTCAGAGGCTGGTCGGAATCCCGTTATAGTAAGATTCGGACCTTGCTGCCCTCTTGATATTCTTAAAATCGTGCATAACCTTAAGCAGGCGTTCAAGCCCGAAACCTGCGCCTATCCAGGGTTTTTCAATGCCCCATTCCCGGTCAAGGGGTACTGGCCCGACAACTGCCGACGAAAGTTCCAGATCCCCGTGCATTACATCAAGGGTATCCCCATAGACCATACAGGAATCTCCTACGATTTCGAAATCGATTTTCAGGTAGTCCAGGAATTCCCTGATTATTGCCTCAAGATTTTCCCGGGTGCAGCCCGAACCCATCTGACAGAAATTTAGCATGGTAAATTCTTCCAGGTGTTCTTTGCCGTCAGATTCTTTCCGGTAACAGGGCCCAATTTCAAAGATTTTTATCGGATCAGGCAGAACCCTATCCAGTTTCCGCAGGTAGTTATAGAGGTTTGGGGCAAGCATTGGCCTTAAGCAGGTATTCTTATCTACCCTGAAGACCTGCTTTGAAAGCTCTGTATCGTTGTCAATGCCCATCCTCTCGACATATTCTGCCGGAATAAGGATAGGAGACTTGATCTCCAGAAAACCCCTGTCCACGAAAAATTTCGTAATATCACGTTCAAGTTTTCCGAGATAGTTCTCCCGTTCGCTTTCATAGATTTTTTGCAAATCGTCCTTTCTTCTTGTAAGCAGTTCTGACTCAAGCTTCCTGAAAGGCACTGCCGCATTCAGAGAAATCTCATCCTCAGGACTTAAAAGAGTCTCAAGCCTATCAACCTGGCTCCGTGTAAGTGCAGGAACAGGTGGTTCTTGAACATGTACTGATGCAGGAGCAGGCGAAGGTTCAGTTGATTTTGCAGCCGCAGGTGCGCATGTGCTCGATGCCTGTCAGATATGCAGGATTTTCGAGAGGCTTTGGAGCTCTTGAGACTGATTTTGGCATGGCTTTCCTGACCTTCGGAGCAGAAACTACCTTAACTTTCACGCTGCTTTTGTTTTCGCTTGTTTTTGTGAGGAAGTTAGTGATGTCCTCGTCCGAAACCCTGCAGTGCTTGCAGGTTTTTCTATACTTGTGATGCCTGAGCGCCCTGGCTGTCCTGCAACTTCTGGAATTGTTCACAACAAGCTGGTCTCCGCACGCCATTTCGATGTATATTTTCCTCTTTGAGACCTCATGATACTTTATTTTGTGGAGCATGCCGGTCCTGGACATCCAGAGCCCGGTTGCAGATATTAGAACATCTAATGGTTTTTTGTCCATAGTGTCACCCCTGGTGAATTAAAAGCCCGGATGATTTCCAAGAAATAGTATTTCAGAATCCCGGCTTACTGAATATAAGCAAGGAGTCAGCAGTGTGCTGACAGTTACCCGGAAAATAAAAACGATCCCAATCGATAGAAACAATTTACAGGTTCTGGAAAAACCCTCCAGATTCTATAAATATTTCAGTGGAATGTCATGTATGCGCCATTCCGGGATTCAGAAATATGGCGGAAACCCCGGGAATCTAACCCGGCTGAACGGATTTAGAGTCCATTCGATCTACATGATCAGGTTTCCTCCTAGGCAAAACAGATTGAACAAAGCGTTTGTTTCCTGTATAGTTTTCTTAATTAATGCTATAAAATAATATTGTTTAATATATATGTTTATTGGTGAAATTTTTTCCGTATATATGTTTATTGGTGAAATTTCGATAAAAATCGAATTTTTATTTATATGTATCGGAAGATGAAGGAAATGGGCAGAACAGAAAAGAAAAATGAATAACTGGAGAAGATAAACAGGAATAATTAAAATAAATCGAATTGGGGAACAAATGGAAAGAATGAATAAATATAGAATATAACTTCCCTCTTATCAGGCCTCTTTATAAAGCCCCAGAGTACTCAGAGCCAGCGCAGTAGCATTTATATCATCTTCTTTATTCCCCCAGGCTCCGTTGTTGTGGGCATTTTCAAGGAGCCAGTGAACTGAATCTTCAATTTCGTCTTTAAAGGGAGCCATTCAAAGCCTTTTACCAATGAAGTAATCTCTGAACATTTATCTGATATAGTCCGATAGTCCAATCTTTGATTAAGTGATTAATTATTTAATCTATTACTTACTTATATATATGTAAGTACTTTAATGTCGAATACACATTGAAAGTAGAATCCCGACTATTTAAATAACCTAAAATAAAATCTTGGAGCTCGTTTTTGGAATCTAACTAAAATACATTAACAAGAGGATTATTTTAATGAGTAAAACTGGCCTACATCAAATATTAAAGACAAATCTTTGGATCTAATATATGCGAAACATAAATGACAGCCTCTTTCATCTGATAAATCGAGAAACTAAGGTTTTATATGGGTAAGCAATATTTTGTTACTTATTAACGATATACGTGTTGTTATGAAAGATATGAACCAGACTAATCAACAGATACTATATTACGCAAGGAATTTTTTGCAATGTCGGGGTTATAATGGATTTAGTTACAAAGATATTTCTCAGAAACTGGGAATAAAGAATGCGGCAATTCATAATTACTATCCCAAAAAAGAGGATCTGGTTGCAGCCTTGCTCGAAGCCAGCAGAAAGAAATTAGCTGCAGATATCGCTCAAATAGTGGAGTCTGGAGGTTCGGCTCGTGAGCAGCTTCAATATTATTTCGATTACGCATTAAAAGAGTTTGACGAAGGAAAAAGTATCTGTCCTCCAGGTTCGTTGATTCTCGATTTTGAAGAACTTCCAGAGAAGGTTAAAAAGCAAAATCTGTTGCTGCTGGATGATATCTTGACTTGGATTTTCAGAGTTCTTAAAACCGGTTTGGAGAAAGGGGAGTTTAGTTTCTCCGATCCGGTTGACGCACGTGCAGAATTGGTGGTTGAAGCCTTAATGGGTGCCAGGCAATTATCCAGTATTAAGGGAAGAAAAACGCTTGTTAAATCCATCTCTCTAATTAAATCCGATCTAGGGTGGAAGGATTAATTTTTTCCGAACCGTTACTTACTTATGTGTAAGTAAGTTTATTATATTAATATACTTAATTTATTGCTCGAAAAAATAGAGTTTTCTACATAATTTCTGAGGAGATATCTGATGCCCACTATGAGTATTATTTCATGCAAGATAATGCAGGATGAAATTATCTGGATTCTTGAAAATGACTCTTCTATTGATGAGATCATTGTAGTTGAAAACGAAAATGTCCGGGAATTCGCAGAAAAATTGAGTAAAGTAAACCTTCAATATACAATGCTCTCTCTAGAAGATATTTCCTTACGTTCTGAAATAAAAAGCGAATATGATAAATATACAGTTCTGATCTACCTGATGGAACTGGGTCTTCATATAAATCCTAAAGAGTTAAAAAATAAGGTATATAAGACCGTAAAAATTCTTGCTCCTTTCTCGTCTGGGATTTTACTCTTTTACGGCTTATGTGGAAATGTACTTGGAAATATTGAAAAAGACTTTGAAGTTAATTCCCTCCCATGCCCGGTTCGTATCCTTAAAGACAAGAATCACAGAATTGTAGATGACTGCATAGGAGCTACTGTAGGAGGAACGGAGAATTATCTAAGGATACTCAAAAGTGTTAGTGATTCCGGAACATATCTCTTTACCCCCATGTACAGCAAGGGCTGGAGAGAATTAATTCAATTGGATAAGCTACATAGTGATCCATCCAAAGCATTGAAATTAATGAAAAAGACCCATGAAATAATCGGTTACACGAGGGTTGCAAAGATTAATACCGGGCTTGAATATACTGAAAATTTCGATGCTTCTATCCGGGAATTTGCAGAATTATTCGATTTCGAAATTCTGGAATTTGATGACGGTAACCAGAAGATTTTTGAAGATTGTTATAACGAACTCAAAGTGGAAATGAAGGATAAATAATAGCAATTGAAAAAGGTTTTTTGTGTTACAAATGAGTGGTTAGCCGATGCCTGTACTTAGCATAATTGCCTGTGAAATGCTTGAAGACGAACTTGTATATGTCCTCTCAAAAGACCATGACTTAAAACAATTGGTTATAGTTGAAAACAGGCAAAGTTTCAGGTTTGTTCGAAAGCTTAAATCCAAAAATTGTCAGCCCAGACTTTTTCCTTTGGACAGGGTACCTTCCTTTTTGAAAGAGACAAATAGTCCTGTATCCATAAACCTTCTGAGACTTTTATTGAAATTTTCATTTTCTGAAAAAATACATCATAAAATACATCATAATACAATAGAGAAAAATAGAGAAAAGACTACTGTAGTTGTAAATACTCTGAGGCTTGGCTTGCATGCAGATTGTGAACTCTTAAGGTCTGAAATCTACCAAAATATTAGGAAAATGGCGGCTTTTTCAGATGGTATTCTTCTTTTTTATGGAAATTGTGGGCATTCTCTGAAGAACACGGAAGCCGATTTTAAAGCTCTTCATTGTTCTCTTTATTTCCTCAAAGATGAAAAAGGAGAAATTGTGGATGACTGTATCAGTGTAGCTCTTGGGGGCAACGATAATTATGCTGAAGTTATGCAGAGTGGGAACGGTACAGGTATGATATACCTGACTCCGATGTGGGCTTCCAGTTGGAAAGAAATGAGAATGGAATCCAACGACACTTCTGACTTCAATATAAGTTTTTTGAAAAGACATTATAAAAAGGTTGTCAAAATCAGTAATGAAATTTCTATAGGAGGCGAATTCGATAAAAATGTCTTAAATTATGCCCGGAATTATGATATGAGTATTGTTGAAATGGAAGGCAGTATGGAAATAGCAAGGAAATCCTACTTGAGTGCCAAAAACGATGTCTGCAAAAAACAGATTGTGCTCCATTAACTGGTTGATAATTAGCTGGTTGATATTTCGTCTTAGAATGCGCTTTATTCAACTGCACTCGTTTCTGAAGCGGTAGCGCCAAGATACCCCGTTGCTTGCAGTGGGCACGCCAGCGCAATTTTTACTTTGTAATAGATCATTATCTACAGTAACTAGTCCGAGAAATAGAAAAGGGAAAATAAAGGGAAAATAAAGGGAAAATAAAGGGAAAACAAATAGACAACGAAATAGACAACAAAGACCAATTTTCTCTTGTCAGGCCTCTTTATAAAGCCCCAGAGTACTCAGAGCCAGCGCAGTAGCATTTATATCATCTTCTTTATTTCCCCAGGCTCCGTTTTTGTGGGCATTTTCAAGGAGCCAGTGGACTGAATCTTCAATTTCGTCTTTAAAGCCTGCAAGAAGCAGAGCCTGAATTGCCAGGTTGCTTGTGGAAATGTATACCCAGCCTCCGTCCTGTCCTCTTTTTGAAAGGATCCATTCGGCTTTTTCCCGGATAAAAGTGTCAAAATCTTTGCTTCCTGCCAGATTTTCCTGCTTTTTAAGAGCCATAATTATAAGGGATGTAGTGCCAACCTGCTCCCAGGCAGGGCAATAATTTTCGTATAACCACTTGCATCCGCTTCTGTCCTGAGTTCCCATATCCGCAAGAGCTCCCAGGGCATAGGCTGTATCGTAAACGTCATCGTTCCAGGAATTTTTGCTTTTTCTGGTAAGCAGCCATTTCCCTGACGCCATAAATACAATTCCTTCAGTTGAAAGGGCTGAGCAGGCCCTGGCAGTATCCCTGATTGAAAAATTCCAGGAACCGTCGTTTTCCTGTTTAAGAATCAGGCGAGTTATGTACGGATTCGGAAGTCCCCAGAGGGCATGTGCCGATAATGTACTCGAAAGTTCCTTTACGGACTGAATTTGCCGGGCAGAGAGCCATTCAAAACCTTTTTTCACAATATCGAGTTCCAGGTTGCTTAACATTTCACTGTGCTTTTCAGATTCCATATATTAAAACCTGACCGAACACCTGACCTCAGGGTTTGCTATCTTCGGTAACTGTTTTTCCGGAAGTTGACGCTTTATTTTTTCTCCACTTTTCTCGGGCAGGTTATCTGGGAGGAAGTCTCTTTGCCAGTTCTGCATCGATTCTGCAGGGAATTTTCGTTTTCCTCGACACTTCTCAGTTTGGCAATAATCTCGTTGTCGTTTTCTTCCTCTTCTACCTGCTCTTCAACGTACCACTGCAGGAAAGAAGCTGTAGCCTCATCCTTTTCAGCATTGCAAGGTCTACCAGTTCATGAATTGAGCGAGTGATGAACTGTTCATGCTTCAGGGTCTGCTGGAACATTTCCATAGCTGTCCCGAATTCCACAGGCGGCTCTTTGATCTCCTTCAACTTCACCCTCCCACCCTGATTGTTTATGTAATCAAAGAGCTTCATTGCATGAATATTCTCTTCTTCGACCTGGACTCTAAACCAGTGAGCAAAGCCCGGAAGCCCTACTGATGAACTGTATGCTGACATGGCAAGGTACAGATAAGACGAATACATTTCTTTATTGATCTGCTCGTTTAGCGCTTCTTCCATCTTTTCGCTTAACATTGATTTCCCCCCACGTTTGTTGACATTTTCTGCATTCTTTTGATAACTGTCGCACCCTGCTGTATTCTTGTTTTCCAAGGGCAGAGCGCGCGCATGACCAGCACTTCAGCTTTTGCATGCCTTACTACCTTTTCCGTGACTCCTCCGAGCAGGAATCTGTCAGCTCCGGTTTTTCCCTGCGTCCCCATAACAATCATATCGATATCATTCTTTTCTGCAAAATTCAGAATTTCCTGAGTAGGGTGCCCCTGTCAGCAGAACAGCATTTACAGGAACATCCGCCTCCTTTCCCATTTCCTCAATCTCCGCAACGGCTTCACTTCCTTCTTTTCCGAGTTCCCAGTCGTAACTTTCGGGCATAATAGGAGAACAGCAGGAGATGCCGGCAACGTAGACGGCATAGACCTCAGCTCCAGTCTTTTTCGCAATTTCAAGCCCTGAACAGGCTGCGCTTTTTGCGTTTTCCGAGCCGTCGGTTGCGAGAAGGATTTTCCTGTAAGGTCTTCGTTTCATAAAGTATCCTCCTGATGCAGTTATCTTGATTTCAAATCCCGGTTTTTCACTCCCCCTCTCCGGGTACGACACTGGCCGGAACTTTTTCACTCCTTTGACTACGACTGACGAACTTGGTAAATTTATAAATTTCGCGTACGACAAGTACAGGGACTTTTGAATTCCTTAAGACTTTTTCGGATACGTTTCCGAGCAAGAAACCTTGAACTCCGCTTTTTCCAAGCGAGCCTACGACAATTATGTCAACTTTCTGCTTCTCTGCAAAATTCAGAATTTCTTTAGCCGCATTTCCTTTAAGCAGTATGGATTCAGCTTCTATTCCGGCAGATTTTGCATTTTCCTCCACATAAGATGTTGCTTCACGACCAGTTTTCTCAAGCTGATTGTACATATCTTTTGTCCACGGTTCATCCATCAGAATTGAGTCAAAAGAAGGTATATCGATAACATATGCGGCATAGACCTTTGCCCCACTCCACCCCGCAATTTCTATCCCGAAATCCGCTGCATTTTCAGCAGCCTTTGAGCCGTCAGTAGCTATCAGAATTTGTCGGTGTGGTTTTTCTTCTTTTAGTCCCCTGACAACCAGGACCGGGACTTTTGCATGCCTTACAACTTTTTCGGATACGCTTCCAAGCATGACACGCTTAATTCCGCTTTTTCCCAGCGACCCTACTATAATCATGTAAACGTTCGGGTCTTCTGCAAAATTCACAATTTCTTCAGCCGGATTTCCTTTGAGCACTATGGATTCAGCTTCCATTCCCGCAGCTTTTGCTTTTTCCTCAACATAAGAAGTCGCTTCATGCCCTATTTTCTCAAACTGCTCGACCTTTTTTGACCATTTTTCGTCTTTCGGAACTGAACCATAAGAAGTTGTATCGATGACATATACAGCATTGACCTTTGCCCCACTAAATCTCAAAGTTTCTATTCCGAAATCGGCTGCTTTTTCGGAGGCTTCTGAACCGTCGGTAGCGATCACAATTTTTCTTTGCGGTTTAAATTTCTCATTACTCTCTTCCATACCTACCCCTCATGTTCTGGATTTATTATCCCCATATTCTTGATTTTCCATCCTTTTCACGGGCTCTTTGCACGTACGACAAGTACCGGAACTTTTGCGTTCCTGACGACTTTTTCGGATACGCTTCCAAGAAGAAAACGTTCGATATCTGTTTTTCCGAGTGAGCCTACAACAATCATATCAATATCCTGTTTTTCCGCAAAATTGAGGATTTCTTCTGCAGGGTGCCCTTCAAGAATCAGGGTTTCAACTTCTACCCCTGCGTCTTCAGCCGCGGTTTCAACATAAGAGACGGCTTCTCTACCCAGCTCCCTGAACTGGGCGTACATCGACCTCTTCCCACCCCGGATCTTTCGGCACCGAAAAATAAGCAAAAATATCAATAACATAGATTGCCTGAATTTTCGCCCCGTTGAGACGAGCGAGTTCAATTCCTGCATCTGCCGCGAATCTGGCGCTTTCGGAACCGTCGGTTGCAATCATAATTTTTCTATAGAACTTACTCTCCATGCCCTGACCCCTCAAATTTTATCTCCCTCGGCACATCTATGTATTCATGCTAATAATTTTCATCCACGGTCCCAACGAAAGGACGAAACACCTTAGGAAGCAAAGAACATACACTTCAAAAAACACTCTCAATTGCAAAGAAGTGGACGAAAAACCTTCTATCCACAAATAAAGTGTGATTCATTGAAGCGGAAATTATAGCGTCTCGACTTACCGAAACTTAGGCTCCCTCATTTTCTCTATCCCCTCAACACCTTCAATCATTTCTTTCCCGATTTCCCGGCCAGTAACTTTCAGGCATAATAGGAGAACAGCAGGAGATGCAGGCAATGTAGATGGCATAGGCATATCTTCAGTCCGTTTTGCAATTTCAAGTTCTAAACAAGCTGTGTTTTTTTGAATTTTCAGAACCATCAGTGGCGATCAGGATTTTTATAAAGATCTCTCCGTCCCCTCTCCTCCCCATTCAACCCGTTTTAAGCTGATTCTTTAATTCAACGGGCAGATTCTAAAGAATCAGCTTGTCTCATTTAGCTACTACCCAGTTCTAAAGAATCAGCTTGTTTCATTTAGCTACTCAGGACTGGTTATTCTTGTATCAATTTTTTCTCACTTTTATGCCGTTCTCGAACAACCAGGACCGGAACTTTTGCGTGCCTTATAATTTTTTCAGATACGCTTCCAAGTAAAACGCGCTCATATCCGCTTTTTCCAAGTGACCCTACTATGATCATATCGATATTATTATCTTCTGCAGAAGCTCAAAATCTTTTCAGCCGGATGTCCTTTAAGCACTCTGGATTCAACTTCCGCTCCGGCAGCTTTTCCAATCTTCTCTATATAAGAGGTTGCTTCATGCCCTGCTTTCTCGAATTCGTCAAGTGTATCTTTTGACCAGATTTGATCCAGCGGAACTGAGCGATAAGGTGTTATATCGATAACATATACGGCATATATTTTTGCTCCACTGCACCCGACCATCTCTATCCCGAAATCCGCTGCTTCGTTTGCGGTCTCTGAACCGTCGGTAGCGATCAAAATTTGTCTTCGCGGCTTACATTCAATATCAATGTTTCCTTCCATACTTACCCCTCATGTTCTCGATTTGTATTCCTGAATCTGTATTCCCGTATTCCGGAATTTCATCCTTTTTACAGGCTCGCGGTTTTTTTCAGTAATTTCAGAGCCACAGGTCGCAATTAGAATCCTTCAAGCTTGCGCTCTATGCTCTGACCACCTCATTTTACTCCCTATCTGAATATCGATGTGTTCATATTAATAATTTTCATCCAATTATTCTCCAAGGAAAATAAAAAATGTCGATGAAGGCAAAAAGCATATACTTTAGAATATAATTAATAAATAGGAGGGCAGATCTTGAGAAAATCGGAAACCAAGTCAGCTCAAATCTTATTTTTAAAAAGTTTATTTTTAATACTCTTTATTATTGCCTTCACCTTCGGAAGCGGCTGCGTCAGGAATTTTTAAGAAGAAAGTTACTACAATGTCAGGGATATGGACATCTCAGCAGACCGTACAGGAGCGGCTTTCGTAGACCTGAATGTCACAACATATATCGAAAAATCTCAGGGAGACTCCGCAAAGAATACCTCGCTTCTTCTTAAAGCCTATAGCCGGGAAAGCGGGCTGCTTGAAACGCAGAAGAAGATAGAACTCGGAGTGCTAAAAAACGGAGACACGAAATCAGTGAGTCAGGTCCTGACCCTTCCGAAAACCGGAGGATACGATCTCCATAGTATCCTTTTTGAAGAAAATGTCCAGAAAGGCGATGGAGAAATCAAAGTTTACAATCTGGATGCTCTGCCTGCCGAGGTGCAGGAAATAGGGCTTGAAATTCCGGAAATGGATTTCAGGGTGAAAGAAGTGGAAGGTGGGAAAGTCCTTGTTGAAAATGATATCTATCTAACAAATGAAGGCAGGGAAACCAGCAAGGATTTCCGTATGCTTGTAAAGGTCCGCGAAATGGATGCCGGACTCCTTGCGGATAAAGTCTGGACGCACACAGGAGAAATCAGGCCCGAAGCTACAGTTATCCAGAGCGTCAACCTGACAATGCCTGACCAGTACAATTACATTGTCGAAGTCCTGCTCTGGAACAATGATACAATAGTCGAGCGTGGGGAAGGCTATATTCAGCTCAGCCCCGTAATTGAAGTTAAAGAAAGAAATACCACTCAAGCTCGGGAGATCCAGACAAGCGAATTCGAAAATGTGGTGGAAACCGGAATGATTCCTGAAGAGGAATCTACGGCTGAAGGAGAAAGCGCACCAGGGTTCAGCCTACTTTTATCTGCAATCCTGCTCTGTTCGGCGGCAATTCTCAGGAGGCGTTTTGGTGAGTGAAGCAGCAGATATGAGGTCCGAAGCAAAAGGGAAAAAAACTGTCAGATCTGGGGGAGAACTTTAAAAAGGGAGTTTTCCTCATTGCCATGCTGCTTCTGCTTGTGGCCACCTTCCAGCTCTATTTTTCCATAGAGAAGATAATAGATACCTGGTTTGAATACCAGTACGCCCTGATTTTCAAGGCTGTGTATTATCTTTTTGTCCTACTCGTAAGCCTGTACATCATCAGGCTTTACATCGTAAAGCGCTGAAAAAGTCTGATAAAATTAGAAACCGCGGATCTGGAGGGGCTTGAAGCTTCAGGCCTCTTCAATCAGCTTTTTTACGGTTTCAAGCACAAGGATTGCATCATCCTTTTTTACGTCAACTTCATTGCCTGTGCAAAAGTCCAGAATGGGTTTTCTTTTCTCTTCAGGTATCAGGCCTTTTTTTGCCCCTTCTTTTACAAGCCCGAAATAGCTTCTGTCCTGATAATATGTGTTAATCGCAAGCTCCAGGAGGTCGTCATGCTCTTTTCCGCTTACAAGTCCTGAACCGAATGCGGCTTTCAGGGTTTCTCTGATATTGACAAGGGGTACCGAAATGGGCTCGAAAGTATCAGGGTTTGTGCTGACGGCTACTTCATCATCGGATTCAATTATACCGTCCCTGTACCATTCGTAAACTTTTCCCACTCCTATCATCCCGTGGGTATCCAGTTCCGAGGCCCTGAGAGCTCCCATGCTGGCTCCCCCGACCACCTTTACTCCGGCATCAAGGGCAGACATAATTTCCCTGTGCCCTACAGCAGCCCTGTCAAAAAAGATCCCGTCTATTATCCCTATGACCTTATACCCTTTCCGAACGAATTTTTCAAGCTGAAACCTGCGCACAGGAGGCTGGTAATTTGCCCTGAGGACTTTTTTCGCTTCCTCATGGCTGATGCTGTTGCCTGTGAAGATTACCGCTCTTGCCCTCATCGTCTCTTCCACGGCTTTTCATTTATGTTCCTGGAAAAGTCTTTCTTCCTTTCCGGAATTGATCCTTTTTCCTTTACGGTCGCGATCAATAGTGAAAAGTTCAAATCCGGGAATGATTACCCTGACAACCGGCACTGCGACTTCTTCCCTTGAGAGGTCCACTACCAGTACTTTTTCGGCAAGGCCCTTGAGTTTTTCAAGTATCACATCGATATTTTCGGCAGGGCTTTTCCTGGACAGATCCTGCACTTCAGAAAGAGAAATTTTTTCTCCTTCTTCGAACCAGAACCAGTTCAAACGCTTCATGCGGTCATACCCCACACTCCGAATAAAACCTTCCCTATCCGTATCCTCTCTTGCTCCCTGGATCTGGACTACCCTTGACTGGGCAGCTTCAGTTATGGCTCTCGCAACCGCAATTTCAGGTTTCAGGTGAGAGCCTGCTCCCATAACAAGAAGAGCCGGATCTTTGAGTTTTAAATCATCAGTTGCCGCAATTACTGTCGGAATATCCGTGTCTGTCGGAACCAGCCAGACCTTGAGTTCTATTCCTGCATCTTTGAACTTTCTGGCAAGCTCGTACAGGTACCCGTCTTCTTCAGTCAGCACGATTTCTTTTCCAAGATTGCGGGAAAACTGCGCTGTGCTGATCGCATCCCTTTCTATAACTTCGAGCATCCCATGCAGAATAGCTTCCTCAATTACGTTTCCGGAAGCCAGCCCATTGGTATTGCTCAGAAAAAGTTTCTGGCACTGTCCCGGCGAGTCGTAGGGGTGATAAACCGCATTGGCACTTACGAACACTTCTTCTCCGTTCATCAAATCGTATGCTCCAACCCATTCGAGCAAAGACTGGGGAATATAGGGCTGGGGCAGAAGCAGCGTCTTCGGGTCCAGCACGTCGCATTTTTCTATGGCGCTGGCATAGGATTCCACAAGAGAAGGAGCTGAAATGTCGCCTGCAATGTTTACGTTCAGGCCAGGCCTTTCTGCCAGGCAGCGTTCAAAACTCTCCATTATTGCCGAAATCCGGGCTCTCTGCTGGGTCGAGCCCTTGCCTGAGTAAATGCTGATCGCTCCCTTTGCGGCACTGGGGCGGATTGCCGAAAAAATAGGGATTCCGAGCCTGTCCAGGTTTGTAATGTCTGCAATTCGGGTAACACCTATCTTTTTTATCTGGTCTTTAGTGTTTTCCAGGGTTGTGGCTTCGTCATATACTCGCTGTGTACCTTCGAGATATGAAAGAGACCTGTCAATTTTTATTTCGGGCATAGTTAGAAACCTTCTCATCTCTTGTTATATATTTTGTGATTTTTCGGATTTTCGGATTTTTTCAGGAAGATTTTACATGGTTTATTTGCATGGCTTTTGGAGCAATGTGAACATAAACAAACGGAATGCAAACATAACGAAACAGAATGAAAACTTACTGCAAATATAATAAAAACTGTGAATATCTGTGATTATAATACAGACGGAGTACAAACAGAATAACGCTATATATTGAGGGGATCTATAAGTATGTAAGAGGGTTTATAAGGGGGTTTTGTTCGATGAATCTCAAAAAATTGTTTTCGGAAGAAAATGTAGGAGGCTTTGATCTCCTCTTCCGAACCATATTCGGAACACTTGCAATTATCGCGCTTTCAACGGGCCTTGTAAAAAGGTCTCCCTGGAAGTGGATTATTGCAGCGATAGCTTTTACGGGACTCTTTAGTTCAATCCTGAAACACTGCACTCCGTATTCCATTCTTGGGATCAGCACCGCAGAGAAAAAATAAAAGTCCGATTGAGGAAGCTTATTTTAAACAATACATTTGGAGATATTAATTCTCCGTATTTCATTTTGAGCATACGTTTCACATTTTTGGTTCTGTTGATGAAGGATCAAAGAGGATTACGCTCGAAAATTATGACCATCATGATAAAATCTGTAAGCACTGATCTGTTATGCCTGTATTAATGCTGACTATTTATCTCTAACACTCTTTTTACGTTTGATACCGCTTTTCGATGAAATATCCTTCATTCCTATACGATGCAGGTGGATGAATCCAAAAAATGTATGATCAACAGGAGAATATCATGAGCACTGCACACCCGCTGATGAATGCACTCATGAAGCCCCAAGGCAAGCGAAAAAGGATTTAAGATGAGCACCATGACCACTCAACGAGATCAGATTATCCCTTATCGACAGCCTGTTAATGAAGTATTAACCGCGTTCGATACGGATGCACGGAGCGGCTTGAGCGAAGGGGAGGTGCGGGCGCGGCTCGACAGGTACGGCAAGAATGAATTGATGGCAGAGAAGCCCGTGCCTGCGTGGAGAAAATTCCTGACGCAGTTTCAAGATGTGCTTGTTGTCCTGCTGCTTATCGCAACACTAATTTCGGCAGGACTGTGGCTGTATGAGCGCGATTCAGCATTGCCTTACGAAGCGATTGCTATCTTCGCTGTCGTACTGCTCAATGCGATCATGGGCTATATTCAGCAGTCACGAGCGGAGGAAGCAATGGCTGCGCTGCGCCAGATGACGGCGGCACAAGCCAGTGTTATTCGGGACGGCACGCGGCAGAGCATTCCGGCAACTGAGGTCGTGCCCGGCGACATTCTCATCATTGAAGAAGGCAACACTGTCCCGGCGGATGCTCGAGTGATTCAGTCAACTGCGCTTCAAACGGCCGAGGCGGCACTGACAGGCGAGAGCCTGCCTGTCTTAAAGGATAACCTGTCGATTGCAGAAGAGGTCGGACTCGGCGACCGCGATAATATGATCTTTAGCGGTACTGTTGCTGTTTACGGGCACGGGCGTGCAGTGGTCACAGCAACTGGAATGCAGACCGAGATGGGACGCATTGCCGGGATGCTCAAAGAAACGACGATAGAAACTACCCCGCTGCAAAAGGAACTTCACCGCGTTGGTAAACTGCTAGGGATCGTCGTTATCGTCATTGCCGTCGTGATAATCACAACGATCATCCTGGTCGAAGACGTGAGAGGCTTCTCAGCCCTTTTTGACGTGCTCATTTTAGGTGTGGCGCTTGCGGTCGCGGCGGTGCCTGAAAGCTTGCCTGCGGTGGTGACAGTCGTGCTCTCTCTCGGTGTGCAGCGCATGGCGCGGAAAAATGCCATTGTGCGCCATCTCGCGGCTGTCGAAACTCTCGGCTCGGCAAATGTCATCGCCTCTGATAAAACGGGCACGCTCACGAAGAACGAGATGACTGTACTTGCGGTCGTCACCGCGAGCGGGCGCGTCAATTTTGAAGGTACGGGTTATGCCCCCGAAGGTGAGGTGCGCAGGGAGGGAGGAGGGAAGATTGATGGGGCGCTCCAGTTCGAGTTTGTACGTGCGCTTGCAGCCGCCGACCGCGCTAGCAACGCCGTACTACATGAGCGCGATGGGCGCTGGGCGGTACATGGCGACCCGACCGAAGGAGCATTGATCGTCGCGGCGCGCAAAGCCGGGCTGGAAGCTGAGGCGCTCAATGCGCGGCTGGAACGCGTAGGAGAAGTGCCTTTCTCGTCAGAGCGCAAACTGATGAGCACGGTTCATAGTGATGCCGAGCAAGAGGAAAGGCTGCTTATCTTCACCAAAGGTGCACCGGATGTATTGCTTGCCCGCTGTACACAGGAGCTTGTAGGAGACGAGATCAAGCCCCTGGCGGCGGAACGTCGCGCAGAAATTTTGAAGAGCAATGAAGAACTGGCCGGCGAAGCTCTACGAACACTCGCGGTCGCTTTCCGCGCGCTGCCGAAGGACGCGTTTAAGCAGGAAGAGTTAGATGAGGATGTCGAGAAAGACCTCGTCTTCCTGGGATTGATCGGTATGATTGATCCGCCGCGCAGGGAGGCGAAGGACGCAGTTGCGCGCGCGATGGCTGCGGGTGTTCGCCCGATAATGATTACAGGCGATCATCCTAAAACTGCTACAGTCATTGCTGAAGAACTCGGCATTTCAACTGACGGGCAGGCTGTTACGGGTGCCGAGCTTGAGAAGATGCCTGAGGAAACGCTTGCCCAGACTGTTCAAAAAGTGTCGGTTTATGCGCGCGTCAATCCCGAACATAAACTTCGGATCGTGAAAGCGTTACAACGCGGAGGGGCGATTGTGGCGATGACGGGCGACGGGGTCAACGATGCGCCAGCTTTGAAAACTGCCGATATCGGAGTGGCAATGGGCATTACTGGAACGGACGTTTCCAAAGAAGCCTCCGACGTTGTGCTCGCAGATGATAATTTCGCGACCATTGTCGGGGCTGTCGAAGAAGGGCGCGCGATCTTTTCTAATATCCGTAAGTTCTTGCGATATTTGCTTTCCTCAAACCTTGGGGAAGTGATGATAATGTTTTTCGGCATTCTGCTGGCGGACGTGATAGGGCTGACTGCAGAAGGTGGAGCCGGGGTAGTGCTGCCGTTGCTGGCGACTCAGATCCTGTGGATCAACCTTATCTCGGACGGCCCACCCGCACTCGCGCTCGGCGTTGACCCGGCGGATCCGGGACTAATGAAAGAACCGCCGCGCCCGCGGGAAGAAGGGGTGATCACCCGTAGCATGTGGGCTGGCAACCTCTTTACCGGTATAATCATGGCAGCCGGGACGCTGTTCATACTGGATGCCAGTTTACCCGGGGGTTTGATCGAAGGCTCAGGCAACCTGCGTTATGCGCAGACAATGGCCTTTACCACAGTGGTTTTCTTTTCGCTTTTCGTCGTTTTCAATGCGCGTTCGGATAAGCAGAGCGCATTCGCTGGATTGTTCTCAAACAAATGGCTATGGGGAGCGGTCCTGTTGTCTCTTTTGTTGCAGGCGGCGGTTGTTTACATCCCGTTTCTGCAACAGGCATTTTCGACTGTGAGCTTGAGCCCTGGCGATTGGCTGCTCTGCGCAGCAGTGGCGAGTTCGGTGCTGTGGCTTCGCGAATTAAGCAAAATCGTCATACGTCGAGGGAGAACCGAATAAAAGGAGATCTCACGTGATGATTACATTGCATTTTTTTCAAAGAAGTGGGTGGATACTTTTATACCACCCTCTTTTACTATAAATCTAGGTAGTTTCGTGTATTGACTAAAATCATCACGAGGTGATCTACGAAAAACTGTAAAGAAAGCTGTTCAGGAAAGGACCATTTTCTTTCTACCCGGTTTCTTAACGGCATCGGACTCTTTTGAACATTGAAGGCTGGTAGTCCCCAGAACCGGAAAACGATTTTTTTTGTCCGTTAGCTGCTCTAATTTTCCATCGTTTGAGTTTGCCATTTTCTCCTCTTTACCGGGATAAGCTTAGAATCGTTCGACTTTTCCTGAAGTTTCCTGCTTTTCGGAATCGGTTATTAAGGGGGTCTTCCTCGCTTCCGGACCAGCTAATAAAGAATCTTTTTGGTTTCTTCAGTTTTCAACCATGTCTTTAAGCTTGTAGAGCTTCCGGACAATGTAATCCTACATTCGGCAGGTCGACATTAAATTTTGAGTATTTTTACAGATGGCGTTTCTTAAACATTGTGTGAATATTTATTTGGTTCAAAACTGGTAAACATATGACCCAAATCTCATGACATATATAAACAATGGTCCGTTTTTGCAATAATGTTTATTATCAGGAATAATATGTTTTCCAGCAAAAACGCTATCAGTAAAAATACTACGAAAAAAACAAATTATCTGCCGAAAGCAGGATGTAATATAAACTCTAAAAAGTTTTTTAAATAATGGAAAAGTTTATTGTTTTGACGAGAAAAGAGAATATCATCCCCTCCATGTTCTCTTTTCTTTTCTCTTTTTTCCAGTTTTGTCTATCTACCCACTTTTTCTTTGGAGGGTTTTTAAGCTCTGAGATTATTCTGAAATCAGCATATAAGCCCCAACAACGCAAAGGAGAACAGCCACATACTTTTGAAAAACTTCTTTTTTCATGTTCTTAATAAATCGGTTTGCTACATAAGTTCCAAATATCATGGCAAGCCCCATCAGGAGTCCAAGATTAATAGTATTTGGAGGGAGATTAACAAGTTTGCCATAGACGAGGATTTTAACTATGTGCATGGCGGTTGCAGTTGCAGCTTCACTTGCTATATATGTTACTGGGGGCAAGCCAAAGGACAGAAATACTGCAGCCCCAATCGGTCCGGCGCTTCCTGCAAGTCCGGAGAGCAAGCCGGTTACTGCCCCGCCGAAAATAAGCGTTTTATTATTCGGTTTGAACTTTAATATCCCAAAATACTTTAGAACAACAAATAAAATTAAAACAGCGCCGATTCCTCTTGTTACCGTACTTTTTGAGATAATTGAAAACCCGAAAGCCCCAAGTGCGGATAATGGAACCGCCGTTATTGAAAATAAGACAACCTTCTTCCACTCAATCTGGTTTATCCCGAATGCCATCCTTGACAGGTTGCCGATTAACTGCGCAATGGTAAGTACCGGAACTGCAAGCTCTGCACCTGCGTACAGGGTTAGAACAGGCAGAAGCAAAAGCGCACCACCAAAGCCGGCAGCACCCGAAATTAATGCGGCAGTAAAGCTTGATAATATTAAAACTGCATACATTTCCATTAACAATGTTCCTTTCTCAAATTCACGTTATTTCTTTTCATTCTTTTTATATACTAACCCGTAAATAATGGCCTCCGATTTTATATTCTATCCTTCGATTTTACATTTATTCTCTCTGGGAAACAGGCAAGTTATAAACTGATAAAAGTGAAAATTTTGCGTGAATATTTATAAGCTGATAGGATATGCTGATATCTTGATTTTTTTTGCATTCCATTCTCATATTTTCATAAACTATTTATTTAATGGCAGGAAAAAGGTATCCTATAGGTGATGAAGTCCGCCTGGACTCTTCAGTCTAAACCGCTTACGCTGATGACTTCTACATCGATTATTGAGGTTTTAATGTGTATACTATTTTATTGGTAGGTATAGGCGGCTTTATAGGTGCTATCCTGAGGTATACTTTAGGTGGATGGATACAGAACGGCTTTGTTAGTTTCCCGGTAGGTACACTAATCATAAACACTATTGGCAGTTTCTTTCTGGGCTTAATAATGTACCTTTCTGAATACCAGGGTCTCTTTGGTGAGGAAACCAGAATATTTCTTACAATTGGCGTAATAGGAGCCTTTACAACATTATCAACATTTGGCTATGAATCATTCAGATTACTTGACGACTCAAAATTAACGTTCATGGCGATAAATGTAGTATCGACAGTATTATTTTCCATGCTGGCTGTATATTTAGGTAAGATTGTAGCTCTAAGTTTTAGCTCTTATTTATTGGGGGGAATGAAATGAAAACGGATCAAATGAAGGGTTTTGAGGGAAATCATATGAAAAGAGAGTCTACAGCCATATTATTAAGAATATTTATAGGGGAGTCCGATCGGTACAAAGGCAAGCCATTGTATATGCATATTGTTGAAATGCTAAAGGCAGAAGGTATAGCCGGAGCAACCGTTTTCAGGGGCATAACAGGTTTCGGAAAACACAGCTTTATTCATACAACCTCTATACTACGCTTATCAACTGATTTGCCAATACTCATTGAAGTCGCTGATCTTGAAGAGAATATTGATCGGATCAGGCCGAAGTTAGACGAGATAATTAATCAGGGATTGATTACAGAAGAAAAAGTTAAAATCGTATTTTATGATAGCGATAAAAACAAATAAGGCATCCATTAACAACTAACTTTTATTCTTATTACCGGAATTTCCGCCAGACTTTATTATTTTCCGTAGTCTCCGGTAGAAGCGTGAGATTTAACCTGCTCTTCTCCTGAATCAGGGTTTGAATCTGAACGACTTGCTCACGCATGTTCTCATTTAGTTTTTCTATCTGCTCATCCTTAGTGTTCAGTTATCATAAAGGGAAAACCAGTATCAGAGAGTTTCTAGAAGAAATACCTCATGCATGGATTTCGGTTTCTGCATATCATACGCGTTTTTGAATCTTGATATAGAGCCTATCCCAAAACCCATTTTCATTCCCAACTATAAGAATTATTCAGGATTGCTTTCACATCTGATGCTCGATTGATCACTTCATATGCGGGAACCGAAGAAGCAAATTTTGAGTTTTGGGATCGGCTCATACCTTAATACCTTCTTTTTCCTGTATAGGACAATTAGGTAAGTTTATTATACTTAAGTACATAGATTAAATTATGTCTTCATTGCTCGAAGATTATGGATCTATCAGTCATATTCCTCTGGACATAGCCTTTAGGGATGCTATTTTCATCGGGATCTTTAGCATCATAATGTTCTTTATTTTGATCCTTGCTGTGCGTCGTAGTATCCGGAAAGCACAGAGCAGTTAAATATCTTATCAAATGCATATGTTTTCGTTTATTCCCTTTTAAAACGGCTTAAAGTAGCTTAGTTTCGGCATCCTTTCCCTGCGTTTGTTTATAAATATTTTTTCAGATTTTCCCATTTTTATCCTTTCAATGTTAATTCTTTGAATTATCTGGTCATAACACGCCTGATTTGAGTTTTTCTGTGATGAATGAGCCGATAGATCTCAATAGCGTCGCAAAAGTATTCGCTTTTCGGATTTACTGCATCCACCTTTCTGATGTACTCTATCCATGTGAATTAACTGAATAGGCTTTGAGACTACTCTCTTGCTTTAAAAAATAATTTATTTTTTTTCGGATCAGGATATTTGATTCTTTTATTTTCAAATAATATTGAAATTATAATATATCTAATAAAATTAAAATCATAGGCATGGGGATATGCAGGCTGGAGAGAAGGGGATGGGCACTGATAGTTCTAAAATTCAAGTAGATGAGCCTTCCTTTCACGATAAAAACCATAATTCCGGAAGGGAAATGTCCGGAAACTCCCATGAATCGCACGAAATGAGTAGGGATAAGCCTGCCAGAGATATGCTGCATGAAGGTCATGCGGAAGATCCTGAACAGGATTCCGGAGAGAAATCTCGTCATGAGCAGCACGGAAAAGGAGAACAGCAGGATCATGGGCAGCACGAAGAAATGAATCATCAAAATCAGAGCAGCATGAAGAGATGAAACACGAGCAGCATGAAGAGATGAAACACGAGCAGCATGAAGAAATGAAACATGAGGGTCATGAAAAGCATGAAGGAATGAAACATGAGGGTCATGAACCTTCAGGCGGGAAAGAGCACGGCAATCATCATACCCATATGCTCGCAGATTTCAGAAAAAGATTTATTGTTTCTTTTATACTGACCTTCCCGGTTTTGCTGCTCTCCCCTACGATCCAGGATTTTTTTGGATTTGAACTCCGTTTTCAGGGCGCGGATTTCCTCACCTTTTTGCTTTCCTCTGCAGTTTATTTCTACGGCGGGTACCCATTCCTCAAGGGAATTAAAGAAGAGCTTGCTGAAAAATCGCCTGGGATGATGACTCTGATAGCGGTTGCTATCAGTGTGGCTTATTTTTACAGCTCTGCTGTGGTTTTCGGGCTTCCCGGAGGGGTGTTCTTCTGGGAACTTGTGACCCTTATCGATGTAATGCTGCTCGGGCACTGGCTGGAGATGCGTTCCGTAATGGGAGCTTCAAGAGCTCTTGAGGAACTCGTAAAGATCATGCCGTCGGTTGCTCACCTGAAAAAAGACGGAGAAACTGTTGACGTAAATGTTGACCAGTTAAAAATCGGGGATAAGGTTCTGATCAAGCCAGGGGAAAAGGTGCCTGTCGACGGGACTGTTGTCGACGGGACGAGCAGCGTCAACGAATCAATGCTTACGGGAGAGTCAAAGCCTGTCACGAAAAAACCGGGAAATGAAGTTATCGGCGGTTCAATTAACGGGGAGGCAACTTTTGTTGTGAAGGTAGAAAAAACCGGGAAGGATACCTATCTCAGCCAGGTTGTCGAACTCGTCAGGACTGCCCAGGAAAGCAAGTCAAAAACCCAGGATCTGGCAAACAGGGCCGCGATGTACCTTACGGTCATAGCCCTGACTGTTGGAATTCTCACTTTCATTTTCTGGATCTTCTTCGGCCAACAACTTGCCTTTGCTCTGGAAAGGGCAGTTACTGTAATGGTTATTACCTGTCCGCATGCTCTTGGGCTTGCAATCCCGCTTGTTGTTGCAGTTTCAACATCCATTGCCGCAAAATCCGGGCTTCTTATCAGAGACAGGCAGGCATTTGAGAGAGCACGCAACCTTCAGGCTCTCATTTTTGACAAAACAGGCACACTCACGGAAGGACGGTTCGGGGTCACGGATATAGTCTCTCTTTCAGGAGAGGAAATGGGGACCGGAGAGGAAAATGAAAAAATTCTGAGCCTCGCAGCTTCTCTGGAAGCCAGTTCGGAACATCCTATTGCAACAGGCATTCTGGAAAGTGCGCGGGAAAAAAGACTGGAGACCCGAACAGTGGAAGAATTCAGTTCAATTCCCGGAAAGGGTGTACAGGGCTTGGTTGAAGGAAAAAAGTTTCTTGTCGTAAGTCCGGGATATCTTGAAGAAAAGGGAATTACCCTCAAAGATGAAAAAATCGAAGAAATCAAAGCACAGGGAAAAACCGTCGTGTTCCTGCTTGAGGGAGACAAGGTACTTGGAGCCGTTGCACTTGCCGATATCATCCGGAAGGAGTCCAGAGAAGCTATCTCGAAACTTAAAAGCATGGGAATTAAATGCATTATGCTTACAGGGGACAACCGCTATGTAGCAGCCTGGGTATCCAGAGAACTGGAGCTTGATGATTACTTCGCAGAAGTTCTTCCTCATCAAAAGGCAGAAAAGGTCAAAGAAGTCCAGGCGCAGTACATCACAGGCATGGTCGGGGATGGGGTTAATGATGCGCCTGCACTTGCCCAGGCTGATGTCGGGATAGCTATCGGGGCAGGTACGGATGTTGCAATCGAAACTGCTGATATAGTACTGGTTAAAAACGATCCGAGAGACGTTCTTAATATTATCGGGCTTTCGAGAAAGACTTATTCCAAGATGTATCAGAACCTTCTCTGGGCAACGGGATACAACGTTTTTGCAATTCCTCTTGCAGCAGGGGTGCTCTATGGATACGGAATCTTACTGAGCCCTGCTATGGGTGCAGTTCTTATGAGCCTGAGTACCGTGATTGTAGCTATAAATGCAAGAACATTAAAGATGGGGTGATTTGATGCTGAGAATGATTCGCAAACTGGAAAAGATACTTGCTTTAGCCGCACTGGCTGTTGCAGGAATTCGATTTGTTTCAAGACTTATAGGAAGGAAGGGTAAAAAATAAGCTGAAAAACCTTAAACTTGAGGATAAATTTCCTTGAATGGGTTCAGGAAGCCTTTATTCTTCCTGTCTTTTTTATTATGTAATGGACACTTGACAACGATATGATTCGCTTTCTGGATTCAGTGTTTTAGTTCTTTCCCAAAAAGCCTGAGCCTGAAATTTAGCAAAAAAACGATGTAGATTACCAGGCCTGCAATCAAAAAAGCGTTTCCTGCAAGCATTTCATATAAAAGACCGCCAAGAATCAGTCCTGCAATACTGGCAAGGCCCCCGAAACTGCTGGCAAACCCCTGCACCGTACCCTGGTATTCACTCCCTACAATTTTTGATAAAAAGAGAGAGGAAGGAAGGCCACATAAGCCCGTCTCCAAGTGCGAAAAATCCTGTTGCAAGGTAGGTCAGGAAGAGGTTTCCAGGAATCAGCAGCAAAAAGTTCGTACCAAGCATCAAGCTTCCAAAGATTATAAGAGTTGCATCCGAATACCTTCTCGAAGCCTTCGGAAGCACGGTGCCCTGTACGATTATCAGCAGTGCGCTCAGAACCGTAAAGTAGACTCCCATCTGTGCAATGTTCCAGTCCAGGACTGCTATTGCGTGCAGTGGAAAAGCAGTGTAGAAGATGTTGAAACCAAGAAAGATCAAAAAGTAGAGGCCGAGCATATAGGGAATATTAGGAAGTTTTGACACCTCCCTGAAAGTAGGTTTTCTTGTTTCCCGCGTGGTTCTGCATTCCTTTAGCTCGTAGCCAAAGATTTTTCGTACATTATCTGTATCGGCAGGCTCTTCAAGAGAACACTCTTTGTTTTCCGGGATATAAACTATAATAAGTAAGGTTCCGATAAGCGAAATTATTATTGCGCCCATGACAGGAGCTGCTTCTTTATACTGTGTTACGCTCAAAATCCCGGCAAGGACAGGGCCAACTATAAACCCGAGATTTGAGGAAATCGACATCTTCCCGAAATTCCGGTTCCGATCCCTTTCTGCGGTGATATCTGCAAGATAGGCATTGGCTACAGACACATTTCCTCCGGTCATCCCGTCAAAAGCCCTGGCAAAAAAGAGCACTGCCAGGGGCAGGGTAAAGGCAAAAGCTCCCAGGATTTTCGAATCGACTTTAAAGAGGGTTACGACCGGAAGAAAAAGAGCCCCAAGAAAGATAATCCATGAGAGCAGGGTCCCCAACTGGCTTAAAAACAGGATTTTCTTACGCCCGTAAATGTCAGACCATCTGCCCAGAATAGGGGCACCTATTAGCTGGAAGGCCGGATACATGGAACTTGCCAGCCCGTAGACGAAGGCATTGCCTCCCAGCCGGTCCACCAGAAACACCAGGAAAGGGAGCACAATACTGAATCCGAGGGTTCCTATGAAGTTGACGGCAAGGAGAGGAAGGAGAGAAATACTTTCTTCTGCATGAAGGTCGGGACTATTTCTCGGATTTTCGCTTTCCTGATCTTTCCCCATGTTTCCTCAAGATTTATCCCTGAAATGTATCCAGGCCCTAGAAGCCTGCGGTCCCGGCCCATCTTTTTCCATTTTTTTCACGATTTATTCCCTGAAGTCTTTTCTTGCAGATATTCAGGTTCTTATCCCTCTCAGGTTCTTATCTCCCTTTTCCACAACCTGCATTTTCGGCTTTCAGATTAAGGCTCACTTCCTGACGACATTTAGTTCTTTAATCCTCAGAATATCAGCCCAGGCTCGTTTCCCACATTTCGGACATCTCAGGTACTTCTTATTTACGCCATTAGGGCCAAGGAAATCCTCCAGAGTTGAAACTCCAAAAATCCTGTTGCATGCAGGGCAGCGATAGGCAAAGTTCCTGGCATGCCATGTCGCAAGCAGGGCAATGCCCCCTCCACTGACCAAAAGCCAGAGATACCAGCGACCTGGAAGCAGGAATTCCAATATTATGACAATTACTGCGATGGATGCGAGAAGTGCCAGAGCCGTTTCGTACCAATCCTTTTCCGTGACTTCCCAATACCGATTTCTGTTCATAGCCCACTTCTATTCCTATTATTCTCTTTTCTTTTCCGACATTTTTGTGCTAGAAATTAGGATTTGCGGTTATTTAATGGTATTTTTCCCCCTATATTTTCGGATACGGGCACGCAAAAGCCCGCTAAAACCGCGATATGCACTTAAAAAAGCTGTCATGATAAAGCAAAAGTGAGAAAAAAAAGGAGAAGTTGCCTGTCGTCTGGCAAAGGTGGGTTTGATTTGAGATTATATCTGTTAGCCAGCTTATCGAATTACCCGTTAAGGTATGAAAAGGTTCCGGATAAAGTCCTATTATTTCGTTTTTACTACCAGACCTTCAATTGTGTCCCCGGAGTACCAGACAAGAACTTCCAGGCGTTGAGAGCATTCACAAAAGGCTTCTTGCACGGAGACTTGAGTACCAACATCCGGATCGTCTAAATGTCGCCACTCACTGTCCACAAAGAGCCATAAACTTCTTGTATTGCCTGGAGGATAGGGTTTCACTTCAAGCCAGTACTTGATTGCTACGCCGATGTTCGCAGTTGCTTCGGATGGTTCATGACGTTTCGTGACATCCGGCAACTCTGTAGGCGCAGTCGTAGATTCTGGTGGACTGCCATTCATCATTTACACCTGTTTAATCTGGTTACTGAGGCAATATATTCATGCCCGGTTTTACCAAATTAATATATTATGTAACTATATATTTACTTAAGAAAATGTATTTAGAAACTGAAATGCAGTAAAGTATATTCTTCTCGTGATTTAATTTTTACAATTCTACCAGTTATCGCGTCTTCTTTTGAAGAAAAAATAAAAGTTTTAACCTGAAATTGTCAGGTTACGAGCCTGAATTCAGCTTTCAGATCCTGCAAACCTCGCTCTTCCTGAGCCAGTCGATATCGGACTGGTAAAGGAGTCTCAGGTCTTTAAGCCCAAGTTTCAGCATGGCAAGCCTGCTGACTCCCAGCCCCCAGGCAAGAACAGGTTCTTTGATCCCTAAAGGTTCTGTAACTTCCTTTCTGAAAACGCCTGCGCCTCCAAGCTCAACCCAGCCGAGACCGTCAACATAAACCTCAGGTTCCACGCTCGGTTCGGTGTATGGGAAATAGCCGGGGCGGAAGCGGATTTCTTCGAATCCCATCCTGTGGTAGAATTCTGCCAGTAATCCGAGCAGGTCTGCAAAGGACATGTCTTTATCCATAACAACTCCTTCAAGCTGTTCGAATTCCGGGGTATGGGTAGGGTCAATTGTTTCCCTGCGGTACGCTCTGTCAATGCAGAAGGCTTTTACTGGCGGTCTGGGATTGTCTGCCAGGTACTTTACAGTGACTGCGGTTGTATGGGTTCTCAGCACATTGCGTCCTGCAAGTTCCCTGTCCCAGATCCCGCCCCAACCGCAGGAATCAATCTCTCCTCCGCGCTCATGCATTGCAGCTACCTTTTCTGGATATTCAGCTGGAAGCTGGCAGGTGCTGCCCAGGTGGAAAGTGTCCTGCATATCCCTTGCGGGATGGTCCTGAGGCTGGAAAAGGGCATCGAAGTTCCAGAAAGAACTCTGGATTATTCCGCCTTTAATCTCGGTAAAACCCATTTCAAGGAAGATCTGGCGCATCTGCTCTATCAGGCGCCTGTAAGGATGGATCTTGGCCCCATAAAGGGGTTTGGGAGTGATATCAAGGCGATAGGGCCTGAATTTCTTCTCTTTCCATGCCCCGCTCTTCAGTAAATCGGATGTGATCTGCGCAATTTCCTCTTCAAGGACAAGCCCCTGGGCTGTAAGCGCGTTTCCTGCATCAGTTATGGAAACAGTCCTGAATTTTTCTTCATGCCTTATGACAAGTTTGCGCTTGAGAAGGTCTTTTACTGTTCCCTCATCGGCTGCAAGTTCTTCCAGGATATTTGCTTTGCCTGTGAAAGCTGCAAGGGCTTCTTCATCTTTTCCTGCATGCGCTTTTCCAGACGGCACCATTATCCCGTTCTCTATCTTTGCCCATCCTTTCTTTACGAGCCAGCCGGTTGCAATTCCTACCATTTGCGGAGAGAAACGGCTCCTCAGTTCTTCCACTGAAGTCGGGGCTTTCAGCGCATTAATAATCTGGCGCTCCGGAAGCCCGTTTTTCGTGTATTCTTCCCCTTCCTTTGTAAGGGAATAGCGCTCGAGCACCTTTTCGGAGACTGAAACCAGCCCTTTTTCCTCAAGCATGAAGGCTGCCTGCATTGCCGCGTCTACCTGCAGCCCGGATTCCTCTTCCAGTCTTTCGGGGGCTGCAGATCCCATTTCCTCAAGGGCAAGCAAGACCTTTTTCTCGTTGATTGTGAGATTGTCCTGAATACTCATACATGATCACATCCTGGCATTCCTGAAAATATTAAGAGTTTGATAAATTTATAACTGATGGATTTCTTATAAAATTTATTTTGTAAAATTACTTTTTGTAAAATTACTTTTTGTAAATTATTTTATATTCATCGAGGTGTTCCCTTGCAAGTTCCCGCTTCTCCTGATGGTCTTTGAGGAACTCGTACATCTTTTCGGCTGCAAGCTGCTTGCATGAACCGCACATCCTGGTTCCCGATATGCATTCCTGCCTGATTTCCAGTAATTCCTCATCGTCTCCAAGCAGGTGGAAAAGCATCAGTTCGAAGACTGAACATTCATCGGGTTTTCCGCCCAGTTTTTTCTGTTCTTCCAGGGTCACACAGCCCCCGGTCTTTGCTCTCTTTACCTTTTTTGCGCCTTCCTTCGGGTCGTCAGTGAGAGCGATATAACTGTCAGGGACGCTGCTCGACATTTTTCCTCCCTGCAGCCCGCTCATAAAGCGGTGATAGGTAGATGCAGGAGGGATGAAAGCGTAGCCTCCGAATTCAGCGGTCACTTCCGCCACAATTTCCTCTAATATTTTCCTGGTAAGTTTCCAGATCTTTCTGAAAACAAAATATTCTTCATACTCGGAAAATTCAGGTGGTTTCATTTCATTGGCAAATTTGGAGCCCCCTTCAATCTCGGTCGTAAAGTATTTCTTTTTCTCAGGCTGGTTTATTTGCAAACTAAGTCTTTCCAGGAATGGATAATCCGGAGTCTCGATTACGTCCAGGTGCTCTTCATAGAGTTTTACCTTACCGGGAATACGTTTTTTAAGCTCCTGTAAAGCTTCCTTCGGAGCTCCTTTGCCGCGAACGCTCAGGTATTTCCAGCCATTTGCATTTTCTCTTTCCTCTACCCTGAACATACTCATCTTGCCTGCAAGCCCCCGCGTCAGCCGAAGGTGAGGGTCCTGGTCAGGCCCTACAGGCACCACAACCGGTTTTGGGCCTCCAAACTCTTCAAGCTGGGGCTGGAGGATATCTGCAGCCTGGGTTGCCACACTGATCATATGGGAGAGGTTTGTCTCTCCTGAAAAACCATAGATGGCGCTCAGTTCCGAGAAATTGACCTTGACCCCGAGTTCAAATGCCAGGTCCTTAACGCTTTCACAGCCTGACTGGAAATAAATAAGGCCATCTGGCTTGAAACCTAGAGCGATCAGGCTTAATATGTATTCTTCTACCCCTATTTCCCTGCATTTCTGCCAGGAAAAGCCGCGTACCGAAAACGCCTCCCTGTCCGCAATCCCGACAAAAGCCGACGCTCCCATTTGCTGGTGCCAGATTATCTGGTCCATAACCATCTTGTGCCCAAGGTGGACCTTCCCTGAAGGCATAAAACCGTCCATAACCGAAAAAGGGGCACCTGTCCTCATGGCCTCTGCAATCTGTTCGTAGTCACGGTGCCCGAAGATAACTCTTCTCCGCATGTACATGTGCGGGGAAGGAATTTCCGGAAGCAAATTGTCAAAAGGAGAAATCCCGAATTCTTCGAATAACTTGGAATAGTCAGTAATGTCGCTTGAACTCCACGGGTCAAGTTTATTAGTCATGAAATCCCTCTACGCTGCCGGTTTTCTGGGGAAATACCTCAGGCAGACAGCTTTTTCTTGCTGAAAATGATTAAAGATATAAACGCAGTTCCAGCTAAATTGCTCTTTAAAAATACCTGCTAATATGTAAATGTTTATCTTCGGGCATTCAGTTCCGGGAATTGACATTGCTTTCCAACTCTAGTCGCTCTCAGCTCTCCTTGTTTCCCGCGGACTCTGCTGAAAAACAGTCTAAAATAGTCTAAAACAGTCTAAGCAAAATAGTCTAAGAAATAAAATATAAAAGTCCCAGAGAGAAATCGCTCTGAAAAGACTAAAGTGGGTTATTCAGGGTTATTTTCTGCAAACCTTCTCAAAAGGATATGGAAATTTCGCTCCTGCCGGAATTCTATCCACAAACTCCAGAAACTCCGGATCGTGCATCGGACCCAAGCTTTTCTGCTTCTGGAAATAGGGATAGCTCCTGATTCTCTGCCAGGCGTCTTTTAAGGATCCCTCTTTTATATTTCCAAAACTGAAAGGCGGATAAGGACCGGGTTTTACGTCTCCGTCTGCCGTTATATGCATCCAGCGCCTGCCTTCCATTGCGCCCAGCATCTGACCTTCAAAATAAGTATTCGCAAACATACGTGGGCCGTCGGGACTGGCATTTATCCTGTGGTACATTTCAAGGATGCTTTTCCTATCCTCGTCGGTAATTACAGGTTCATTCCTGTTTTTTGGCATAGCTTCCCATACTGAAAATTCATGCACCCCAAGTTCCGATGCAAGGGCATAGAGGGCAGGAAGCTCCTGAAGGTTTGAGGGGGATGCATGTGTTGTCATCACAACCATGAGCCCGGCTTCAAGTGCAAGTTTTACGGCAGAAACCGCTCTTTTATATGCCCCCTCAGATTTTCGGGCAGCGTCGTGTTTTACAGGGTCAGTTGAGTAAATCCCGACCATCAGGGAATGCAGCCCTGCTTCTTTCAGGCGGGAGGCAGTTTCTCTTGAAAAGTCCGTACCCCAGGTGGAACAGTTTACTATCGCGCGTTTTTTGTCCACGTAGCCTATCAGCTCGAAGACTTCTTCGCGCAGTAGGGGATCATTCTCGGTAAATGTGATAATGAAAGTGCCAAGTTCAAGGGCTTCGTCTATTATTCTTTCAATGGTGCCCGTATCCAGCTCGTCTGCGATTGTCCCGGGCGGATACCTCAAACCGTTCTGGCGGGTAAGTTCAATGGATACGGTTTCGGGAATGTATTTTCCAAGGGCTATCTGAATTTCTGCAAAAATTAGGCGCTTGAAAGCCGGGCTCGGTATTGGTGGGAGCCAGGCCGAGGCAATGACTCTGTCTTCCCTTACAAGGGCTGGTTTTTCCTCTCGCAGGCGGGAATTTATTTTTTTAAGGATCGGGCTGCAAGCTGCTTTCAGGGTTCCGCTTGCTGCAAGTTCCAGGGTCTCTCCTGAATGCATCAGGTTCACAGACAGCCCTGGCATGGAAAGAACCTCTATATTTTTTTCCCTTAATTGAGCACCCGTCAATGAAATTTCCTGTATATTTTTTTTTTCAGGACTCATTTTCCTCACATTTCCCTGCTTTTACTGGTGTTTACTGGTAGATATTTAAAGTCGTCCCTGGATTTTTCGGAGGCTGAACTACAGGAAGTTCTCGAATTCTAAAAATCGGCTGAATGGCATCTGAAAGCTTCAAAAATAGGTAGTATCCGAATACAGGATTTTAGTCTCGAATATAAGGTAATCTCTGAAAACAAGGACTTAAGCTGTCCTGGCACGAAAACTGAATTAAGGAGTAATCGGCCTGGACTGCCTCGGTAATACTAAATAAACTTAAATCTCAGACCCTCTCTGAGAAGGCGAGATTTCCGCTAATCTTCTTTATTTTTACCTTGACCACGTCGCCTTTTGAGGCTCCGGGCACGAAAACCGTATACTTGTCTATCTTTGCTATCCCGTCACCTTTGGACCCGACTGCATCGATCCGGAGTTCGTAAGTTCCGCCTTCTTCGATGGCATCCCTGACAACTACATTGCTTACCTTTCTCTTTTTGACAGGTCTGTGAGCTCCGCAAGCAGAACATTTCAGGATAAGCACCCTGTCCACCCTGACAAGCTGGGTATCCGGGCGTTCGCATTCTGAACACATGACGTATTCGTCCACATAGGCCTGAATGTTATCAGAAATCTGAGCTCTCGTAAACCTTCCCTGGAAGACTGCACGTGTGCCTTCTATTTTCCCTGCAGTCCCCAGTTCCCTTGTGAGATATTTCATCAGGTGGTCAGGGTCCCGGTTAAGGATATCTGCAATATTTCCGAAGTTGTCCAGAATTGTGGTTTTGCCTTCGGAAAATATTCTGGGCTCAGGGATTACGAATCGAGCGTCTGTAGTCTCGGTGTCAGGCATCTTTGCCATTGCACGGTTTAAAAGCTCTTCGTAATCGTACATAATTATACTCCCTTTTGATTTTAACAGTAGTTTAACTGGTTACCGTACCAGTTCTGCCCCTTGATCGACAACGATCCTGCAAGGGGTAGGCAGCTTCTGTCCTGCATGCCAGAGAGCTTTCTTTGCGGCCTCAAAGTTTTGCTTTTCAACAGCCACTGTGAAGATCTTCTGCAGTGCACTTACCCTTGCGGCAGTACCTACATTCTTCCCAAAAGCCCTGCGCATTCCGCTGGATACACGGTCAGCACCAGCGCCTGTTGCCTGCTTATTTTCCCTGAGTACTTCGTGTGGATAGACACGGAGCTTCATGCTAAAGCCCATCTTTCCGGTATCTGCAATCAGGTGCCTGTTTGCTGTAATACGGGCTGCTTCAAGAGCAGTGTGCCTTATCTGGCATCTTTCCTCTACAAGCAGGGAAACTTTAATTGGGAATGAGTTATTTGCTTTATCTCCCATGTCATAGTGAATAACCTGACTGCCTGGAACACCGCCCATATATTTTCTTCTGGTAAATGAGCGCTGCCTCACGTTTCTGTACATACTTCCTGGCTTTCGTACCATAAGCTTGATTCTCCTGAATGATATAATTTTAATAGAAATTTGTTGTAACGGATTTGTTTCCGCATATAAATGTTTGCATCACGTTCGCAAAAAATCGTTTAGCAAACCATTCAGTATCAGATATGTGCATATAGAGATACCTGCCTGTATTTACATTTATCTGTAAACCGGCCCTGGTGGACTTAGCAGGCAACTTCTGCGTTCACGTGCCCCTGAAAAGGGATTGTGGGCTTGAAATTTATAACCCCTGAAAATTTGTACTTCTGGGCGTATGTGATTTATTCCCTACTACTTAGTGGTTTATAAGTTTTATTGATGGATCAGGACATTTCTCAAAAAACCCCGCAAGGAGTCCGAAACAGCCCGACAGCATCATGCTCCCGAAAGGTGCGGCAAAATGCAGTTTTTCTTTAATTTCCTTCCTGATCCCGGAATCTGAAAGTTTTTCAAGCATTCCTCTTTTCGGACCTGTAACCATTATAGAGCGAATTCGCTCAAATCCCGGAGCTTCCTTTATGTACGCACCATGCCCTCCGTCTTCGAATATTTCTTCAAAACCAAGCTTTCCGTCGGCAAGCCTTATGATGCAGTCCTGAAGTTTTTCAGGGTTCATAAGGGAACTGTGGTGCTCAAAAACTGCCGTGATCCTGTTTTCATTCACAAGTGCTCCCAGAGTATGTCCGTTTCCAATATTAACCACAACAGACGGCTGTACGGCTGCAGGATCGGTAAGAGCCCCAAAGATGGCTGCAGGGCCGGTATCCATGAAAACAGACCTGGTTTTCAGGTTTCCGACAACTTTGTGCAGGGAATCTGCCTGGGCTTTCATTCGGGTAAAGGCTTCAGGGATTTCCTCGGCCCTGTATACGAAGTTTTCAAGCTCCCCCCCTTTTTCAATAAGCTCTCTAAGAAGTTCAAAGCGGTAGACCCTGTTGCTCTTCTCAGGAGCATTCCCATGATCCTGCACTGCCACAGCATAATTTTCCGGCATCTGAACCCCAAAGACCGAGAATGCAGATGAAATTGATTCCGGATCGAAATCCTGCATAACAATCTCCAGTGCATTTTCCTCAGATACAAGTTTTTTTGCTTCCGCTTCGGAGACAATTTGAATCCCGAAAGCCTTCACTTTTTCAATATTATCGTTTATGGTCAGAGCAGCCTGTTCGGTAGCATACACCGGAAAACCTGCCTTTAGATGAGCCCTGATAGCAAATGTTGAAGGACCTCCTCCCATTATGTTTCCGGTAAACACTATTGTCTTTCCTTTCCTGGTCGCTTTCCGTACCTTTTTCGCAATGATCTGGGTAGGAGCAGGCATGACCATAAGCAGGCTATTTTCCACTTCCTTTTCCGAATCAAAGAGCAGGATATCCTGTGTACCTGTCCCTATATCCGCTGCAAGTATGAGCATACCTGAGCATTGGCTGATAAGTTATTAAAATATAGGCAGGCAAGTAGAAGTAGAATGGACACTGGATGATAGGAATTTAGATAACAGGAATTTGGATAATAGGAACTATAATCCGAAATCTGGATAATAGAATAAAGAATCTGAATAAAAGAATAAAATGGAGAGTATTGTTTTCATGAAAGAATCCACACCGGAAATTCACAAAAAAGACGCTAAAAAATCCTTTTCTTTTGCCTTAATCACAATTTCGACCTCCAGGTATGGAAAATACGGAGACTCGGCTTTACCTGAGGAAGCTGAAGACCTTTCAGGAAAAGCTATGAAGGATCTTCTTGAAAACGCTGGCCATAAAGTTTCCTTCTACAGGCTGGTTTCCGACGAAAAAACCTCAATTACAGATGCAGTTTTTGCCGCCCTTGATAGTTCCGCAGATATTATTATTACAAGCGGAGGTACAGGGCTTGCACCAAAAGACCTTACAATCGAGTCAATAACCCCACTTTTTGAAAAAGAAATCTCGGGCTTTGGAGAACTTTTCAGGTACAAAAGCCTTGAAGATATAGGAACATCGGTAATCCTTACCAGGGCTGCGGCAGGCGTGATTAAAGGAAAAGCGGTATTCTGCCTCCCTGGTTCCCCAAATGCCGTGAAACTGGCTCTTTCCGAAATTATCATTCCTGAAGTCGGCCACATTGTCAGGCATGTAAGGGAATAACTTTCTTTTTCCTATTTTTTCTGTTGTACCTGTTTAAGCGGGCTAAGCAGCCTTATTCCCTGGGCTAGCATAAAAAACGGATCCTGGGCTGTTACTTCAGGAGATTAATCAGTAGCTGACATAGATATGGTTTGCTATTTCCCTGTCAACAGCATACCGGGTCTGGTCGACCTCAAAAAGGTATGACGGAGATCGCCGGAGCAGAGTAACCGGCATGCCTGGCAGGATGCCCATTGATATGAGTTTCTGTAAAATCCCCGGGTTTTTAGTTTCCAGGTGTGAGATCTTTCCGGCTTTTTCAGGTTCCATTGAGCAGAGAGTTGTAGTTCTCAGGGCAAGGTGTGAGTTTTCTGTTACCATTTGAAGAGCTTCCGTATGGATTGTATTATCTTTGCTTCCTTTACAAGTTCATACCCGCAGTTCGGGCAGCATTGCTTGTTGCAGCTGTGAAGTTTTCCGCAGCCTGTACATTTTGTTTCATCAGGTTTCTCAAACCTGTTTCCGCAGAGAGGGCAATTCACAGGTTCGCCCCCAGCAATTTTAGCAGGTTATTTATAATAAAGCCTGTAAGGAATGCAAACGGGAAAATAAAGCCCGAAATTGCAAGGGCTGTTTTTAAACCTCTTTCCTTTATTGTCATCATGAACTGGGCTATACAGGGCATGAAAAGGGTAAGAGTAACTGCTGCAACTACCAGTTGAACCGCAGTGAGTGCCCCTGAATCGTACATCCCGTAAATTCCGGCTGCCCCAAAGTCTCTTCTGAAAAAGCCAAACAGGAAAACTTCTGCCGCATCAGAGGGAAGGCCTATCCAGCCTGTCGGGTATTCCATTGCTTTTACGGCAAGGTCAAAAAGGCCTGTGAGCCTGCCTATCCAGATTAAAACGCTTGCCAGTACGAATAGAGGCAGGACTTCCAGGAAATACCAGTGCATTCTTGAGTAAGTTTTTACTGCTATATTCGAAAGTCTCGGCCTCCTGAGAGGGGGCATTTCAAGTATGAATGTAGGGGCTTCCCCTGACAGGATTCTGGAAGCCAGGTAACCTATCAAAATGAACTCAAGCCCTATTACGCCCGACCAGACAAGCAGCCCCTTCGGACTTCCCGAAAGGATTGAAAGGATGATACCTAACTGTGCCGAACAGGGGATTGCAAGAGCCAGCAGGATATTTGCAATAAGCCTTTCCCGTTTTGTTTCAAGGGTTCGGGTGACCATTGTAGCCATTGTAGAACAGCCAAATCCAAGTACCATTGGGATTACTGCCCTTCCGCTGAGCCCTATTTTTTTGAACATTCCGTCAAGAAGCAGGCTCAATCTTGGAAGATATCCCGTATCTTCTATAATTGAAAATACAAGGAAGAAGGCTCCTACAATCGGAAGAATCAGGGCAATTGCATATGTTACGGCCTGGGTAAAGATTCCGTATTCCCCCACAAAAAGGTCCTGCAGAGCAGGGTAAGGTACAAGGGAAATAAACTTTGCAGTTACCAGGGGATTTATGTATCCTCCGAAGACCGTATTTTCCAGAAAATCAACAAAGGTCCCGGCTGCAAAGACTCCCACGAAAAGATAAAGCCCGAAGTACAGGACTAAAAACAGCACAGGTATCCCAAGCACAGGATGAATGAGAATACTGTCTATTTTATCGGAGAACTCAATATTTCGCTTTTGCTTTTTTCTCTCTTCTGTCTTTCCTGCTTTTTCTATGTATTTCTCAGATTTTGCTTTTTTCTGCAGAACGCAGGTATAATCTTCTTTTTTCCCAGCGTTTTCTTCTGACCTTATTATACCGGTTTTCCCACTGCTTCTTTCGATCCTATCAGGCATCTCCATTGCCTGTTCCGCTATTTCGTTTACGCGCTCCTGGCGTTTCAGGGTGAACAGGTAGGAAAGAGGAATCGCGGCTGTTTTTGAGGCTGCTTCGGCAAGCCTCCGGATTTCTTCATACCGTTTTTTGCTACCTTCTTTCTCGTATCCTGGCGCTTTTTCAGTGCTAAACACATATTCAAGGGCTGTCCTGTCATCCTGAAGCAGCAGGAGTGAGATAGCCCTTTTTGATATTCCTGCTTCTTCTGCAGTTCCCAGCAAATTTTCAATTTCTGTAAGGTACGGCTCAATTTCTGTCCCGTAATCGGTTTTTTGCGTATTATCCTCCGGGATAAATTCCGAAATTGTAACTTTAAGTTCTTCTATCCCTTTTCCTTCACTTGAAATTGTCCCGACAACCGGGATTCCCAGGGATTTGCTGAGTCCATCTATGTCTATCTTTATTCCTCTTTCCTCAGCCTCGTCCATCATGTTCAGGACAAGAATCAGGGGAAGCCCCGCTTCAAGGAGCTGCAATGTGAAGGAGAGCATGCGCCTGAGATTTCGGGCATCCACTACATGAAGGTAAACTAAAGGTTTTTCGTTAAAGAGCAGGAGCTGAGAAACTCTTTCTTCCTCACTTACAGGGAGCAGGGAATACATTCCGGGCGTGTCAATGATTTCATATTCCCTGTCTCCTACCCTTCCTTTTCCACGGCTGATTTCGACTGAGGTTCCCGGATAATTGGAAACCAGTGTATAGCTTCCTGATAGCGCATTAAAGAGGCTGCTTTTCCCCACGTTAGGACTCCCGACAAGCACGATCTTCGGAATCCCTTTCCCTGAAGTACACCCCTTTTTTCCACAACAGCAATCCACTTCAGGACAGATAAGTGGCAATCTCATACTTCTACTCTCATTTTTAAGTACTCTCATTTTTAGGCACGCCTAATCTTCCATTTTATTCGCATTTAGGTATGCCTAATATTTAAGGTTAGTGCAAAATATTGTTATCTCAGGGCTATTGTCTTAATATTAATTTATTTTAAAAGTTTTTGATTCTAAAAAACGCTTAATTCTAAAAAACGTTTAATTCTAAAAAACGTTTAATTCTAAAAAACGTTTAATTCTAAAAAACGTTTAATTCTAAAAAACGTTTAATTCTAAAAAACGTTTAATTCTAAAAAACGTTTAACTAAAAAAAGCCTCTAACCCATATATGCAGGTCAATAACCTATGGATCAATAACTTGCTTCCAATGGATCCTTGTAATCCTTATATTGATACCTGTATTTATGCATCCCTAAAAGACATGCAGTTTTTCCTATTCTTGCTTTCGGGTTTACGCTGCCGTTTATTTACTTTTAATTTCCCTGCTCATATCCCTGTAATATTTGAACAGATCTTCTCCCCACTTTCTTGCTCGCCGTTCTAAACTTATCATATACTGAAGGTCAAACCTTCCGCTTTCGTTAAACAACCCAAGAATCATTATTCTGTCAGTTGCAGCAATAAGTGCAGGTATTTCCATTCCTCTTTTTTCCAGGATGTAAAGGTTTGAGTTTTCCATTTTGAGGAATTCTTTTCCCTCTTCTTTGAAATCTTCTTCAAGCCGTAAGTATACAGCTTCACTCAAAATAAGGGAAACTTCAATGCCCTTTCTTGCAAGGCTGAGGAACAGAGCCGGAAACTGAGGGTGAAAATAAGAAGAAAACATGTGGATACAGCTTGAGTTAGAAAAGTGCTTTACAAATTCCGGGTCCAGATCAAAGGTGTGGCTGAGGTCTGGTTCTATCAGGCGGTAGTTTCCAAGCTCATTGATCCTTTTCATAAGATGGGGTGGGATAGAGGCGAGCTTCCTGTTTGCCCAGAAATCTTCGTTTTTCTCAAAAACTGACAGAGTATCAAGAAGAGGCTGCATTTTTTCTACAACAATTTCTCCTATCGTGCTGAGTCTGTATATTCCGTCTTCATGTACTACAAGGTCTTCTTCTTTCAATTTCTTTATTTGCGGGAGCAGTGCTGTCCTGGGCACCTGGAGCTTCTCAAGTATCTCTTCAATATCCTTAGGGCCTTCTTTCAGGAGCAGGAGAAAATCTTTTCTCTTCTCTGAAAACAAGATAAGATCAAGCAAGCCGGGATTCATCTTACAGTCACCGTCCTGAACTTAGAAAAAGGGGTTCGTTTTCCGGTTCCTTTTTTATAACCTTAATGAGTGCCAAATTGCTAATAAAGTTGTCGAAATTATTTGAAAACTTTGTCCTGCTCCTCATCAAATTGGGCAGACAGCCATAATTTAGTGAATTTATAGGTTAAAACCCCTTGTATGGCCCTTATTTACTCTATTAGTTTATCTGCTTTTATTTCCTTTTTATTTCCTTTTTATCTCCTTTTTATCTCCTTTTATTTCCTTTTTATTTTTTATTTTTTGAAATAAACTGGCAAGGACAACTGAATAAAAAGGATAAAATGCAGAATCCGTAAAGAAAATTAACCGGCTGGCTTTCGGTTTACTAGGAAACGTTGATATAGATGCTGATGAGAAAAGGGAGAAACTCGGCTTAATGATATACAGCTTCAAGAAGGAAACAGCCTTTTAATTATTAATTGCATAATTTTTTCGTAATAAAATTATAATAATATGAGTGTTTCATAATTGGCAAAATGAGTTTCGTAATTATAAATGTGAGGAAGGGCAATGGAGAAAGAAAAGCTATATCGGTTGAAAGCCGAAGCAAACCAGATTTCCCCGATTCTCAACATCGGGAAGAACGGGGTAACAGACACTCTCATCGAAGAGTTGAATAAGCAGATAAAAGCTAACAGGCTTGTAAAAGTAAGGGTACTGAAAAGTGCTGAAGAAGGAAAAGACTTAAAGGCCATCGCGGAAGAAATTGCAGGCGCTACAAGATCCACACTGATAGAGGTACGCGGAAGAACAGTGGTTCTGTACAGATAAGGTTCAGGATATAGAAACAATTTTTTTTCATGAGCTGCGATTTTCCAGCAGCTTTTACAAATAAGAAGCCTGTCTTTTATCTCAATATGAATAACTTCCTGCCTTTTAAAATGAAGAATAAGGTTTTTCTATAAAATACCTGTAATAGGTTAAGACCCATAAGTATGGGTCTACTTTAATACAACATTATTATATATTTCATGAATGTTGTGTAAGTTGTTTATAGTTGTTATAGTTGTTTACAATTCAAAAGCCGCTTTGAGTTGTAAAAATCCATTAATACATAATTTAAGGATATTTCACAATTTCAGGTTAATTCCCCCATAATTTGTACGAAATTAACTGATAAATGGATTGAATTATCGTATATGCACTTAATGTGCCTGGAAGTTCCTTGAAACGGTTGAGTAGGGGTATTTCTCCTTTTGTTTTCAGATAAATCAGGGCAGAGCAAACCCCACCCTCCGGAGAGATTGTTATGCTTGAAGATGAATATCAACTTGAATTTTTCAAAAATAACGGGTTCGTCCGGAAGCAGTGCCAGTCATGTGGCAAGTTCTTCTGGACACGTGACCTTGATCGAAAGACATGCGGAGATGCGCCCTGCGATCCTTATTCCTTTATAGGGAGCCCGGTCTTTTCCAGGGAATTTGATATCTCCCAGATGCGTGAGTATTACCTCTCTTTCTTCGAGGAAAGGGGACATACAAGGATCAATCGTTATCCTGTAGTTGCCCGCTGGAGGGATGACCTTTATCTTACCATTGCATCCATTGCAGACTTCCAGCCTTTCGTAACCTCAGGGCAGGTTCCCCCACCTGCAAACCCCCTCACGATTTCCCAGCCCTGCATTCGTCTGAACGACCTGGACTCGGTGGGCAGGAGTGGACGCCATCTTACAACCTTTGAGATGATGGCACATCATGCCTTCAATAAAAGGGATCACGAAATTTACTGGAAGGAACATACCCTGGAACTATGTGACGAGCTCCTGAATTCACTTAAGCTGGATCCCTTTTCCGTAAGTTACAAGGAAGAACCCTGGGCAGGCGGAGGAAATGCCGGGCCCTGCGTCGAGGTTCTTGTGCACGGGCTTGAGCTTGCTACCCTTGTTTTCATGGACATGAAAGCCGACAAAAAAGGCGATATCCTGGTCAAGGGTGAGACTTATTCGAAGATGGATAACTACATCGTGGATACGGGATACGGGCTCGAACGTTTTGCCTGGGCTTCAAAGGGCTCCCCTACAATTTATGACGCGCTTTTCCCTGGCATAGTGAACGAACTCATGGGGCTTGCAGGGCTTGAGCATGAATTGGATAACTCCGAGTATGCAAACATCCTGGCCCAGAACGCGCGGCTTGCAGGGTTTATGGACGTCAGTGAAAAGGCAAACCTTATGGAACTCAGGAAAAAGGTTGCCTCAAGCATCGGAATGACCGTGGATAAACTTTCGGCTATAATGGAACCCGTAGAAAAAGTTTATGCAATTACTGACCACACACGCTGTTTGACTTTCATGCTTGGAGACGGGATTATTCCCTCTAATGTCAAGGCAGGGTATCTTGCCAGGCTTGTCCTCAGGCGGACTTTACGCATGATGGGCGACCTTGACATCCGGACTCCGCTTTCCGAAATTGTGGATATGCATATAAAGAACATGCCTGAGTATCCCGAGTTCAGAGATAACTTCCCGGTCATACAGGACATTTTGGAGTCTGAAGAAGAGAAATTCCGTAGTACAATGGAGAGAGGCCGCAGGATCATCCAGAAATCGGCATCTCATTTCAAAAAAAGCGGGGAAAAGATTCCTCTGTCCCAGTTGACCGAACTTTACGATTCCCACGGAATCCCGCCCGAGATGGCAAAGGAAGTAGCAGCCGAAATCGGAGTTGAGGTCGAATTCCCTGATAATTTCTATTCCATTATTGGTGAACTGCATAACAAGGCCGAAGAAAAGGAAGTAGAGGTCATTCCGTTTGCAGACCGGCTTAAGCATCTCCCGAAGACAAAGCGCAGCTTTTATGACGAACCCACGCGCCTTGAATTCGAAGCTGTTGCCCTGGATGTCTTTGACAATAACATAGTGCTGGACAACACCTTTTTCTACGCTGAGGGCGGAGGTCAGCCTGCAGATATCGGGACGATCACTGCCGGATATGCCGTGTACAGAGTGGTGGACGTCCAGGTGTACGACGGCATAATAGTACACACCGTAGAGAATCCCGACGGGAATCTTGAGATTGGCAAAGGTGATATCGTCACTGGTAAAGTGGACGAACGGCGCAGGATGACCCTTGCCAGGCACCATACGGCAACCCATATCGTAAACGATGCGGCCAGGAAAGTTCTTGGAAAACACATCTGGCAGGCTGGTGCCCAGAAGTTTGAGGACCATTCGAGGCTTGACCTCTCGCATTACAAGCATATCTCTCCTGAAGAACTGAGGCAAATCGAACTTCTGGCAAACCGCACGGTTATGGAAAACAAGCGTGTTATTACGGAATGGATGCCAAGGACTGAAGCCGAGCAGGAATACGGCTTTGGGCTCTATCAGGGTGGAGTGCCTCCAGGAGATAAGATCAGGATTGTAAAGGTCGGAGACGATGTTGAGGCCTGCGCAGGTACGCATTGCGTCAGCACAGGGATTATCGGCCCGATCAAAATCCTGAAGACCGAAAGGATCCAGGACGGTGTGGAAAGGGTCGAGTTTGCAGCAGGAGTTGCAGCCGTACGTGCCATGCAAAAGATAGATTCGCTCCTGACCGATTCTGCAAAGACCCTGAGTGTGCCTCCCGAACAGCTTCCGGCAAGCGTTGAGCGTTTCTTTGGAGAATGGAAAGACCTCAAAAAAGAAAACGAGAAACTCAAGGAAGAACTTGCCCGAGACAGGGTTTACAGGCTGCTGGGAGGGGCTTCTGAGGTTGCAGGCCTCAAGGTTATTGCCGAATTCATTCAAGGGGCTGATTCCCTTGAGCTCCAGAAAATCGCTACTGAATTCCTGAAACATGAAGATGTGGTAGCTCTCCTTGCGAGCGATGTTGAAGGAGTTAAGATTGTAACAGCGGCCGGACAAAAAGCCGTAAACTGCGGAATCAATGCCGGTAGCCTTGTCCGTGAGATGTCGAAGCTTGTCAGCGGAGGCGGAGGGGGAAAGCCTGCCCTTGCTATGGGCGGTGGAACTGACCCTTCAAGAATTCCGGATGCGCTTGTCCATGGGCTTGAACTTGTAAAAGAAGCCTGCAAGGAAGTTTGCAGGTAGGCTTGAAGATACCGGGTTTTTAATGCCCGGCATTTTCCCCTTTTATCTTTTTCCCCTTTTTCATTCGTTTTAATTTTTGGTTATCTCTTTCAAACCTTTCAAGCCAGCCCTTTTTCAGTCCTTAAAGATAACTTCACAGAGGATTGCAGTCCCGCCTTTTACAAAGAGATGTACTGTCTTTTTTCCTTCAAGGCCTTTTTCAACCTCTTTCCGGACTTCCCAGTAATCCTCTGGCTTTATACCTGCCCTGAGCACGACACTTCCGACGTTTCTGTCTTTCAGGAATTTATTGATCTCCTTTGGCTCAAAGGGGCAGACTTTCAGGACCAGATAATGGTTTTTGATCATTGATTGCTTCATCAAGGCATCCGAGGTGAGCAAAAGCCTCTTTTTGTCAACTTTGAAGAGTTCGAAAGCCCCCATAACGGGTCCTACCAGCTGCATCATGGATTCTACGAGTTCAGGCAGCAGCCCTGCTGCAACCACAGAGGGTTCGGGCTCATAAGCGCAGAGTTTCATCCTCTCAGTTTCCCTTATCTGCGGGAGCAGCCCATTCTTTGAAACCAGTCCTTCGCCTGCAGGCAGAGCTACAGCCATGCGGTCGTACTGCTTCAGCCAGCCGAAGTAAAGGGTCAGGCGGTTAAGCTGACCGTCCAGGGAGATGTACTCCTTTTCGCAATCAAAAGGAATTCTTTCAGGCGGCATCTGGGGCGGAGCTTCAAAGGCAAAATTTCTGGTCTTTTCCCCGTAAGCAGCCAGCACATTCGGAATCCCTGGCTCAAGGCTTGAGACGTGCCTTTCGTTTTCTTCTGCCGGGCGGAAGGGGTCAGAAAATACAATATCGACTGTCGGGATCTGCTCTATTACTTTTGGGTCAAGGGCATCCCCGCAAATGAATTTCACGTTGTCAAGCCCATACATCGCACAGTTCTGTTTTGCATACTCAATTTTTTTGGGGTCAATTTCCACTGCATATACGAACTCGCACTGCTGCGCAAAAAAGACGGTTTGCCCCCCGATTCCGCAACTGATGTCAGCCAGAGTTCTACACTTCAGGCGCTGTGCCCTGTAGCTGGCAATCGGCTCAGGGGTTGCAAAGCGCAGGCTTTCCTTGTCCCCATGCAGGGGCTTCTCAAATTGTTTTCTCCGTGCCACGTCGATCAGGAAATAGTAGATAGCTTATGGGATTTAAAGGCAACTGAATGGATTGTAAAGCTTAAAGCTCTACAATCTCTCGCTACGTAAATACTCGCTAGCTTGAGATGCGCTTTGGTCCTACTCTGTTTTTATTCCATTTCGGAAATGATCACGACATAGTTTTTCCCGTATTTTTCGGCACAGCCGGGACAGGTAGTATTTCTACAATCTAGTCTTTATATAGGGTGGTATATTTTTGTATTGCCTACCTGAAACAAATCGATTCTAGAACTAAAAGTATATAAAGAAATTAATTTCATTTATAAGCTATATTATATAAATAAATTTAATATGCAATTTGCATGAAATCTGTTTAAAGAAAGATTATATCCAAAATATAAGTAAATTTCATTTTTATAAAAATACCTTACTTGATGTTTTGAAAGCAATGAGTGAATATGATGGTTCAATTTCTCCTCGTTGATACAAATAAATCATTCGAAAGCAAAGAGGGCAAAACTTGGATAATCAAAAGATTAAATATGTAGTTGAAAGGTTTAGTCATTTAATTGATATGAATAAAGACAATAGAGCTTATTCAGACTATAAAGAAGGAATTAATAAAGGTCTAGAATTAGCAAAAGATGTCTTTGAAGAGAATGCACAAAAATTTGATTTATCCGGTTTGGAAGACAACCAAACCATGAAATTACAGAACCTACAGAATGAATATAACCTACTTATAGATACTCTTGAAATAAAAAAACCAAATTGTTCAGAGAAATGTTTAAAGGGAATACATACAGGATTTGAGAAATCGAAGGCACTGTTTGGAGAATTTATAAAGGAATTCATATAAATTCACTATTCAGTCAGTAAGAGCTTTAATAAATAAGGACAAATCTTTTTGCGTGAAATTATCAGGACAGCCTCTGCGAAAAATTCGACTCTTAAATTTTAACAGGGGGTATTAAATGCTCTATCCTCCTAAATAAGGTATTATATTGTTTCGTTTTGCACAAAAAAGCTTACAGATCCATCTTTTTGAAAAAACGTCTTTATACTGTTTATTTTTATAATATTATACGTGAATCTGTTTCAACTTGTTTATTAGTTCGAAACTGTGTCGTCCATTGATCCATTTTTTAAAAGTTTGAATGCTAAAAGTACCGTAACCCTGTCCTATGGTTTTTTCCCCTTTTGCCTTTCCCTTTTGCATTCAGCCTGTTCCATGAAGGGCGTACCCATATTGCTTTTATCTGGCATGGTGCAGCCTGTCTGCCTTTAGAAGCAAATCGAAAAAAACCTATATTCATATACTCTGTAAAGATTGAGTTTAGAAAAGTAATAGCTTTAAATGGTTAAAATAATTAAATAGATTCTAGAGAAAAAAGTAAACAGCAAAGGGCTGTTCAATTTAAAAAATTATTGTATAATGTCGGCCCGAAGACTCCCAAGGGAATCAACTTTGTGATGTCAAATTCGATTGTTACGGAAACATGCTCCGTGGAATCTTTTTTATACTTTGAATATCTAATTTTCATTGCATCACTTTTGATCTTTGATCTTTTTTCGGTGAAGGCACTGCCATGCCTTATCCGAAATTTGTTTTTCTTTGACTTTTACTTAAAGGAGTCCATTTTATTTAAGGATGTCGTCATCCGCTATCGAAATGCATAGATTTTAATAAAATCTATGCATTTTGACTGTTTTAGTATAGGGTGTAAGAGCACTAAGTTATTGTGAGGTAATGCCCTGTTATTTAACTACTCTTTTTAGTATTTAAATCTTGGCATTAAAGCTTTAATAGACCTCTAATTACTAAAATAAGTTATTTCTAGCCTTAGAATGTGATATATAGCACATTTAAAAGTCTTTTCATTCACTTATCAATCTTATTCAGTCATGTATACTCTTATCGTTTTTTATCTGAATTTACTATTTCTAAATTTTCCATTTTCGACCTATGTATGTGATAACTATCCTACAGAAAATATTTATTCCGTTGGGTGTTATGTACTCATCTCGTTTTTATCTAAATTTACTATCCACAAAAGTCCCTATTTTCAACCTGTATATGTGATGATTATCACATTGAAAACGAATAATTTCGTAGGCTATAGGAATACGAGAGTCCTAAAAACTGCATAACTGCCGGAATCATTGTAATTATTTAGAGAGGTTTATAAAGTATTATAATATTAACTCACTTGACATAAATGAAAGAAGAATATAAAACAAATTTTCTCATTATTGTTGTTATCATCCTTGCATTGATGTGGTGGTATATTCCAAAACTGCAAGTTGGTCAGTTTGAAATCGATATAAATAATACAGAAAGAGCTAATTTAGAAAATCAATATCGAGTAACCGTTACCCAGGCATTTGGTGGCATTGCCATTCTTTATGGAGTATATCAAGGCTGGAAGCGAATAACTATTGCAGAGGATGACCTAAAAGCTACCCAGAAGAACCTGGAAGTTCTTCAGGGTAATCTGAAAATTGCTCAGGAGAATCTGGAAGTTTCTAGAGAGGAGCAAATAACCGAGCGTTTTACTCGAGCCGTAGATCAGTTAGGAGCTATTGATCAATTTGGAAGTCCAGCAATTGAAATCCGGTTAGGTGGAATATACGCCCTTGAAAGAATTGCAACAGAGTCCAGAAAAGACTACTGGCCAATTATGGAAATTTTAACTACTTATGTTAGAAAAAATTCGCCTATCGATGAAGATATTACTGACCAAAGTAAAGTAGTAAGTAATGGAGTATCGTTTGATATTCAAGCAATTCTTACTGTCATTGGAAGACGCAATCATTTATTTGATGATGGGAAAACAAACTGCTTAAACTTGCAAAAGACTCTCCTGCAATGTGCTGATTTGGAAGAGGCAAACCTTAAAGAGGCAAAACTTGAAAGGACGAACCTTGCAGGGTCAGTCATTAAAGGAGCGAACCTTGAAAGAGTTGACCTTTATATGGCTTATCTTGAGTCAGTAGACTTCCGTAAGGCTAACCTTAAAGGGGCTCAGCTTATATCGGCTAAACTTTTCTACGCTTATTTTGAAGAGGCAAACCTTGAAGAGGCTAATCTTAGCAGCGCAAACCTTGAAGAAGCTGACTTTACGAAGGCGAACATGAAAAATGCTATACTTGAAGATTCTTACATTGAAGAAACTCTTTTTATAGATACTAGCCTTGAAGGAGCTAATTTTAGGAATGCGAAATTTAAGAGAGCTTATTTTGATGGAGCAAACCTTAGTGGAGCTGACTTTAGTGGAGCTGACCTTAGTGGGGCTGACTTTACAAATACTAACCTTACAGGTGCTATTCTTGACGGAACTATCATTACAGATGTAAAAGGGATTGACTTTACAATTATTCCTATGAATAAGGATATTATATAAGTAAACTATGTGTGCCATAAAAAGGTAGTTTCTTAGTTAACATATTATATACGATTAGACTGATACTTATAATAAGATCCGCTGTTTTTTAGCCTATCGAAAACAGTTACTTTCTGTGAAAGGATATGTTAACCGTTAAGTATAGATACATATAAATATCCTAACTATTTAAATATAAAATTACGTAGCTGTATGTTTAAAAGCATTTAATAAAAATAAACCGTTTTTCTGTTTTGTTTAACACATAGCAGTAGAAAATAAGAATTGTTAGTTTGAAATTCCAAACTCTGGTATATCCATTCCTTTTTGTTAGATTTCAAGTTTTTATTGTAATTCAGCAACAATCACGACATAATTTTTCCCATACTTCTCAGCACATGCAGGGCATGTAGTGTACCACATGTACAGCTTTTTGGTTTCCATACCTTTACCTTTTACGTAACTGTCAAAATCCATGCACCACTTTCCGGTATCTTCGAAAGGCCCTTCATACACCTTGGTCAAAAACTTTCCGTTTAATGCCACGTTTTCAGCATCATTAACTTCTCTATCGACAGCCAGGTAAAGGTCCATATTGCTTTCTGAAGTATGGTCCGACAAACAGAGCCAATCCGGTATTTCTGCCCCTGCCCTGGCGACTTTCTCGTTCATCCTTGTTATTACCTCTCCAAAGTTTAGAGGCATGTAAAACTGCGTGGTAACTGAGTCCTTGATGAACCTTTTATTTTTCCATTCAAATACTTTTCCGTCCCAGGGGGCGGGGTCAAATTGAGGACAACATTCTTGACTCTGGATTTCGCTACTCATATTTTTCACCCTGTTAAATAATAACTTCTAGGGTTATTTTAGGTTTTGTTTTTGGCTTAGGTTCTTCATCGTTTTATGTGGGTTGAAAATAATCTCTTAGTTAGAAAGTAGCTCGGATAAAAAAGAAATACCGAGCTTATTCATTAAAGGAAAGATCCACGCTGTTTATTTCAGCAAGGAAATGCTTTGAAAGCGTTTTCAGACTTCTCTCTGTAAAAAATTCCAATTAAAGTTTTTATGGCAAGGCCGGAGAAGAGTTCACCCAGCCTAATCTTAAAAAACCCATCTCTAAATTTTTCCAGCTCAGAAAGAAACGTCTTTTGGATCGAAGTATTCGGGGTCAAAATCTTCACCCAGCCATTCCACTGTATCTTCATATTCTTCATGCTCAGGGTCTTTCAGGACCTCAAGCATCTCTTCATAGCCCCATACCCCGCCGGTATCTTCAGGGGGAGATGCTCTTTTTCCTGCAGTGCAGATCGGATATTCCACTCCTTCTTCTTTCGGAAGGATTTTCTCAAGCCGGACTTTTACCTGCCAGTTGTCCCCAAAATCGTAGGTGTACAGAGCAACCTTATTTTCCAGCGTGAAATATTTAGAGATTTTAGCTTTATTTTCCGGCACAAGAGGCTCACCAAACTCTTCATAATCGTCACCTGCCGTCCCGATTTTGTCAAGCGCCCCGGTCTTTGGGTTTAGCATTTCGAATTCATGCAAATGGTAATCTTCCCAATTCATTGCAGCCTGGATAGCATCATGAAGGTCCAGAAAAGTATAATTTTCCGGCACCTGGATTCGCCGCCAGATCTGAGGAGTAATTCCTTTCATTGAAATCTTTAACTGGTATATTTTTTTAAAAGTGTCTTCCATAAGTTTTCCACCTGAATGAACGTCCTCTAATATTCGCTACTTTCCGTTAATATCTGCTAATTTCCGACAAAATCCGATAAAATCCGATAAAACGGCTGACGAGTAAATGAATTTCTTTTATGGCTGAAAGTGAGGAAAATCCTTTATTGTTTCTAAACATTCATCTACGGATAAGCCGCTAAAAATTTCAAACCACTTTTCCGTATGTCTCATGTATGAAAGGTTGAAAAGGCCATCTCCCGCATATTCCATGCGTGCAAACTTTGTTTCAAAATATGGAGATATAGCCTGCGGGCTTGGGCATGCGTACGTCGCACAGAAGTAAAAGGAGCTGCGGTACCACTTAGTGTAAATGTCCACTATATAGTTAAAACGCATGTCTTCCGGGGGAGCTTTGATGTATTCCGGTTTTAGAAACGATTCAACAAGTTCCCTTGCTTTCGTTTCGACTTCCACCTTCACATCTTCTGGCACCTTAGATTTTGGAGACTTTTGTGGAGAAAAGGCCCGAATTTTTTGTCCTCTTTTCATGACATTATGTATATGTACAGCATCCTAAAACGAGTTTATATTCTAAAAATTTTTAGATTTAGGAATAAATTGATACAGGAGCTGACGACTCAAAACTTTAATCTTTTTACGGCTTGTATAGGCCTCAATCCTTGTTTTATCGGATCTTGCTCGCGAATATTTCAAATGATTTTAAGTTTGCGGAGATTCAGCTGCGTAAGTCCTGAACAAACATGAAATTCTTCGAATAACAGGCACAAATAATAAAAGTACTTGAAAGCATTTTCGTGCTAAAAGTGTTAATTGTTAGAGACTTTGGTCATACAGATTATATGGATGTTTATAAGTTGTATTGTTTGGAGTCCACTACTAAAATGTCAGTATTGGAACTTATGCAGGACTCACGCATATGAACTGAAAAAAAGGTAGCATTAAACCGTTAAATGTCCGGAATATAAATTCCATGGCGTTTAATGTGCTTATTTTATACCTCGAGTGGTAAGTCCTAACGCTGTCGAATTATTAGTCTAAAAACGTAATCCTCCTGTAGATGTAATCCTCCTGTTAATACAGTAACTGTGCAGATACTTCGACGTCCTGCGAGGAAGTTAGAAAGGTTGTATTCTTTATAAACAAATGGAGCCAGAAATATGAACAAAAATAATAGAGTAAAGGTAATACCCTGGTTGTTAGGGGTGCTGCTTTGCCTGGTATTAATACAGGCTGCGTGTGCTCAACCGGGAAATTCTGACAAAGAGTCAACTTTTGGAAATGTTACTTGCGAAAATGGAACTTATGAAAATGTAACTGATGGCGATATAAGTGGTGAAAATGTCACAGTACATACCATAGATCCGACTTATCATTATACATCTCTAATATCGGGAAATAGCGAAAAGTTCACTGTTAATTTCAAGAATGAAGGTAATAAAGCCCTTAATGTAACGCCAAAACTTGTAGATACCGTTTACACCAGTGACAACTTTAACGAAAGCTGGATCACTATCTCTCCAACAAACGCAACAGTAGAATCAGGTGCAGTACAGGAATTTACAGTTGAAGTAAAAGTCCCCAGAGATGCAGAAAGCATGTCCTATCAAAAAGTTATAGCCTTCACAGATAATCTTCTGCCAGACTCCACAGGATATGTCAATTCAATGAATCTTGATATCTCAGTCCAGGCCAGTCCTAAACTCGAGGTTCAGACAAATTCTCTCTCTGATATCGTTGAGGCAGGACAAGAATATGAGTACAACATAAAAATCCGAAATGTAGCAGACAAAGATATCACCATTGATCCTAAAGCTACCAGCTACAAGTATGATGGTTTATCTAATACATTTGCTCTCAGCGATGATGCAATAGTCATCTCTGCCCCTTCAGTTATAAAAGCAGGTGAAATCACTAACATGACCATTAAGGTGCCTGTTCCGGAAAATGCGACAGGATCGTACAATGGGTACATCGAAATGAATGTTGATGGAAAAGCTAATGCTGGATCTAGCCCGCAAATAGATCTGTACTTCACAGCTGCGCAACGGCCTACAGTTCCTTATGTGAAAACCTTCAACACCACGAATAATGCCCCAATAACGATTGAAGTTTCAACTGATTATTACGACCAGACTATGGGATTGCGTACTTCACCTAAAATAGAAGAACCATCTTTTAATGTGAACCTGAAATCCAATTCTCATCCTGTTAATATGTCTCTTACAAAAACAACCCAAAGCATGAATGTCAATACAGTGGGATACTATTTCCCGGCATGGTCAATGGATAATAACACAATTTATCAAAATTACGGCACGCACTATGTAGAAACGTATACAGTTAAGGGAGCAACTGGAAATTGGGAACTCTCAATTATGCCTAAAAATGCGGAATCTTTTGGATATTCGATAACTGTCGGAGAATCAAAATAAAAACCTGAATTAAATCTTAAAGAAGAGTACAGTTAAGTGAAAAATTTATGAAAAAGTAATAGGGCTTGAATAGTAATTTTTATTTCAGTTATTCAAAAGTTCTGTTATCTATTCGTAATTTTTTCATTTTTTCATATTTTCCCTGAAACAATTTCAGTACTTCACTAATTTTTACTTTCCTATAAACGATGTCTTCTTATCATATACGTTAAAAACGCCGTCTCAATCCTTTTTTTAGTGGATCTTGCTCGCTAATATTCTTCCTGGATGTTCTGAAGCGTCGTTAATCAGGGTTTAAATCTTTTTTAATGGATCGTCAAAATTTAGACTTATTTTCATCATTCCAAGCTGCAATCAATCAAGAACCCCAATAAAATAACAAAAACTCATATCTCGTATTATTAAATTCTATTAAGCAACTAACTTAGTATTACATATATTTAGGAAAGTATTTATATCAAAATAGGTTTAGTCTAATTCATCTTAATTTTATTCAAAAAAGTGTTACTAATGTAATATCTTTTACTGGAGATGTGTTATTTAAATCGATTAGAAATTAATGAAAACACCACTGGTAAGGTATACTATTGCAATAACTCTAATTTAGTTATAAGAAAGGAGGAGTTTAAATTAAGAAAAACCAGCAATATTTCTTAATAGGGGTAATAGCCGTAATTATCGCGGCTGCTTTTGTTTTTATGCCGGCTGGTGAGCCAGTCAGCCCGGCCTCCCAGGTTTCTGATGAATCAGTTTCCGGGGGTTCGGATGAATTAATTTCCAAGAACCCGGATGAACTTGTGGCGGCCGTAGGGAACCACGGCGGAGAGCCGGAAACCGGGTTTAACCCGATTACCGGATGGGGCTATAGTCGCGAACCGCTGGTTCAGAGCACTCTCTTTAAAAAGGATAGTAACGGGTCTCTGATCCACGATTTAGCGACAGGTTATACTGTTAGTGAGGATGGGTTGGCCTGGACTGTTAATATAAGGGATGACGTTAAATTCCATGATGGGGTGCCTTTAACAGCCAGGGATGTAGCATTTACGTTTAATACAGCGGCAAATTCCAGTGGAGTGGATCTCTCTATGCTGGAAAATGCTATAGCCCTCGATGATTACACTGTTGAATTCAAATTAAACGATCCGCAGGCGACTTTCATTCATAAGCTTGCAGTAATCGGGATTGTGCCTGAACATGCTTACAATGAGACCTACGGAGAAAATCCTATAGGTTCGGGCCCGTATAGATTCTTACAATGGAATAAAGGCCAGCAGGCGATCTTTGAAGCAAATCCGGATTATTATGGCCAGAAACCATACTTTAAGAAGTTAACTTTACTCTTCATGCAGTCCGACACGGCTTTTGCAGCAGCGAAGTCAGGACAGGTTGATCTGGCCGAAATTCCGTCTTCCTATGCTAATCAAAAAGTAGATGGAATGAGAATAGAATCACTTGATTCCATTGACGCCAGGGGAATAAGCTTCCCCATGCAGCCCGATAAAGGCAGAAAAACGGAAAATGGCTATTCAATCGGGAATAATGTAACTTCCGATCCTGCGATAAGAAAAGCCTTGAATATTGGAATAGACAGGCAAGCCTTAATCAATGGCGCATTAAACGGGAAGGGGGAAGAGGAATTTACGGGTGTGGACAAATTACCTTTCGGAAATAAGGAAGCTATTTTTGAAGATGGAAAAGTAGATGAAGCCAGGAAGATTTTAGCTGACAGCGGCTGGAAAGACACCGACGGCGACGGCATCCTTGAAAAGAATGGGTTGAAAGCAGAATTTACTTTATTATATTATTCAAATGCACAGGAAAGGCAAGCATTAGCCGTTGCATTGAGTGAGGAAGCCAGAAAACTGGGCATAAACATTAAAGTCGAGGGCAAGAGCTGGAATGAAATCGACACCCTTGCACATTCAACTCCGGTAGTTTTCGGTTTCGGCTCGCTGGACCCGACTGACTTATACCTGAAATACTACAGCAAAAGCTACGACCCTTCAAGCTACAACAACATAATAATGTACAACAATTCGGTCGTGGATAATTATTTAAGGACAGCCATAACCAGCGTTGATCAGGATACTGCCAATAAAAACTGGCAACTGGCTGCCTGGGACGGAACAACAGGATTTTCTGCAAAAGGAGATGCTACATGGATGTGGCTGGCATCTATTGATTATCTGTACATTATGGATGAGGATTTAGATATCGGAATCCCTAAAATACAGCCTCACGGTGCAGACATTTTTGGTAATATCGTGGAATGGAAACGCACAGCGAATTAAACTGCAAACTGACTTTCAGTAAAGGAACTGTTCCTAAAAGTTTTTTAGTAAAGCTGAGAATGCAAGACTCCTCAGCATGATCTTTTTTTGGCGAATTTGCTTAGAATATATTTCTCAATCTTTAGATTACTGTTTTTCCTAATCTTAGATTACTGCTATCTCTTTCTGTAAATTCGTCAGCTTGCGAGGGTTTATTGCAATAGCCCTTTCACCATCCTTTGAGATTGCCAGAAGCTAAACTTATTTTTCAGTATTCGATGCTTCAATCATTTACAGACGCCGAAACATGACTGGGATTCCTATTTAGTAATACTAAGCTGCTTAAAACTAAGAATTTAGTAACACATACATTTCGGAATGTATTTATAGTAACATTGTTTTAATTAAGTTGTCTTAATTTTGTTGTAAAACGTAACATTTTATTCTCTTCTTTAGTCGAAAAAATCTTATTTAAAGAAAAATTTCAGGATCATCTGTAACAGTTAAAAATCCTTGCTTAATAGTTCAATTCTTGCTTAAATGTTCAGGACTCTGGTAAAAATACAGGAGGCGTCTAAATTAAGAAACATCAACAGTATCTACTGGCAGGGACAGTAGTCATAATTATAGCGGTTATTTTTATCTTAACGTCAGCGGGTAATCCAGCCAGCTCAACATCGCAGGTTTCTGGTGAATCCGTTTCCGAGGGTTCGGATGAATTAGTTTCTCAGGGCTCTGATGAATTAGTGGTGAATGTATATTGGCACACAGGTGAACCGGAAACCGGATTTGACCCGCTTCTCGGATGGGGTTGCGGTCATGTGAATTTCGAGCCACTGGTACAGAGTACTCTTTTTAAATCAGCTGACGATGGAAGCATGATAAATGACCTTGCTACGAATTATTCGGTTAGTTCGGATGGAAAAGTATGGACTGTGAACATAAGAGATAATGTCAGGTTCACAGACGGTGAGAAATTAACCGCAGAAGACGTGGCATTTACATTTAATACGGCAATTGGAAGTAACTCCGAGCTGGATATGAGTAATCTCGAAAAAGCTACGGCAATAAATAATACTGCGGTTAAATTCGAATTAAAAGAGCCCCAATCAAGCTTCATATGGAAACTCCGATACGTTGGGATTGTGCCGGAACATGCATATGAAAAAGAAACCTACGGGTCCAATCCAGTAGGATCAGGACCGTATAAACTGGTACAATGGGACAAAAGTCAACAGGCAATATTTGAATTAAACGAAGATTACTATGGAGAAAAACCATACTTCAAAAAAATAACCATGCTATTTCTGGATAAAGATACTGCATTTGCAGCTGCAAAGTCCGGTGAAGTGGACATAGCTGAAATCGAAATAAGCCATGCAAATCAAACTATAGACGGATATAATTTGATAGCTCTTCCGGCAGCAAGAGCACTGGGAGTTTCGTTCCCCATGCAGAACGATACCGGTAAAGAAAGCCTCAAGGGAGATCCTATAGGCAATAATGTAACCGCCGATATAGCAATTCGAAAAGCTTTAAACATAGGTATCGATAGAGAAGCCCTGCTTGAAGGAGTAATCTCCGGAAAAGGAGATGTAGAATACACTGGGGTAGATCAACGAAACTATGGAAACCCCGAAGCCAGAATCAATGATTCAAATCTCGAAGAAGCCAGAAAAATATTAGAAAACGCAGGATGGAAAGACACTGACGGCGATGGAATTCGAGAAAAGAACGGAACTAAAGCAGAATTTAAACTATATTATTCTTCTGACGACCAGACAAGGCAAGCTCTGTCAGTGGCTGTAAGCGAACAGGCTAAAAAATTAGGTATAAAGATAGACCTTGTAGGCGCAAGCTGGGATGAAATATACGCTAATCAGTACAGTTCAGCCGTTTTATACGCTTACAGTAACATCGATACCTTTACTTTATATCTGCAATACCACAGCAAAGAAGCAGATGACACTTACAGAAATCCGGGTCTTTATAGTAATCCTGTTGTAGACGGGTATCTGGAAGCAGCTTTAAGATCGGAAGATCAGGATGAGGCTACAAAATACTGGCAGTTAGCTGCGTATGACGGAAATACCGGTTATGGGCCTGCAGGAGATGCTACCTGGCTATGGCTGGTGACAACTGATTATCTCTATATGGTGGATGAAACCCTGGATATAGGAACTCCACAAAGAAATGCAGGATCAGATGTCCTAGGAAATATCTATGAGTGGAAAAGGGTAGATGCAGCCAGTTCGACTTCGGAATGATTGATTAATTCTTCAATTGTGGGTAATTGATCCTGTTAATGAGAAATCAATCCTGCAGTTGTAGGTAATTAATCCTGTAATTAATGAGTGACTGATCCTGTAATTCTAATGTTACAGGCATCACTCATTTTTACCTTTCTTTTATATCAGAGCTGAAATTTGATGGAACTCATTGGAAAAGGCAATAAAACGTCTATTTTGCCAGATTTAGTCTTATTCTGGCTTAACAGTACGAAAGCTTCTTAAGA